>CAWAQJ010000013.1:0-137020 GCA_963784175.1 uncultured Actinomycetes bacterium | reverse complement strand
GGAGCGAACGCGCGATCGGGCGCTGGCTCGCCCGGCGCGGGCCCGAGGTGCGCGACCGGATCGTGCTCTCGACGAAGGTCTTCCACTCCGTGGAGGGCGACCCGGACGACCGCGGGCTTGCCCCGGACCGCATCCGGCGGCAGATCGAGGGCAGCCTCGAGCGGCTCGGCGTCGACCACGTCGACCTCTACGTGATCCACGAGCCCGATCCGGACACACCCGTGGGCGACACCCTGGAGGCCCTCGACGGGCTCGTCCGCGCCGGCAAGGTCCGGGCGATCGGGACGAGCAACATGGATGCGGCCCAGCTCGACGAGGCGCTGCGGGCGAGCGAGGAGCGCGGAACCGTACGCTTCGACTGGGTGCAGAACTCCTTCAGCCTCCTGGAGCGGGACGACGAGGACGGCGTGCTCGACTTCTGCACGCAGCACGGTCTCGGCTACACGCCGTTCAGCCCGCTTGCCGGCGGCTGGCTGACGGGGAAGTACCGGCGCGCCGAGGCCTATCCGGAGGGCTCTCGCATGACCCTGCGCCCCGAGCCGTACCGAGGCCTCGAAGAGGAGAAGACCTACGACGGACTCGACGCGCTCGAGGCGGCGGCGCAGGAGCGGGGCGTCGACCTGACGACGCTCTCCCTCGCGTGGGTGCTCTCCCATCCGGCCGTGACCGCCGCGATCCTCGGGCCCCGGCGGCCCGCCCACCTGGAGCCGGGCCTGCGTGCGCTCGACGTCGGCCTGACAGAGGTCGAACGCAACGAGCTGGGAGCGCTGTTCGCATGAAGACGCTGATCCTCGGCGAAGCGGACGTCGCCCGGCTTCTCCCCATGGACCAATGCGTCGAGGTCATGGCCGAGGCACTCGAGGCGCTGGAGCGCGGTGAGATGCACCAGCCGCTCAGGTTCGTCGTCCGTCCGCCGGACGCGGCAGGGCTCCTCGGCCTCATGCCGGCGCACCGTTCGGGTGCGTCGGCCGCCTTCGGCCTCAAGGCCGTCTGCGTCATGCCGGGCAACCCGGCCCGGGGCCTGGACGCTCACCAGGGCGTCGTCATCCTCTCCGACGGCGAGACCGGCGAGGTGCGCGCAGTCGTCAACGCCTCGGCGATCACCGCGATTCGCACCGCGGCTGTGTCCGCCGTGGCCACGCGGCTCCTGGCGCGAGACGGCGCACGCGAGCTGGCTGTGCTCGGCGCGGGCGTACAGGCGCGCTCCCACCTGGCCGCAATGGCCGTCGCGCGTGAGTTCGAGGTTGCACGCATCTGGAGCCGGACGCCCGAGCACGCTCAGGCGCTGGCCGCCGAGGCCGTCGCGGCCTTCCCGATCGAGGTCTCGGCGAGTGCCGAGGAGGCCGTCAGGAACGCGGACGTCGTCTGCACGACCACCTCGGCTCCCGAGCCGATCCTGCGCCGTGAGTGGCTCCGCGCGGGCGCGCACGTCAACGCGGTCGGCTCCAGCATCCCGACCACGCGCGAGTTGGACACGGCCACGATGGCCGCAGCCTCCCTGTTCGTCGACCGCCGTGAGTCGACTGTGAACGAGGCGGGCGACTTCCTCTTCCCGCAGCAGGAGGGCGCCATCGGCCCCGAGCACATCCGCGCCGAGCTCGGCGAGCTCCTCGCCGGGCGCGCCGAGGGGCGAACGTCGGACGACGAGCTCACGGTCTTCAAATCCCTCGGCCTCGCGGTCGAGGACCTCGCCGCCGCCGAGCACATCTACCGGCGCGCGCACGAGACAGGCACGGGCACCGAGGTCGACCTCTGATCCCGCTCGAAGACATCCGCCGCGCGCGCGAAGTGCTTGTCGGCACCGCCGTACGCACGCCGCTCGTGCGCCTCCACGTCGACGACGCGCCGGCCGAGATCTACCTCAAGCTCGAGACCCTCCAGCCCATCAACTCCTTCAAGATCCGCGGCGCGTACAACGCCATGTCGGCCGCCGCGCCCGAGGAGCTGGCCGCGGGCGTCCTCACGACCAGCGCCGGGAACATGGCGCAGGGCGTCGGGTGGGCGGCCCGGGAGCTGGGCATCCCGTGGACGGTGATCGTCCCCGACCACGCCCCGCAGACCAAGCTGGACGCGATCGAGCGCCTCGGAGGCACCTACGTGAAGGTCTCGTTCGACCGCTGGTGGCAGGCGCTCGAGGAGCGGAGCTACCCGGGCGTCGAGGGCTTCTTCGTGCACCCGGTCGAGGACGAGCCGGTGATGGCGGGGAACGGGACGATCGGCCTGGAGATCCTCGAGGACCTGCCGGACGTGGACACGATCATCGTGCCGTGGGGCGGCGGCGGCCTCTTCACCGGGATCGCGAGCGCCGTCAAGGCGCTGCGCCCGGAGACGAGCATGCGCGTCGTCGAGCTCGAGACCTCCGCGCCGCTCACGGCCTCGCTCGCAGCCGGGGAGCCGCGTGAGATCGACTACAAGCCGAGCTTCGTCGACGGCGCCGGCGCCCGGGCATTGCTGCCGAAGATGTGGGCCCTCGGGCGGCCGCTGCTCGACGGAACCGACGTCGTCACCCTCGACGAGACCGCGGCCGCTGTCCGACTCCTCGTCGAGCGGGTGCGCGTCGTGGCCGAAGGCGCGGGCGCACTCGCCGTCGCATCGGCCCTCTCCGGCCGCTCCGGCGGCGGGAAGATCGTGGCCATCGTGTCCGGCGGAAACATCGACAGCGCGGTGCTCGCGACCATCCTCGCGGGCAAGACACCGTAAGAGTTATCCTCGCCCGCGAATGGGCGACGCGACGAAGATCACCCTCCCCGAGAGCGCGATCCCGGAGCGCTGGTACAACATCGCCGCCGACATGCCCAACCGGCCGCAGCCGGTTCTCCACCCGGGGACGGGAGAGCCGATCGGCCCGGACGACCTGGCGCCGCTCTTCCCGATGGAGCTGATCCTCCAGGAGGTCTCGCAGGACGCCGAGGTGCCCGTCCCGGATGCGGTTCGCGACGTCTATCGCCTCTGGCGGCCGACGCCGCTCTACCGCGCGCACCGGCTCGAGCAGGAGCTGGGGACGCGCTCGCGGATCTTCTACAAGTACGAAGGGCGTCAGCCCGGCCGGCAGCCACAAGCCGAACACGGCCGTGGCGCAGGCGTACTACGTGAAGGAGTCGGGCCGCTCGCGGATCTCGACCGAGACCGGCGCGGGCCAGTGGGGCAGCGCCGTCTCGCTCGCGAGCAAGCTCTTCGGGCTCGAGTGCAAGGTCTACATGGTCAAGATCTCGTACGAGCAGAAGCCGTACCGGCGCTCGATGATGGAGACCTGGGGCGCGAGCGTCGTCGCGAGCCCCTCGGAGGACACGCAGTCCGGCCGCGCGATCCTCGAAGGAGACCCTGACTCGCCGGGGAGCCTCGGCATCGCCATCTCGGAGGCCGTCGAGGACGCCGCGCAGCGCGAGGACACTGCGTACTCGCTCGGGAGCGTCCTCAACCACGTGCTCATGCACCAGACGGTGATCGGGCAGGAGGCGATCGCCCAGATGGAGGAGGCCGGCGCCTTCCCCGACCTCGTCGCAGCCTGCGTCGGCGGCGGCTCCAACTTCGCGGGCCTGACCTTCCCGTTCCTGCGCGAGAAGATCGCCGGGCGCGACATCGACGTGCTCGCCTGCGAGCCGGCCGCATGCCCGACGCTGACGCGCGGGCCCTTCGCCTACGACTTCGGCGACACGGGACAGCTCACCCCGCTCGTCCCCATGCACACGCTCGGCCACGACTTCATCCCGCCCGGCATCCACGCGGGCGGGCTCCGCTACCACGGCATGGCGCCGCTCGTCTCGCAGCTCGTCCTCGACGGGCTCGTGCGGGCGGAGGCCTACGGGCAGACCGACGTCTTCGCCTCCGCGGTGCGCTTCGCCCAGTGCGAGGGGATCATCCCGGCGCCCGAGGCGGCCCACGTCGTGCACGGCGTCATCCAGGCCGCGGCACAGGCCGACGAAGAGGGGCGAGAGCGGACGATCCTCTTCAACCTCTCCGGCCACGGGCACTTCGACCTGGGCGCCTACGACGCCTACCTCCACGGCAAGCTCGAGGACTTCGAGCTTCCCGAGGAGGAGATCGCCCGGGCACTGGCGGCCATCGAGCCGCTGCCCAAGCCGGCCGTCGCCTAGTCCGCCGGCTGCGGCGAAAGCGACGAGCGGCCGGAAGAGCTGCGGCCTGATCTGCGCCAGGAGCGCGGTGGCCTGGTCCTCGCCCAGGTCGAGCGCGCGCCGCGAACCTGCGCCCTGGCCCAGGTACAGGGTGAGCGTGCACACGCCGGCGCGGCGCTGCCCCGGCGAGCTCCTCACCTCGAACGCGACGGCCGCGTCGGGATCGAGCTCGGACCAGCGCCGCTGGAGGCTGCCGCCCCTGAGCGCGAGCCGGCGGCCGTCGAAGCGGTGCCCGAGCTGGCGGTGGCGGTCGAGGGCGACCAGGATGGCGAGCGCGGCCACGACCGCCGCCGCGAGCGCGACCCAAAGGAGCCCGAGCGCCGCGAAGATCGCGAGAGCCAGGAGGGGAAGCGCCAACGCGCGCACGAGCCGGCGCTGCCTCGACGCCGGCGGATGCGGCACCAGCGCGGCCGCCGGGTCCGGCGCCAGCGGGTCGACGGCCTGCAGGAGCCCCGGCAACTTCTCCGTCTCGATCACCGGCGCGAGCGCCGTCCCTCCGGCTCGCCCCCGGAGCCCGGCGGCGATCGCGTTCACCGACGCGAGCCCGAGAGGGCGCCGCAGCGGGGAATCACGCACGTCGACGCCGCGGATCCGGTCGCGGTCGAGATGAACGACACGCCGGGTGAGGAGGCCGCGCGAAGCGACGAGCCGCTCGCCCTCGTCGCGCGTCGTGAACCCCCAGTCCACGAGCAGTGAGCCCGCGATCGCCGCGGCGACGACGAGCCCGATGCCGAGCGCGACGAGGAGCACGATGCCGAGTGTGTCCGTCGGAAACCTGTCCGCGGCGGCATCCGTCGCGCGGTCGACGATCCCGCCGGGCAGATCGTCGGCGAGGTTGAAGACGACGCCGACGACGGCCGCGGGCGCGAGGAGGTAGCGCATGCTCGTGATCCCGCCGAGAACGAGGAGCCGGGACGTGGCCTGGTACAACGGCGCGCGCCTCCTCGACCTGTTCTCCGGGCGCTGCCCGCGGTCCGGCGAGTACCGCCTCGCGCAGCTGGTCGGCCTGCTCGCGCGAGACCGCGGCAAGCGACAGCTCCGCCTTCGAGCGGCCGCCCGCGGCGGCCTCCACGTCGACCTTGACGAGGCCGAGGAGCCGGTGGATAAACGGCTCTGTCACGTCGACCCCGCGGATGCGGTCGAGCGGGATCGTCCGCACGCTGCGGCTGAAGACGCCCGAGTGCAGCTCGAGCTTCCCGTCGCCCACGCGGTAGCGGAACCGCCACCAGGAGAGCACGGCGAGCGGCACCCCGACGAGCACGAGGACGAGCGCGATCGGGAGGATGACCCGGAGGCCCGCGGAGACGATGAGGGCGAGCATCGGAAGCAGGCTTGCGCCGATGAACCGCCGCGCGATGACGAGCACGGCGAGCGGGTGCAGCCGGCCCTCGAGCTCGGTCATGTCCCCTCCTCGAGGCCTGCGCGCATTGCGAGCTCCTGCACGAGCCGGTCGGCGACGTCCGGGCCCAGGCCGGGGATCGAGATGCCTCCGCCCGACGAGGCGGTCGTGATCTCGACGGATACGAGGCCGAAGGCGCGCATGAGCGGGCCGACGGTGGTCTCGACGGTCTGCACCCGCGCGTGCGGGACGACCTGGTGCCCCCGCCAGAGCCAGCCCTTGGCGACATAGAGCCCGAGCTCTGTGACCTCGTAGCGATAGTGCCGGTAGTCGAGCCGCGGCACCGCGAAGGCCGAGACGGCGACGGCGACGACCACTAGCCCTCCCAGGCTGCCGATCAGCCACGCGACGGTTTCTGCGCCCGCCAGGCCGGCGATCACCGTTCCCGCGATCACGAGGACTGCGACGACCGCCGTGCCCATGAGCCCTTCGACCATCCAGTAGGTCCGAACCCGCGGATCGAGCGAGTGGGCGGGCTCTCGGAGGATCACCAACGCACCATGCCAGATCGACAATCCGGGGCTAGGGAAGGAGTGAATCGTCTGTGACAATGTGAACGCGGAGGCGATCGTCGATGACTCCACGAGCCGGCACCCGGACGCCCGACCTCTCGCGCGTGGGCGCGCGGGCGGTCCTCCTCTTCGCGCTTGTCTCGGGCGCCTACGTCGGCGCGGCCAAGCTAGGCCTCGCCCTGGACGTCTCGCACGGCGTGATCACCCCCGTCTGGGCGCCCTCGGGCATTGCGCTCGCCGCGCTACTCATCCTCGGCGTCCGCTACTGGCCGGCGGTCGCGCTCGGCGCGTTCGTCGCCAACGCCACCGGCGACGCCTCGCTCGCGGTCGCCGCGGGCATCACGGTCGGCAACACAGCGGCCGCCGTCTTCGGCGCGTTCCTGGTCCGTCGGATCGGCTTCACGCCGGCTCTCGACCGCGTCCGGTCGGTGCTCGCCCTCGTCATCGGCGGCGCCCTGCTCTCGACGATCGTCAGCGCCACGAACGGCGTCACCGTCCTGACCATCGCGGACGCGACCGAGGATCCGTACGGCACGGCCTGGGTCCTGTGGTGGTTCGGGGACGCGATGGGCGTGCTCATGGTCGCCCCCGTGCTGCTCGTGCTCTACGCGTCGCGCCACATCCGGCCCACGCCCCTGCGGGTCGTCGAAGGGCTCGGCCTCCTGGCTGCTGTCGCCGCCATGAGCGCGATCGTGTTTCTCGGAGGCGCCTGGCGGTACCCGTACCTCATCTTCCCGCTGCTTCTGTGGGCTGCGCTCAGCTTCAGGCAGGTCGGCGCCGCTTCCGCGTCGTTCCTCGTCGGCGCGATCGGGACGTGGGGCGCCGTCGAGGGGCAGATCCCGCTCGGAGGCGACACTGCGACCGAGCGCGTGCAGCTCGCGCAGGCGCTTTTCGCCGTCGTGGTCGTGAGCATCCTCGTGGTCGGCGCCACGCTGGCCGAGCGCGAGGCCGGGCGCAAGGCGCTCGCCCAGACGGCCGCGCGCCTAAGTGAGGCCCAGTCGATCGCGCACATCGGCAGCTGGGAATGGGACCTCCGGAGCGACACGATCACGTGGTCGGACGAGCTCTACCGCATCTTCGGCGTCGAACAGGGGGCGGCGCCGCTCTCGTACAGCCCCTACCTCGAACGGGTGCACCCGGAAGACCGCGCGCGGGTCGACGAGACCGTCAGGCAGGCTCTCGCGGATGGGCAGCCGTTCGCAGTCGAGCACCGCTTGTTGCTCCCTGACGCAAGCGAGAGGGTCATCTCGGGCAGAGGGCGCGCTCTCATCGAGGGAGGCGAGCCCGTGTCGATGGTCGGCACGGCACAGGACGTCACGGAGCAGCGGCAGGTCGAGAGGCTCCGCGAGGACATCCTCTCGGCGGTCTCGCACGAGCTCCGCACGCCCCTCACCTCGGTGCTCGGCTTCGCGCTCACGCTCGAGGAGCGCCGCTCGGAGCTCGACCCGGAGACGATCGACGAGATCGTGACCGACATCGCACAGGCCGCACGCCGTCTCGAGCGTCTGCTCGCCGACCTCCTCGACATCGAGCGGCTGCGCGTGGGGCACACCGTGGTCAGGCGCGAGCGGGTCGACGTCGGCGAGCTGGTGCGGCGAGTCGTGGCCGACTACCCGCTCGGCAACCGCACCGTCAGCATCACCGGTGGGCCGGTGGCGGCGAACGTCGACGGCGCGAAGATGGAGCGGATCGTCGACAACCTCGTCGTGAACGCGGCCAAGCACACCCCGCCGGGGAGCCCGATCCAGATCCGCCTCGAGACGCTAGGCACGGACCTCCTCCTCGTCGTCGAGGACAAGGGGCCGGGCATCGCCGACGAGTACAAGCAGGAGGTCTTCGAGACCTTCAACCGCGGCCCCAACGTCCTCTCGATGGCGCCGGGCGCGGGCATCGGCCTCTCACTCGTCGCGCGCTTCGCCGGCATCCACGGCGGCCGCACCTGGGTCGAGGACGTTCCGGGCGGCGGCGCCTCCTTCCACGTCCTCATCCCCGACTGCGTCATGGACGTGGCCGCATAACCGTTCCCGAGCGCGGCTGCCCTATGATCGGCAGGCGTGTCGGCCGAGGAACGCCTGCGTGGCCTACAACTGCCGGTGAGGGTCGCCGGCTGTACGCTCGTGCCCGGTCCCGACGGGACGTTCGACATTCGGTCGCAAGGCCGACTCGCAGGGACGCAACGAACCCTATTCCACGCCGATGGCGACACCGCCCGGATCGTCAGCACAGCGGAGACGGGTTTGATCGTTGCCGGCGGGCACTCCGATACTCCGATCGAGCCGCACGTCGAGGTCCTTCGTGAGCTTGGCTTCGCGCACATGATCGTTCGGAGTGGGCAGCAGTACGAGATCAGCCAGCGGTAGGCCGGACGTCGAATGGGCCGGGCTGGAATCGAACCAGCGACCTTGGGATTAAAAGTCCCCTGCTCTGCCAACTGAGCTACCGGCCCACGCCGAGCGAGTGTAGCGCCGGCATCCCGCTATCCTTGCCGGGCCGCGCCCCCATCGACTAGCGGCCCAGGTCACGGCCCTTTCAAGGCCGTAGCGCGGGTTCGAATCCCGCTGGGGGCACCTGGGCGGTTAGCTCAGCTGGGAGAGCGCCTGCCTTACAAGCAGGAGGTCGCTGGTTCGAACCCGGCACCGCCCACTCGCAGGACCGCGCCAAACCGTCCGCTGCAGGACGGCGTATACCTAGGCGGCCGGGCTCCGAAGGAATCCTGGGGAGGAGCCCATGCAACCGTACGAGGGAGGGGGAGGCGACTCGCGCGCGCTCTCCCGCCGTGATCTGCTGAAACGCGCCGGACTCGTCGGCGTCGCAGCCGCCGCACCGACCGCCGCGATGGCGCCCGCAGCGGCCGCGCCCGTCCATCCAAGGGAGAGGCTCGAGGCCCTGACCGCTTCCGAGGCCGAGACGGTCGAGGCGATGGTCGACCGCCTCATCCCGAGCGACGCGAACGGCCCGGGTGCCGCAGAAGCGCGCGTCACCCGCTACATCGACCGGGCGCTGGGCGGGGAGCTCGCCCCGGTGCGCGCCTCCTACTCCGACGGCCTCGCCGGAGTCGACGCCTACGCGCAAGGCCGCTTCGGCGATCGGCTCGCCGACCTGAACACAGCCCAGCAAGACGCGGTGCTCACGGCCATGGAGCAGAACGTCGCCACCGGGTTCGCGGGCGGCTCGCGCGCGTTCTTCGAGCTCGTCCGCGAGCATTGCCTCCAGGGCATGTTCGGCGACCCCGTGCACGGCGGAAACGAGGACTTCGTCGGATGGGACCTGATCGGCTTCCCCGGAGTGAAGCTCAGCTTCGGCGCCGCGGAGCAGCAGATGGATGTGACGGTCGTTCCCGCCCACAAGTCGACCGCCGACTTCCCACTGTTCAAGGGCGGACGGAAGGGAGGCCGTGATGAGCACTAGGGCCAAGGAGGCCGACGTCGTCGTCATCGGGCTAGGAGCTGGTGGCGGGACTGCGGTGCTGCCGCTCGCCCGGGCAGGCCTCGAGGTCGTCGGCCTCGAGGCCGGCGGTCGCTTCTCCGTGCGGGACTTCCACGCGGACGAGATTCGCAACGACATTCGCAACTGGCTCGGCCGGGCGAAGGTCAACGACGAGGTGCCGACGCAGCGGCGGACGGCCGCAGAGGCTTCGGTGCCCGCGATCGCGCCCGGGCGCATGATGAACGGCGTTGGCGGGACATCGATTCACTGGACGTGCCAGAGCTGGCGCCTGATGCCGTGGAACTTCAACCAGCGCAGCGAGACGATTCGGAGGTACGGCGCCGGAGCGCTTCCGGCCGGCTCGACGCTCACCGACTGGCCGATCGACTACGAGGAGCTCGAGCCCTACTACGACAAGGTCGAGTTCCTGCACGGCGTCTCGGGCAAGGCGGGGAACCTGGGCGGGGTGATCGATCCGAGCGGGAACGTCTTCGAGGGCCCGCGCGGCCGTGAGTATCCGCTGCCACCGCTCAGGCGGACGGGCTTCACCGAGTTCATGGCGGAGGCAGCGCGGCGGCTCGGCTGGCACCCGTTCGCCGGTCCGGCCGCGATCCGCTCGCAGCCCTACAACGGCCTGAACGCCTGCGAGTACCACGGCTTCTGCACGTGGGGCGGCTGCCACGTCGACGCCAAAGGCTCCACGAATCTGACGGCCATCCCGATGGCGGAGAAGACGCGGAACCTCAAGGTCCTCGAGGGCGCGCGTGCGATCGAGATCACCGTCGACCGCGACGGAAAGGCGAACGGGGTCCGCTACCTCAAGGGCCGCAAGGTGCATTTCCAGCCGGCGAAGGCGGTGCTGCTCGCCGGCTACACGTACGAGAACACTCGCCTCCTCCTCCTGTCGGCCTCGTCGGCCTTTCCGGGCGGGCTCTCGAACAACCACGGCCAGGTCGGGCGCCACTACCTCGCGCACGTCCGGGCGGGTGCGAACGGCGTCATCCCGGGACGCCGCCTGAACCGCTACTCGGGGACGGCGAGCCAGTGGACGGCTGTGGACGACTGGGACAGCGACTTCTTCGACCACATGGGCCTGGGCTTCACCGGCGGCGGCACGATGTCGGCGACGATGGAGGCCAAGCCCATCGGGGCGGCCCGGACGACTCCGCCGTCGATTCCCCGCTGGGGCTCGGCCTGGAAAGCGTGGCTGAAGGAGAATGCGATCTCGGTCGCTTCGGCGGCGACGCAGGTGAACGTGGCCCCGTACGAGGACAACTTCCTCGACCTCGATCCCAGCACGAAGGACCCCGACGGCTTCCCGGTCGTGCGGGTCACGAACGACCTGAAGGAGAACGAGCGCCGCGCGGCCCTTTTCGTCCAGGCCAAGTGCATGGACTGGCTGAGGGAAGCCGGCGCTTCCGAGGTCTGGCCCGTTGCGCCGAGCTCACTCTCGGTGCAGACGCACGCCTACGGGGGCACACGGATGGGCGACGACCCCGACGCCGACGTCACCGACCGGTGGTGCTTCTCGCACGAGGTGCCGAACCTCGGCGTCCTCGGCGCGTCGAACTTCCCCACCTCGGGCGGCCGCAACCCGACCGAGACAGTCATGGCTCTCGCGTGGCGAACGGCCGACCATCTGGTCGACCGGTGGGAGGCGATCACCGGGTAGCCCGGATCACCACTCCGTAGACCCCAGGCCTCCGATTCCTCATACTGGAATCGTCGTGCTCACCGCCGAGCACATCCGGGTCGAGCTCGACCGTCTCGCCTGCACGCTTGGGCGGACGGGCGCAGACGACTACGTCGCCATTCAGGATCTGGGCTCGAGCGTGATGCTGAAAGGCCCGCCGCTGAGTGGGCTGCTCTGGTGCGGCCCCGCCTCCGAGGCGATCGCGCTCCTCGAGGAGCTCCCCGACGACGTCGGACCGGCCGCCGTCTGGCGCCAGCTCGTCGGCTAGCTCGCCGCTTATCGAAGCTGGGCCCCGAGGCCCACTGCGGCCCGTGGGCCCCGGGGCTATGACAAAGGTCGGACCCCTGTCGACAATAGTCTACGCCGCCTCGCAGGCGGATCCAAACGGGCCGAGTAGAGTCCGATCAGGACTGTCCCCTCGTTGAGGCGGGGTCGAGCTGGGGTCGGCCCCGCCTCTTTGATTTGCCGTCCTAGGCGACGACGACCGGGTGGCGCACGACCGCCGAGTTCAGGTACCCGTAGGAGTTGAAGGGGACGTCGACCGGCTGGGTCTGGCCGTCCTTGTCGGTGGCCCGTGTCCAGACCTCGTGCTCCCCGGGCGAGCCCGGCTCGAACTTGAACTTCCACTGCACCCAGGCGCCGGCGCGGTTCTTTCCGTGCAGCCGGGCGCTCCGCCCAGGTCGCCCCCCGGTCCGTCGAGACCTCGACCCGGTCGATCGCAGCCGTGCCGGACCAGGCTCGGCCGGTCAACGTCGTCCGTACGCCCGCCGGGAGGACCGCGCCTCGCGGAAGCTCGAGCGCGCTCTTCACAGGCTGGCCCGTCAGCGGTGGCGAGTCGACCGGGTAGTCGGGCCCGAACATGCGGTACGAGGTCGTGTTCCAGGGCGAGAAGAGCGGCTGCGCCGAGACCTCGATCTGTCCCAGCCACTTGATGCTCGCGATCCCGACCCAGCCCGGGACGACGAGTCGAACCGGATAGCCGTGGTCGGGGGGCAGCGGCACCCCGTTCATCTCGTAGGCGAGCAGGACGTCGTCGAGCGCCTTGTCGACCGGGAGGGGCCGGCGCACCTTGCCGAGGTCGACGCCGCCCGAGACGACGTTGGGATCGAGACCCTCCGGAAGCACGTCGACGGCCGACCTGGTCAGTCCGGCGCGCTCGAGCACCTCGGAGAGCGGGACGCCGCACCACTCCGCGACGCCGACCCCGCCGAGCCCCCACTGCGTCCCGGGCGCCGGCGTTCCCTGCTGGCCGGCGAAGAGGCCGCGCCCGTTGCCCGCGCACTCGATGAACGCCGTCAGCTTCTTCGAGGGCAGCCTCTTGAGGTCTCGCAGCGAGAACTCGACTGCATCGCCCGCGCCAGGCCGGAGCTTCAGGCCGTCGCCGAACACGCGCAGGCGCCAGGTCTCGGGATCGATCAGGGGCGTCGCCGTGTGGTTGCGGACGAAGAATCGTTCGTTCGGAATCTCGTAACCCACGTCGGCGAGCGAGTCCCACCGCATCTCCGCGTTCGTCCCGAAGGGAACGAACCACTCGGGCGGGAGCGGCTTGTAAATCGGCCGGCTCGACTGGGCCTGGCGACTGGCGCTGCCCGCCGCGGCAAAGGGGTTGCCTCCCGTGAGGAGCGGCAGCGCGTGACCGACGAGCTGGAGGAGCTTCTTGCGCGAGACGCCCTCGCCCTCCATCCGGGCAGCCAGCTGCTCCGCCCGGGCGGCGAGGTAGGTCTCCTCGTCTCTCAGCTCGTCGGACATCCCGAATCCCTCGTCCCATTGTGACGGCTGCACCCGGGTCGTTCTCGACGCGGCTAAGATTCGACCTTGCGCCTGGGGGCGTAGTTCAGTTGGTTAGAACGCCGGCCTGTCACGCCGGAGGTCGCGGGTTCGAGTCCCGTCGCTCCCGCTCTTGACACCTCGGGACTCCGGTCAGAGTTCCGAGGTTCTTCTTTTGGGCCGGCTGGACGAGACCAAGGAGGGAGTCGTGCCAGGCGATCTTTTTCGACCGCCGCTGGAGGGAGCACACCACTACGCCTACGTCGTCGAGAACATCGAGGCGACCGTTGAGCGCCTGGCGGAGCAGCTCGGAGCCGGACCGTTCTTCCTCGTCGAGAACGTGCCGTTCGAAAACGTCACCTCGAGGGGTGAGCCGGCGGAGTTCGTCCATCACTCGGCGTTCGGCACCTGCGGCGGAGGCCCGATCGAGTTGATGGAGATGGTTCGCCTCGTTCCGGAGCGGATCGAGGATCGCTTCTCGGGCGCCAGACCAAGGGTTCATCACGTCGCGTGGGCGGTACCGCCGGCATCGGTCGAGGACCTTCGGCGCGAACTCGAGGACCGTGGCCTACCGGAGTACCTCAGCGCCCAGCTCGGCGAAGTCAACAGCACCTTGCACGACGCGTCCGCCTCGCTGGGCCATGACATCGAGATCCACGTCGACTGCCAGGGACTGCGCGACTTCTTCCAGATGGTGCGGGAGAGTGCCGAGGCGTGGGACGGGTCGGAACCGCTTCGCCCCGCCGCCACCTGACTCGGCGATCTCTGCGCCGGGCTAGTCGACGTCGGCGCGGCCGTACCTGAAGGTGGCGACCAGCCAGCCTGCGACGGTCACCGCCGGCAGCACGATGAACGCCGCGGTCACGGAGCGCGTGTCGAGGGGGACGTCGACGCCCGAGGCCGTCGAGAGGATCGAGTTCGCCCAGCCTGCGACCGTGAAGCGTGCGAGGCCATCCGAGGAGTAGGCGGCCGCGTTCTCCCAGAGGAGGACGAACGCGAGCCCCCACCAGACGGCCCGCTTGAACCACAGTCCGGCCGCGACGAAGATTCCCGCATAGGCGCAGACCGCGAGCGTGGCCGCGACGAGCGCGGTCAGCGCCAGCTCGCCGTCGCCGGCGACGAGCGCCGCGATCCCCAGCGGCACGGCGGCGAGCGGGGCGACGAGCGTGATCGTTGCGAGGATCGCAGCGGCCGGGAGCTGCCAGCGCGGCACGGGCTTCAGCCAGAGGTAGACGAGCAGCCTGTCCTCCACGAGGTCACCGATCGCCGACGTGCCGAACCAGAGCACCGCGAACGGCACCACGATCCCGAGGCCGTACGCGGCGGCGATGTCCGCGGCGGCCTGCGTGGGGTTGTCGTCCCAGCGCGCGAAGACGCCGAGCAGGACGGCGAGCCCGGCGAGCGCCCCGATCCCGAGCAGGCGCGGCAAGGTCACCTGCGTGCGCAGCAAAAGGCTGTAGAGCGCGCCGATGGCGGCGCCCGCGCGAGGACGCGGCCGTGCGGCCGATGCGTCCGCCGCGCTCATCGCTGCACCAGGTAGCGGAAGACGCCTTCGAGATCCGCGTCCAGCGGGCGAACCTCGAGCAGGCTCGCGCCGCGCTCCCGCGCGAGCGGGGCGAGAGCGCGCGAGAGCGCTCGGGCGTCGTGGGTGTCGAGCTCGAGAGCCTCTTCGCCCTCGAGCCGGGCGCCGAGCACCGCCCCCGCCTCGAGCAGCCCGCCCGCGAGCTCCCGCGGGCGGTCGGTGCGTACGCGAACGCGCAGCGGCCGGTCGTCCATCAGCGCCCGCAATTCGCGGAAGTCGCCGGCGGCCGCGAGGCGGCCCTGCGACATGACGAGGATCTCCGAGCCGAGGCGCTCGACCTCGTCGAGGACGTGGCTCGAGACGAGCACGCACCGGCCCTCGGAGCCAAGGCGGCGGAACAGCGCGATCATGTCGGCGCGCTGGCGCGGGTCGAGCCCCGTCAGCGGCTCGTCCAGCATCACCACCTCGGGGTCGTGCACGAGCCCCTGGGCGACCTTGACGCGCTGCCGCATCCCCTTCGAGTACGTGGGCAGCTTGCGGGTGTCGGCCGGGTCGAGAGAGACCAGTTCGAGGGCGGCGGTCGCCGCGGCGTCCGGATCGGGCAGGCCGTGGAGCACGGCGGCGAGCCGCACGAACCCGTGCGCGGTGAGCGGCTCGAAGACGCTCTCCTGCTGCGGCACGAGCCCGATCGAGCCGGTGACCGCGACGTCGGAACGCGGGTCGCGCCCGAGCACGCGCACCTTGCCGCGCGACGGCTGCGCGAGCCCGCAGAGCATGCGCAGCATCGTCGACTTCCCGGCCCCGTTCGGCCCGAGGAGGGCCGTCACCCCGGGCCCGATCTCGAAGCTGACATCGGAGACGGCGACGAGCGGCCCGAACCACTTCGAGACCTCCTCGGCTGCGACGGTCGGCCGCGTGCTCACCGGTAGTCCTCCGTGCGCCTGTAGCGAAGCCAGCAGACCAGGGCGCCGGCGACGATCCACGCGGCGGCGCCGACGGCGATGAGCGAGGTCGAGAGCTCCTCGATCGGCTCTCCCTCGTAGTGGAACTCGTCGAAGACCCGGTAGGAGAGCTCCGAGATGACGAAGGGGAAGCTCAGCAGGTCGAGCGCATCGGACGCGCCGGTGCTCTCGATCGCGCTGCGAGCGACGATGACGGGCACGAAGAGCAGGAGCACGACGCCTACGGCGGCCGCAGCGCGTCGGGTCGTGAAGCTCGACACCGCGAGCGAGAGGGCGGCATAGCCCAGTGCTGCGACGACGCCCACGATGAGGATCTGGAGGAGCAGCTCCGGGGTCTCGCCCAGGCTCGGCCCGTGCCCGGCTGCGACGAACGCGGCGAACATGAAGAGCAGCGGCCCGAGCGTGATGAGCAGCATGACGGCGAGCACCGCCGCCGCCTTGGCCAGGAGGTAGCGATTGCGGTCGAGCGGACCGGCGAGGTAGAGCCCCAGCATCCCCGAGCGCCGGTCGGGGCAGAGCGCCTCCGGCGCGATCAGGGCCGAGAACAGCGCCAGGGCGCTCCCGATGAAGAACATGTACTCGCCGTAGCTGATCAGATCGCCGACCGGCAGATCTTCGAGCAGCACGGCGACGCCGACAGAGACGAGCGCCGGCACGTAGGCGATCGCGAGCGTGATCGCCGGCAGCACCTTGTGGCGCGCGGGCCGGCCGAGCCCCAACACGCGCCGCACGGTGAAGACGGCGATCGTGAGCATCGCCCAGCGCGGCTCGCGGCGCGCGCCCTCGTAGCCGCGGTACCCGAGCCCGAAGAGCCGTGCGCCCTGCTCGGTGCTCATACCCCGGTCCCCATGTAGACGTCCTCGAGCGTGCGCCCGCGCGGCGCGAGCCGTCTCAGGCCGATGCCGAGGTCGGCGACGGCATCGCGCACGGCGTCATGGTCGCCGTCGGCGCCCGCAAAGAGGAGCACGCCGTTCTCGAGCGTCACCTCGTGCCCGCGCTCGCGGAGGAGCGCGGCGAGCTCCTCTTCCCGCTCGTCCACCTCGACCAGGAAGCCCTCCGGGCCGCGGCGGAGGTCGGCGAGCGTCCCCGAGTGGGCGACGACGCCGCCCTCGACGATGACGACCGCGTCGCAGATCCGTTCTACCTCCTCGAGATGGTGCGACGAGATGACGATGTGCATCCCGAACTCCGTGCCTACCCTGCGAATGAGGTCGAGCATCTCTGTCCGCTGCACGGGGTCGAGGCCGTCGGTCGGCTCGTCGAGGAGGACGAGCTCCGGATCGTGCGCGATCGCCGCGGCGAGCTTGACGCGCTGGCGCTGCCCGGTCGACATCGCGCCCACCGAGCGGAAACGCTCCTCGCCGAGCCCCACGAGCCAGAGCGCATCGTTGGCGCGCTGCACGGCGGCGCGGCGCGGAAGGAGATGGACCTCGGCGAGGTGACGCACGAAGTCTGCGGCGGGCAGCTCTGAGGGGAGATCGTGATGCTCGGGCGCGTACCCGATGTGCGCGCGCATCGGGAGACCGGAGGAGGCGGGATCCTCGCCGAGCACCCGCAGGTCGCCTTCGTCCCGCGACCGCAGGCCCAGGATCAGAGAGAGGAACGTCGTCTTGCCCGCGCCGTTCGAGCCGAGCAGCCCGGTGATGCCCTGGCCGATCTCGGCGTCCAGCCCCGCGAGGGCGACAGTACGCCCGTAGCGCTTGACCACGCCTCGGGCGGAGACGACGGCTGACGTGTCCTGGCTGGTCGCGATCGCGTCGCTCACGCGCCTGACGCTACAGCCCTCGCGGGACGAGCGCAGGCCTCAGACCGTGAGTTCCGTCCCGACGCCGATCGGGAGCCACCGAACGCTCTCCTGCAGATCCGGCGCCGCAGCGAACTCACGCTCGACCTGCTCGCGTCCCTCCTGGAAGTGGCTCCATCCTTCGTAGTGGACGGGCACCACAGTGCGCGGCTTGACGAGGCGGCAGAGCTCCACCGCCTCCTCGCCGGTCATGCTGTAGCGCAGAGGTCCGGTCACGTGGAAGCGGACGCAGCCGAGGTGGAGGAGCATGGTCCCCACGTCCAGGCGCTCCGGCACGCGCCGCACGGCCCCGTAGAGCACCGTGTCGCCCGTCACCCAGAAAAGGCCGTGCTCCTGCCCGTCCCAGCGGAGCGCGAAGCCGATCACGTCGCCGGCGACCGGGCGGCTGAGCGGCGGCCCGTGCCGGCAAGGCGTGGCCGTGATCTCGATCGCCGGTCGGTCGGGCGCCTCCAGCCGCGTGACCTGCCAGGGCCCGAGACCCTGGGCGTCGCCGCCGAGACGCTCCGCTCCCGACGTAGTGGTGACGACGGCGCCGGCGACGGGCAGCAGCGCGCGGCCGGCGGCGTCGAGGTTGTCGCCATGGTGGTCGTGGCTGAGGAGCACGGCGTCGATGGGCCCCACGTCGGCCGCCGCGATCGCGGGCCCCGTGAGCTTGCGCGAGTTCGAGCCCCAGCCGAAGCCGTACTGCCCGCCGGGCGGGTCGAAGGTCGGGTCCGTGAGCAACCGCCAGCCTTCGACCTCGATCAGGGTCGTCGGCCCGCCTATGTGGGTGATGCGTGCCGTGCTCACACGGTCTGCGCGACCACGTGCGCCTCGGCCCACTCGAGCGCGTAGTCGGCGATCGCCTCCCAACCCTCCTGGGCGGGCAGGAGATGCGCGTAGCCGTCGTACTCCTTCACCTCGGTGACCGTGTCCGACTTGTAGTGCTTCGCGTTCGACTGCTGCACCTTGGGCGGCATGAGGTGGTCCTCGCTCCCCGAGATGAAGAGCAGCGGCGCACGGTCGTCGTTGGAGTAGTCGACCCAGGAGGACTGGTGGCCGGGCTGGAAGTTGGCGAGCACGATGCCGAACAGGATCGCGCCCGACGCCGGGATGTGGTACCGCTCGTACAACGCCCGCGACTCCTCCTCGCTAAACGTGTTCGTGAACGCGTAGTGCCATTGCTCGTGCGTGAAACCGACGGCGCGATGGCGGTTGGCCGGGTTCTTGAGGGCCGGAAACAGCGACTTGATCTGCGCCGGCGGGGTCACGCGGACGCCCTCGGTCGGCGCCGAGTTGATCGCCACGCCGACGGCGCCGAAGCCGTGGTCGAGGAGAAGCTGGACGAACGTCCCCCCGGCCGAGTGGCCGATGAGGATCGGCGGCTTGTCGAGCTCGCCGACGATCTTCTCGAGGTGCTCGACGACGCCGGGGACCGTCAGCTCCTCGATCGGAGTGGGATCCTCGTTGAGGGCCTCGACCTCGACCTCGAACCCGGGATAGGCGGGCGCGATGACGCGGTAGCCCTTGCTCTCGTAGTGGGTGATCCAGTGCTCCCAGCTCCGCGGGGTGACCCAGAAGCCGTGGATGAGGACGATGGTGTCGGGGGCGCTCGCTTCTGCGCTCATCGGGCATTCCTTCCGTTCGGGGGGCGACGGGAGCGAGACTACCCGCGGCGGCTCGTCCGGGCTCCGGGCATCCCGCGCGGGCGGGACCGATAGCTTCTCGACCGAGCAGATGGCCACGACGACACCGCTGATCACAGGGGTCGACTTCGTCTCGATCGCGACGAAGGACATCGAGGCGGCGATCGAGTTCTACGGGACGGTTCTCGGCCTGCCGCACACGGTCACGTACGGGAAGTCGCCCGGCGTCGAGTTCGAGACGGGCAACCTCACGCTCCAGATTCTCGAGTCCGAGGCGTTCGGCATGACCTATCAGACCGACAACCACCCGATCGCCCTCCAGGTGGAGGACGTCGCGTCGGCGCGCGCCGAGCTCGAGTCGCGCGGCGTCGAGTTCCACGGCGACATCCTCGACTCGGGCGTCTGCCACATGGCGTTCTTCAAGGACCCGGACGGCAACGCCCTGATGCTCCACCACCGGTACGCGCCCAGGACGCCCGCCGGCTGAGGCGATGAGTTCGCCCGCTCGCGCGGGTCGCTATGACTACCGACCTAAGCGCGAAAGGAGAGTGCTGTGAGAAAGCTGGTGGAGTCGACGTTCATGACGCTCGACGGCGTCATCTCGAGGCCGCAGGACTGGAGCCCGCCCTACTGGGACGATGAGCACACGGCCTACGCCGGGAAGCTGCTCGACCCGGCGGACGCGCTGCTGCTCGGACGGGACACGTACGAGGGCTTCGCGGCAGCGTGGCCCGGAAGGCCGGGCGAGTACGCGGACAAGATCAACTCCATGCCGAAGCACGTCGCCTCGCGAACGCTGACCGAGACGACCTGGAACGCGAGCCTCATCGAGGGGGACGTTGCCAAAGCGGTCGCAGCGCTCAAGGACCAAGACGGCGGCGACATCATCAAGTACGGCACCGGGGAGCTCGACAAGGCCCTGGTCGAGAACCAGCTCGTGGACGAGTTCCACTTCTGGGTCTTCCCGGTCGTCGTCGGCAAGGGCGACCGCCTGTTCGACGGGCTCGACCTCACCAGCCTGAAGCTCGTCGACACATCCCGGTTCGAGAGCGGGATCGTCGTCCTCGTCTACTCGCACCCTTGACGGACTACTCCAGGTTCTCCTGGATCATCTTGGGCGAGTCGTGGATGCAAATGATGTCGAGGCGCTCGGGACCGAGGCTCTTGAACTTGTGCGGCGTGTCGGTGGAGACGACGATGATGTCGCCGGGCCCGGCCTCGAGCTCCTCCCCGTCCGCGGTGAACAACGCCCGCCCGCCGCGGACGATCCAGGTCTCCGAGTAGGGGTGCCGGTGCAGGTCCGGCCCGCCGCCGGGCCGGCTGTTGACGAGGAAGAACGACACGCCGGAGGCATGCGGCTCGCCCTCGAACGTGATCGTCCCTCCCGGGCTGGGCTGTAGCTCGCCCGCCCGAATGTGCGTGTGCATCGCCGGCCTCCTCTCGTGGGCTCGCGCCTACGGTAGTCGGCCTTCGCGCGCGACCGTCGCGAGGAACCGCCCGCTGTCGCGCACGCGGCGCTCGAGCGTCGAGAAGTCGACGTGGACGATCCCGAAGCGGTGCCCGTAGCCGTGGGCCCACTCGAAGTTGTCGAGCAGCGACCAGACGAAGTAGCCGCGGAGCGGGATCCCGGCCTGGAGGGCGGCATGCGCAGCGGCGAAGTGGCGCTGGAGGAAGCTCACGCGCTCGGGATCGCTCGTGGGGTCGCCGTTGAGCGGGTAGGCGGCGCCGTTCTCGGTCACGTACAGGGGCAGGTCTCCCGTGCGCGAGGCGACAAACTCGAGCACCTCGACCAGCCCCTCGGGGTAGACCTCCCAGCCCATCTCCGTCAGCTCCTCCGGCGGGCCCGGCGGGAGCGGCGGCAGGACCGGCGAGCGGAAGACGTGGCGGCAGTAGTAGTTCACGCCGAGGAAGTCGATCGGCGTCGCGATCAGCTCCAGGTCGCCGTCGAGCACCTCGTCACGCCGCCAGCCCCAGGCGTGCACGGTGTCCTCCGGGTAGCCGCGGCCGGCCACCGGGTCGAGGAACCAGCGGTTCACCTGGTCGTGGGCCCGCATCGCCGCCTCCTGGTCGAGCGGGTGCGGGGTGGCCGGGTGCGCCGGGTGGAAGTTGAGGACGATGCCGACCTCCACGTCCGGAGCAGTCGCGCGGATCGCCTGCACGGCCCGGCCGTGGGCGACCAGCAGGTGGTGTGACGCGGCGAGCGCGGCGTCCTGATCCACGCGGCCGGGAGCGTGCGTCCCGATCCGGTACCCGTGGTCCGCGACGACGTAGGGCTCGTTCATCGTCGCGATGTGCCGGACGCGGTCGCCGAGCCGGGCGGCGACTACGGTCGCGTACTCGGCGAACGCCTCGACGATGGAGCGCTCGGGCCAGCCGCCGGCATCCTCGAGCGCCTGCGGGAGATCCCAGTGGTAGAGCGTCGCGTACGGCTCGATCCCGTGCGCGAGCAGCTCGTCGACGAGGCGGTCGTAGAAGTCCAGGCCGGCCTCGTTGACCCGGCCGGTGCCCTCCGGGAGCACGCGCGACCAGGCGATCGAAAAGCGATAGGCGCCGAGGCCCAGCTCGGCCATGAGCGCCACGTCCTCGCGGTAGCGGTGGTAGTGATCGCAGGCCACGTCGCCCGTCTCGCCGTTCGTGACGCGTCCCGGCGTATGCGAGAAGCGGTCCCAGATGCTCGGGCCCTTGCCGTCCTCGTCGCTCGCGCCCTCGACCTGGTACGAGGCCGTGGCGGCGCCCCACACGAACCCCGCAGGGAAGGAAGTGCTCATCCCTTCACCGCCCCTTCCATGATCCCGCCGACGATGTGCTTGCCGAGCAGGGCGAAGACGATCAGCACGGGAACGGTGCCGACGAGGGTGCCCGCGAGAATGATCGAGCGGTCGGGGACGTAGCCCTGCCCGAGGCTGTTGAGCGCGACCTGCACGGTCGGGTTCTGGCTCGAGAGGGCGATGATCGGCCAGAAGAAGTCGTTCCAGGCCATCAGGAACGTGAGCATCCCCAGCACCGCCATGGCCGGCCGGGCGGCGGGCAGGACGATCGACCAGAAGATGCGAAACGTCGAGGCGCCGTCGACGACCGCGGCCTCGATGATCTCCGTCGGCAGCGCCCGGATCAGGTACTGGCGCATGAAGACGACGCCGAAGGCGCTCACCAGGGTCGGGAGGATGACCGCCTGGAGCTGGTTCACCCAGCCGATCTCCGCGATGAGGATGAAGAGCGGGACGACGCCGAGCTGGGCCGGCACCATGATCGTCGCAAGGATGATCACGAGAAGCGCGTTGCTCCCGCGGAAGCGCAGCTTGGCGAACGCGAACCCGGCGAGCGTGCAGAAGAAGACCGTGCCGAGGGCGATCGAGCCCGACACGACGAGCGAGTTGAGCAGCGCCTTGACCATGTCGACCTGGTCGAGCGCCGAACGGATGTTGGACCAGAGGTTGTCGCCCGGCGTGAGCGGCGGGGGCGTCTTGGCGATGTCCGCGTTCGTGCGGGACGCCGCCACGACCGTCCAGTAGAGCGGAATGACCGCGAGAATCGTGGTCACGATCAGGGCCGCGTACGTGAACGGCCCCGCGCGGCGGTCGCCGACGCGCTTCAGCTCGAACCTCTTGCGGGCGACCGTGGGCGCGGGTGCGGGCGCCGTGGTCACGCCGCCCTCCTGCGCCGGCCGATCGTGAAGACGCTGCGGCCCTTCGAGGCCAGGAGCGCGTTCACGGCGACCGCGACCATGATGATCAGGAACATCGTCCAGGCCGTCGCCGCGGCCCGGCCGAGCTGGAAGTTGAACCAGCCCTGCTCGTAGAGGAGCAGTCCGAGCGTCTGGTACTGGTGGTCGGCGCCGCCCCGATAGCCGCCGGCGCCGCCGAAGAGCAGCGGCTCGCCGAAGAGCTGCGTCGCGCCGATCGTCGAGATGATGACCGTGAAGATGATCGTCGGCTTGATGCCGGGGATCGTCACGTGGCGCAGCTGCTGCCAGCGGCTCGCGCCGTCGACCTCGGCCGCCTCGTAGAGATCCTTCGGGATCGCCTGCATGGCGGCCAGGTAGATGAGCGCGTTGTAGCCCGTCCACCTCCAGGTGACGATCGTGGAGATGGCGATCTGCGACGACCACTTGCCGTTCTCCCAGTCGATGTTGTCGACGCCGAAGACCCCGAGGAACCAGTTGATAAGGCCGAAGTCCCGGCCGAAGAGCATCGCGAAGACGATCGTCGCCGCAGCCACCGACGTCGCGTAGGGAATCAGCAACGAGACGCGGAAGAACGTCGAGCCGCGAAGCTTGCAGTGGAGCAGGTGGGCGAGCCCGAGCGCGATCAGGAGCTGGGGCACGGTCGAGATGAGCCCGATCGTGATCGTGTTCTGGACCGCGTTCCAGAACTGGTCGTCGTGAAACAGCCGGGTGTAGTTGTCAAAGCCGACCCAGGTCCGCTCGTCCACGTTCTGGAGGTTCACGCTGAACAGCGAGATCCACGCCGTGTAGGCGAGCGGGAACAGCCCGAAGCCGGCGAAGAGCAGGAAGAACGGCGAGATGTAGAGGTACGGCGAGACCTTCGTGTCGAGCTTCGTCAGCCGCGTGCGCCAGGCGCTGCGCGGCCGCGGGCCTCTCGGAGCCTCGGCCGCGAGCGAGCCGGCCTGGTCCGTTGCCGCCATCTGTGCCTTGAGCCTCATGGTCGCGGGGGGAGCCTCATGGTCGCGGGGGCCGCCGGCGGCTCCGCAAGGGATACGGAGCCGCCGGCGCTTGAGGAGATGATGCTACGAGGACGCCGTCCGGATCACTGGATCGCGTTCGCGATCTCTTCCATGGCCTGCTCCCACGACGCTTCGGGGTCCTCACCCTGCTGGTCGACGCGGTTGAGCGCCTGGGAGATCGAGTCCTTGACGACGCCGTCCTTCGGGCCGAGGTGGGCGATCGGGAGGTCGTCGGCGGACTCCTTGAAGATCTCGCCGATCGGAGCGCCCGAGAAGTAGTCGTCGGACGCCGCCGCCACGGAGCCGTCCGCCGCGGCGACCGAGCTGGACGGGAAGTGCTGCCCGTTCGTCCACATCTTGACCTGCTGCTCGGGGGCGGTCAGCCACTGGGCCAGCTTGTACGCCTCCTCCTGGTTCTCGCTGGCGGCCGGGATGGAAAGGTAGGAGCCGCCCCAGTTGCCGCCGTCGCCGGGGATGCTGGCGACGTCCCACTTGCCTGCGCCGCCATCGCCGGCCTGGCCCTTGATGTAGCCGATCATCCATGCGGGACAGGAGATGGTGGCGAAGGCGCCGTTGGCGAACGCCTGGTTCCAGGCCTGGTCGAACTGCTCGAGCTTCGCCGTCAGGCCGGCCTGGATCGCCGTGACGGAGATGTCATAGGCGTCCTTGACGACCGGGTTCGAGTCGTAGATCGGTTCGCCTGCCTCGTCGTAGTACTGCAGCTCGGACTGGCCGATGATCGCGTTGTAGAGGCCCGAGGCGCTGTCGATGAACGACGAGCCCTTGGGCGCGTTGGCCATGTACTGCTCGCCGCTCGCGATGAAGTCGTCCCAGTCCTCCCAGAGGGCCGACAGCTCGTCGCGGTCGGTCGGCAGGCCCGCCTGCTCGAAGAGGTCGGTGCGGTAGCAGATCGCCTGCGGGCCGGTGTCCGTCCCGAGGCCGAGCGTCGCTCCGTCGGCCGTGCGACCCGCCTCCCACTTCCAGGGGAAGAAGGTGTCGGCAAGGTCCTCGGCGCCGAACTCGTTCAGGTCGACCCACTTGTCGGCCTGGTTCTGCGTCACCTCGGCGATGCGCGCGACCTCGATGCCCTGAATGTCGGAAAGACCGGCACCGCCGGCCAGATGTGTTTGCAGCGCCTGGTAGTAGTCCTGCTCGAACTCGATGCTGGTCTCCTCGATCGTGACGTGCGGGTTCAGCTCCATGTACTCGTCGTACAGGCCGGCTTCCTTGTAGCCGAACGTGCCGAACAGGCCGACCGACAGGGTGACCGGTTCTGCGCTCTCGCTGCCGCCGCCGGTTCCGGCCGCGTCCGCGTCCGACGCCTCGTCGCCGTCACCGCCGCAGCCGACGAGCAGCAGGGCGACCATGGCGAGCAGGACAAGAACACTTGGAAGTAGGCGGAACAGTCTGCGTGGGCTCGGCATCAGGACCTCCTCAGAATCCGCTGATGAGCCTTTCTGGCTCGGCCGACGTACCGGGACGAATGACATGTAAGCGCTTTCATTCGTGGAAGCGCTTACAATACACATCGTGTCTCAGGATGTAAAGACGAATTCCGGAGATCGTGGTGTGCGCCGACCGGCCCCCACGCTCGAGGAGGTCGCCCGGCTCGCGGCGGTCTCGACGGCCACGGTTTCCCGCGTCGTCAACCGCTCGCCCAAGGTGCGGCCCGACACGAGGAAAGCGGTCGAGAAGGCGATCGCGCGCCTCGGCTACGTTCCCAACCGCGCGGCCCGGAGCCTGGTCACCAAGCGCACGGACACGATCGCCCTCGTCGTCTCGGAGTCCGAGAGCCGCGTCTTCTCCGACCCGTTCTTTCCCTCGATCATGCAGGGGATCTCGTCGGCGATCGCCGACACGGAGCTCCAGCTTCTCCTCCTGCTCGCTCGCGGCGAGCGCGAGCACGTGAAGGTCGAGCGGTACATCAGGCACGGCCATGTCGACGGCGTCATTCTCATGTCGCTCCACGGTGACGACCCGCTCCCGCGCGCGCTCACGGAGGCCGGAGTTCCCACCGTGCTGAGCGGCCGGCCTCGCCCCGGCGAGCGCCTCCCCTACGTGGACGCCGACAACCGCGGGGGCGCCAGGGCCGCGACCTCGCACCTGCTCTCCGCGGGCCGAAGCAAGGTCGGCACCATCACCGGGCCCCTGGACATGACAGTGGGAGTCGACCGCTTCGAGGGCTACACCGACGCGCTCCGCGACTCCGGCCAGCGGCTCCGGAAGGGCCTCGTCGAGCACGGCGACTTCAGCAAGGAGGCCGGCGCGCGCGCGATGAAGGCACTGCTGCGCCGCCACCCTGCGCTCGACGGCGTCTTCGTTGCCAACGACCCGATGGCGATCGGCGCGCTCGAGACGCTCCAGGCACTGGGACGCCGCGTGCCCGACGACGTCGCCGTGATCGGCTTCGACGACGTCGACGACGCCGCCTCGACGAACCCGCCGCTCACGACGGTGCGCCAGCCCCTCGAGGTGATGACCGAGGCCATGGCGGAGCTCCTCCTGCGCCGCATCGACGACGCGAGCGTCGACGACGAGTTCGTCGTCTGCCCGACCCGGCTGATCCACCGGGCCTCCGCGTAGAGAGCTACGCGGCCCGGCGCTCGCCGGAGTCGGCCAGCCACAGGTGCGTCGCCGCGAGCGCCCGCCACGGGCGCCAATGCTCGGCGACGGTTGGCGCGTGCGCGCCCAGCGCGCGGCGGAGGCCGAGATCGGTCGCCGGCCAGGCATCGCGCTCGCCGATGCGCAGGGCGATGTAGTGCGCCGTCCACGGGCCGAGCCCGTCGACCGCCTGGATCGAGTCGACGAGGCGGTCGAGCCCGACGCTGCGGTCGAGCCGGATCTCGTCCTCCGCGACCGCGCGCGCGAAGGAGCGGACAGCGGCGGCCCTCGAGCCCGTCAGGCCGAGCTCGGAGAGGTCGGCTTCGGCCAGGGTGGGCGGCGACGGGAACAGGCGGGTCAGGCCGAAGCGGTCGAACGGCACCGGCGTCCCGAGCCGCTCGACGAGGCGGCCTGCAAGCGTGTTTGCGCCGGCGACGCTGACCTGCTGGCCGAGGATGGCCCGCACGCCCGTCTCGTACGGATCCCACGTCCCGGGCACTCGCAGGCCCGGCCGCTTCCGCAGGAGCGGGCCGACCACGGGATCGACGCCGAGCTGTGCCGCAGGCTCCGCCATGTCGGCGTCGAGGTTCGCGATCCGGCGCGCACGCGAGACGACGTGCATGAGCTCGTCCCAGTGCGCGAGGTGGACGCGCAGGAGCAGGTGGTCGTCGCCGCCCGGCATGAGCTCGAGGACGCCGGGCTCTCCGCCGGCGACGATCGTTCGCCTGTACGTCTCGCCCGAGACGCTCTCCACACCCGGAATCGCCCGTGCCTCGAAGTAGCCGAGAAGCGAGCACCAGTCGAGGGCGCCGTCGAACGGCACGCGCAGAGTGAGGCCGTTCTCGGCTGCCAGCGGGTCGCTCTTCCGCCGGCGTGCGCGGAGCTCCCGCGGCGGCATGCGAAAGACGTCGCGGCAGGCGCGGTTGAACTGGCGCACGCTCCCGAAGCCGGCGGCGAACGCGACCTCGCTGACGCTCAGGTCGGTCTCGTCCAGGAGCCGGCGCGCGAAGTGGGTGCGCGCCGAGCGCGCAAGGCCGTCCGGCGTGACGCCGAGGTGGGCGGAGAAGAGCCGGCGCAGATGGCGCGCCGAGACGCCGAGGCGGGCGCCGAGCTCTGCCTCCGTCCCGCCATCGAGGGCGCCGCCGAGAATCAGCTGGACGCCGCGGCAGACGAGCTCGGGCGCCGACCAGTCGAGCGCGTCTGGCGAGCGGTAGGGCCGACAGCGGAGACACGCGCGGTATCCGGCAGCCTCGGCGGCGGCCGCGAGCCGGTACTTCGTCACGTGCTGTGGCAGCGGCTTCGCCGGGCACTCGGGGCGGCAGTAGATCCCCGTCGTCGCAACCGCGGAGAACGCTTCCATGCCGGGAGGGATATCAGGACGAGCAGGCCGAGACGAGACACATTCGGACATGCCGCTGAAGCCTGTCCGGATTCGGCGGCTAGGCGGCCGCGGCAGCGAGGCGGGCGCCGAGGTCGCGCACGCTCGCACGGAGCTCGTCGGGCGCGCGGATCGCGAACCCGCAGCCGAGTCCGGCCAGCAGGCTCGCAGTCCAGTCGAGCGACTCGACGCGCATGCGCAGGAGCGTCCGGCCGTCGAGCTGGCTGAGCTCGGCGAGGGTCGCGGGGACCCGGTCGGCGGCCCGCTCGAGCGAGAGGTCGAGCACCACCTCGACCTCCCACGTCCACGGCACGCGGGCCAGCGAGGCCGAGACGTGCGCGACGGCGTCGAAGCCCTCGGGAGGAGCTTCCGCGTCGGCCTCGCCCACCGTGACGCGCGTCATCCGGTCGATGCGGAACGTACGAAGGGCCTCGCGGTCATGGTCGTGAGCGGCGAGATACCAGCGGCCCGCGTGGACGACGAGCCCGAACGGGCTCAGGTCGCGCCGCGAGGTCTCGCCGGTGTAGGAGCGGTAGGTCAGCCGCACGCGCCGCCCGCGGCGGACGGCGTCGGCGAGCATGAGGACGGTCTCGCCCGGGACCGGTGCACCGGAGGTGGGGCCGGCAGTGAACCCGAGCGTTCGCTCGAGCGCCTCAACCTGGCGGCGGAGATCGGCCGGCAGGACGCGGTGGATCTTCTCCAGCGCCCCCTCGGCCGCCCCGCTCGCGGTGTCCAGCCCGAGCCGCCGCGCGGCGAGGAGGCCGAGCACGACGACCACCGCCTCGTCGTTTCCGAGCATGAGCGGCGGCAGCCGGTAGCCAGGGCGCATCCGGTAGCCGCCGCCGACCCCGCGCTGGCCCTCGATCGGGATCCCCAGCTCTTGGAGAACGGTCAGGTACCGGCGCACCGTGCGCGTGTCGACGCCGAGGCGTTCGGCGATCTCCCGCCCGGTCACGACCGGGCGGGCCTGGAGCAGCTCGAGGAGCTCGAGGAGGTTGGAGGTCGGCGAGCCCATGCGTCCAGTGTCGCAGAAATAGAGGGCGGAAACCGCCCTATTTGGCCGTTAGGGTGGCGGCATGGAATCGACGTTGGGAGGCCTGATCATGAACGCGACCAAGACCAGAAACGGGGCGCGGGATTTCGACTTCTGGATGGGCAGCTGGAAGGTGCACAACCGTGTGCTGAAGGAGCGGCTCGCAGGGCTCGACCGAGTGGGTCGAATTCGAGGCGTTGAGCATCGCCCGCCCGCTGCTCGACGGGCTCGGGAACGAGGACGAGTTCCGCACGGACCACGACGGCGGCTTCATCGGCATGTCCTTCCGCTTCTACGACCCGCAGAAGGATCAGTGGGCGATCTACTGGGCGGACACCCGGCGACCCGGTCTCCTCGACGCGCCTGTGTTCGGCTCCTTCTCGGGCGACGTCGGCATCTTCGAGGGCGACGACACCTTCGAGGGAAGGCCCATCCGCATGCGGTTCATCTGGTCGGGGATCACGACTCCGACCCCGCGGTGGGAGCAGGCCTTCTCGGAGGACGACGGCGAGACCTGGGAGACGAACTGGATCATGGACTTCACGCCGCTCGACGGCTGATCTCAAGAACTGGGAGGGCTAGATCGATCTGCGCTTGATTGAAATCGTGCCGAGCGCCTTTTCGCCGCGAAGTTGACGGAGAGCGAGGGCAGATCGGAAGGCGACGAACCGCCGGTAGCGATCTGCCTCTTCAGCGCCGCCGGCGACAACGCTCTGAGACTCGGCGAGCTTGCGCTCGTCATCCCAGAGCTCGAATTTCACCTTCGACGCGGGGCCTTGATAGGTGATCTTGTCGAGGCTCGAGTCGAGGAGGGTGTTGCGATCGCAGTTGCCGCGGACACCGGGGACGCGGCCCTTGGACGTGAACTGGTGCGTCGCGATCTTCTGGAAGACGCCGACCGGGGAGACCGAATGGACCTCGCCATTGTTCGGCCCGAAGCTTGCCAACCAGAGGGGACCCTCGTCGAGCGCGAGCCCGCCTCCACCCATCTCGGAAGAGATGTAAGACGGGAACGAGTAGAAGACCGGGCGGGCTCCAATCGCGGCCTCCACGATCTCGAGCCAGTCATCCGCCCAGCGGACAAGCGTGGAGGGTGCGAGCCCGCGGGCCTTGGGTTCCTCGAAGTCGAGGGCAGGAAGGAGTTCGCCGGCGACCGGCTTCGCAACGCGAAGGAAGTGCTCGGCCTCTTCGCGCGGGGTGTTGTTATCGGGTCGGGCGTAGTGATAGGCCCCGACCCGGATCCCGGCGGCTTTCGCGGCTCGACGGTTGTGGGTGAAGCGCTCGTCGTCGAAAGTCTTGCCCTCGGTCGCCTTGACCCAGGCGAACGAGACACCGAAGCCGCGGACGCGCTCCCAGTCGACCGCTCCCTTGTCACCGTGGACATCGATTCCATGGTTCATTGTCGGTCCTCCTCAGTCGGGGGGAATCCCGGATTTCCCATGTGCTCGGCGCGTCGGACTCGCCTGTGGCGACGCTGCAGCTCGGCTGGGTTAGTGGCGGATGCTACGGCGTGGCGTGTCTGAGTTCAATGGCCGCATGGGCGAAAGGGGCCGTTTCTCCTTGGACAGAAGTACGCGGTGAAGATCTCGGCGATCGCCAACGAGATCCGTCCGCTCTGACATCACCGACCGCAGGTTCGGTAGCGTGAGGGGCATGCGGGGGGAAGCCGCAGTCGAGACGCAGGGGCTCGCGAAGAGCTACGGCGACGTGAAGGCCCTGTGCGGGGTCGACCTCCAGGCGGAGACCGGCAGCGTCTTCGGCCTCCTCGGCCCGAACGGCGCCGGCAAGACGACGGCCGTCCGCATCCTCACGACGTTGATCCTCCCGGACGCGGGCACGGCGCGCGTCGCAGGATTCGACGTCCGCGACCGGCCGGGAGAGGTACGCAAGAGCATCGGCCTCGCCGGGCAGTACGCCGCCGTGGACGAGAACCTGAACGGCTTCGAGAACCTCGAGCTCGTCGGACGCCTGTACCACATGGGTCGCCACGCCTCGCGCGAGCGTTCGCGGGAACTACTGGTCGACTTCGGCCTCGAGGACGCGAGCGAGCGGCTCGTACGCACGTACTCGGGCGGCATGCGGCGCCGCCTCGACCTCGCCGCCGCCCTCGTCGCGCGGCCTCCCATCCTCTTCCTCGACGAGCCGACCACCGGCCTCGACCTGCCGAGCCGGATGGCGCTCTGGGAGGCCATCGAGGCTCTCGTCGACCAGGGCACGACGGTGCTCCTGACCACGCAGTACCTGGACGAGGCAGACCGGCTCGCCGAACGGATCGCGGTCATCGACCACGGCGTCGTGATCGCCGAGGGCACACCGGACGAGCTCAAGGGGCAGGTCGGCGGCGAGCGGCTGGAGATCCAGCTCGGCGACGGCGGTACCCGCGACCAGGCGATCTCGGCGCTCAGGCCGATCTCCGAGGAGGAGCCCGCCTGCGTCGACGGGCTTCTGAGCGTTCCCCTCCGCTCGCGCCAGGGGGCGATCGCGGACGCCGTCAGGCGGCTCGACGAGGCGGGCGTCGGCATCGACGACATCGCCGTGCGCCGCCCCACCCTCGACGACGTCTTCCTCAAGCTCACCGGGCACGCTGCGCGAGGCCGAGCGACGAAACGGAAACGAGCAGCCGGCGGTCGAGGCGGCGGTCGGGTGACCGGCTTCGCCTACGCCTTTTCGGACACGGCCATCCTGGCCAAGCGGAGCCTGCTCGCGCATCCGGCGCCAGCCCGACCTGCTGGTCGGCTTCACCGTCCAGCCGGTCATGTTCGTGCTCCTGTTCGTCTACGTCTTCGGGGGCGCAATCGCGACGCCGGGGCTCGACTACGTCGACTTCCTGATACCCGGGATCATGGTCCAGTCGATGGTCTTCGGCGGCTTCGTCACCGCGCTCGGCCTGGCGGAGGACCTGAAGAAGGGGCTGATCGACCGCTTCCGCTCGCTCCCCATGTGGGGCCCCGCCGTGCTGGCGGGCCGGATCCTCGCCGACGTCGGCACGAACGTCATCCAGCTCGTCGTCATGTTCACGGTCGGCTTCATCGTCGGCTTTCGCTTCGCCACCGGCGTCCCCGAGATTTTCGCCGGCATCCTGCTCCTGCTCCTGATCGGCTACGCCTTCTCCTGGGTGTTCGCCTTCATCGGGCTGACTGCGTCGTCCCCGGAAGCCGCGAACGCGTTCGGCTTCACCATCCTCTTCCCGGTCACGTTCGTGTCGTCCGCATTCGTCCCGGTGGACACGATGCCCGACTGGCTCCAGCCCATCGCGGAACACAACCCGTTCACGACGATGGTCGACGCAACGCGCGCGCTCTTCGTCGACACACCCGCGGGCAACGACGTCTGGCTAGCGGTCCTCTGGTCCTTCGGGATCATCGCCGTCTTCGGCGTGCTCTCGGTCTGGCGCTACCGCAAGGCCGTCACCCGCTGACGAAGCTGACGAGCTCCTCGCGGCTCGCGCCGCCGGACACCGTGATCGCCAGGACCGGGCCCACGCCCTGCGCGTAGAACTTGTGCTCGACGAGGTCGGGCTCGAGCGGGTTGAGATCCTTCGTCATGAGCACGTCCTCGTACGAGCCCTGGGGCACTTCCGCCTTCTCGTCCACGCTCAGGACCACGGCTTCGTCCTCCGCTTCGCCGGCGTAGAACTCCTGCCGGTATGCGAGCCCGGGCTCCGGCTGCGCGGGGACGACGACGCCGGCGAGGGCGCCGTCGACTCCGGCCTCCCAGGAGCCCTCGGTGCTGACCTTGGCGCCGTCGTACTCCTTGGTGGCCTCGCCGAGGTACCAGATGTTCCCCCACTTGTCCTGCGCGTACCAGTCGAACGTGTCCTCGACGACCTCTCCGCCCTCGGACACCGTGTCGCGCACGACCGTGGCCGGGATGCCCTCGATCACCTTCGTCTGGTCGGTGACCGTGACCACCACCCGCTGCACCGTCCCCTCCGCGTCCGTCTCGCGGTACACCCACCTCGACCCGGGCGTCATGGGCCAGTAGGGGTTGTCGATCGTGTCCACGAAATTGGCCGGATCGAGCTCGAACGGCTCGTCCTTCTGCGGAAGCGGCGGGGCCGACGCTTCCGCAGATGCCGCCGAGGACGTGGCCTGGGCAGGCTCATCCGCGTCCCCGCCGCCGCAGGCGGCGACGACGAGGAGCGGAAGAGCAGCGAGGCAGCAGAGGGACGCGCGCATCGTCAGTCGTCGTCCCCGGGGCCTTCGTCGTCGCCGGCGCCATCATCGTCCGGGTCCGAGCCGATCACCTTGAAGTTCTCGTCCAGGTTGACCTCGACCTGGCTGCCGTCGGCGAGGCGGATCTCCACGCTATAGGCGGCACCGTCGTCGCCGACCTCGGTCTCCGTGACCGTCCCGCCGCCGGTGTGTGCGAGGGCTGCGTCCGTCGCGCGCTCGAGTGCCGAGCCTGTGAGCGGCGCCTCCTCTCCGCCTGCACCGGCGGCGATGGCGATCCCTGCGGAGACCGCGCCGACGGCGATGACGACGACTGCGATCAGAGCGAACTTGCGGGTCATGCCGAACCTCCCTTGTCGATCCTGGAGGCACCGTACGGAGGCCGCATGAGACGGCCGTGAGAGCGGCTCTCATCCGACTCTCATCTTCGGAGGGACAATGTGAGCGGCGATGCGGATCCTGGTCGTCGAAGACGAGCTGAAGATGGCGAGCCTGCTGCGCCGCGGCCTCCAGGAGGAGGGACACGCGGTCGACCTCGCCCGTACCGGCGACGACGCGATCTGGATGGCGCGCGCGGCCGAGTACGACGCCGTGGTGCTGGACCTGATGCTTCCGGGCCTCGACGGCATCGAGGTCTGCCGGCAGCTGCGCGAGGGCGGCGTCTGGGCGCCCGTCCTCATGCTCACCGCCCGCGACGGGGTCGAGGACCGCGTCGCCGGCCTCGACGCCGGCGCGGACGACTACCTGCCGAAGCCGTTCTCCTTCGCGGAGCTGCTCGCGCGGCTCCGCGCCCTCGTCCGTCGAGGCGCCGGCGAGCGGCCGGCCGTGCTCGAGGTCGGCGACCTGCGCCTTGACCCGGCCACGCGCCGGGCGTGGCGTGGAGAGGTCGAGGTAAGCCTCTCAGCGAAGGAGTTCGCGCTCCTCGAGGCCTTCATGCGGCGACCGGGTGACGTGCTCTCCCGCTACCAGCTGCTCGAGCACGCCTGGGACTATGGCTACGAGAACCGCTCGAACGTCATCGACGTCTACGTCCGCTACCTCCGCGACAAGGTCGACCGGCCCTTCGGGCGCGCGTCGATCGAGACCGTCCGTGGGGTCGGTTACCGGCTGCGGGACGATTCGTGAGCCGCCTGTCGGTCCGTGTCCGCCTGACGCTCGCCTTTGTGCTGGCGATGGCCGTCGTGCTGGTCGCGATCGGGGCGCTGCTCTACGTGCGCCTGGGCGACGCGCTCTCCGAGCAGCTCGACGAGAGCCTCCAGCTGCGGGCGCAGGCGCTCGCGAGCGGCGGCGGGCTCAGCGCGGGCGACGACGAGGCAGTGGCCCAGAGGCTCGGTCCGGACGGCTCGCCGACGGCCTCGTCGCCCGGGCTCGACGCTGCGCTCGTGACCCCCGAGGAGGCGGCGCGCGCGCAGGACGGCTCCTTCTTCCTCACGCGTGAGATCGACGGCGAGCCGATGCGCCTGCTCGTGACTCCCACCCTCGTCGTCGGCGCGTCGCTCGAGGATCGGGACGAGGCGCTCGACGAGCTGCTCGCCCAGCTCCTCGTCGTCGGGCCGCTCGCCCTGCTCCTTGCGTCCGGCGCCGGCTATTTCCTTGCGGCGGCGGCCCTGAGGCCGGTCGAGTCGATGCGCCGTGAGGCCGCCGAGATCACGGGGGACGCGGCCGGCCGGCGCCTCCCGCTCCCGCGCGCGCGTGATGAGATCTACCGGCTTGGCGAGACGCTCAACGACATGCTCGGCCGGCTCCAGGAGAGCCTGACCCGCGAGCGGCGCTTCGTCGCCGACGCGAGCCACGAGCTCCGGACTCCGCTCGCGCTGCTCCAGACGGAGCTCGAGCTGGCCCTTCGCCACAAGCGCACGCCGGGCGAGCTCGAGGACGCCCTCCGGTCGGCCCGGGACGAGGTCGACCGGCTCACGCGGCTCGCCGAGGACTTGCTGATCCTGGCACGCCTCGACGAGGGGCGACTGCCGCTGCGCACCGCGACGATTTCCGCACGCGAGCTCCTCGAGGCGGTCGCCCGCCGCTTCGACCAGAGGGCGGCTGCCGAGGGCCGCGCACTCGAGGTGCAGGCTGGCACGGTCTCGTTCCCCGGCGACCCCCTGCGGCTCGAGCAGGCGCTCGGCAATCTCGTCGACAACGCACTTCGACACGGAGCCGGAACGGTGCGTCTGGGGGCGGACGCGCGCGACGGGAGCGTCGAGCTGCACGTCGCCGACGAGGGCGACGGCTTCGCGCCAGACGTTCTGCCCGTTGCCTTCGAGCGTTTCACGCGCGAAGGAGAGGCGCGTGGCGACGGCGCCTCCGGGCTCGGCCTGGCCATCGTGGACGCCATCGCGCGGGCGCACGGCGGCAGCGTGCGGGCCGCGAACGAGCCGGGCGGAGGCGGAGTGGTCACGCTCGCGCTCCCACGCGGCTAAGGACGTACGGTAAGACTCCGAGATGGCCTACGACGAGCAACTGGCCGACCGCGTTCGCGCCTTGCTCGCCGACGAGGACGGGCTCAGCGAGCGCAAGATGTTCGGCGGGCTCGCGTTCATGCTTCACGGGAACATGGCGTGCGGGATCGTGAAGGACGATCTGATGCTGCGGCTCGGGACCCGAGGGCGCTGACTCCGCCCTCGATCTGCCGCACGTCCGGCAGATGGACTTCACCGGCAGGCCGATGACCGGGATGGTGTTCGTCGCACAGGCCGGGCTCGACGGCGACTCGCTGGCCGGGCTGGTCGGGCAGGCGGTCGCCTACGCCCGCACCTTCCCGCCCAAGGCGAAGTAGCTAGGCCACGGTCAGGCCGCGAGCCTTCCGTGAGGCTGCGGTCTGGCGCTTCTGCCCCGAGAGCTCGACCTTGCGCAGGCGGACGTGGTTCGGCGTCACCTCGACGCACTCGTCGTCGCGGATCAGCTCGAGCGCCTGCTCCAGCGAGAGGGGCCGGGGCGGGATGAGACGGACGAGCTCATCGGCAGTGGAGGAGCGGATGTTCGTCAGCTTCTTCTCCTTCGTCGGGTTGACGTCGAGATCCTCGGCACGCGCGTTCTCGCCCACGATCATCCCCTCGTAGACCTCGGCGCCGGGGGCCAGGAAAAGCTGCCCGCGCTCCTGGAGGTTGAGGAGCGCGAAGCTCGTAACCGCGCCGCGGCGATCGGCGACCAGGCTGCCCGTGGGCCGCATGCGAAGCTCGCCGTGCCAGGGCTCGTACCCGTCGAAGACGTGGTGGAGAATGCCCGTTCCGCGCGTCTCGGTGAGGAACTCCGTCCGGAACCCGATCAGGCCGCGCGCCGGCACCAGGTACTCCATCCGCACCCAGCCCGTGCCGTGATTGACCATGTGCTCCAGCCTGCCCTTGCGGAGAGCGAGGAGCTGCGTGATCACACCGACGTACTCCTCCGGCGCGTCGATCGCCAGGCGTTCGACGGGCTCGTGCAGCTTGCCGTCTACGTCCCGAGTGACGACCTGCGGCTTGCCGACCGTGAGCTCGAAGCCTTCGCGGCGCATCAGCTCGACGAGGACGGCGAGCTGAAGCTCGCCGCGGCCCTGCACCTCCCAGGCGTCAGGCCGTTCCGTGGGCAGCACGCGCAACGACACGTTGCCGACGAGCTCCTGGTCGAGCCGCGCCTTGACCATGGTCGCCGTCAGGCGGTCTCCGTCCTGGCCCGAGAGCGGCGACGTGTTGATCCCGATCGTCATCGCCAGACTCGGCTCGTCGACTCCGATGACCGGAAGGGGGCGCGGGTCGTCCGGGTCGGCGAGCGTCTCGCCGATCGTCACATCCGCGATTCCCGCCACCGCGATCAGCTCGCCGGCGCCCGCCTCGGCAGCCTCGACGCGGTCGAGTGCCTCCGTGACGTAGAGCTCCGTGACCTTCACGCGCTCGACGCTCCCGTCGGCGCGGCACCAGGCGACCTGCTGTCCCTGCCGGATCGTTCCCTCGCGGACGCGGCAGAGCGCGAGCCGCCCGACGTACGGGGAGGCGTCGAGGTTGGTCACGTGCGCCTGCAGCGGGTGGCCCTCCGAGTACGCGGGGGCCGGGATGCTCTCGAGGAGGGCGCCGAAGAGCGGCTCGAGATCCGGGGCCAGCGAATCCGCCTCGAGCCCGGCGTGCCCGGCCCTGGCGTTCGCGTACACGATCGGGAACTCGATCTGGCTCTCGTCCGCGTCCAGGTCGAGGAAGAGCGCGTAGACCTCGTCGACGACCTCGGCGACGCGCGCGTCCGGTCGGTCGACCTTGTTCACGACGAGGATCGCCGGGAGCCGAGCCTCGAGCGCCTTGCGCAGCACGAAGCGGGTCTGCGGAAGGGGCCCTTCGCTGGCGTCGACCAGGAGCAGCACGCCGTCCACCATCGTCAGCGCCCGCTCGACCTCGCCTCCGAAGTCCGCGTGGCCCGGCGTGTCGACGATGTTGATCTTCACGCCGCCGTGGCGCACGGCGGTGTTCTTCGCCAGGATCGTGATGCCCTTCTCGCGCTCGAGGTCCATCGAGTCCAGGACGCGCTCGGCGACGTCCTGGTTCTCCCGGAAGGAGCCGGACTGCCAGAGCATCGCGTCCACGAGGGTCGTCTTCCCATGGTCGACGTGGGCGACGATGGCGACATTGCGGATGTCCTCGCGCGTGGGCACCCGCCGAGAGTAGCCGTGGACGCGCACTCGCCCGCCGCGCGCACGGAAGGGTGACGCTTCCGAGCCGGAAGCCTGCGGAGGTCTCCACAGGCAGCCCAGCCATGCGGCGTCAGGACGGGCAGGGCCCTTTCGGCCACTGGTGAGCACGACGCTCGCCGCGGTATCCCCGGTCGCGTCACGTCGACCGGAAGGAGACCCATGAAGATCAGTCGCATGCACGCGCTCGCGGCACTCGCCGCCGTGGGCGCCGTGACAGCGGCCGCCGGCGGCGCGCTCGCCGTCGGCAAGGCCACGGCGACCGCTGCCCAGGCGGAGGCGATCACCGCCTGCCGGCACCCGAACGGCGGGTGGGTGAGGATCGTCGCCGCAGAGTCCGCCTGCCGCTCGCGGGAGCAGGTCGTCACCTGGAACACGGAGGGGCCGGCGGGCGCGCCGGGCACAGCAGGGCCTCCCGGGCCGAAGGGAGATCCAGGCCCCGGTCTCACCAGGCTCGAGGACCTGGACGGCCTCCCGTGCACCCGCGACGGCGGCGGCGGCTCGGGCGAGATCGAGCTCGACTTCGCCGGGGACGACACCGTGCTCTTCCGCTGCGTCGCGGGCGGCTCGCCTCCTCCACCCCCGCCGCCGACGAGCTCGGTCGTCATCAACGAGATCGACTACGACCAGGTGGGCGCCGACGGCGACGGCTTCGTCGAGCTCGAGAACACGGGCACAACGGCGGTCGATCTCGCCGGGCTCGCGCTTGTTTTCGTCGACGGCACCGACTCGGAGGAGTACCGGCGGGAGGCGCTCACCGGGACGCTTGCGCCCGGCGGCTACCTGGTCGTCGCCGGGGACGCCCAGAACGGCGCGCCCGACGGCATCGCGCTCGTCGACACCGACGGAGCCCTCCTCGACGCTCTCTCCTACGAGGGTGCGATCGCAGCCGCGGTCATCGACGGCCGGACGTACTCGCTCGTCGAGGGCACGGTGCTCCCCGCCACGGTGGCGGACTCGAACACCGCCGCGGGCTCGCTGAGCCGGATTCCCGACGGCCGGGACACGAACGACGCCGCGACCGACTGGGTCTTCACGACGACCCTCACACGCGGGGCGGCGAACGTCGCGACCGCGCCCTGAGCGCAGCGGGAAGCGGGCGGCAGCCATCCGAGCCGCCCGCTTCCTGCTACTTAAACCCGCGTGACGGGAACATCGACGGCATGACCAAGCGGACGATCCTGCTCATCGAGGACGAGACGGCCATCTCCGAGCCGCTGGCGTCCGCGCTGCAACGAGAGGGCTTCGACCCCGTCGTGGCCGGGACGGTCGCGGAGGGCCTCGAGCTGTTCGCGAAGCGCTCGCCCGACCTCGTCCTCCTCGACGTCATGCTCCCGGACGGCGATGGCCGGGACGTCCTGCGCACGATCCGAGAGACCTCACGCACCCCGGTCGTGATGCTCACGGCGCGCGGAGAGGAGATGGACCGGGTGCTCGGGCTCGAGCTCGGCGCCGACGACTACGTCACGAAGCCGTTCAGCGCTGCAGAGCTCGCCGCCCGCATCCGCGCCGTGCTGCGGCGGGCGGGCGACGAGCCCGCTGCCGAGCCCGGCTCGGTGCTCGAATCCGGCGATGTGCGGATGGATCTCGGCACCCACGAGGCGACGAAGAACGGCGCGCTCCTCGAGCTGACGGTGAAGGAGTTCGAGCTCCTGCGTGTCTTCCTCGAGCGGGCCGGCAAGCTCGTCAAGCGCGACGAGCTTGTGCACGAGGTCTGGGACCCGGCGTGGTTCGGGTCGACGAAGACGCTCGACGTCCATGTCAGCGCACTGCGCAAGAAGCTCGGGGACGACCCGGCCGACCCCCGTTACATCCACACCGTGCGGGGCGTCGGCTTCCGGTTCGATCCCGCCGACGAGCAGCCGTGAGCTTCCGGGCGCGGCTCGTCCTCGCCGCCGCCTACCTGCTGGCGACGGTGGTGATCGCACTCACGGTTCCGCTGGCGCTGAACATCGACCGGCGCGCCACGTCCGAGCTCGAGTCCGACGTGGTCGCGAACGCCACCGTGCTCTCGGGCCGTGTGGCCAACCTCGTCATCGAGGGGCAGACCGATCGCCTCGAAGAGGTGCTGGCCGCCGCCACGGTCGGGGACGACGCCCGCACGGTCGTCGTCAACGACGCGGGAGCCGTGCTCGCGGACACGGAAGGCACCGCCCTCGTCGGCGAGCAGTTCGCCACCGAGGAGCGGCCGGAGTTCGCGGCGGCGAGCGCGGGCGAAATCGACGTCCGTCAGCGGCACAGCGACACGCTCGACGAGGAACTGCTCCTCGTCACCGTGCCCGTCACCGACAACGGCGGTGTGATCGGCGCCCTCCGCGTCTCCACGCCCATGACCGCGGTTGACGCGAGCGTCCGCTCGAGCTGGCTCGCGCTGCTCCTGATCGGAGTCGCCGTCGTGGGCGCGGGACTCGTCCTCGCCTGGCTCCTCGCCGGCTCGATCGCCCGCCCCGTGGAGAAGCTGAGGACGGCGGCCGGCCGCCTGGGCCGCGGCGACCTCGACGCCCGCGTCGACCCCGAGGGCCCGCAGGAGCTCGACGAGCTGGGGCAAACGTTCAACCGCATGGCCGGGGCGCTCTCCTCGAACCTGAACGCCCAGCGCGACTTCGTCGCCAACGCCTCCCACCAGCTCCGCACGCCTCTGACGGGGATCAAGCTCCGCCTCGAGGCGATCCGCGGCGAGGGCGGACCGTCCGCTGAGGAGGCGGCCAAGGCGGAGGCGGAGCTCGATCGGCTCAGCGCGCTCGTGGACGACCTGCTCGCGCTCGCCCGGGCCTCCTCGGAGGAGACCGTCGCCGAGCCGGTCGACCTGGGCGACGCGATCCGGGCCGCCGAGCGGCGGTGGGCCGAGCCGGCGGCCACCGCGGGCCACGACCTGGCGCTCGCCGACGGCCAGGGCGGGAGGATCCTCGCCGCCCCCGCTGACATCGCCCACATCCTCGACAACCTGATAGAGAACGCGATCCGCTACTCGCCGACGGGAGCGCAGATCACGGTCGCCACCGAGCCGGGTGCGTTCCTGGTCTCCGACACCGGGCCGGGGATCCCGGCCGTGGAGCGCGAGCGTGTGTTCGAGCGCTTCTACCGCGGCGCAGGTGGGCGCACCAGCGGCCCCGGAACCGGCCTCGGCCTGGCCATCGTGGCCGAGCTCGCGGAGCGCTGGGGCGGCCGCGTCGAGCTGCTCGACGGCCCGGGGACACGCGTGCGCGCAAGCTTCCCTGCCGACTCCTCACCTCGTCCTAACCATTCCTGAAGAGTCGCCTTGCTAGCGTCGAAGCCATGAGCAGAGCACGCGTCCTTCTCCTCGCCGTCGCCGGCCTCGCCTTCCCGGTGGGCCTGGCGCTGGCGGTCTACGTCGCCTCCGCATCGTCGCTGGCGGCCGTGCCGACAGTCGTCTCGGTGTCGGAGAACCAGATCGCGCGCTCCGAGACCGTCACGGTTCCGGCCACGACCGAGACCGGGACGACAACGCAGCCGCAGACGACGACGGGCGACGACGACCTGCCGGGCAAGTGCGACGAACCGGAGCACGACACCGATCCCGACTGCGACCCGCGCGGCGCAGACGAGGACAACTCGGGCTCCGGCTCGAGCGGTGGCGGCTCGAGCGGGCCCGGATCGGGCTCGGACGACTCGAGCGGAAGCGGTTCCGGGTCGGGCGACGACTCGAGCGGCAAGGGCTCCGGCGACGACGACTAGGTCGCCCGTGCGTGGCGATACAGGCCGGCGATCGGACCGATCAGGAGTCGGAAGCGCCGGTTACCGAGCCGCGCCTAGCATGTCCGCCGTGCACATCACTACCGCGACTCTGCTCGGGATGCTCCAGAACCGGTGACTGCCGACCCCCGCCCTCGCGCCCAGCGTCGTCGCGACACCGAGCATCGGCTCACCCACGACACCGATGTTTGGGTGGCCAGTGCCTCGGCGGATGGTGCGCCGTACCTGGTGCCGCTGTCCTTCGACTGGGACGGCGAGGCGCTGCTGGTGGCCACGCCGACAAACAGCCCGACCGGGAGTAACCTCGCCGCCACCCGGCTCGTTCGGCTGGGACTGGGCCACACCCGCGACGTGTCCATGATCGAGGGCGAAGTCGAGGTCATCGAGATCGACGACCTGCCACAGCAGCGGGGAGACCGGTTCGCCGCGCGCACCGGCTTCGACCCGCGCGAGCTTGCGACGCCGTACCGCTGGTTCCGCATCTCCCCGCGCCGGATCCAGGCCTGGCGCGAGGTGAACGAGCTGTCCGACCGCGCGCTGATGCGCGACGGCCGCTGGTTGGAGACACCATGAGCAACGCCACGAGGACCTCGCGGCCTACGTCGGCATTTGACCGAGGCCGCGTTCGCGCCGGATCTACCTTTCCTTTACTCGCACGCGACTGACTCTTGAACTCGCCTGGGGGCGCGCTTTTCCCGGCCCTTCATAGCCTCGGAGGAGTACTTCCGAGAGCAACAAGGAGGGTCACATGAACACCATCACGAAGCTCCTGCTCGTCCCCGCGATCGTCGTCGCCTTCAGCGTCGGCGTCGCAATCGCAGCGAGCGGCGGAGACGGCGGCTCCAACTCGGCCGCCCAGGCTCCGTCCACGACGAGCGGCACGACCACGCTCGACGACACCACCACGTCCGGCACGACCACGGGCGTCGACATCAGCGGCCCGTGCGACGAGGCCGAGCACGCCAACGACCCGCGCTGCACGGGCGTTCCCGCAGCGGGCGGCGGCGTCGCCCCGACCGGCGGCGTCGACATCAGCGGTCCGTGCGACGAGGCCGAGCACGCCAACGATCCACGCTGCACGGGCGCGGCCGGTGCCCGGAACGACAACTCCGGCCCCGGCAACGCCGACGACGACGACCGCGGCGACCGGGAGGACAACTCCGGCCCCGGCAACTCGCACGACGACCGGGACGACGACGACAACTCGGGCTCCGGCTCGGGCGGCGACGACGACTCGAGCGGCCACGGCGGCGGTGACGACGACCGATGAGGCGCCTGACGCTGCTTCCAGCTGCAGCCGCTCTGGGATCGGCCCTTCTCCTCGCCGCCGCGTGCGGCGGCGGGGAGAACTCGGCCGCCACTGGGCCGGCCGCCCCGACTGACGACACGACCGCGTCCACAGCGACCGGGGACACGACGACGGGCGGGACGGCGGCCGCGGCCAATGGCGTGGACCCGCGCGAGGGCGGTTTCGAGATCGCCCTCGGCGAATGGGCCCTGACACCGGAGGCCGAGTCCATCCGCCCGGGTCGCGTGACCTTCGTGATCACGAACCGCGGCACGATGCCGCACGGGTTCGAGATGGAGCGCGAGGACGGGGACGACTCGAGCGGGAGTGGATCGGGCGACGACCGAGACAAGGTCGAGACCCGCATCCTCCAGCCCGGCGAGAGCGTCAGCGTCGACCTCAATCTCAGCGAGGGTGTCTACAAGCTCGAGTGCAACGTCGACGGGCACGACGACATGGGCATGGAGATGCTCTTCGAGGTCAAGAAGAATGCGCCCCTGGCGAAGAAGGCGGCGGCTCCGGCTGCGCCGCAGGCGGGTGCGGCTCTCGCGGCCGACATCCGCGGGTTCGTCTTCGAGCCCGCCCGGATCGAGGCGGCCGTGGGCCAGGAGGTCACCTGGACGAACCACGACCCGGCTCAGCACACCGTCACCCAGGAGGGCGGCGGGTTCGACTCCGGGAACATGGCCGCCAACGGCACCTTCAGCCACACGTTCGACCAGCCCGGGGAGTACCGCTACATCTGCGCGCTGCACCCCGGCATGAAGGGAACAGTGGTCGTCACCGGCTGAGACTCTCTCTCCCTCAGCCCCGGACGGATCGACGGCCGCCCCTAGGGCGGCCGTCGGTTGTTCTCGACAGGGCAGTGCAGACCGACTACAACTCTCCGTTGGAGGTGCGCGGAGACCTGACACCACTCCAGTGCCCGTGAAGCCAGACGAGGCGAAGGCCGCGCTGATCGACAAGACCCTCGAGCACGCGCACGCGAAGCTTCCGGAGGACCAGGCCGCGCGGCTCGAAGCACTGATCCGCATCTACTACGGCGCGGTCGCCCCCGAGGACCTCCTCGAGCGCAGCGCGGCGGACCTCTACGGCGCCGCGCTCGCCCAGCTCAACTTCGGCACACGGCGCGCCCCGGGGGAGGCCAAGGTCCGCGTCTACACGCCTCAGCTCGAGGAGCACGGCTGGACCTCCGGGCACACGGTCGTCGAGATCGTCAACGACGACATGCCGTTCCTCGTCGACTCGGTGAGCATGGAGCTCAACCGGCTGGGAAGCGGCGTCCACCTCATCATCCACCCGGTCGTCCGCGTCCGCCGCGACGAAACGGGGCAGCTCCTCGACGTCCTGCCGTTCGACACGCCGGCCGAGGACGCGCAGCTCGAATCGTTCCTCCACGCAGAGGTCGTGCGCGAGACGGAGCCGGCCCACCTCGAGCGCCTGCGGGCGGGGCTGGAGCGCGTGCTCGCGGATGTCCGGGCGGCGGTCGAGGACTGGCCGGCCATGGTCGAGCGGGCCCACGAGGTCATCGCCGACGTCGAGCGCGTCCCGCCCTCGATCGACCCGGAGGAGCTCGCCGAGAGCAAGGCGCTCCTCGAGTGGATCGTCGACAACCACTTCACGTTCCTCGGCTACCGCGAGTACGACCTCGTCTCGGAAAACGGCGAGCACGGGCTGCGGCGGGTGCCCGGCACGGGGCTCGGCATCCTGCGCAACGGCGACGACGAAGCGGCCGAAGGCGTCGTGAAGCTCGCGCCGGAGGCCGTCGCGCTCGCGCGCGCCAAGGACCCTCTCGTCCTCACGAAGGCCAACTCGCGCGCGACCGTCCACCGGCCGTCCTACCTGGACTACGTCGGCGTGAAGCGCTTCGACGAGTCGGGCGAGGTCGTGGGCGAGCGGCGCTTCCTCGGTCTCTACACGTCGACCGCGTACAGCGCGAGCCCTCACGACATCCCGCTCCTGCGCCGCAAGGTCCGCAAGGTCCGGGAGCGCTCGGGCCTCCCGCCCGGGAGCCACGACGACAAGGCACTCCTCGAGGTGCTCGAGTCTCTTCCGCGCGACGAGCTCTTCCAGATCTCCGACGACGATCTCTTCGACATCGCCATGGGCATCGTCCGGCTCGGCGAACGGCAGCAGGTCAGGCTCTTCGTCCGCAAGGACACCTTCGGGCGCTTCCTCTCGTGCCTCGTCTACGTGCCCCGCGAGCGCTTCAACACGCAGGTGCGGGAGAAGATCGAGGACATCCTCCAGGAGGTGTTCGAGGGCGTCAGCGCCGACTACACCGTGCGCCTCTCCGAGTCGGTGCTGGCGCGCATGCACTTCGTCATCTACACGCGCCCGGGGGCGACCCTCGAGTACGACGTCCCGGAGATCGAGGCGCGGCTCGTCGAGGCCACGCGCTCGTGGGTCGACGACCTCGGCGACGCGCTCGTCGAGCACCTCGGCGAGGAGAGGGGCACGGAGCTGTTCGCGCTCTATCGCGATGCGTTCCCGGCGGCCTACCGCGACGACTTCACAACGGAAGCCGCGGTGCTCGACGTCGAGCGCATGGAGCGCCTCGACCCCGAGGGCGACCTCGCCATGACGCTCTACCGCCCGCTCGAGGCGGAGCCCGACTTCTTCGTCCTCAAGCTCCTGCGGTCCGGGCAGCCGATCCTGCTTTCCGACGTGCTCCCGCTCCTCGAGGACATGGGCGTGAAGGTCTTCGACGAGCGCCCGTACGAGATCGACCGCGCCGGGCCCGTGGACGCGTGGATCTACGACTTCGGGCTCACGCACGCCGACGGCGCTCTCGACCTCGATCGCGTGGGCGAGGCGTTCAAGGACGCGTTCGCGCGGGCGTGGCGCGGCGAGATCGAGGTCGACGGGTTCAACCGCCTCGTGCTCAGCGCCGGTCTCACCTGGCGGGAGATCGCCGTGCTCCGTGCGCTCGCGAAGTACCTGCGCCAGGCGGGCAGCACGTTCAGCCAGACCTATATGGAGGAGACACTCGCCGCCAACCCGGAGATCGTCCGCAAGCTCGTCGACTTCTTCCAGATCCGTTTCGACCCCGCTCGCGAGGACGGTCGCCACGACGAAGCTGGTTCGATCACCAAGCGGATCGAGAAGGAGATCGACGCCGTCGCGAGCCTCGACGACGACCGGATCCTGCGCAGCTTCCTCCGGCTCATTCAGGCCACGCTGCGGACGAACTACTTCCAGCTCGGCGACGAGGGGCAGGCGAAGCCGTACCTCTCGTTCAAGTTCGACCCCGAGCTCGTCCCCGACCTGCCGCTCCCGCGGCCGATGTACGAGATCTGGGTCTACTCGCCGCGTACGGAGGGCGTCCACCTGCGCGGCGGCAAGGTCGCCCGCGGCGGCATCCGCTGGTCGGATCGCCGCGAGGATTTCCGCACGGAGATCCTCGGGCTGATGAAGGCGCAGATGGTCAAGAACGCCGTGATCGTCCCGGTGGGCGCGAAGGGCGGCTTCGTCGTCAAGCGGCCGCCGGCCGACCGCGACGCGTTCCGTGAGGAGGTCGTCGCCTGCTACCGCACGCTCATCGAGGGGATGCTCGACCTGACCGACAACATCGTCGGAGGCGAGACCGTGCCTCCTCGCGACGTCGTCCGCTACGACGACGACGACCCGTACCTCGTCGTCGCGGCCGACAAGGGGACGGCCACGTTCTCCGACCTCGCCAACGGAGTCGCGGCCGAGTACGGCTTCTGGCTCGACGACGCGTTCGCCTCGGGCGGCTCGGCCGGCTACGACCACAAGGCGATGGGCATCACCGCCCGCGGCACCTGGGAGTCCGTGAAGCGCCACTTCCGCGAGCTCGGCGTCGACGTCCAGACGACGGAGGTCACCGCAGTCGGCATCGGCGACATGGGCGGCGACGTCTTCGGCAACGGCGTGCTGCTCTCACGACACCTGAAGCTCGTGGCCGCGTTCAACCACGAGCACATCTTCCTCGACCCGGATCCCGAGCCGGAGGCGAGCTTCAGGGAGCGCGAGCGCCTCTTTGCGCTGCCGCGCTCGAGCTGGGCCGACTACGACCCCGAGGTCATCTCGGCGGGCGGCGGCGTCTTCCCGAGGACCGCCAAGTCGATCCCGCTTTCATCCGAGGTCAGGCGGCGCCTCGGCGTCGAGGCCGAGGCCATGAGGCCGAACGAGCTGATCCGCGCGATCCTGACGGCGGAGGTCGACCTGCTCTGGAACGGCGGGATCGGGACGTTCGTGAAGGCCTCGACCGAGTCGCACCTCGAGGTCGGCGACAAGGCCAACGACGGGCTGCGCGTGGACGCCAAGGATCTGCACGTCCGCGTCGTCGGCGAGGGCGGCAACCTCGGCTTCACCCAGCGCGCGCGGATCGAGTACGCCCTCGCAGGCGGGCAGATCTACACGGACGCGATCGACAACTCGGCCGGCGTCGACTGCTCGGACCACGAGGTGAACATCAAGATCCTGCTGGGCGGCGTGGTCGCGGACGGCGACATGACCGAGAAGCAGCGGAACGAGCTGCTCGTCGAGATGACCGATGACGTCGGACGCCTCGTCCTGCGCAACAACTACCGCCAGACGCAGGCCATCAGCCTCGCGGCCAGCCAGTCGGCCTCGATGCTCGGCGTGCACTCCCGCGTCATCCAGCACCTCGAGCAGACCGGCAGATTGAGCCGCGAGCTCGGGGCGCTGCCGAGCGAGGAGATGATCGCCGAGCGGCGCGCCGCCCGCGGCGGTCTCGTGGCGCCCGAGCTCGCAGTCCTGCTGGCCTACGCGAAGATCGAGCTCTTCGACGCCCTCGTCGCCTCGGACCTGCCCGACGACCCCTACACGGCGAACGAGCTCGTCCGTTACTTCCCGCGCGTCCTCTCCGAGCGCTTCCGCGCGCGGATGAACGAGCATCGCCTGCGCCGGGAGCTCATTGCGACCTACGTGACGAACAGCCTCGTCAACCGCGCAGGGATCACGTTTGCCTTCCGGCTCGCCGAGGAGACCGGCGCTCACGCTGCCGACATCGCACGCGCCTATACGGTCGCCCGAGAGGTGTACGACCTGCGTGCCCTCTGGACGGCGATCGAGGAGCTCGACGACGCGATTCCCGCCGAGGTGCAGATGGCAATGCTGCTTGCGGGCCGCAAGCTGGTCGAGCGAGCGACGCGCTGGCTCGTCCGCAGCCGCCCGCGGCCGATCGAGATCGAGGAGGAGATCGCATACTTCGCGCCCGGCGCAGCTCTCCTCACCGAGGCGCTGCCGCGCCTGCTGCGCGGCGCGGACCGCTCCGCCGTCGAGCGCAAGACGGCCGAGTACGTCAAGGGCGGCGCCCCGGAGGACCTGGCCGCCAGGGTCGCCGGGCTCGGGATGATGTTCTCGGCGCTCGACATCGTCGAGGTCGCCACGGCCGCAGGCGAGCCGACCGAGGAGGTCGCCGCGGTGTTCCACGGCGTCGGCGCCCGGCTCCAGCTCCAGTGGCTCCGCGACGCGATCACGGCGCTCCCGCGCGACAACCGCTGGCAGACGCTTGCCCGGGCGGCGCTCAGAGACGAGTTCTTCACCATCCACGCCGCTCTCACCCGCGAGGCGCTGCAAGCCGCCCCGCCCGGCCTCCCGGCCGAGGCCCGGGTCGACGCCTGGCAAGCAGCCCGCGAGCCCGGAGTCGACCGTGCGCTCCAGGTCGTGAACGACATCCGCATGGGCGAGCTCACCAGCCTCGAGACGCTCTCGGTCGCCCTACGCGAGGTGCGGAACCTGATCCAGTCAGGCGGCCGCGTCGCACCCCCGCTCCCCGAGTTTCCTCCGGACGAGCCGCCCACGCGGCCGCATCCGCCCGAGTCCCTCAGCCTCGGAAGATAACTCGGGCTCCCACCGTCCGGTGGGCACGAAACCGAGTGGAGGTCACCCCATGGAGTCGAAGTCGCCGGAGCCTTTCAACCTTCCCGCCGGCAACGTGCGCGCCTTCCTGACGACGCTCCTCATGGGGATCACCGACCGGGCGCAGGACTCAGCGAACGCGACCTCGACCGGCGTCGGCTAGAGCGTTGTCGGGTCACGCGCTCGAGTGCGGGGGAGGCAAGGTCTCGCTCCAACAGGTCGAGGACGGCCTCCTCGACGGCGCCCTGCGTCGCCGGCTCGCCGAAGGCAACCTCCCCGAGCTCCTCGAGCGCCCCGCCGATCGTGAGCCCGTCGCGGAAGCGGTCGAAGACGCGGGGATCGATGTACGAGGCGCGGCAGACCGCAGGCGTGTTCCCGAGATAGTGGGCGACCTCCTTGACGGCCCGCGTGATCGCGCGCGTCCTCCCCGTCTTCGAGCCGTGCGCGGCGCCGGAGACCGCGAGGGCGACGGCGGCAAGAACGGTCGCGTTCCAGGTGCGGAAATCCTTCGCGGAGAAGCCGTCCTCGGTGACCTCCTTGATGTAGGCGTTGATGTCGTCGGAGGTGACGTCGACCCACAGGCGGCCCTGCTTGTAGGCGAGCAGCTCCTCGCCGGATCGGCGGCGCATGAGCGCCTCGACCACCTTGAAGACATCGCGGTCGACGACGGACTGGACGCGCCGCTTGCCGCCCTTGGACGTGTAGTCGAAGCGGATCAGGTCGCCCTCGCCGAGGATCACGTGGCGGCGGCGCATGGTGGCGAGCCCGAAGGTCTTGTTCGTCTCCGCGTAGTCCTCGGTGCCGATGCGGAAAAACCCGCGGTCGAGCAGCCTGACCGCGCACGCGAGGACCCGCTCGCGCACGAGCTCGCGGCGCCGCAGATCCCGCGCCGCACCCTCCCTGAGCTTCGGGAGCGCGCGGGCGAAACGCTCCATCTCCTCGAACTTCTCCCGGTCGCGCCGGCGACGCCAGTCGGCGTGGTACAGGTACTGGCGGCGCCCGGCGGCGTCGGTCCCGACGGCCTGGATGTGGCCGTTTGGATGCGGGCAGATCCAGACGTCCGTCCACGCCGGCGGGATGACGAGCGTGCGGATGCGCTCGACGACGGCCGCGTCGGTCACGCGCTTCCCGGACTCGTCCAGGTACTCGAAGCCGCGACCGCGGCCGCGCCGGGCGAGACCGGGGCCGGAGGAGTCCGTTCGTTTCAGGCGCGCCACGGTCGTTTTCATCCCCACGGAGCGCCTGGGCCGAACGTCGCCGCGCGGGCGGCGGTACCTAGACCTACCTGGCCTATCGTCCAGACAAACGTCGGCAAGCTTGTTCCCTCACGTACCCGCGACTACCCTGGGATCTTCCAGCTGCTCGGGAAGGAGCCTCTCTGTGCGTGATCGATTGTCCCTGCGTGGTCTTGTGTTTCTTGTGCTCGGCCTGCTCTTCGTCGCCGCTCCCGCCACCGCGGGCGCAGCCGTCGAGTCGTGTGTCTACAACCCCTCGACGAAGGCCGTCACCGCGACGATCACCACGGGCGGCTCGGCAACGGTGAAGGTGAACGCGTCCGGCCAGCTCCTGTTCGGGCAGGTGCCGGTCGCCTGCGGCGCCGCCACGAGCACCAACACGGACTCCGTCTCGGTCGCGGGATCCCCCGGGTCGAACGAGGTTCTTACGCTGGATATGTCCGAGGCCTTCTTCGGGCCCGGCTTCACCTCCGAGTTCAACATTCCGGAGATCGAGATGGCGACCGCGCTCGGTGACCTCACCGACACGCTCGTCATCATCGGCTCCAACGCCAACGACCTGATCGCCGCCGGGCAAAACGGCGTGGCGATCGACTCAGACGGCGACCTCGACATCACCCTCTCGCCGGGCCAGCACGTGATCGAGGTCCACGGCCTGGGCGGCGACGATCTGCTCAACATGCGCGGGCAGGGCGGCGCGGGCCTCGCCTATCTCGGCCCGGTGCGGGTCTACGGCGAGGCTGGGAACGACGAGCTCATCGCCAGCCATCAGTCCGACTTCGTCTACGGCGGAGACGGCAACGACATCATCTTCCTGCACCAGCTGAACGACTACGCCGACGGCGGCCCGGGCAACGACTCGATCACTGGCGGCGAGGGCAACGACGACATCGTCGGCGGCCCCGGCGCGGACACCTTCAACGCGGGCGCGGGCAACGACACGCTCCACGCGGACGACGGCGAGGCCGACACGCAGCTTCATGGGGGCGCGGACATCGACACCGCCTACTACGACGCGGGCATCGACCCGGCCACGATCGCGGTCGAGAACAAGTTCGCGGATCCCGGCCCACCGCCTCCGCCTCCTCCGCCCGGCGGCGCGTGCGCGTACAACTCGACCACGAAGGCAGTCTCGGCGTCCATGGCCGCCGGCAGCGCGGCGACTCTGGTCGTCGTCGGCGGCGAAATCTACTTCGGCGGCGCAGCTCCGGCGGCCTGCGGAGGCGCCACGACGGCGAACACGGACACCATCACCATCACCGGCGCGGCGGGCTCCGTCGAGACGCTTGCGATCGACCAGACCGGCGGCAGGCTCGCTCCGGGCGGCACCGCCGAATCGACCGGCATCTCCGAGATCGAGCTCGCGGTCAACCTCGGGGACGCCGCCGACGTGACGGTGGTCCGCGGAAACACGGCTGCCGATACGCTCGCTGTCGGCACCAAGGGCGTCTCGTTCAACAACGACGCCGACGTAGACATCACCTTCACGCCGCTGCCCAGCTCGATCGAGCTCGTGGGCGGCGGAGGCGGAGACGTCCTCTCGGGCCGCGGCGGCTTCGGCGCCGGCCAGGTGTTCGCGGGCCGCGTGACCCTGCGCGCCGGGGACGGCGGCGACTCGCTCAGCGGCGGCGACCTCGACGACGTGCTCGTCGGCGGTGCCGGCACCGACACGATCACCGGCGGGCTCGGCAACGACCAGCTCGACGGTCAAGGTGGCGCGGACACCCTGAGCGGCAACGACGGTAACGACACGATCGTCGGCGGCGCCGGCGCCGACTCGCTCATCGGGGCGGGCGGCAACGACACGCTCGACGCCCGCGACGGCGCTGCGGACACCCAGATCAGCGGCGCGGCCGGCATCGACACCGCCTACACGGATGCAGGGCTGGATCCCTCGCCGGTGGGCGTCGAGAACCACCTGCCGGCGTAGCGAAAAGACTCGAGGGGGAGGCCTGGTGCCTCCCCCTCGTTGCCCGTGCCTCCCGTGATCTGGTCGGCGCCGGCGTTGCATCGCGGACGCCCTCATCGACGGCGGCGCGGGCAACGACACGGCCTACTACGACCGGCTCGCCGACCCGGCGCCCGTAGCCGTCGAGATCCACTTCCCGCGCTAGATACTCGCGGTACTAGACCTTAGGACGGACCGGCGATCCGTGGGTTGCCCCGAGTCGTACCCAGGGATACTGTCCGATGCCTGTAGCGGCCCGAAACACCGTGCGGCCACCCAACGCACACATCCGTATGGTCGTCCTGACGGGGGCGATCTTCTTGGTCATGGCGGTTTTTCCCGCGCTGGCCGCTGCTGAGTCCTGCTCGTACAACGCCACGACCAAGGCGGTCACGGCCACGATCGACCCGGGTGACGACGCGACGCTCGTCGTCGTGGGCGGCGCGCTCCACTTCGGCGCGACGCCGGCAGCATGCGGCGCGGCCACCACGACGAACACCGACTCCATCTCGATCGCCGGCAGCGCCGGCACGGTCGAGAGCCTGACCCTCGACGAGTCGGGCGGCGGGTTCGGTCCCGGCGCGGCCACGGAGACGAACTTCCCGGAGATAGAGATGACCGTCGCGCTCGGGGACGCGGGCGACGAGCTCCTCGTCATCGGCACCTCCGGCAACGACAACATGGCAATGGGCGCGAGCGGCTTCTCCTTCAACAACGACGGAGACGTCGACGTCACCTTCTCCCCGCTTCCGGGCCACGTCGAGGTCCGGGGCGGCAGCGGCGTGAACTTCCTCACCGGCCGCGGCGGCTGGGGCGCGGGGCTGGCCTACGCGGGCAACGTGACGCTGATCGCCGGCGACCTCGGGGACGAGCTCAACGGCGGCAACGGCCACGACGTGCTGCGCGGAGGCGCTGGCAACGACATCATCAGCGGCAACGCGGGCGACGACGACCTCCAGGGCGGAGGCGGCAACGACAAGCTGACCGGGAGCGACGGCATTGACTTCATCGTCGGCGGCTCCGGTGCCGACCAGCTCAACGGCGGCTTCGGCAACGACCTCCTGCTCGCCTTCGACGGCCAGGCCGACACACAGATCAACGGAGGCCCCGACACGGACACCTCCTACTACGACCCGGGCCTCGACCCGAATCCGAGCGCATCCGAGCGCTCCATCGGAGCGGCGCCGGTGGAGGCCTGCTCGTACAACGCGACCACCAAGGCCGTCACGGCGCTCCTGGAGCCCGGCGGCCATGCGACTCTCAAGGTCGCCGCCGATGGCGACCTGCAGTTCGGCGCCGTGCCGGTCGACTGCGCGGGCGCGACGACGACCAACACCGACTCGATCTCCGTCACCGGCGCGGCCGGCGCGACCGAGGAGTTCACGCTCGACATGTCCGACGGCTTCCTCGGCCCCGGCTTCACCTCCGAGTTCAACCTCCCCGAGATCGAGCTCTCGACCTCTCTTGCCGACGCCTCGGACACGATCATCGTCTTCGGGACGGAGGGCGACGACACGCTGGCGCCCGGTCAGAACGGCATGGCGCTCAACTCCGACGGAGACGTCGACGTCCTCTTCTCCCCCGGTGCTTTCCCGCTCGAGATCCACGGGCTGGGCGGCAAGAACTTCATCAACGGTCGCGGCCAGGGCGGCGCAGGGCTCGCCTTCCAGGGACCGCTGACCATCTTCGGTGGTGACCAGGGAGACGAGCTGATCGGCAGCGCCAAGGACGACTTCATCTACGGCGGCGCCGGCGACGACATCATCTTCTCGCACGACGGCAACGACCTGGTCGAAGGACGCGGGGGCAACGACGCGATCACGACCGGGAACGGCAACGACCATCTCATCGGCGGCCCCGGAGCGGACAACATGAACGCCGGCTTCGGCGACGACTTCCTCGACGCGGACGACGGCGAGGCAGACACGCAGATCCATGGTGGCCCCGACACCGACACGGCCTTCTACGACGGCGCGGGCATCGACCCCGCCACGATCGCCGTCGAGAACGCGATCGCAGACCCGGGACAGGAGCCTCCGCCCCCACCGCCTCCTCCACCCGCCGGGGCATGCGAGTACCGCGCGGCCACCCAGACCGTCGTCGCCAGCATGCCCACGGGAGGCACCGCGACCCTGGCCGTCGTCGGCGGCGAGATCCGCTTCGGCGCGACGCCGGTGGCATGCGGCGTCGCCACGACGACGAACACCGAGGCGGTCGAGGTCCTCGGCGTCACAGGGGCGGCCGAGCACCTCACCCTCGATCAGTCTGCGGGCCTGCTCGCGCCGGGAGCCACCGGCGAGTCCAACTCGCCGGAGATCGAGCTGTCGCTCAAGCTCGGCGACGCGGCGGACGAGCTGATCGTCGTCGGCACGGCGGCGAACGACACCTTCGCGGCGGGCCTGAGCGGCGTCTCGCTGAACTCCGACGGCGACGTCGACGTCACCTTCGACGTGCTCCCCGGCGAAATCGACTTCTCGGGCGCCGGCGGCGTCAACTTCCTCTCGGGTCGCGGCGGCTTCGGCGCCGGGCTCGCCTACGCGGGAGTCCTGACGCTGATCGGCGGCGACCTCGGCGATGAGCTGAACGGCGGCAACGGCAACGACGTCCTCGTCGGCGGCGCAGGCAACGACGTCATCAACGGAAACGCGGGCGCCGACCAGATCTCTGGAGCGGCGGGCAACGACTCGCTCGCCGGCGGCGACGGCAACGACACGATCGTGGGCGGCGCGGGCGTCGACACCCTCAACGGTGGGTTCGACAACGACGTCCTCGAGGCGGACGACGACGAGGCCGACGCGCAGATCCACGGCGGCCCGGGCACGGACACGGCCTACATCGACGCGGGCGTCGACCCGGCGACGATCGCCGTCGAGACCGTCATCCCGAGGTAGACCCTCCGGCCCGTCGGGCCGATCCGCCACACTTTCCCCGATGCGCGCGATCGTCACGCTCGAGGGGGAGCCGCGGTTCCGTCCCTTCCCGTTCGGCCTCCCGGTCGAGTCCCCGCTCCTGCGGGCCGTCGACGACGCGGCGCTCGTCCTCTCGCGGACGAAGGGCCGGTTCGACGGGCCGATCGCTTTCTGCCACGGAGTCGCCCATGACGGCGCCATCCTGCGCCGCCACGGGCGCTACGCCGAGGCCATGGTTGTCTTCGCGGAGCCGTCCCTCGGCTACCGGCTCGGCTTCGCGCTCGGCGTGCAGCTGTTCGTCCAGCGCCCCGAAGGGCCCGTCCTGTTCCAGCAGCGCGGGCCGTCGATCGGCCGTGACCCGCTTCTCTGGACGGCGTCGGCGTCAGGCGGGTTGAGCCCGACCGAGGAGCCGCGGGACGCGGTGCTCGCCGATGCGGCCGAGGAGATCGGCCTCTCCGAGGCTGACCTGCCCGGCTTCCAGCCCGTCGGGATCGTCGTGAGCGACGACACGGGCTCGGCGCTCGTCGTCTACCACGCGACGCTGCGCAAGGGCGCGGAGCCCCAGCCGAGCGCGACGAAGGTCACGCAGATCCACTGGGCGGACTCCCCCACCGACCTGGGAGCGCAGGTCTCGGCCGACACGATCGCCAGCTGGGAAACGCTCGAGCTGTGGCGCGAGCGCGAAGGCGCGCCCGCCTAGTCCCTACTTCGGGGGCCCTTCGCCCCCGGTGACCTTCTCCCACCAGTCGTCCTCGCGGCGCTTCAGCTCCGTCTGGACCTGGGCGACGTACTCGGCCAGCTCGTTCTCCTTCTGGCCCAGCCGCTCCTGGAGGTCGGCCAGCTCGAGCTCGCGGCGCTCGAGCTTGTCCTCGCGGATCTCGAGGTCGGCCTCGACACGCGCTTCCTTGGCGTCGAGCTCGTTCTCGCGACCGTCGAGGTCGAGGAGCCGGTCGCGGAGCGACGCCTCGGTCTCGGTCAGGCGCTTCTCCCGGCGGTCGAGCCTCTTGCGCTGGGACTCGACGACGTCCTCGGTGTTGGAGATCTCTGCCTCGCGCTCGGCGATCTCGCGCTCCCGCTCCTTGAGACGGTCCTGGAGAGCCTCGACGTCGGCGATCTTGGACGTCTCGGACTCGACGCGGGCGAGATGCGCCTCGCGGAGGTGGAGCTCGGCCTCGCGCGCGACCATCTCGGCTTCGCGCCGCTCCATCTCGGCCGACAGAGCCGCGTAATCCTGGGTCGTACGGTCGCGGCCCGACATGTCGCGCTCCATGCGCTCGGCGTCGAGGCGAAGGCGGTCGTGCTTCGTCCGCACGTCGGCCTCGCGCTCCTCGAGCGCCTCTTCCTTGGCCTGCACGCGCGAGTACTCCTTCGCCAGCTCGCGCTCGCGTGCGGCGATGGTCCCCTCGCGCTTGGAGAAGCCCTTCTCCTGCTCGCGCAGGGCGCCCTCGCGCTCGGCGAGCGCACGGTCGCGGGCCTCCTGGCGGGCCTTCATCTCCGCCTCGCGACTGGCGACGTTCTGCTCGCGGCGGACGATCTTCGTCTCCTGCGAGTTCAGCGACTGCGCCTGCTTGGCTAGCTCGGAGGCGAGCTTCTCGCGCTGGCGGTCGGCGTCCTTCAGCTCCTTGAGCTTGGACTCGACCTGGTCGGAGCGCTCGCTCGTGAGCGCCTCCGAGGCGGTGACCTGCGTCTCCAGCTCCGAGAGGCGCTCGCGCTCCTCGCGGAAGTTCTGCAGCTGCTCGTGCAGGCGCGCCTCGCGGAGCTCGATCTCTTGCTCGGCGGACGCGAGCCGTCGCGGCGCGGACGTCGAGCTCGGCGGAGCGGGTCGCATAGTCGTTGTCGACTGCGGTCTGCTCGTCCCGGGCGGAGAAGGACGCGGAGAGCTCGGCCCGCAGCTCGCGCTCGCGGTCGATCGAGGCGGCGAGCTCGGCGCGCAGAGCGTCCGCCTCGCCGGAGGAGGCGGCACCGTTCGTGTGGGGCTCGGTCAGGAGCTCCTCGGCCGCCTCGGCTTCCTTGACGGCTGCGCCGTTCGGCGCCGCCGCCGGCTCGCGGCGCTTCTCGAGCTTGCCGCGCAGGCCGGTGCCGAAGCCGGTCTCGGCTTCGTTCTGGGGGGACTCCTGCGTCGTCTCCTCGCTCACGGCCATGCTCTGATCGCCGGGCGGCGGCTAGAACAGCTCCGAGAGATTGAGGAAGGCCGGCCCGAGGATGACGATGAACATCGCCGGGAAGATGAAGAGCACGGTCGGGAAGAGCATCTTGATCGGGGCCTTCATCGCCCGCTCCTCTGCGGCGAGCTGGCGCCGGGTTCGGGTGTCGGAGGCCTGGACCTTGAGGATCCGGCCGAGCGAGATGCCGATCTGGTCCGCCTGGATGATCGACCGGACGAAGGCCGAGAACTCGGTCGTGTTGACGCGCTTCATCATCTTCGTGAGCGCGTTCGTGCGGCTCTCACCGATACGCATCTCACCGAGCGCGAGCGCGAACTCGTCGGCGAGCGGGCCCTCCATGTGCTCGGTCAGCTTCGAGATGGCGCCGTCGAAGCCCATGCCGGCCTCGACCGAGACGGCCAGCAGATCGAGTGCGTCGGGGAGCTCGGCCCGCAGGATCTCCCTCCGGGCCCGCATCTTGAAGGTGAGGATGACGTCGGGGACCATGAAGCCGACGACCGCCATGGCCAGCCCGAGCAGGATGCCGCGGGAGGCCTGGCCGGACGCCTGGGCGAAGATCTGCCCGCCGACGAACCCGATGAAGCCGACGACCGCCTTGGACGCCAGATAGGTCGTCGGCGACACCCTGCGGTTGAGACCCGCGTTGAGGAGCTTCGTCGAGACGGTCTCGATGCTCGCCCGCGGAGTGATCCGGAGGACGGCTCGGGCGAGGCCGGTCTTCATGGGCGTGAGCGCGCGGTCCTTGAAGGTCCCGTCGTCCAGCATCCTGCCCACGACGATCCGGTTCTTGCCGTACGTCGCCGCACGGCGGATGGAGCCCACGCGCTCGCGCGCGGACAACGTCATGAGATCCATGACGAGGTAGACGGCGAGGCCTACCGATGCACCTGCGAGAAGAAGTAGCAAAGTCATGTCAGTACCTGAAGTTGACGATTTTGCGGAGGATGAGCGCCCCGAAGCCGATCATGCCGAGCCCGACCAGAACCAGCGTCCGGCCCGTGGTCGTGTGCCAGAGAGGGGCCATGTACGTGGGGTTGACGACGGTGAGCATTCCCGCGACGAAGACGGGGAGCCCGACGAGGACGTAGGCGGACGCCCGTCCCATCGCCGTGAGGCCCTTGATCTTCTTCGCGAACTGCTGTCTGTTGCGCACGGTGTCGGCGACCATGTCGAAGAGCCCCGCGAGGCTGCCTCCGACCTGGCGCTGGATCGTCACCGCGGTGATGACGAACTCGAAGTTCTTGGAGCCGACCCGGTGGGCCATCTCGGCGAGCGCCTCGTCCATCGGACGACCGAGCCGCGTCTCCGTCAGAACCCGGCCCAGCTCCTTCGAGGCGGGCGGCTGATCCTCGTCGACGACGCTCTGGAGCGACTGGCGGAAGCTGTGGCCCGCCTTGAGGCCCGCGGCCATCGTGACGAGGAGGTCGGGGAGCTGGTTCTCGAAGGCCTTGACCCGCTGCTTCGCCTTGATCGAGACGACGAAGTAGGGGATCGCGGTGCCGCCGAAAAGGCCGAGCGCGATCATCGGGACCGACTGGGTGAAGCCGGCCGTCACGAGGCCGGCGACGAAGCCCGCGGCGAGCATGACGTAGACGAGCTCCACGGTCCGCAGCGGGATGTCGGCCCGCTCGATCGTGTGCTGGAGCCGGAGCCACGGCTTGAAGTTGCCGAGTGCGTTCTCCGTGGCGCGGAAGAGGCCCGCGGCGATCTTCAGCCGGTCGCGGCCGGTCCGCTTCTCGGCCCGTCGCCGCGTGTCGAGGTGCGGCTCGAGCCGGCCCTTGAGCCAGGCGCCTCGCGGCGACGCGAAGGCGAAGGCGAAGGCGCCGAGGACGAGCACGCCGACCAGCGCGGCGAAGGAAGCCTGGCCCCAGAAGGTGCCGAAGAACTGCGCCGGCAGGCGTCCCTCGACGGCGGGCTTGCGCGTCGCGACAGCGTCGCCGGGAGCGAGGAGCTGGAGCGTCGCCGACTCGCCGCCTGCCTCGGCGGCGACCGTGACCTTCTCGCTCGGGAGCGCCGTCGTCACGTACTCGAGGCGCCAGGTGCGCGACAGCTCCTCGGCGATCGAGCTGTAGACCTCCGAGAGGAGGTCGGTCGAGGAGGCGCCGTAGTACTGGCCGCCGGTCTCCTCGGCGAGCTGCTGGAGCGGGACGGGGTTGAATGCCTTGCTCTCGATCCCGACGACGTAGATCGACACGCCGGCGTCCTGCGCGGCGGCGATCGTCTCGTCCAGCGTCGCTTCGCTCCGCGTCTCGTTTCCGTCGGTGACGACGATGATGACGCGCCCGAGGAAGTCCTCGGAGGAAAGCGAGTTCGCGGAGAGGACGAGCGCGTCGTACAGGGTCGTCCCCTGGACATCGTCGATCGAGATCGAGCGAAGCGCCGTGTCGGCGTCGATCGTCGCGGTCTGGAAGCCGGTGAGGAAGAGAGGCTCCGTGGCGAAGGTCGCCACGGCAATCCGGTCTTCAGGCGGCTTCGCCGCGACGAACGCCCTCGCGGCTGCGACCGCGTCGTCGAGCGGCTGCCCGTCCATCGACTGCGAACTGTCGACGGCGAGGACGATGCTCTTGCCCCGGCCGAGGTTCGTGGCGACGAGGCCGGTGACCTCCTCGCCGTTCTCGGTCAGGGTCGGCGCCGTGACCGAAGGCTCGTCCGTGACGAAGATCGCCCGGACGACGGGATAGTCGCTCGCGTCCGCCTCGATCGTCGCCGCAACGGCGGCGGAAGGCAGGACGAGGAGGGCGAGCGCCGCGGCCAGAGCCGGAAAGCGCCCGCGCATCACTGGAACCCGCCGAAGCTTGCGGTCTGGAAGCTCGGCCGCGCGTCGTCCGACTCCTGCTGGAAGAAGTTCGGAGGCAGGACCACGCCGTTCGCGGCCATCTTCTCGAGGAAGTGAGGCTTGAGCCCCGTGCAGCGAAGGGGCGTGAGCAGCCGGGTCGCGCCGGGGGCGGCGGAGTCCTCGTCGGGCGGCTTCGACACGAAGACGTCCTGGAGGGTGATGACGTCCGACTCCATCCGCAGCACCTCGGTGATGTGGGAGAGCCGGCGCGAGCCGTCCACGAGCCGCGTGATCTGGACGAGCAGGTCGAACGCGCTCGAGATCTGCTCGCGGATGGCGCGGTGGGGAAGCTCGACGCCCGCGGTGAGCACGAGCGTCTCGAGGCGCGAGAGCGCATCCCGAGGGGAGTTCGCGTGGATCGTGGTCAGGGAGCCCTCGTGGCCCGTGTTCATGGCCTGGAGCATGTCGAGCGTCTCGGCGCCGCGGACCTCGCCGACGATGATCCTGTCGGGTCGCATACGCAGGGCGTTGCGGACGAGCTCGCGAATCTTGACCTCGCCCTGGCCTTCGATGTTCGCCGGGCGGGACTCGAGGGTGATGACGTGATCCTGCTGCAGCTGAAGCTCGGCCGCATCCTCGATCGTGACGATGCGCTCGTCGCCGGGGACGAAGGCCGAGAGGGCGTTCAGCGTCGTCGTCTTACCGGTACCGGTACCGCCGGAGATGAGGACGTTGAGCTTGCCCTGGACGCAGGCGGCCAGGAAGTGAGCCCCCTTGGCCGAGACGGACCCGAAGTTGATCAGGTCGTCCATCGTGTACGGGTCGCGTGCGAACTTTCGGATGGTCAGGACCGGGCCGCGCAGCGAGAGCGGCGGGATGATGGCGTTGACACGGCTGCCGTCGGGCAGGCGGGCATCCACCATCGGCGACGACTCGTCGACGCGCCGGCCGACCTGGGACACGATCTTGTCGATGATGCGGAGCAGGTGCGCGTCGTCGACGAACGTCGACGCCGTGAGCTCGAGCTTGCCCGCGCGCTCGACGTAGATCCTGTCGGGCCCGTTGATCATGACCTCGGTCACGGAGTCGTCGCGGAGCAGTGGCTCCAGCGGCCCGTAGCCGAGAATGTCGTCGGTGATCTCGCGCACGATCTGGCGCCGCTCGTCGCGCGTGAGCGGCGTCTGGTCGAGCGCGAGCTGCTCGGTGACCGCACGGAGCACGCGCTCCGTGAGGTCTTCGTTCGTCCGGGCGCTGAAGAGCTCCGGGCCCAGCTTGGCAATGCACGCGTGGTGGACGCGGGTCTTCAGCTCGGCGTACGGATCTGCGACGCGGTGCTCGGGCTGCGCTTCGCGCGACGCGTTCTCGACCCGAGCGATCACCGCCTCCTGTCCGCCGCCGTTGGTGCTCCTGAGGCGATCGTGGAGACCCATGGCTAGCCCTTCCTGAAGAGGCCGCGCTTCTGGCCCTTGGCGACCTCGACGGGCTGGAGGCCCTTCGCCATCTCGCGGATCGCCTTGGAGAAGTCCGCACCGGGCTCGGCGAGCACGGCGGGATTTCCTCGGTTGACTGCGATCGGCACAGCCCTGTCGCTGGGAACCTCGAAGCGAACCTTCGTGTCGAGGGCGCCCTCGACCTCGCCCCGCTTCATGCCCACCTTGGAGTTCGCCCGGTTGAGGACGAGGCGGATGCGATTCTGCGGGAAGGCCAGGAGCTCGAGCGTCTGGAGCGCGAGCCTCACGTTCTTCAGCGTGGGGACGTCGAGGCCGCAGACGAGCAGCAGCTCGTCGGTGCGGTCGAGGGTCGCCAGCATCGGCCCGTGGAAGAACGGCGACGTGTCGACGACGATGATGTCGTACGACTCGCGCGCCACCTCCAGGAGCCGGGAGAGCTTGGTCTCCGTGACGAGCTCCGCATCCTCCGGGCGCACGGGCGCCGGGAGGATGTCGAGCCCCGAGGCATGCCTCGTCGTGTAGCCGGCGAGCTTCTCGGAGTCCAGCTCGCCCGGTGCGACGACCAGGTCGTAGATGGTCTTGTCGGGCTCGAGGCCGAGCATGATCGCCGCGTCCCCGAACTGGAGATCCAGGTCGAGGAGCAGCGTGCGCTTGCCCTCGAACTTGGCGAACGCCGCAGCGAGGTTCGTCGACGTGACGGTCTTGCCCGTCCCGCCCTTCGGCGAGAAGACGGTGACGATCCGGCCGCGGCGCGTCGGGGCGCTGACCGGCGTCTTCGCGCCGTTCTTGCTCGCCTTGCGGATGGCGAAGACGATGTTCTCCGTCATCTGCGGGAGGAGCAGGACGTCCGACACGTCGGCGTCCAGCGCCTCCTCGAGGAGGACGGAGGCCTCCCCGGAGGCGAGCAGGATGATCGGCGCCCGCGTGTGCTCGCGGAGCGTGGCGATCTCGTCGCGGGGGAGCGTGGAGCTGCGCGTGCCGTGCAGCACGGCCTCGAGATGGCCGCCGGTCAGCGTGCCGGCCGACTCCGCGACGCCGACGCTGGTTCCGACGAGCTCGACCTCGGTGTGACGCTCGAGCGCCTCACGCAGCTGGTCGAGGCCGTCGCACGAGCCGGTCACGAAGATCCGGGCCTTCTCGCGGACGGGTGCGGAGGAGGTATCGAGGACGCTCATTATTCGGTCCTCCCGGGGATCAGCTGGGCGAGCTGCTGGCCCTTGAGGCCGTCAGTGAGAACGGTCGCGACGGTCTCGACGCTCTCCGGGCTGTCGGAGGCATCCAGAGGCGGCCGGAGCTGGAGCATCCAGCTTCCGCCGTTGTCACGCGTCACGAATGCGAGCTTCTGCGCCTGGGCGTCAGTCACCGCGAGGATGACCGAGTTGCCGCCGTTCTGCGCATTTTCGGTGACCTTTGCTGTCGAGCCGGTCTTCTCGGGCGCCCGCAGGACGAGAATGTCCCTGAGGACGATCCGCGTCGCGACGAGCTCCTCGTTGGCGGTTCCCTCGGGAACGCCGTTGAAGTTGAGCAGCTTGTAGTTGAGCGTGGCGACGACGTCGACGTGGTCGCCGGCCGCGAGGGTGTTGACGAGCAGCTGGTGCTCGGTACCAGGGACCTGCACCGCGCGAAGGTTGCCCTTCAGCTGCGAGCGGATGCCCTTCTCGGCCTCCGACTTGAAGCGAAGCTGGCTGACCTGCTCGCCCTTGAAGATCTCGTCCGAGACGATCTTCTCGGTTACGTCGGCCGGCTCTAGCAACGCGCCGGGCGCGACCTGCTCGCGCTCGATCTCGGACTGGACGATGAAGCCGCCGGCCTCGAGGTCGGCGCCGGAGGTTCCGGCGGGAATGTCCTTCGCCGCAACCCAGACCGGGACGAGCTCCTGGTCCTCCTGGAGGCGGCCCCGCTCTTGAGAAACGTAATAGAAAACGAGGAGCACCGCGACGGCGGCGAGCGCGATCGCGAGCCCGAGGTTGCGGAGTCGATACGTCATTGCACCACGTCTTTCTGGTCTCGAATTACGTGCCTTATCGGCGGTCTCGGCCCATGAGATGAGCGCCGTTTCTTGCAGCCGCACGGAGCGCGCGGCGGTGGGTCATTCCACGCGCTCCGTCGTCGTTGCGCTGAAGTTCCCCGACTTCACGATGATCCCGAGGAGATTGATCGAGTACGGGTACGTCGCCGTGACGGTGACGTCGTCTCCGCGCAGGAACGTGGAGCTCACGGAGACGGAAAGCTTTGACTGGTCGAGATTGACCGAGGCGTTGCGCACGCGGTTCTCGACGATCGCCGTGGGGTTCGGCAGGTCGCGCGCGACCGCGCCCTGGCGCCCGCCGGTGCGAACGGCATCCGTCAGCGTCACGTACTGGTGGAAGACGATCCCAAACTGGATGACCCCGAACAGAAGCAGCGCCAGGAGCGGCAGCACGAGTGCGAACTCGGTGACCGTCTGGCCCTGATCTCTCCGGGCGGCCGTGTGCGGCGAAAGTGTGTTCTGCATGAGGGTGAAACCGTGCTGCTTTCGGAGAAGGAAGGCGGGTCCTTTTTCTGCGGGGGCGCGGAAGAAGGACCCGCCTGAGCTTCGAACGATTTAGAGGACGTCGGTGACTGAGTCGAGCGCAGCCGAAATGGCGCCCGAGAGGAAGCCGAGGGCGACGACGATCCCCAGCGTGATCACGGCGAGCACCACGCCGTACTCCGCCATGGTCTGACCGTCCTCGCGCCTGATGAGGGACTTGAACATTCTCGATTCACCTCCCTTCCCTACTCCGGGCACACGCCGGCGCGCTGAACGTCCGACAAACCGAGCGCGAGCTGAAGCTGTCATGCGCGGTGAGAGTCGGTTCGTCGGGCGGGCGTTAAGCGTGGTCACGTTGATCGAAACCTCCCAGAGCTAAGAGCTCCTCGGCGTGACCGCTCCGCCGTTTGGCTCCAACTGCCCGCACCATCGGGTACTCGAGGCGGCGCGAGAATCCCCCGGCTGGGTGGTTCGAAGTCAGTGCCCCCTTTCGGGGGAAGATCACCCCGAGGCCCCGCCCCGATAGTCCGAGCAGGTTCCGTTGAGCGGCAGCGGATCACGAATCACGTTCCGCGCCGAAGTGGCGGCCTCGGCGCCCGACAACAGACGGGAGCACCAGGCACATGCCACAGAAGAAGACACCGCGGCGCCTTGTCACGCCGCTTCTGCTCTTCACGCTCGCCGGTTGGGCGCTCTGGGCGCTCGGGCGCAACACGCCCGCCCAGGACGGCCGGGGAGACAATGCGGCCGAGTCCCTTCACGGGGCGGATACGGGTTCCACGCCCGCGCGACGCGCAACGTGGAGCAAGCGCCGCCTCGCGACGAGCCTCGCCTTCGCCACCCTGTTCTTCGGCGGCGCCGCATTCTCGGCAGGTGCCGGCGATGTCGTCGCCGAAGCGCTCGAGAGCGGCACGACCACCGAGGTGACCTCCACGGAGGAAGCCCCGGCCGAGGAGACTCCTGCAGAGGAAGTCCCTGCAGAGGAAGCTCCGGCGGAGGATCCGCCGGCCGAGGAGGCTCCTGCAGAGGAGGCTCCCGCCGAGGAGACGCCGTCCGACCCCGAGAACCCGGCAGAGCCGGGCGACCCGGGTGAGGAGACTCCGGCCGAGCCCGGCGACGGCGACGAGTCGCCCGACGAGGGCGGTTCCGAGCCCGCTCCGGGCACGCCCCCTCCGGCGCTTCCGACGCCCGACGATCCGGACGAGGGCGCGCCGGCTCCGGCTCCTCCGCCCGGCGTGGGCGAGGGCGCCAAGCCGATCGACCCGCGCAACCTGCCCGTGATCGACCGCTCGACGCGAAGCCCGGCCGAGCTCGATCCCGAGGCTGACGCCGACGGCTTCTTCGCCACCATCTGGCTCCACCGCCCGCTTCCCGACCCGACGCCGCCCGCCAAGCGGCTGACGCCCCGCTTCGCCCGCACGCTCGCGCGTGAGGCGAGGAACGCACGCGTCGACTGGGCGCTGGTGCTCGGGGTCCTGCGGGCCCGCGGGTTCGACGGCGGCTCGCTCGCCACCGCGACGGTTCACAGCACGGCCCGTCAGCTCGTGGCGATCGGCGCCCGCCGACACCCGCGCGCTGCGCTCAACCGCTACGGCGACGAGTTCGCACACAAGGCCTTCGCGCTCCGGAACTACAACCGGGCGGTCGGCCTGCGCGCTCTCGTCACCGGCTTCGAGGCGGCCAAGCCCGCGCTCCAGAAGCGTGTGCTCGCCGACAAGCGCCTGGACATCTACCAGGGCGGCCGCCTCGACATCGCACTCGGCCGCACGGACATTCGCGTGCTCGTGCTCCTGCGCTACTTCGCAGAGTCCCACGGCCAGGTCACCGTCTCGAGCCTGACGTCCGGTCACGGGTTCTACTCCAGGCCCGGCGTCGTCTCGGCCCACAGCTACGGGCTGGCGGTCGACGTCGCAGGACTGGCGAAGCGTTCGATCTACGGAAACCAGGAGCCCGGCGGGCTCACCGAGCGGGCCGTCACCAACGTCCTGCTCCTGCCCGCCGAGCTGCAGCCGAAGCAGGTCATCTCCCTGCTCGGCCTGGGCGGGCCGTCCTTCCCGATGGCCAACCATGACGACCACATCCACGTGGGGTACTAGGCCGGCTTGACCATCACCCTGGAGCGTCAGGACGGCAGCACGGTGTGTGAGCGGTGTCTCCTCGCGGAGACACCGCTCTTGCGCCTCCGAGGGCTCCTCGGACGTGCCGGGCTCGAGCGGGGCGAGGGGATTCTCCTTCGCCCTGCTTCGTCCATTCACATGTGGTTCATGCGCTTCGCCATCGACGCCGTGTTCCTCGATCGCGAGGGCAACGTCCTTCGCGTGGTCGAACGGCTTCGCCCGTGGCGGATGGCCGGCTGCCTCGGCGCCAAGGCCGTGATCGAGCTCCCGGCCGGAGAGTGCGAGCGCGTCCGGCTCGCGCCCGGCGACCGCGTCGTCGTCAGGCCGGCATCAGAACCCGTAGCGCACGCGGTCTGATCTCGAGCTCCACGGGCGGCGCGAGGACAACCGGCTCCCCGTCGACCGCGGCATGCACGCGCGGATGCCGGAGCGCGATCGTCAGCCGCTCGCACGTCCACTCCACGAGCCCGTCCGCCTCGTCGACCTGTCCTCTCGCCGCCTTGGCGAGCAGCGCCACGAAGGCGCGGCGCCCGACCGGCTCGAGCACGTAGACGTGCAGGAGGCCCTCGTCGAGGCGCTCCCGCTCCCCGAGCTCGGCGAGCGAGCTGCCGCCGTAGTCGTTGCTCGCCACGAGCACGATCAGCGCCCGGCGCTCCTCGTGGCGCCCGTCGACGTCGAAGGAGAGCGAGAGCGGCTGCCTGGAGCGGCCGAGGAGGGCCGGGAGCATGCGCAGGAGCGCCACCAGCCGGTTCCGTGTCTTGCGCCGGGGGTCGTGCACGAAGCTCGCGTAGATGCCCAGAGAGACGTTGTTGAGGAAGAGGCGGCCGTCGACGGCCCCGACGTCCACCCGCCGCTCCGCCCCCTGGTACGCGGCCAGTGCCGCGAGAGGATCGTCCGGATCGAGCCCGAGGTCGCTCGCAAAGTGGTTTCGCGTCCCGAAGGGGACGACGACAAGCGGTAGGTCCCGCTCCACGGCCACGGCCGCGACCGCGCCCAGCGAGCCATCACCGCCGGCCGCGCCGAGCACCGGGGCTCCCGCCTCCGCCGCGGCGGCCGCGGCTTCGGCGGCGTCCTCACCCGGACGCAGCTCGTGCGCCTCGATCCCGAGCCGCTCGGCTTCGCCGGCGAGCTCGGAGGCGGTCGGCGATCCCGAGCCGGATCTCGGATTGACGAGGAGGAAGGGCCGCTCGGGGACTAGACCGCGCCCTCGATGGCGTGGAGCGTCCAGGCCGGGCCGATGCGGACGAGGTGCCCGTCCGGATCGGCGAGGTCGTAGACCTCGGTGCCGAAGCGCGTCTGCGTGATCCGGCCGCCCTCGATTCCCTGGCGATCGAGCCTGTCGATCTCGCTCTGGATGTCCTCGGCGGCGAGCTCGAGACGGGAACTGCCGCCGATCTCGCGCCCGCGCTCCGGATCCCACGTGAGGACGAGGAACGTCTGGCCCTCGAGGATGAAGAACGCGCTGTGGGCGTTCTCACCCTCGTCGTACGCCGCGGCGGGACCGCGCCCGAGGAGGCGCGTGTACCAGTCGTTCGAGCGGTCGAGGTCGGTGACGTAGAGGTGGATCGCCGTGACGAGGCTCACGCCGCGGGCTTCGCTTTCCCGCGGGCCGCCCCCACCTCGGCAGCCTGGCGCTTGTCGCGCTCCTTCTTCTTCCGCTTGCGGTCGTTCCGCCAGCGTTTGATCGGCCTCGAGCCCCGTCCCATAGGGCTGGGACTCTATACATTCCCTGCCGTGCCGCTCGAACCAGGCCGCACCGTCGACGAGCTCCGGGAGCTCCGGGAGCTGACGGGCGACGAGGACGGCGCTCAGCGGGTCGCCTGGACGGACACGTGGGTGACCGCCAAGGACTGGCTCTCCGCCAAGCTGGCGCCCACGGGCGCCGACGAGGAGATCGACGCCGCCGGCAACCAGTGGTTCACCCTGCGCGGCGACTCGGAGCGAACCCTCGTGATCGGCGGCCACATCGACTCGGTCCCCAACGGCGGGTGGCTCGACGGCGCGCTCAACGTCGTGGCAGGCGTCGAGGTGCTGCGCCGGATCGCCGCCGACGGGACGCCGCCGGTCACGGTCAGGCTGGTCAGCTGGGCCGACGAGGAAGGCGCGCGCTTCGGACGCTCCCTCTTCGGGTCGAGCGCGGCCTCCGGGACGATGGACGACCAGGCGGAGCTCCGCGAGCGAGTCGATGCGAACGGGATCCGCTGGGAGGACGCACTGAACGAGCACGGCGTCGACCTCGACCACGCGCTCGACGCGCGCGCGCAGCTCACGAACGCCGCCGCCTACCTCGAGCTCCACATCGAGCAGGGACCGGTGCTCGAGTCGATGGACCTCCCGCTCGGCGTCGTGCTCGGGACCTTCGGCGTCGAGCGGCACCAGATCACCTTCCGCGGACAGGCAGCGCACGCCGGCTCGACGCCGATGGACAAGCGCCGGGACGCGCTCGCCGCCGCCGCCAAGCTCGCCCTCGAGATCCGCGGGATCGCAACGCGAACGGGCGACGGCGCCGTCTGCACGATGGGAAGCTGCGTCACGAAGCCGGGCATCGTGACCTCGGTCGTCGAGACCGCCACGGTGCTCCTCGACCAGCGCCACCTCAACGCAGACAAGCTCGCCGCCATGCTCGCCGAGGCCAAGGAGGCGAGCGAGCGCTTCGCGGGTGAGGAGAACGTCGAGGTCGAGTGGGAACGGATCTGGCGCATCGACCCGATCCTGTTCGACCACGCGCTGGTCGACCTCGCCGACGAGGCGATCACCGAGGTATCCGGCCAGTCGCACCGGCTCCCCAGCGGCCCGCTGCACGACGCCGCCGAGGTCGCCCGCGCCGGCGTCCCGACGGTGATGCTCTTCGTCCAGAGCCTGCGCGGCCTCTCCCACACGAAGCTCGAGGACACGAAGCCGGAGCACCTGGAGCTCTCGGTCCAGGCCCTCGACCGGCTCGCGGCGAAGACGATCGACCGCCTGGCCGCGGGCTAGCCCGAGATCGCGGCGACTGCCGTCACCGCGCGGTCGACGTCCTCTTCCGAGTTGGCGATGCTCGGGCCGAACCGCAGGTAACGCGTCGCGTAGGGCGTCAGGCTCGCCACGACGCCGTGCTCTTCGCGCAGACGCTCCACGCTCGACGCCACCGGCTCGTCACAGCAGACGAGCCCGGCCGAGAGGCGCTCGTCGAGCGGCGTCCTCACGGTGATCCCCGAGATCTCGCGCAGGCCCTTCTTGAGCCGCGTCGCAAGCGCATGCGTACGCTCGGCCGCGCGCTCGCGCCCGATCTCCTGACGGAACGAGAACGCCTCGGCCAGCGCCCAGCGGTGCTCGAATGCGTGGTAGCCGCCGGGCGAGAAGGCCGACGCCGTCTTGGTCGAGCCCGGGTCGCGCCCCTCGAGCCAGGCAACGAAGCTCTCGCCGTCGGCGAAGGACGGGATCGTCGGGCTCACCTCGGCCCAGGCCTCCGAGCGGCCCCAGACGATGCCGGTGCCGCGCGGCCCGAACAGCCACTTATGGCAGCCGGAGACCAGGAAGTCGCACCCCAGGTCGGGGAGCCGCTCCGGCTCGACGCCGACGCCGTGCACGGCGTCGACGCAGAGAAGCGTCTTCGGCTTGCCGAGCTTCGCGTCGCGCTCGATGAGCGCGTCCGCGATCGCGCGCACCGGCAGCTTTACCCCGGTGCTCGAGTGCACCCAGGTCAGCGCGACCGCCTTCGTCCTGGGCGTCACGGCGTCCACGAGCGTCCCGACGACCGCGTCCAGCGACGCACTCGCGGGGTCGTCGTAGAGCCGCACCCGTCTGACGGTCGCACCCGTCGCGGCCGCCCGCAGGCGCAGCGCCTCGTGCGTCGAGTAGAAGTCGTGCGCGGTCGTGAGGATCTCCTCGCCCGGCCCGAGCGCAAGGGTCGCGTAGAGCAGGCCGAGGCCCATCGTCGTCGAGCCCGTCAGCGCGATCTCCTCCGGTGAGGCGCCGAGGTAGCCGGCGGCTGCCTGGAGCGCCTCAGCCTCGAGCCGCTCCTCCTCGTCCTGGATGTAGGCGGCAGTGTCGGCGTCGAGACGACCGCGATGGTCCTCGATCGCCTCGCGCACAGGCTGCGGATGGGCGGCGAGGAGGAATGAGGAGAGCTGCGCGCGGGAGCGGTCGAGCGCGAAGCTCTGCCGGACGCCCTCCCAGGTGTCCAGACCGGCGGCCGCACCGGCCGTCCGGGCCTCCTCGTCCGACCTGCAACCGGCGGCCGCCAGCGCGCCGGCGCCCACGAGCAGGCCGGTCCGAACGAGGAAGTCTCTTCGGTCGAGCGTCACGGCGCCTGCCCGCTACGACGCGCTGCGCGGGCCCGGGTTAGACGATCTCGGCGATCGTCCGGCCCAGGTCGACGAGACCGAACGAGACCACGGCGAGGAGGAGGAGCCCGCCCACGATCGTCACGCTGCGGCCGTACAGGGCACGGGGCACGCCCGGCCCCCAACGGTCGGCGAGCGCCGCGAGCGGGTAGCCGGCGACGAGGAAGAGCGTGCCGAAGAGGGCGACCGCGAGCCCGGCGGGCTCGAGCACCCGGAAGTCGACGTTGTCCGCGTCGATGACCGTCCCGCCGAGCAGGGCGAGCAGGACGGCGGATAGCGCGAGGCCGCGCCAGACCGGCCGGGCGGGCAGCCAGCGCCGGACGACGAAGACGATCAGCCCGGCGGCCACGCCGGACGGGATGCCGACGAACAGGACGAGGCCGACCGTCCCGGAGAGCGTGACATCGCCGATCTGGTTCCCGTTCTCCGTGAAGGTTCCGCGCGCGTCGGAGTCCACGATCGCGAGGACGCGCATGACGAGCCTCGATCCGAGGCCCGCGACGACGAAGCCGACGACGATCCCGGCGGCCAGACAGCCTGCGAGCGGACGCACCAGGCCGAGGCGCCAGCCGTCCTGCGCCGGACGGCCCGAGAGCTGGTCGCTCAGCATGTGCCGACCGACTCTAGGGCACGCGCGGGCCGGCGGTGATGTGGTGGCCGACGAGGCGTGGATCGCCTGTTGGACCCTCCTTGCTCACATGGATTGCAACGCGACCGTTCGCTTCCTCGACCCGGCGCACGACCCACGCTCGCCCGTCCACTCCCGAGCGGCCGAGCTCGGCGCCGACCTCGGGAATCTCGCCCTCGTGCACGCCTCGCCAGAGCTCGCGGCCCTGCGAGTCCTCGCGGATCCACACGACCGGCGCCTCGATCCCGGCGTCAGGCGGCGCGGCGCCGCCTGCCTCCCACACCGCCTGGGGATCGAAGCTCGGCTGCTCGGCGGCGGTGATCTCGCGCAGCGCGAGGCGGAGCTCGTCGGGGGTCGGGTGGCCCCAGTACCAGAACCCGCACCAGATCCGGTGGATGCGGAGCCGCGAGTCGAGCACGAAGGTGTACGGGAGGAACGGGCGGTGCGTCTCGTCCGTGAGCTCGAGCAGGTCCAGCTCCTGAGCCACCTCGCGATCGACGTCGGAAAGGAAGGGAAAGTCGGCACCGAGCCCGGCCCGCAGGGCGCCGTTGACGTACGGCTCGTCCACCGTGACCGCCACGAGGCGCCCGTACTCGCGCTGCACCTCGTCCTGGAGAAACACGAGGTTCTGCAGCCGCACCTGCTCCTTCGGGCACCACCACCCGCGGACGAAGGCGAGCACGAGTGGATGGGCACCCGCAATCTGGCTCAATGCAAGCTCCTTGCCCGTCGTCTCCGGCAGGCGAAGGTCTGGGAACGTGCCGCCGATCGTGAGGTCGGCTCTCATCGTCGCCTCCTTCGAAGCTGATGTCCGATCCACTGCGGGGCGCCGCGCCGTGCCCCACGCACTGCCGCCGCCAACGCCTCCGCCACATTCTCGCCGTGGATTCCTTCGCCGTGGCCGACGAGAACGTGCCTCGGGCTCAGGTTCCGCGCCAGCTCCCGGAGAGCCTTCGGCTGGTAGAGGCGGAGGAACGGATGCACGCCGAGGCGCTCGCCCGGGCCGAGGAAGTACGCCGTGGTCCCGAGCGCCTCCGTGCAGACGAGCACCCGCTCCTCGCGCCACCACAGCGCGGCCTCGTGCCAACCCGGGGCGTCGAGAAGCCGTACGACTTCGAACGGCGAGCCCGGGGGAGCGTCGAAGGGCACGCGGTGATGCGGGACGCCGTAGCGCTCGGCGAGGAGCGCGCAGTCGCGGTCGTGGCGGTCGATCAGCTGCACGACGCCGGCGACCTCCCCGAGCGCGCGCACGTGCGCGTCGACCTCCGGTCCGTCGACCGGGTCGACGAGCCACACCCGGCCGCCGGCCCGCAGAGCATGAGAGGCCCGCTCGAGCAGGGCCGGCTTCTCGGCGATCCAGCCCAGGCCGAACGCCGTCTCGTCGCAAATCCTGATCTTCACTTCCTCCATCCCGGGTGCTAGCTTCATCTGTCTCCGCGCGGGCAAGGGGTAAACGAGTAGGAGGGCAAATGAGATCACTTCGGGTAGCGGCCGTCGCATTGTTCGCGACGGTGTTGGTGTTCTCCGCGACCGCGTCGGCGACCGCCGACGAGATGCTGCGGCCACACCATCTCAAGAAGAAGGCGGCGCACTGGAACGCCAACGCGACGCCGGGGGTGCCTGGGCCTGCGACCGCGCGCGGTAAGCAGCTGCGCGTCAAGGTCCTCGGCCACCACGACCCCGGCGGCCCGAACGGCGATGTTTTCGTGCACAAGGGCTTCGCCTACATGGGGAGCTGGGGCTTCTTCGACGACAGCGGCGAGTTCTGCCGCGCGCTGGGCGTGCGCGCCTACGACCTCTCCGACCCGACCGACCCCGAGCTCGTGTCGACCTTCGCGGACGGCGCGTCCGACCCACGGCTGGCCAAGTCGTGGACAGAAAAGGTGCAGGTCCGCAAGGTCAGGTCCCGCTCGTTCAGAGGCGACCTCGCAGTGGTGAGCTTCCAGGACTGCGCACCGGGCGGGTTCACGGGCATCGGTCTCTACGACGTGACCGACCCGAGCGACCCGGAGCTTCTCTCCCTGCGTCAGAGCGGGATCTTCGGCGTCCATGAGCTCTGGATGGAGGCCCGCGGCAAGAAGGCGTTCGTCTACGAGGCGGCCAACTTCCACGAGGTCGACGCGTTCTTCAACGGCGAGGACCCGGACGAGGTGAACCCCGAGTTCCGCATCGTCGACGTGACGGATCCGCGCAACCCGGTGCAGGTCGGCGACTGGAGCGCCTGGCGCGACATGGGCGTGACGCCCGACTCGGGCCAGGGCACGTTCGCGTTCAACTTCGTGCACTCGGTCTACGTCGACTCGCGGATCGCGTACGTCTCCTACTGGGACTTCGGGACGGTCATGCTCGACGTGAGCGACCCGTCGAAGCCGAAGTTCCTCGGCCGGACCACCTTCAAGGCCGGCCAGGAGGGCAACGCGCACTCAGCGTGGACGAACTGGAAGGGCAACCTCCTCGTCCAGACGGACGAGGACTTCGACCCGACGGTCAACCCGGACGCCGAGACGGGCTGGGGCTACGGCCACATCTACGACATCTCGGACAAGGCCAACCCGGTGGAGCTCGCCACGCTCAAGCTCCCGAGCACGGGACAGTTCCCACCGCCGGGCCCCGGCGACTTCACGATCCACGACCCGAAGATCGCCGGCAAGAAGCTCTACACCTCGTGGTACACCGAGGGAGTCGTGATCTGGGACATCTCCAGGCCGGCGAGCCCGAAGATCATCGGGCAGTTCATCCCGCCCGAGAAGGCCGAGGATCCCCTCGGCGTCTTCTACCCCGGCGAGGAGTTCGTGGAGATCTGGGGAGTCGCCATCGGCTCCGGCTACGTGGTCGCATCCGACATGAATACGGGCCTCTGGGTCTTCCGGGCCCGCTAGTCCCTAGCGCAACGACGAAGCGAGGGCCGGGGCAACCCGGCCCTCGCCGTTTCGGGCCTCCTTGCGGAGCGCACGCGTCGAAACTATGATTTAGACGTGTCTAAGGATCGGGGGGTCACCCGTCGTCAGCTGATCGTGGGCGCCGCGCCCGTCGTCGCTGCGGCCCCGTTTGCAGGCATCGCGCTCGCAGGCGGGCGGACGCAGGAGGCTACGCACCTCGGCAGCCACAGGCCCGCCGCCGGGCACGCGGCGATGATCGGCGAGGAGGCCCCGGCCCCGGGCGGGCCGAACGACCTCGACTCACTCACCTATCCGCCCGAAGCCTTGCCGCACCAGCCCGGACGCGTCCGGGAGTTCTCGCTGCTCGCGGAGGACAGGGAGATCGAGGTCGCCAAGGGCGTCGTCTATCCCGCGTGGACCTACAACGGCACGGTGCCCGGCCCCGTCATCCGCGTGACCGAGGACGACCTTCTGCGCGTCGCCTTCGCCAACGGGAGCTCGCACCCGCACACCATCCACTTTCACGGCATCCACCCGGCCAACATGGACGGCGTCTTCGAGATCGTGAACCCCGGCGGCACCTTCACGTACGAGTTTCCCGCGCGTCCGTACGGGATGCACCTCTACCACTGCCATGCGACGCCGCTGAAGAAGCACATCCACAAGGGCCTGTACGGCGCGTTCATCATCGACCCGCCCGACCCGCGTCCGCCTGCGCAAGAGCTGGTCATGGTCATGAACGCCTTCGACACGGACGGCGACGGCGAGAACAACTTCTACGCAGTCAACGGCCCGGCGTTCTACTACGCCCGCTACCCGATCAAGGTCAGCCGTTCGCAGACGGTGCGCATCTACATCGCGAACCTGACCGAGTTCGACCTGATCAACTCGTTCCACCTGCACGGCGACTTCTTCCGCTACTACCCGACCGGGTCGAGCGACACCTTCGAGTACACGGACACGATCATGCTCTGTCAGGGCCAGCGCGGGATCATCGAGATCGACTTCGCCAACACGGGCCGGTTCATGTTCCACGCGCACCAGTCCGAGTTCGCCGAGCTCGGCTGGATGGGCTTCTTCGAGGTCGAGGACTAACGGGACCGATGGAAGCCCGCTCGGTCGCCGAGGAGACGCCGCGCCGGGGAGACTCGGCGCGCTGGCGTCTCTGGGCGCTCGTCCCGATCCTGCTGCTCGTTGCCGTCGTCGCGCTCTTCTCGGCGCGCGGTGGCTCCGTGCTCGAGCTCGTCGGCCAGAGCCCGCCGCCTGCGGACGAGTTCGACATCAGGCGCATCGAGCTCTCGCCCGGAGAGGTGCGGATCCGGGTCACGAACCCGCAGCGCGAGGACCTCACGATCGCCACCGTCACCGTCGACGACGCGATCGTCCCCTTCACCGTGGAAGGCGGCGAAACGCTCGGGCGGCTGCGGTCGTCGACGATCGTCGTCCCGTACGACTGGGTCGAGGAGGAACCGCTCGCCGTGGGCGTGACCAGCTCGACCGGGATCCAGACGACCGGCGAGGTGGCCGCAGCAGTCGCGACCCCCGGCCCGAGCGTCGACGGGTTCTTCGGCTACGCCCTGATCGGAGCGCTCGTCGGCATCGTGCCGGTCGCCCTCGGGCTGCTCTGGCTGCCGTCGCTGCGACGCGCGCGGCCCGAGTGGCTGGCCGCGTTCATGGCGCTCACCGGCGGCCTGCTCACGTTCCTCGCCGTCGAGGCGCTCGGGGAGGCGCTCGAGCTCCAGGCCGTGCTGCCGGGCGCACTCGGCGGTCCGGGCCTGGTCCTCCTCGGCGTGGCGACCAGCTACCTCGCGCTCACGTTCCTGGCCCAGCGCCTCGGAGCGGCCGGCGGAGCGTCGCGGGGAGGCGCGCTCGGCGGCCTCGCCCTCGCGATGCTCGTGGCGATCGGGATCGGCGTCCACAACCTCGGCGAGGGCCTGGCGATCGGGACGTCGTTCGCGATCGGAGAGCTGACGCTCGGGACGTTCCTGATCGTCGGCTTCATGATCCACAACGTCACCGAGGGGCTCGGAATCGCAGCGCCCGCCGCCGAAGGCCGGAAGCCAAGCATCGGCCGTCTGGTGGCGCTGGCGCTGATCGCGGGCGGCCCCACGATCCTCGGCGCCTGGATCGGCGGCTACATCACGAACGACGTCCTCGGAGTCATCTTCTTCGCCCTTGCAGCCGGCGCCGCGCTCCAGGTTGTCGTGGAGGTTGCGCGCTTCGTCGCGCGGCGTGCTCCCGGCGGCCTTACCTCGGGATACGCCGTTGGCGGCTTCCTCTCAGGGCTGGCGATCATGTACGTCACCGGCCTGCTCGTGTAGGAAGACGGTATGAGGGGTTGGGTATCACCCGGGAGGGTGATAACCGCCCTGCCTGAACGGACGATACTCCGACGTAGGACGGGGCAATCTGTCCCATCTTGCGGCTCATGACTTGCATTCGTTTCACACCCCTGGCGACGAGCCTGGCACACAGCGGCCGGCGACTGGAGAGCCTGTGAGCACTCCACTTCGCGAACGCCCTGATGCGCCCCTCGGGACCCTCATCTTCCGCGCCGGCCTCCTGCCTGCGGAGACGATCGAGAGCGCCCTCGAGGAAGGCGTCAAGACCGGCAAGCGGCTCGGCGAGATCCTCACCGAGCGCGGCCTGATCACCGAGGTCGACCTCGCCCGCCTTCTGGCCGGCCAGAAGGGCCTCGAGTTCGTGATCCTGCGCGAGCAGATCGTCGACCAGTCCGCTGCCGGGCTCTTCACCGAGGAGCAGGCCAAGCTTTTCCGCGCCCTCCCGTACGGCTTCGAGGACGGCATGCCCGTCGTGGCGATCGCCGACCCGACCGACGAGGTGCTCCTCCGCAACATCCGCGAGGGCCTCGGGCGCGAGGACATCAAGTTCGTGGTCTCGACCCGCGGCGAGCTCGCCGAGATCAGCGGCGACGTGTACTCGAGGCCGCTCCAGGTCGCGCAGCCGGCAGCCGAGCCCGAGGCCGAACTGGCCCCCGAGCCCATGCCGGAGCCCGAGATGGTTGCCGAGCCGGAGATGGTCGCCGAGCCCGAGCCCGAGATGGTTGCCGAGCCGGAGATGGTCGCCGAGCCCGAGGCCGAGATGGTCACCGAGCCCGAGATGGTTGTCGAGCCCGAGCCCGAGCCGACGCCCGAGCCCGTCGCCGAGACGGCGCCGGAGCCTGTCGCCGAGGCCGCTCCCGAGCCTGCGCCTGACACTGAGCCCGAAGCCGAGACCGGCTGGCCCCAGATTTCGCCCGACCCCACCCCCGAGCCCGAGCCTGAGGTCGCACCCGTGGCCGTCGAGCCGGAGCCGGCGCCCGCGCTGGAGCTCGCGCTCGATCCCGAGCCCGAGGCGCCCGCCGTCCCTCATACGAACGGCGTCGTTCCGCCGGAGGCAGCCCCGCTCCTCCAGGTCCCCGCGCCCGAGCCGGTCGTCCAGAGCCTTCCCGAGCCCGTTCCGGCCGAGGAGCCTGTCCTTCAGGTTCCCGCGCCCGAAGAGCTCCCGCACGTGGAGCCGCCCGCGCCCGAGCCGGTTGCACCGGTCGAGCCGGCACCCGCTCCGCAGCCCCTGCAGATTTCCGAGCCGGCTCCCGAGCCCGCGCCCGAGCCCGTGCTCGAGCCAGCCGCTTCGGTCGAGCCGCTTCGCGTCCCCGAGCCCATCCAGGCCCCCGAGCCCACCCCGGCCCCCGAGCCGGTCGCATCGCCCGAGCCCGCCCCGATGCCCGAGCCCGTGCCTCCTCCGGCGCCCTACCCACCTGCTGCTGCGCAGCCCGAGCCCGAGGCTCAACCCGAGCCGACGCCTGCCGTGCCCGAGCCTCTAGCGCTCGAGACCCCCGTCGTGGCTGAGGCGAGCACGACTCTGTGGCGCGTCCTGATCAGGCTTACGAACGGTGAGCGCGTCGACGCCGGCGACTTCTCCGACCTTGAAGCCGCCAAGCAGCACGCGAAGTCCCTCATGAGTCAGGTCGCGGACGCCGAGCAGGGCGACTGGCCCTTCGTGAGCGGCCGCTTCCTCAAGCCCGACACCATCGTCTCGGTCGACATCGCCGAGCACGACGGCGACGGCCCCTCCGTCTAGCCCGCGGCCGATACCTCCGGCAGGAGCGGCGAGCGAAGCCCGGCTGCGACCCCGCGGCGCTCCGCGAGCGCCTGGAGGACGACGACCGTGTCGGCGACGGGAATGTCCTCGAGGTAGTCGTCCCGGGTCTCGAAGGACTCGAGCACGAGCGACACGGCCTCCAGGTAGGCGACGCTGTCGCCGGCCGCGAGGGCGGCGAGCGTGTCTGCCACCGGGCGTGGGAAGGACTCCTCCGGCGCCTCCGCCAGGCGCGCCGCCGTCACCGCCGCCTCGTCGTCGCGGCCGAGAACGAGGAGCGCGAGCGCGGTCGCGTAGTGCCCGATCGGCGACTCGGCGACCGCGGGGCCCTGTTCCAGGGCCCAGGCCGCATCGGCCTCTGCACCCTGCTGGTCGCCGGCCAGCAGGCGGGCCTTGATCGCCCCGATGAGCCGCCCCCAGCTGCCGGGCGGCGCGTCCGCGTAGCTCTCGCGAAAGCGCTCCGCGGAGCGGGCGAACCAGCCGGCCGCCTCCGCCCGGCGGCCCTGCATCAGGCGGGCCAGGCCCGCGCCCGTCGCCGCCATGGCGACGCGCACGAGCTGCTTCTGCCGCGGGTCGGGCTCCGAGGGAAGGCGGGCCAGCCCGTCGGCGTAGCGGCCCTCCTCCCGCTCGGCGTGGCCGTCCCAATCCATGCTCCGAGCCTAGCTCCCCCTTCCGACACCCCCGATATCACCCGTTGCGGGGAGGCCCGCTGACCGATTACAAACGACAATAGTCAGTGCCGTTGATGCTCCGGGGGCCCGCATCCGCAGGCGGGCCCCCGACTCTTCTCCGGCGGCCCGACACCTGCGATGCGATTCGCCACTCCTCCACCTCTCCAGCTCCTCGCCTGCGCCCGTTCTGACGACTCTCCCCGACCGAGCGGGTCGCCTGTCGGAGCCCCCGAGGCCGCATCGCTAAAGGGAACGGGGTGGCGGGATGAAAATTGCCCGCCACCCCGTTACGATCTTCCTACGCTAATGCCAGGGCGTTCCGCCGACAAGGGCGGCGAACGACCCCAGCGCAGCGCAAAGCACAGCCACCCGAATCTTCATGGAGCCATCCTTTCGTCGTACCGACAGCTGGACAGCCCCGGGCCCGAGGGCAATGCGTGACTCTACATTAGGCGTCAGATGCCACGACAAAAGTCAACACACGTCGACGATCCACAGGCGGTAGGCAATCGCCTTCGCGCCGCGCGGGAGACCGCCGGGCTCAGCCAGCGGCAGCTGGCCTTCTCGGGCTGCTCGCCTGCATACATCTCGCGGATCGAGTCCGGTGACCGGATCCCGTCCCTGCAGCTCCTTCGCGAGCTCGGACGCCGGCTCGGAGTCTCCGAGGACTACCTCGCGACGGGGTCGGACCCCGAGGCGCGCGACAGCAAGACGCTGGAGGCCGAAGTCGCGCTGAGGCTCGACGACCTCGACCTCGCCCACGACCTCTACACGCAGCTTCTCGACGGGTCCGCGGGCAACGGCGACCTCTCGCTCGCGCACGCGGGCCTGGGACAGGTCGCCTACAGGCGCGGCGACCCCAGAACGGCGATCGACCACTTCGAGACCGCCATCCAGCTCTCGGGCTCGGACGAGGCGGGCAACCCCGATGTGGCGGACTCCCTCGGTCGCGCGTACGCGATGGTCGGCGAGCTCGAGTCGGCGATCGCCGTCTTCGAGCGGTGCCTTGCCGCCGCGGACGCCCGCGAGGACCAGCTGGAGCGCATCCGCTTCCAGCTCCTCCTCGGCGACGCGCTCATCGACAGCGGCAACTTCGGCCGGGCGGAGGAAGTCCTCGCCAACGCCCTCGCGATCGGCAAGGACTCCATCAACCCCAACGTGCGCATCAACCTCTACTGGACGCAGTCGCGCCTGCACGCCGAGCGAAACGACAGCGAGACAGCCGCGCGGTACGCCCGCAGGGCGCTCGAGGTGCTCCGGATGACGGAAGACACGTACCGCACGGCACGGGCGCACCAGCTCCTGGCCCACATCGAGCTCGACAGGGACCGGCCCGACGAGGCGCTCGTCCTGCTGGAGGAGGGCTGGCCGCTCCTGCAAACGAGCGGGAACGCCGTCGAGCGGGCGCAGTACCGTCTCGAGGAGGCGCGCGCGCTCACGAGGCTGGGGCGCAAGGAAGAGGCGGCCGCGCTCGCGATGCAGATCGCGGGGATCATCTCGGACGCCGCTCCTGAGGACGCGGCGAGGAGCTATTCGACCCTCGCGGAGATCTACGAGGAGATGGGCGACAGGGGGCGCGCGCTCGAGCTCTACGAGCTGGCGGCGGAGCTCCTGCGCCCGACCAATCCCAATCGCTACCTGGCCACGGTCTACGCCCAGATGGCCGAGCTGTACGAAGCCGAGGACAACGCCGAGATGGCGTACGAGTACATGAAAAAGGCCGTCGGAATGCAGAAGGCCGTCGCGTCAAAGCTCCAGTCCTAGAGGACTGCAGCCCCCTGGATCCGGTATGATGTGAGTGCCGGCGCGAGATTACTCGCGCACACTCTCTGGTTCGGGCAGCGCAACTGCGCTGCGTCCATGCAAGAAGCAATCCACCATCCGACTGTCCAGTCGGAGGAAACGGACGCCTTGACGGCAGCCGCCCTCCGCGCGGAGGCGTGGTCAGGGGAGTCCATCCTCCACTCCGGCGAAAGCGCCGCTGACGTGCTCGCCGAGGGCCACGCACGGCGGCGTGCGCTCGACGCTGCACTCCTCGAGATGGACACCGGCAGGCGCTCCCCTTCGCCCGAGTGGAAGGTGAACTACGCGCTCATGCTCGGCCTCGAGCGCGTGCTGACCGACCGCCCTCCCAGGCTCGCGTCGGGAACGGAGCTGCGCCGGCACCAGATCGACGCGCTCGCCGGGATGCTGGCCGAGCTGATCGCCCGGCACGAGGACGAAGCGGAGAACGGGAACGGCGACGGCAACGGGCACCCCGTGCAGCTCGAGGAGCGCACGGACGAGGAGGAAGACTTCGAGGAGGAGGCCGGCCCGGACGAGGGCTCGGACGAGGAGGAGGTCGCCGAAGCCGACGCGCCGGGGGAGGACCCGGGCGCGGTCAGGCGCTTCCGCTTCCGCCACCCCACGGCCTCCGGGAAGACGATCGCCGCTGCCGGCTTCGTCGAGGCGGCGAAGACCATGGGCGTGCTCATCCTCACGCACCGGCGCCTGCTCGTGAACCAGTTCACGAGCGACCTGACGACGGAGGGCTACGGCGACCGCTTTCACGACGCGGTGCTGCGCGACCGCGAGCCGCTCCGCGAGAACCCGATCACGATCCAGACGTACGCGTGGTTCGCGCGGCACGTCGACTCCCTCTCGCGCAAGGCCTACCAGCTGGTCATCTGCGACGAGGCCCACACGGCGCTCGGGGAAAAGACGAGCGCCGCCATCCGGAGCCTGACCGAGCCGATCTACATCGGCATGACGGCGACCGAGCAGCTGATCGCCAAGCAGGTCTCGGACGTCTTCCCTGCCTCGGTCGACGACCTGCCGCTCGGCGACGCCGCGCGCCGCGGGCTGATCGCGCCGCTCCGCTCGCTCAGGGTGAGACCGGCGGCCGCGATCTCGTCCGTGCCGATCGTGGGCGGGGACTACGACCAGGAGATCCTGGCCAAGGTCCTCGACCAGGAGATCTTCAACCAGGCCGCCGCGAGCCTCTACCGCGACCGCTTCGCCGAGACGCCGGGGATCGTGTACGCGGCCGGCGTCGAGCACGCGTACAACCTGGCGCGGGAGTTCCGCGCGGCAGGCCTCAAGGCCGAGGCCGTGAGCGGGCGGACGCCGCCCGTGAAGCTTGCCGAGACGCTCGCCGCCTACGAGCGCGGAGAGATCAACATCCTCGTCAACGCCCAGCTGCTCGCCGAAGGCTGGAACTCACCCAGGGCGACGATCTGCATGCACCTCGCCCCGACGGCGAGCCGCCGCGTCTACCAGCAGCGCATCGGCCGCATCATGCGCCTCGCGCCGCGCAAGGAGGCGGGCGTCGTCGTGGACTTCGTCGACGACGCGGCCACGCACAACGACCGCACGATCACGATTCACAGCCTGCTCGACTCGGACTTCTACCGGCCCGGCGCACGGGTCACGCCGGCGCCGCGGCGACGCGTCCAGCGGCGCGCGAAGCGCAAGCTCTCGCCCGCGCCCTGGCTCGTGCCGGTGACGCCGGACGCGCGCCGCCGCGTGGCGGTCATCACGCGCGAATGGGAGCGCGTGGGCCCCGGCCGCCTTGCGGACGACGAACAGCTCCTGTGGGCCCGAATAGCCGGCCGCCAGGTGCGCTTCGAGGAGCGCCAGGCCTTCGCCGAGAAGCTCGCCCTCGCCAGCAAGGAGTGCCGCGAGGCCTTCCTCATGAGCTGTGCCGCCGAGAACCCGAACCGCCGCCTGCGCCTCTCCGCCCTCGGCGACCGCGTCGCGGTCACCGTCGACCGTGCCGACTTCGACGACCTCGTGACGATGGTGACCTCGGCCCCGACGTGGGACAAGGACCGCGTCCAGGGCGTGCGGGTGCTCCTGCGCGCGATCGGCGAGGGCAAGGTCGACGCGCCCGTAGACATCATCGCGCGCTGGACCTGGCGGCTCGCGCGCTCGACCCGGAAGATCCAGGACCGCCGCGCCAGCGCCGACCTGCCCGAGGCGAAGCGCCTCCTGGGGGCGCTCACGAACTCCCGCGGCCACCGCCACGAGGAAAACGCGGCCCGCCTCGTGAACGTCGCGCTCGAGCAGCCGATCCACGTGGCCGTCGCGCTCCTCGCCTCCGCGGAGGCCTACACGCCTACGGCACAGAAGCTCATCGACGGCGTGCGCGAGCGCATTGGGTCGATCCACGAAGTCGCCAACGCGCTCGCCGACAACCTTCCCGCGCCGAAGCAGCCGTCGAGCAAGTCGCGGCGCCGGCGCCGCAAGAAGCGGCGCAAGGGCGAGGAGGCGCAGGGCAGAGGCCAGTCCGCGAACGGGCGCCCCAACGACGGCAAGGGCAGGCCCGCCAAGCCGGTCGAGCAAGCTCCGGCCGTGCCTGTTGTGCAGGCGGCCGAGAAGACCGCGTAAGGCTCCGTTCAGAACCTCGGAGTAGCATCGATCGACGATGCTGCTGCTGCTCGCCGTCGCCTTCGTCGCGGGCGTGGTCACCGCCGTCTCGCCCTGCGTCCTTCCCGTGCTGCCCATCGTCCTCGCGGGAGGCGCCACGGGAGGGAAGCGCCGGCCCTATGCCATCGTCGCCGGCCTGGTCGCGAGCTTCACGGTCTTCACGCTGACCGCGACCGCCCTCCTGTCGGCGCTCGGGCTGCCCGACGACCTTCTGAGGAACCTCGCCATCGGCGTCGTCATCGTCGTCGGGCTCTCGCTTCTCTGGGCGCCGCTCGGCGAGCTGCTGTCCCGCCCGTTCCAGGCACTTTCGCGCCGGCACCCGGGAGACGTCGGCAGCGGGTTCGTGCTCGGGGTCAGCCTCGGGCTGATCTTCACGCCGTGCGCGGGCCCGGTGATCGGCGCCGTCGCGACCGTCGCCGCGACGAAGGACCTCGGGCTCGAGGCCGTCCTCATCACCCTGGCCTACGGCCTCGGCGCCGGCCTTGTCCTCCTCGGAGTCGCGATCGCTGCGCAGCGCGGCATGAACCTGAAGCCCGTTCGCGCACACGCTCCCTTCGTGCGGCGGGCGCTCGGGGTGGCCGTCCTCGGCGTCGCCGTGCTCATGGTCTACGGGGTCGACCGGGACCTGCGGACGCGCGTGCCCGAGTACACGAAGGCCCTGCAGAGCCTCGAGGAGAGCGCCGCCGCTCGAACGGAGCTCGAGGATCTCGTCGGCACGTCCGGGCTCGCCCGCGAGGAGCGCCTCGACGACTACGGCCCCGCGCCCGACTTCGCCGGCATCGAGGAGTGGGTCAACTCACCGCCGCTGACGATCGCGGAGCTGCGCGGAAAGGTCGTCCTGCTCGACTTCTGGACGTACTCGTGCATCAACTGCCTGCGCACGCTCCCGCACATCCGCGCGTGGTACGACGAGTACCGCGACGACGGCCTGGTGATCGTCGGCGTCCACACGCCCGAGTTCGCCTTCGAGCGCGAGCCCGACAACGTGCGCCGGGCCGTCCGTGATCAGGAGATCTCCTATCCGGTCGCGCTCGACAACGAGTACGGCACCTGGGAGGCGTTCCAGAACCGGTACTGGCCCGCCAAGTACTTCGTCGACCGACGCGGGCACCTCCGCTACGTCCACTTCGGCGAGGGCGACTACGAGGAGAGCGAGCGCATCATCCGCGAGCTGCTCGCCGAGGACACGTCAGGCCCGCTCGTCTCGAACGAGATCGAGGACGAGACGCCGAGCGGCGAGCAGACGCCCGAGACCTACCTCGGCTACCAGCGGCTCGACCGCTTCGTCGGCTCGCGCCTCCTTCCGGATCAGGAGGGCGAGTACTCGATCCCGAAGTTCGTCCCACTCCACGGCGTCGCCTACGGCGGCCGCTGGACGGTCGAGGGCGAGCGGATCGTCGCCGGGAGCAACGCCCGGCTCCGGCTCGCCTTCCACGGGAGCAACGTCTTCCTCGTCCTCGGCACCGAAGGTGACCGAAAGGCGGTCGAGGTCACGCTCGACGACGAGCCGGTCGGCACGGTGCAGGTGACTCAGGACGACCTCTACACCCTGGCGCGCATCCCGGGCGAGAAGCGCGACCACGTCCTCGACCTCAGCTTCTCGCCGGGGACCGAAGCCTACGCCTTCACGTTCGGCTAGACGTCTTCCTCGCGGTCCTGGCGCGTCCGCTCCTCGTGCTCCTTGAGGAAGCGGGTGAGCTCGGCCGCGAGCGAGTCCCCGGAAGGGACCTCGAGCTCCTCGCCGAGCGCGTCGCGCCTGGTCTCGAGCTCGTGCACGTACGCCTCGGTCTCCTCGTCCTGGGCGACGGCCGCGCTCACCTGGAGCTCGTAGGCGTCGGCCGCTCGCTCGAGATCCGAGAGGTCGAGCGTGGTACCGAGGAGGACCGCCAGGCGCTCGCAGAGCGCGTGCGCGGCCTTTGGGCTGGCTGCGAGCGACACGTAGTGCGGGACCGCGGCCCAGAGGCTCGCGGAGGGTATTCCCGCCGCGCGGCAGGATTCGTGCAGGACGCCGACGATGCCGGTCGGGCCCTCGTAGCGCGAGGACGTGAGGCCCAGCTCCTGCACCAGATCGGGGTCGCTCGCCGACCCGGTGACGGGCGAGGGCCGGGTGTGCGGCACGTCCGCGAGGAGGGCACCGAGCGTGACGACGAGCTCGACGCCGAGATCCTTGGCCAGGCCTGAGATCTCGCCTGCGAACGTCCGCCAGCGCGTATTCGGCTCGATGCCGAGAAGGAGCACGGCGTCGCGCTCGAGTCCCGGAATTGCCGCGTGGTAGAGGACGTTCTCGGGCCAGTCGATATGCCGCGTGATCCCGTCCTCGAGCCGGACGTGCGGGCGGACGGCCTGGAAGTCGTAGAACTCCTCGGGATCGACGTCCGCGAACCGCTCGGCGCTCCAGTTCTGGGCGAGAAAGCTCGCCGCGAGCGAGGCGCCCTGCGCGCCGTCGTTCCAGCCCCTGAACGCGGCGACGAGAACAGGCGAGCGAAGGGTGGGCCGGCTCTCTATGCGGAGATGCCCTGCGATCCGCCCAGTCTACGGCAGGCGGGCGCGCTGCCCGAGCACGATGCGGACGGCCAGCGCGACGACGCCGACCCAGATCGCAGTGGCCAGTGTCACGTGGAAGAGGACGAGGCCCCAGGGCAGCCCTTCGCGCCACTGGACCTCGCCCACGGCCATCTGGACGAGCAGGAGGCCGAGCACCCCGCCGGCGATCCCGAGCTCGACCCGCGCACGGCTTCGCTCGGCCAGGAGCAGCGCCAGCAGCGCCAGGAACCCGACGCCGAAGAGGGCCGTGGCGCCGATGTGGATGTGCACCGCCTCGATGATGTCCCCGAAACGCACGATGTCCTCGCCCCCGGAGTGCGGGCCGGCGGCGGTGACGAGCGTGCCCGAGACGACGAGCGCGAGCGCCGCGGGGACGAGCGCGATGGCGAGCCACGCCGACCCGAGCGGCGACTCGGCGGTGGCGCCGCGCGCGAAGTTGCGCGCGCCCTGGACGACGACGAGCGCGACCGCGAGCGCGACGAGGGAGAGCAGGAAGTGGCCCATGACGATCAGCGGGTGGAGCTCGAAGACGACCGTGATCCCGCCCAGGATTCCCTGGGCCAGGACGGTGAACGGAAGCACGACGGCGCTCCAGAGGAGCCAGCGGGGCAGGCCGGGCACGCGGAAGGCGGCGCCGGCGGCGATCAGCGTGGTGATGCCGACGGCGAAGCCCATGACCCGGTTCCCGAACTCGACGTAGGCGTTGTAGTCCTTGGGCGGGAGGAGCGTCTCGCCGCAGCGCGGCCAGTTCTCGCAGCCGAGCCCCGAGCCGGTGAGTCGCACGGTGGCGCCGGAGACGACGATCAGGAAGAGGGCTGCGAGGGCGACGTAGGCGAACCAGGCGAACGTCGCCGGGGAGATCGTCAGCGAGCGGAGCCTGTCCGTGCGGGCGCCGGCCTCCATCAGGAGACCGCCACCCCGCTCCCTTCCTCGACCTTGCCGACACGCGCGAGGAAGAGCCCTTCCTCCTGGAAGCGGGCCGCGAGAACGGCTGCCTTGTCGGCAGGAATCGAGACGAGGAGCCCGCCTGCCGTCTGCGGGTCGTAGCCGAGCGCGAGGAGCTCCTCGGCAATCCCGTCCACCTCGAGCACCTTGGCGGCGAAGTCCCTGTTCCGGCCGTCGCCGCCGGTGCGGACCCCTTCGCCGGCGACGGCGAGCGCGCCCGGGAGCGCCGGGATGGACTGCGCGTCGAGGGAGATCCGCACGCCGCTTCGCTCGGCCATCTCGCGAACGTGCCCGAAGAGGCCGAAGCCGGTCACGTCGGTGACGGCGCTCGGCTCGAAGCCGCGGAGTGCCTCGGCGGCGCGGTCGTTGAGCTCGGTCATCCTGGACGTCGCCTCGGAGGTCTCGGCATCGCCGACGATGCCCTTGGCCGCGCCGGCCAGGACGAGGCCGGTGCCCAGGGGCTTCGTCAGGAAGAGCGCGTCCCCCGGCCGGGCCTCGCTCTTCCGCCAAAGGCCCTCAGGGTGGACGGTGCCCACGACGGCGAGGCCGTACTTCGGCTCGTCGTCGCGGATCGTGTGCCCCCCGGCCAGGACGGCGCCAGACTCCTGCACCTTCGCCGCCGCCGCGTCGAAGATCGCGCGCACGGTCTCGAGCGGCAGCTCTTCGGGGAAGGCCGCGATGGAGAGCGCCAGCAGCGGCTTGCCACCCATGGCGAAGACGTCGTTGAGCGCGTTGGCCGCCGCGATCGCGCCGAAGAGCGCCGGGTCGTCGACCATCGGGGGGAAGAAGTCGGTCGTGAAGATCAGCGCGCGCTCGTTGTCGAGCCGATATACGGCGGCGTCGTCGGCCGGGGCCAGACCGACGAGAAGGTTCTCCGACGCCGCCGGCGCGAATCCGGCGAGCAGCTCCTCGAGGCGGGCCGCGGAGTACTTCGCAGCGCATCCGCCTCCCGCATCGAGACCGGAGAGCCGGGCTGTAGTCTCCACGCGATGGAGGTTACCGCCAGGGAGTATGGGTGTCAGAACATGACCGCCCGCCTGCGCCGCGTGCTCGTGAGGGCGCCGCAGTCGGCGGATGCGGCGCTGTGGCGGGCCTACAGCTGGCGTGCCGAGCCGGACCCGGGCGAGGCGGCCGCGGAGCACGAGGCGTTCCGGGCGCTCCTGGCGGAGTCCGGTGCCGAAGTGGTGCTCGCCGAGACGCCGCACGGGCCGGATCCCGACGCGATCTACGTCTACGACCCGGCGATCGTCGCCGACAGCGGCGCCATTCTCCTGCGCCCCGGCAAGGAAGGGCGCCGCGGGGAGCCCGCCGCCATGGGGGCGGACTTCGTCGAGGCCGGCGTCCCGATCGCGGGGCAGCTCGACGCCCCGGCGCTCGCGGAGGGCGGAGACACGGTGTGGCTGGACGACCGCACCTTGCTCGTCGGCCGCGGCTACCGGACGAACGATGCGGGCATCGCCGCGCTGGGCGAGCTGCTCCCCGGCGTCGACGTCGTCGCCTTCGACCTCCCGCACTACCACGGCGCGGGCGAGGTGCTGCACCTCATGTCCTTCCTGTCGCCGCTCGACGTCGACCTCGCAGCGGTCTACCTCCCGCTCATGCCCGTACGGCTCGTGGAGATCCTCCAGGAGCGCGAGATCCAGTTCGTCGAGGTGCCCGACGAGGAGTTCGAGACGATGGGCCCGAACGTGCTGGCCCTCGGCCCGCGCGTCGCGCTCGCCCTCGAGGGCAACGACGAGACGCGGAGGCGCATGGAGGCCGCCGGCGTCGACGTCCGCGTCTACAAGGGCGACCACATCTCGCGCCTGGGCGACGGCGGCCCGACCTGCCTGACGCGCCCCCTCCTCCGCACGGCCTAGCCCTTTCCGCCACGTCCCGGTGCCAGGCACCTGGACCTGTCCGCGATGGACGCCTGTGGGCGGCCGGACCGGCTGCGTGCAGGGCGAATGAGAAGCGCTCCCCAGACATGGCCCGCCGAAAGGGCCACGACCGGGGTCAGACCCCGGGCGTGGCCGGCGGGGACACGTCCGTCAGCGCAGGAGGAAGCCTTCGCCGAGGGGGTCGTCCGGCGCGAGGACGAACTCGTGCGAGCCGGTGCGGGAGGCGCTGCCCTCGACCTCGGTGACGACGGCGGGGCGGCCGGCGACCTCGGCGTCGCCGACGACTCTGGCGCGGAACTCGGTGCCGATGATGCTCTCGTGGAGGAGCTCGGTGCCGCGCGGGAGCTCGCCCGCACGCTCGAGGAGGGCGAGACGGGCCGAGGTGCCGCTGCCGCAGGGCGAGCGGTCGACCTCGCCGTCGGCGAACACGGTCACGTTGCGCTGGCGCACCGGGGGGCCGAAGTCGATCCGTTCCCAGAAGATGACCCCGTAGATGCCCCGCAGCTCGGGCTCCTCCGGGTGGACGAACTCCCGCTGCGCCTCCAGCCCGGCCTTGACGGCGCGGCCGAGCTCGATCAGCTCCGGCAGGTTTCGCGGGCTGACGGGCAGCGGCGAGGCGACCGAGCCGTAGAACGCTCCGCCGAAGGCGACGTCGGCGCGCAGCCCCTCCGCGATGAGCGCCTCGGCCTCGACGTACGAGGGGACGTTGCGGAAGCGCACGGAGACCACGGTGCCCTCGGCGACGCGGGCGACGGTCTCGAGCCTGCCGGAGGGAACGTCCACGACGACCCTGGTCTCCGGCTCCTCGGCGGGCAGCACGCCCGTCTCGAGAGCCCAGGTGACCAGCGCGATCGTCCCGTGCCCGCAGGCGGTCGAATATCCGGCGTTGTGAAAGAAGACGACGCCGAGGTCCGCGCCCTCGTCCTCGGGCTCCGTCACGAAGCACCCGTACATGTCCGCGTGCCCGCGGGGCTCGAACACGAGCAGCCGGCGCACGTGGTCGAGCTGCTCGGAGGCGAAGCGGCGCTTGTCCAGGATCGTGGCGCCGGCGAGTGCGGGCACACCGCCGGTGACGATCCTGAACGGCTCGCCGGCGGTGTGGTAGTCGACGGCGCTGACCTCGAGCGGCGCGCTCAGGTCTGCGCCCCCACCACGGAGGTGCAGTGGGCGCATCGCCGCGCCCCGACCGGGATCTCGCTGAGGCACTCGGGGCACTCGCGCGTCGTCGGGTCCTCGCCGCGCTTCCGACGCTCCTCGAGCATGTTCACCGGCTTGACCACGAAGAAGAAGAGCACGGCGCCGATGAGCACGAACGCGATCACGGCGTTCAGGAACTCGCCGTAGCGGAAGACGCTGTCGTTGATCTCGAACGTCAGGCCTGCGAAGTCGGGCTGCCCGAAGACCGCGGCGATCAGCGGTGTGATCAGATCCTCGACCAGGGACGTGACGACGGCCGTCAGCGCGAGCGCGAGCACCAGCGCGACGGCGACCTCGATCAGGTTGCCCTTGAGGAGGAAGTCCTTGAACTCTTTGAGCATGGGCGTAGCTCCCGGCTCGCTGACGAGCCGAGAGTACACCCGATGCAGTGGTTGCTAGGAGCCCTTCTCGATCGGCACGTCGACGAGGTTGCCCCACTCCGTCCACGAGCCGTCGTAGTTGCGGACGTCCTCGTAGCCGAGCAGCTCGCGGAGGACGAACCACGTGTGGGCACTGCGTTCGCCGATGCGGCAGTAAGCCGTAACGGGCCTGTCTTCCGAGACGCCCTTGCCGCCGTAGAGCTCCTTGAGCTCGTCGGCGGACTTGAAGGTGCCGTCGTCGCGCACCGCGCTGGCCCACGGGATGGAGACGGCGGTCGGGATGTGGCCCGCCCGCTGCGCGCCCTCCTGCTCGTAGCCGGGAGGGGCGATCAGGTCGCCGGCGTACTCGCCCGGCGAGCGGACGTCGACGAGCGCGGAGCTCCCGCGCTCGAGCCCCTCGCGCACCTGGTCGCGGTACGCGCGGATCGACTCGTCCCGCTCCTGCGCCGTGTACGACTGCGCGGCGGGCGACGGAACGTCGGTCGTCAGCTCGCGACCCTCGTCGATCCACTTCTGGCGGCCGCCGTCCAGGATGCGGACGTCGCCGTGGCCGTACACCTTCAGGTACCAGTACGCGTAGGCCGCGAACCAGTTGTTCTTGTCTCCGTAGAGGATGACCGAGGTCTCGTTTCCGATCCCCCGCTCGCCGAGGACGCGCTCGAAGGTCTCCTTGTCGACGATGTCGCGCTCGACAGGATCCTGGAGGTCCTCGCGCCAGTGGAGCTTGACCGCTCCGGCAATGTGGCCTTCCTCGTAGAGGTCGGTGTTCTCATCGACCTCCGCGACGACGAGATCGGCGTCGCCGAGGTGCTCGGCAAGCCAGTCGGTCGTCACGAGGACGGCGTTCGCGTATCCGTTCTCCGTCATGCGGAACCTCCCACGATGATGTTCGCGCGGGAACATATCACTTCACAAAGTGAAGCGATAGTGCGAGGCGCCGGCTGCTAGACGAGCTGCTGGGCGATCAGGCCCAGCGCGGCAAGCCACATGGCTGCCAGAACGCCGAGGAGCGGTGCGAGAGGACGGAGGGAAGGACGCTCTTCCATGTCGAAGGAGATCTCGGGTCGCGCGCCGGAGACTTCGACAAGGGCTCGAGGCATCCTTCCCGGCCGTCGAAAGAAATCGGCCGAAGCAGAGGGACGCGGGCCGCTAGAACCGCAAAGGGGCAATCCGCGCCGGAGCAACCTCCCGCGCGTCTGGGGTCCCTTCCCTGGGGTACCGGGCAATGCCGGCGTGCTAGCGGCCGCCGAAATGGCCGAAACCGGCCAGCGGTGCGAGGAACGCGACCAACGTGGTCAGCGTCAGGAGAGCCTTCACCTTCACAGTCGTCACCTCCTTCTAGAAGTGGAAGTCCTGGAGCGTTTCCGCGGCGCGGCGGTACAGTCGTGCCGCCTGCCGGTCGTCGCCCTGTCGCCCCGCAAGGTCGCCCTGAGCCATCCAGGCGGCGGCACGTTGGCTGACGGCGGACTGCTGGTCGAACGTCGACTCGGCGGCCGCGAAGTACTCAGCGGCCTCGTCGTAGCGGCCCTGCTCGAGGAGGGAGCCTCCGAGCACGAGCTGCGCGTTGCCGATCTCGTCGAGGTGATCTACCCGGTCGCCCATCATCGCGAGGGCCTCGCGCGCCTGCGACTCGGCCAGCTCGATCTGGCCGGTGGCGAGATGCACCCGGGCGAGAGAGTTGATGACCCGGGCGGCGTTCGTGTCGTCGCCGAGGTCGAGAAGGACCTTGAAGGACTGCTTCAGGTAGCCGATCGCCTCGTCGGAGCGTCCGAGCTGGTGGTTGAGGGCCCCCATCTCGTTGAGGAGCTTTCCGACGTTGGCCTCGTCGCGGACCTCTTCGTAGATCGACTTCGCCTTCTCGGCGTACGAGCGGGCCTGGACCCAGTTGCCCATGCGCTCGGCGATGAGCGAGTACTGGAAGTAGACGTGCGCCATCGTGTGACGGTCGTTCAGCCCTTCCGCCAGCTCGAGCGCGCGCTCGACGTCCTCCTTCGCGGCCTGGTAGTCGCGCGCCTGGCGATAGCAGCGCGAGCGCCACTCGAGGATGTGCGAGCGGAGGCGGTCGGCGGGGACGGGCGAGCGCTGGACGAGCTCGAGGGCCTGCGTGTACAGGGCCTGAGCAGTCGCGAATGAGTTCAGCTTGATGCGGCAGCAGCCGAGGTGGTAGAGCACCTGCGCGCGATCGAGGTCCGTGAAGGACGGCCCCTCGGCGATCTCACGTGCGCTGTCGAGGAGGCTGATCGCCTTGCGGACCTCGCCCAGATACATGCGCGACCACGCCTCGGCGAGGTAGGCGCGCAGAGCGAGCTCGGGAGCCGCCGCCGTGTCGAGGGCCGAGGCGAGCGGCGTGAGCTCGGCGACGGCCTCCTCGTACTGGCTCGCCTCGATGGCGGCCTCGGCGCGGACGATGACGCTCTCGACGCGCTGGCGCTCGCTCGAGGAGACGCCGGTCTCGAGGAAGTTTGCGTCGACGCCGAGCCGGGCGGAGAGCCACTCGATGGTCTCGGCCGTCGGGCGCGTCTTGCCACGCTCGATCTGGCTGACGTACTCCTTGGAAAAACGGTCGCCTGCGAGGTCGGTCTGGGTCAGTCCCCGGGCGATCCGGAGCTGCCTGACGCGACCCCCGAGGGTGGGGCGCGACGGTGCTTGTGTGCGGGCGAGGGCGGCGGTTTCGTTCATGGTCAACCTAGAGTGAACTATACGAGCTTAAAACTACTTCACAACCCCACTTGACTTGTCTCTAAGCTTGGCTATAGTCAGATCCGTTCCGCATTCCTGCCAGACGCCAGGCAAGAGGGGTGCGGGAGGCGCGCCATTCCCGGCGACACCAACCCGGAGGCATCGGCTGGGCCGCAGAGCCGAAGTCTCCGGGTTGTCGCCTTTCTCAGAGCCGAACATGTTCAAAGCGTCGGCAGCAGGGCCGGATCGGTCGATCCCCCGAAGGCGTACGCTTGACCGCCGGTGAAGCGGTCATACCGTTCGCCTACTTATCTCCTACCGGGTGAAGCCGGCTCGGGCGAAGGTCAGCTGATCAGGCTGCAACCTCGGCGAGCTCTGCCGCGTCCATGTGCCGGTGCTTGCGGATCGTGGTGAAGGCGACCACGGCGCCGATCAGCGCGAACACCACGCTCACCCTGAGCGCGACCTGGAAGCCGTCGATGAAGGACGAGGGATCCGGCCGGCCGCCGCTCAGGTCGACGTACGAGGCCACGATCGCCCCCATGACGGCGATCCCGAGAGCCCCGCCGACCTGGCGGAACGTGTTCAGGACGCCCGAGCCGACTCCCGACTTCTCCACGGGAACCGATCCGAGCGCGGCCGCCGTCATCGGCGTCATGACGAGACCCATTCCGAAGCCGCCCACGACCAGGCCCGGGAAGATGTCCCAGAAGCCCGAGTCGAGGCCGAGTCGCGAGAAGATCGCGAGCGAGACGGCGAGGCAGAGCATCCCTGTGGTCATGAGCGCCCGCGAGCCGATGCGGTCGGACGACCTCCCGGCGATCGGGGCGATCAGGATGATCAGGATCGTCATCGGGAGGAACGCGGCGCCGGTCTTGGTCGCGGAGTAGCCGAGGATGTTCTGCATGTAGATGGACATGAAGAAGAAGACGCCGAACATGGCGAGCGTCACGAGCAGCGCGACGACGTTCGCCCCGGCGAACGTGGAGCTCTTGAAGAGCGAGAGGTCGAGCAGCGGCGAGCGCTGGTGCCGCTCGAGGAGCACGAAGCCGGCGAGCGAGACGACGGAGAGCACGAAGAGCCCGATGATGAGCGGGTCGGTCCACCCGTAGGCGTTCCCCTCGATCAGCGCGAACGTCAGCGCGAAGAGCCCGACGCCCGAGGCGATCAGCCCCGGGATGTCCAGGCGCTGATCGTGCGAGGTGTCCCGCGACTCGCGGATCACGAGACGGCCCACGATCAGGCCGAGGATGCCGATGGGGACGTTCACGAAGAAGATCCAACTCCAGTCGATGTGCTCGGTGATCAGGCCGCCGATGAGCGGGCCGATCGCGAGCGCCATGGCCGAGACGCCGGCCCAGATCCCGATCGCCATACCGCGCTGGTGCGGAGGGAACGTGGCCGAGATGATCGAGAGCGTGGCGGGCATCATCAGCGCGGCGCCGATGCCCTGAACCGTCCGCGCGCCGATCAGAGCCTCGCCGGACGTCGCGAGCCCGCAGGCGAGCGAGGAGAGCGTGAAGATCGCGAGGCCGATCAGGAAGACGCGGCGTCGCCCGAAGAAGTCGGCCATCTTGCCGCCGGAGAGCATGAGCACGGCGAAGGTCAGGGCATAGGCGTTCACCGTCCACTCGAGCTGCGAGAGACCGATCCCCAGATCGCTCTGGATCGACGGGAGCGCGACGTTCACGACGGTGTTGTCGAGCATGATCATGAAGAGCGCGAAGGCGACCGCGCCCAGCGTCCACCACTTGCGGCTCTCCTCGGCGAAGATGCGTGCCTTCACGATGGTTCCTCCTTGACGTTCGCGGTCGAGTGGCCGCGCGCCGAAGCGGGCGCGAGGCCGAAGACGATGGTGTGGACGAGCTCGCGCGCGAAGATCGCGGGGTCGGCGGGCTCCTTGCCGGCCAGGGTGTGCGTGAGCACCTGGTCGCGGCAGGCGCCGATGAGGATCGACGCGACGACGTTGGGCTGCGCATGCTCGTCGAGCCGCCCGAGCCCTTGCTCGGCGGCGATGTAGGACTCGGCGGTCCTGAAGATGGCGACGGGGCCGGTCTCCCGCTCGCGCAGGCGCTCCTTGAAGCGCGCGAAGACGCCCCGGTCGCCCATGAGCGCGTAGAAGATCGGCGTATTGTCGTGCACGAGCTTGAGCAGCTCCTCGACCCAGGGCACGAGATTGGCCTCGACCGTGTCCTCGCCGGCCCTCGAGGGCAGCTCGAGCAGCTCCGCGAAGTACGGCTCGCGCTCGACGATGACCGCGATGACCAGGTCGATCTTGTCCTGGAAGTGGACGTAGATCGAGCCCTCCGCGCATCCGGCCGCGCGGGCGATCTCTCGCGTCGTCGCGCCGGCGATGCCCTCCTCCCGGATGAGCGTGTCGGCCGCCTCGATGATCCGGCGGCGCAACGTGGGCTTGATCTCGACTGTCTCCACCATGAGTGAGTGCTCGCTCATTATGGGTGAGCGTTCACTCATTGTCAAGCAGGACCCGTTTCAGCCCTGGGCCGCTCCGTAGACTTGGCCGCTGTGGCCGAGGTCGTGTGGACACCGGACGAGGAGGCGCTCGAGCGCGCGAACGTCGTCCGTCTGATGCGGAGGCACGGGATCGCGGACTACTGGGAGCTCGTCCGGCGCTCGCAGGACGACCCGGAATGGTTCTGGCCCGCGCTGATCGAGGACACCGATCTCGAGTTCTCGACCCCCTGGGACCGGGTCTACGACGACTCGCGCGGGCCCGAGTGGACGACGTGGTTTCCGGGCAGCACTGTGTCGATCGCGCGCAACTGCGTGCACCGGTGGGCGGAGCGGACGCCCGACAAGGTCGGCGCCGTCTTCGCAGGCGAGGACGGATCGCGCCGGGAGCTGACCTTCGCCGAGCTGTCCCGGGATGTGACCCGGCTCGCGGAGGGTCTGGTTCGGCTCGGGGTCGAGCCCGGCGACCGGGTCGCCATCTACCTGCCCATGTGCCCCGAGGTGGCGGTGGCCTCGCACGCCTGCGCGCACATCGGCGCGGTCCAGATGCCGCTCTTCTCCGGCTTTGCCGCGCCGGCCGTCACGCAGCGGCTGCAGGACTCGGAGGCCAAGGTCGTGATCACCGCGGACTACTCGCTCCGCCGCGGGCACCGTCTGCCGATGCGGGAGACCGTCGAGGAGGCGGTCAGGCAGGCCCCGTCCGTCGAGCACGTCGTCACCTGGGAGCGCGACTCGGGGTGGGGCGCGATCGTCGACGACAGCCCGGGCGAGCTGCCGCCGCTCGAGGTCGGTGCCGAGCACCCGTACCTCCTCACGTACACGTCCGGCACGACGGGCAAGCCGAAGGGCGTCGTGCACGTCCAGGGCGGCTTCCTCGTCTCCATCGCGCGCGAGGTCGCCTACCAGGCCGACGCGCACCCGGACGACGTCCTCCACTTCGCCACGGACATGGGCTGGATCATGGGGCCGTGGACGGTCGTGGGCGCCGGCGCGCTCGGCTGCAGGATCGTCTTCGCCGAGGGCGCTCCCGACAGGCCCGCCGACCGGCTCTGGCAGCTCGTCGAGTCCGAGCGGGTGTCGATCCTCGGCCTCTCGCCGACGCTCGTGCGGGCGCTGATCCCCCACGGCGAGCCGACGGCAGACCTCTCCTCCCTCCGGGTCATGGTCACGACGGGCGAGCCGTGGAACCCGGATCCCTACCGCTGGCTCTTCGAGAAGGTCGGAGGCGGGCGCTGCCCGATCATCAACTGCTCGGGCGGGACCGAGATCGGCGCGTGCTTCCTCTCGCCCACACCTGCGATCCCGATCAAGGAGTGCTCGCTGGGCGGGCCCGCGATGGGAATGGCAATGGACGTCGTCGACGCGGAGGGCAAGTCGCTGGTCGCCTCGGGTGAGGTCGGCGAGCTCGTCTGCCGCCGGCCGTTTCCCGGGATGACGCGCGGCTTCTGGCGCGATCCCGAGCGCTACCTCGACACGTACTGGCGCCGGTTCCCCGGCGTCTGGGTGCACGGCGACTGGGCCTCGGTGGACGAGGATGGCTACTGGTTCCTGCACGGCCGCTCCGACGACACGCTCAACATCGCGGGCAAGCGAATCGGGCCGGCGGAGCTCGAGTCCGCCGCCGTCGCCCACCCCGCGGTCTCCGAAGCCGCGGCGATCGGCGTCCCGCACGAGGTGAAGGGCGAGGTTGCCTGGATCTTCTGTGTCGCCTCACCGGGCTTCGAGCCCTCGGAGGAGCTCGCCGCCGAGGTGGCGGAGCGTGCGGCCGCGGAGCTCGGCAAGGCCTTCCGGCCCGACCGGGTCGTGTTCGTCCCCGCTCTCCCGAAGACGAGGAGTGCGAAGATCGTCCGTCGCGCGGTTCGGGCCAGAGCGCTCGGCCAGGACCCCGGCGACCTCTCGTCCGTCGAGAACCCCGAGTCTCTGGAGGACATTGCTCGCGCCGTCTGAGTACGAGGGCACGCCCACCCGCGGCTATCTGGACAGCGCGACCTACGGGCTGCCTCCGCGCTCGACCCTCGACGCCCTCACCGAGGCGCACGAGGGCTGGCGCAACCGGCAGCGCTGGCGCGACTGGGAGGAGGACGGCGAGGCGTGCCGGGAGCTCTTTGCCGGCCTCATCGGCGCCCACCCGGGGGACATCGCGCTGATGCCGGCCGTCTCCGTCGGCGTCGGGCTCGTCGCTGCGAGCCTCCCGGTCGAGGCCGGTTCGAACGTCGTCCTGTACGAGCGCGACTTCACCTCGGCCCTGCTCCCCTGGCAGGCCCTCGAGCCGCGGGGGGTGGAGCTGCGGCTCGTCCCGCTGGAAGGGCTCGCCGACGCGGTCGACGAGCGCACCGCGGTCGTCTGCGTCAGCCTCGTTCAGTCGTCTGATGGGCGCGTTGCCGACCTGGAGGCCCTGCGCGCAACGGGTGTCCGCATCTGCCTGGACGCGACGCAGGCAGTCGCCACGTTCCCGATCGACCTCACCGGTGTCGACTACCTCGTCGCGCACGGATACAAGTGGATGCTCTGCCCGCGCGGGCTCGGGTTCCTCTACGTCAGCTCCGAGCGCCGGGACGAGGTCGGGCTGTGGACGGCGGGCTGGAAGGCGCGCGTCGACCCGTACGAGGATTACTACGGGATGCCCGAGATGCCGGACGAGGCGCGCCGCCTCGATGTCTCGGTGCCGTGGCTCTCGGCGGCCGGGGCGCGGAAGAGCCTCGAGCTCCTCGTCTCGCTCGGAAACGACCGCATCGCCGCGCACAACCTCGCCCTAGCCCGGTCGCTGACCCAAAGCCTGGGCTTGGCCGAGCCGGAATCACCGATCGTGCGCTTTCGCGTCGCCGACGCCGAGGCAGCCGCCGCCAACCTGCAGGAGGCGGGGATTGCGTGCGCCGTCCGGGCGGGGTCGGTCCGCCTCTCCTTCCACCTCTACAACGATGAAAACGACGTCGAGCTCGCGGCCTCCGCGGTCGGCACGGTCGAGTAGGGTGCCCGCGTGATCCGCTTGCTCGTCCGGACGGCAGTGGCGGTCGCCGCGAACGCCGTCGGCCTGCTCGTGGCCGCCGCCCTCCTCGACGGCCTGCACCTCAACGGTGGGGCCTTCATCGTGGCGGTCGTCATCTTCACGGTGGCCTTCGCGCTGCTCCAGCCGTTCCTGTTCTTGCAGATGAGACGCAGAAGGCTGCTGGCTCTCCTGGCAGCCCCGTTGCTCGCGACGCTCGTGGCGCTGATCGTCACGGATCTCGTCTCCGACGGCCTCACGATCGACGGCGCCGGAACCTGGATCGCCGCGACGGTGATCGTCTGGCTCGCCGCTCTCGCGGCGGCCTTCATTCTGCCGTTCCTCGGTCTTCGCAAGTTCATGGAGGAACGCCGGGACTAGTAGTTTTCGCCCGCGAGGCGTAAACAGCTAGAATTCAGGGCATGCGCCTCGCGCTCGCCCAGATCGACACGGTCGTCGGCGATCTCGACGGCAACCGCGACCGGATCCTCGGGCGCCTCGAAGAGGCGCGTGAGGCAGGCGCCGACCTCGTCCTCTTCCCGGAGCTGGCCGTCACCGGCTACCCGCCCGAAGACCTGCTTCTTCGGCCCAGCTTCCTCCGGGCCGCCAGGCGAACGCTGGACGAGATCGCGACCGCAACGAGGGGGATCTCCGCCCTCGTCGGCTTCCCGCACCTCGACCGCGACCTGTTCAACGCCTGCGCGGTGATCGTGGACGGCGAGCTGAAGGCCGTCTACGAGAAGCACTTCCTCCCCAACTACGGCGTCTTCGACGAAGACCGGTACTTCCAGCCCGGCCGCGACCTCGTGCTCCTGCGCTGCGGCGAGGCCCTCGTCGGCCCGACGGTGTGCGAGGACATCTGGCAGCCCGGCCCGCCGGCCACCGATCTCGCCCTCGCGGGCGCACACGTGATCACGAACATCTCGGCCTCGCCCTTCCACGTGGGCAAGGGCGCCGAGCGCGAGCAGATGCTGGCGGCGCGCGCGCGGGACAACTCCTGCTGGATCGTCTATCTCAACGCCGTCGGCGCACAGGACGAGCTCATCTTCGACGGACAGAGCCTTGTGCTGGACGAAAACGGAGACGTCGTCGCGCGCGGCCCGGCCTTCGAGGAGGCGCTGATCGTCGTCGACGTGGACGCGTCGACCGCGGTGGGGCGGCGCTTGCGTGACGCGCGCCGCCGTTCCCTCGCGCGAGCGCTGAACGAGCTTCCCGACCCGCCGGAGGTCGACGTCCCCGTCGGCGACGCCGCGGGGCGGCCGCCGGCGACACCGGTCGTCGCGCCGCTGCTCGACGACCTGGAGGAGATGCGCCTGGCCATCGAGCTCGGCCTCCGCGACTACGTGGAGAAGAACGACTTCACCGACGTCGTCCTCGGGATGTCGGGCGGGATCGACTCAGCCCTGACCGCCGCGCTCGCCGTCGAGGCGCTGGGGCCGGAGCACGTCGTCTGCGTCTCCATGCCGTCGCGGTTCTCGTCTGCCGAGACGAGGGCGGACGCGCGCGCCGTCGCCGAGTCGCTGGGCGCCCGCTTCCTCGAGATTCCCATCGACTCCGTCGTCGAGGCCGAGGGCGAAGCGCTCGCAGAGGTCTTCGCCGGCACGGAGCGCGGCGTGGCGGAGGAGAACATCCAGGCGCGCGTGCGCGGGCTGACCGTCATGGCGCTGTCGAACAAGTTCGGCTGGCTCCCGCTCGCCACGGGCAACAAGAGCGAGCTCTCGGTCGGCTACGCGACGCTCTACGGCGACATGGCCGGAGGCTTTGCGCTCCTCAAGGACGTCTACAAGACCGACGTCTACCGGCTGTCACGACACCTCAACGAGCGCGCGGGCAGGGAGCTCATCGCAGCCTCGGTCCTCGAGCGCGCCCCGAGCGCCGAGCTGCGGCCCGACCAGAAGGACGAAGACTCCCTCCCGCCCTACTCCGAGCTCGACGAGGTGCTCGAGGCCTACGTCGAGCTGGACAGCTCGCGCGAGGAGCTGACCTCCGACGGCTTCGACCCGGACGTCGTCGCGCGGGCGCTGGCCATGATCGACCGCGCGGAGTACAAGCGCCGCCAGGCGCCCCCTGGCGTGAAGCTGCGCCCGAAGGCCTTCGGCCGGGACCGCCGCGTCCCGATCACGAACCGCTGGCGCGACTGACCCTCGGGGTCTTGCGCGCGCGGTTGATTAACGGGGCACCCCATCCCACCACCCGCCTTCGAGCGTAGCCCCGAAAAACGCGCGCGTGGCGCGCGGAACGTCAGGGAAGGCGCGCGAGGTGTGCCAGGAACGTCACGAACCGAGGTGCTCGGCGAGCCGCGTGAACCAGGCCAGCCGCTCCTCGTACGGCACGGCCGCATTCGCGGGTGACGTCGACGGGAGCACGAACAGCGTCGTCCGGCCGAGCGTCCGCCGCTGGAGGCCGAGCTCGCTCCGCGGGACGCCGAACGCGCCCTGGTACGAGGACTTGCCGACGAAGGCGATCGTCCCGGGCTCGAGCTCGGCGGCGAGCCGCTCCAGCCGCTCCGCCGCGCCGGCGAAGTCGCCGCGCCGCAGGTCGCTCGAGCCCTTCGTCGTCCGGTAGGCGGCGTTTGTCAGGCCGTAGCCGAGCCCGAGCAGGTCCCACTGCTCACTCGGATCCAGCAACCGCGGCGTGAGCCCGGCGTCGGCGAGCAGACGCCAGAAGTCGTTGCGCGGGTTCGCGAAGTGGCAGCCCGCGGCGGACGACCTCCGGCCGGGGTTGATGCCGCAGAACACACAACGAAGGCCGGCCGCGAGGATGTCCGGTACGGCAGAAACCGCCTGCGCTGCCACGGCGATACTCTACGGTCGAGCAACCAGGAGGCAGAGATGGCGCAGGTCGAAGACAAGCCCGGGGTCGCGACCCGGACACTGAAGAACTACATCGGCGGCCGCTGGGTCGAGGCCGACGGCGCCGAGACGATCGACGTCGTGAACCCTGCCAGCGGCGAGGTCCTCGGACACGCGCCGCTCTCCACGCGGGCCCAGGTGGACGCGGCCGTGCAGGCTGCACGCGCGGCCTTCCCCGAATGGCGCGCGACCCCGCCGCTCGTCCGGGCGCGGGCGTGCTTCGACCTGAAGTACCTGCTCGACGAGGCGAAGAACGAGCTCGCGATGCTCGTCACCACCGACAACGGCAAGACGATCACGGACGCCACGGGAGAGGTGGGGCGCGGGATCGAGTGCGTCGAGGTCGCGACCGGCATCCCGTCGCTCATGCAGGGCTCCAACCTCGAGGACGTCTCGCGCGGGATCGACTCCGACATGATCCGGCAGCCGATCGGCGTCTTCGCGGCGATCACGCCGTTCAACTTCCCTTTCATGGTCCCGATGTGGTTCCTCCCCTACGCGATCGCGTGCGGGAACACGTTCATCTGCAAGCCCTCGGAGCAGGACCCCCTTGCCGTCGAGCGCACGTTCGAGCTGCTCGACCAGATCGGCCTGCCGCCCGGCGTCGTCAACCTCGTGCACGGCGGCAAGGAGTCCGTGGACGCGATCCTGGAGCACCCGGAGGTCGACGGTGTCTCCTTCGTCGGCTCGACGCCGGTCGCCCACTACATCTACGAGGTGGGCGCGAAGAACGGCAAGCGTGTGCAGGCATTGGGCGGGGCGAAGAACCACGTCATCGTCATGCCCGACGCCGACCTCGACAGCGCCGTCGACGGCGTCCTCTCCTCCGCGTTTCACGCCGCCGGCCAGCGCTGCCTCGCCAACTCCGTCTGCATCGCCGTCGGAGAGGTCTACGAGCCGTTGCGCGCGGCGCTCGCCGAGAAGGGCGAGGCCATGGTCGTCGACGTCGGCTCGAACCCGGACGCCGAGGTCGGGCCGGTCATCTCGGGTGCCTCGCAGGAGCGCATCCTCGACTGGATCGAGAAGGGCGTCGATCAGGGCGGGACGCTTCTCCTCGACGGCCGCGGCCGCGGCTCCGACGAGGGCAACTTCATCGGCCCGACGATCATCGAGTCGGAGCCGGGGGCCGAGATCGCACGCGAGGAGATCTTCGGGCCCGTCCTCACGCTGCTCAGGGCCGCCGACATGGACGAGGCGCTCGAGATCCTCAACTCGTCGTCGAAGGGCAACGCCGCATCGATCTTCACGACCAGCGGGGGCGCCATGCGACGGTTCCGCCACGACGCGCAGGCCGGGATGCTCGGCGTCAACATCGGCGTCGCCGCGCCGATGGCCTTCTTCCCATTCACGGGCTGGAAGGACTCGTTCTTCGGCGACCTGCACGCCAACGGCTCCGACGCGATCGACTTCTACACCGAGAAGAAGGTCGTGATCACGCGCTGGCCGAAGATCTAGCGGGTGGCCAAGCGGTTCGAGTACGCGGCGAGCCTCGACGCAGAGGGGCGGCTGCTCGCGGGCGGTGAGTCGCCGCTCGTGCCCGGCGAGCCCTGGACGCCCGAGCACCTCGTCCTCGCGGGGCTCATGCGCTGCACCCTCAAGAGCCTGAACTTCCACGCCGACCGCGAGGGCGTTTCCGTTCGCGGGAGCGCGGCCGCCGAGGGAGTCGTCGCGAAGCGCGAAGACGACGGCCGCTACGCCTTCGCCGAGATCGAGTGCGGCCTCGACGTCGAGCTCGACCCGCTTCCGCAGGGTGACGATCTCGGAGAGCTGCTCGATCTCGCCGAACGGGACTGCTTCGTCGGCGCCTCCCTGCGGCCGTCTCCGCGCTACGAATGGCGCGTGAACGGCGAGGTCGTGCGATGAGGATCCTCATCCTGGGCGGCACGCTCTTCGTCGGGCGCCACCTCGTCGAAAGCGCCCGGGAGCGCGGGCACGAGATCACGCTCTTCAACCGGGGCCGGACGGGCCCCGACCTCTACCCCGAGGTGGAGACGCTGCACGGCGACCGTGCCGCAGGTGACCTGGAAAGCCTCCGCGACGGGAGCTGGGACGTCGTCGTGGACACCTCGGCGCGCGTGCCGCGCTGGGTTCGCGATGCCGCGGCCCTGCTCGGCGACCGCGTCGGCCACTACACGTTCCTGTCGAGCTGCTCCGTCTACGCGGACACGACCCTTCCCGGCACAAACGAGTCCTCGCCGGTGCACGTACTCGAGGACGAGACGACCGAGGAGATCACGAGCGCAGACGTCTACGGAGGGCTCAAGGTGCTCTGCGAGCGCGAGCTCGAGCGGTCCCTCCCGGGGCGCTCGCTCTCCGCGCGCGCCGGGCTGATCGTCGGGCCGTACGACATGAGCGGGCGCTTCACGTACTGGGTGCACCGCATCGCGCGGGGCGGCGACGTGCTGGCGCCGGAGCCGCGCGACCAGCCCGTGCAGCTGATCCACGCCAGGGATCTGGCGGACTGGCTGCTGGACATGGCCGAGAAGGGCGAGTCGGGCGTCTTCAACGCGACGGGACCGGAGCGGCCGCTGACGATGGAGGCGGTGCTCGAGGCGATCGTGGACGAGACCGGGAGCGACGCGAGGCTCGTCTGGGTGGACGAGGACTACCTGGTCGAGAACGGCGTCGAAGCGTGGAGTGACCTGCCCCTCTGGGTGGCGCCGGGCGGGAACCCCGAGGTGGCCAACTTCCTGGCGATCGACGTGAGCAAGGCGATCGACGCGGGGCTGAGGTTCCGGCCGCTCGCTCAGACGATTCGCGACACGCTCGAGCAGGCCGAGACGTTCCCCCAGGCGGGGCTCGACGAGACCCGCGAGCGGGAGCTGCTCGCCCGATGAGCGTCGCATGCCTCCGGCCTGCTCCCCACGCTCCCGGGCCGGTCGGCCCGTGAGCGCGGTCGCCCTCGATGTCGCGGCGGTACGCGCGCGCTTCTCCGCGCTCGACCGTCCGTTGGCCTTCCTAGACGCCCCGGGCGGCACGCAGACGCCCGACTCCGTCATCGAGGCCATGACCTCGTACCTGCGCGAGTCGAACGCGAACCTCGGCGGGCCGTTCGAGACGAGCGTGCACAGCGACGCCCTCATCGTCTCCGCGCACCACACGGCCGCGCGCTTCCTCGGCTGCGAGGCGGACGAGGTCGGGTTCGGCCAGAACATGACCACGCTGAACTTCGCGCTCACGCGCACGCTCGGCCGCGAGCTGCGCGCCGGCGACGAGATCGTCGTCACGCGGCTCGACCACGACGGCAACATCTCGCCGTGGCTCGAGCTGGCCCACGACCTCGACCTGGTCGTTCGCTTCGTCGACGTCCGCGAGGACGACGTCACGCTCGACCTGGACGACCTCCAGCGGCAGCTCGGCGACCGGACGCGGGTCGTCGCCTTCCCCTGGGCCTCGAACGCGGTCGGGACGGTCACGGATGTCCGGCGGATCGTCGAGCTGGCGCACGAGGCCGGCGCGCTCGCCTGGGTCGATGCCGTCCACTACGGGCCGCACGGGCCGATCGACGTCCGGGCGGTGGACGCCGACGTGCTCCTCTGCTCGCCCTACAAGTTCTTCGGGCCCCACCTCGGACTCTTCTACGGCCGGCGTGAGCTGATCGGAGGGTGGCGTCCGTACAAGGTGCGGCCCGCGCCGAACGAGCCGATCGGGGCGCGCTTCGAGACCGGGACCCTCCCGCACGAGGCGCTCGCGGGCTTCTGCGCGGCCGTCGCCTACATCGAGTCGCTGGGCTGGGAGGCGATCACAGCCCACGAGCGCGACCTGGGCGAGCGCTTCCTTGCCGGCCTCCCGGCGGGCGTCAGGCTCCACGGGCCGCCTACGATGGAGGGGCGAGTCCCGACCTTCGCGCTCACCGTCCCCGGTCTCACGCCCGAGGAGGCCTCGACTCGTCTGGCCGAGCGGAACATCGCCGCCTGGTGGGGCGACTACTACGCCTACGAGGTGATGCAGAGGCTCGGCCTCCCGGACGGCGCGCTCCGCATCGGGCTTGTGCACTACAACACCGTCGACGAGGTCGACCGAGCGCTGGCCGCCCTCGCCGAGCTCGTCTGATGCTCCGGCTCTACTGGGCTCGGAACGACGGCATGGGCGGGCATGTCTTCCTGGGCCTGGCCGACCTGGAACGCCTCGCGGCGGAGATGACCGAGCAGGGGATGACGGGCTGGCTGAAGCTCGACCGCCTCGAGCCGGGAGCGACGATTCCGGCCGGTGCGATCGACCTCGCGCTCTCGCAGGCATCCTCGGAACCGACGACGCTCGACGACTCGAAGCTCTGGGAGGACTGGCTCGGCTTCCTCGCCGGCGCCGCCGAGAACGGCGGCATCGTCGTCAGATAGAGCGCCGCGCTGGCAAGATGCCGGGCGGTGGGGCGCCCGCGCGAACCGCGGGCCACAACGCGGAGAGTCGAAACCGAATCCAGAACGTGGAGGGAGTCAGATGAGCCAAGCGCCGCAGGAACCCCCCGCCGGGCCCCCGAGTCAGCCGTCCCCGCCGACGGGAGGAGGCGGACGCAACCCCTGGGCGGTCGGCGCGATCGTAGCCGGAGTCGCCGTCCTCGCAATCGTGCTCTTCCTCGTGCTCCGACCCGACGACGAAGACGACACGCCGGACACGACGGCCGCCGCAGAGACGACGGCGGCGGAGACAACCACCGAGGAAGCGACGACGGAGGAAGCCACCACCGAGGAGACGACCACGGAGGAGGAGACCACGACCGAAGCCGGCCCGCCGCCTCCACATCGGGTGGTCGTGGTCGTCCGAAACGCGCAACCCGTCGGCGGCGTCAAGCACATACCGATCGCGCAGGGTGAGCAGGTCGAGCTGGTCGTCCGCTCGGACGTCGAGGACGAGGTGCACCTCCACGGCTACGACCTGGCCGCCGAGGTGGCGCCAGGGCAGCCTGCCCGCATCAGCTTCCGCGCGGACGACGTCGGCGAGTTCGAGCTCGAGCTCGAGGAGCGTGGAGTGCCGATCGCCGAGCTCGTCGTCAGCTAGACCCGCGTGTCGTATCCGCTTGCCCACGGGCTCGGCGGGGTTCGAGACCTTCCGGTCCCCGGGTGGCTGTTCTACTGGGGCGCCTCCGTGGTCCTGGTGGTCTCGTTCGTGGCCCTCTGGGCGCTCTGGCAGCGCCCGCTTCTGGCCGAGGCGAGCCGCGGCCGTCCGCTGCCGGGGCTTCAGGCAGTGGTGTGGAGCAGTGCGCTGCGGATTCTCCTCGGCGCCGTTTCGTTCGCGCTGTTCGTGCTCGTCGCGGTGGCTGCCGCGATCGGGGACACGTCACCCGACGAGAACCTCGCTCCGCGCTTCGTCTTCGTCTACTTCTGGCTCGGCCTCCCGGCGCTGAGCGCTCTCTTCGGGAACGTCTGGACGGTGCTGAGCCCGTGGCGGGCCGCGGCGGACGCCGCCGCCTGGATCTCGGAGCGCACAGACCTTTGCTGGGAGACCCCGTTCTCGTATCCCGAGCGGTTCGGCCGCTGGCCGGGTGCCGTCCTCCTGCTCGCGTTCGCCGCCCTGGAGCTCGCCTACTGGGATTCGAGCAATCCGCGGGCGATCGCCCTCGCGATCCTCATGTACAGCGTCGTCACGTGGCTGGCGATGCTCGCCTACGGCAGGAAAGCCTGGACCGACAACGGCGAGGCGTTCGCGGTCTACTTCGGCCTGCTCGCCCGCATCGCGCCCTTCGCCGGCCGCGACGGGCGGCTCGTCGTGCGCTGGCCGTTCACGGGGCTCGCCAACCTCGACGCCCGGCCCGGAACGCTCGCGTTCATCGCCGTCATGCTCGGGTCGGTAGCGTTCGACGGCTTCAGCCAGACCGACTACTGGGCGGTCGAAGTCCGCGCGAAGCTGACGCGGGAGGTGATCGAGCGCTCGCCCACCCTGGCGGACGTGGTCGGCGGCCTGGTCGCGCTCACGGGCCTCGTGCTCATGATCGCCCTCGTGGCACTGGCCTACATCGCCGCCATGAGGATCGCGGCGCGGGCCGTCCAGTACGACGGCGACCTGACCGACGCGTTCCTCGGCAGCCTCGTTCCGATCGCGCTCGCCTACGTCGTCGCGCACTACTTCTCGTTCCTCGTGCGGGAGTCGCAGTACCTGGCGATCTTCGTCTCCGACCCGTTCGGCTTCGGCTGGGACCTGTTCGGGACGGCGGACGTGGTCCCGCGGATCAACGTCCTGGCCCCGAAGACGATCTGGTACGCCCAGGTCGCGGCGCTCGTGATCGGGCACGTCGCCGGGCTCGTCCTGGCCCACGACAAGGCTGTCGAGCTCTTCGACTCACCGCGCAAGGCCGCCATCAGCCAGTACGCCATGCTGGCGCTGATGGTCGTCTACACCGTCGCCGGGCTCTGGCTGCTGTCGAGGTAGGGCCCGCCGGAGCGGGCCCACCCTCGCGATCTGCTAACGGTGCGGCAGCTCGACGGCCTTGCCGTCGAACCCCTTGCCGCGCTTGATGCCGAGCTCCCGGAGCACAGTCGGGAGGATGTCCACCGACCGCAGGTCGTAGGCCGGATGCGCGCCCGCCTTGAGCCCGTCGGCCCAGAACACAATCGGGATGCGCTGCACCGGCTCCTGGGCCCCGCCGTGGTCGCCGGCGACGCCGTAGCTCGCGTTGTCCTGGAGCAGCCCGACGACGTCGGCGGCGAACGGCGCGGCCATCGTGTCGACTAGCTCCTGGCCGTGCGCGCGCCACCACTTGCGCTCAGCCTTCGTCATCGGGGTCGAGGTTTCGGTCGTGTAGAGCACGTACTTGCTGCCCTGCCGGTAGTACGAGGCGATCACGCTGGGCAGCGTCGCCATGGCCGCGGCGGCCTCCTTCTTCCTCGCGGTCGACTGGTCGACAAGCCACGAGCGCACGGCGCTGTCCTGGTAGTTGAAGGCGATGTTGCCCGTCGCCAGGAGCGGCGCCAGCTGCGGCTGCGGCGAGAGATAGGTCTCGTTCGAGTCCTTGCCGTAGTACCAGTTGAAGTTGCTCCGGTTGGGCCCGTCGAGACCGTGGAAGTTCAAGGCGGGGTTGCCGGCGTGATCCGTCGTGAGGACGATCAGCGTCTCGTCGAGCTGACCGCGGTCGCGAAGCCTCGCGATCAGGCGGCCGAGCTGGTCGTCGGCGTTCTTAGCGATGAAGCGCTCGTGCACCTGGTCGAACGGAGGCGGGTAGACGCCCGTGTCGGTGATCCCGCCCCACATGTGCCCGATCTTGTCGATGCCCCCGAAGCTCACGAGCATCCCGCTCCACGGCTCGTTGTCCATCATCGCCATGGCGGCGTCGGCCACCCACGTGTCGCCGCCGAGGTGCGCCGGGTCGTTCCCCGGGACGAACCGGTTCCCGTCCTCGGGGTACATGCACGCCGGACAGTCGGTGCGCGTGCCGTAGTCGAGGTTCGCGTTCGAGTCGATGTAGAACCGCCCGCAGGACGGCTGCGACAAGTACATCGGCACCGCCACGCCCGTTGGGCCGCGGTAGGTGTTGCCGGCGCCGGCGCAGTTGAACTCGCGCCCGCTCAGCGTGACGATGATGTCCGCGGACGGGCCGCCCGAGGTGTACGTCGCGGTCGTCTTCTCGCCGACGGTGATGAACTTCGTGCCCGGAAAGGCGTCGTGCAGAAACTCCCCGAGACGGGGGACGCCCGAGGCCGTCTGCAGGTCGAAGAACTGGTCCCGCGAGAGGCTCGAGGTGACGAAGAACGCACCCGGGCCCTCGCCGAGGACGTCGTCGACGTCGCGCTGCACCTCGTCCGACCAGCCCATGTTCTTCGGGAGCACCCCGGTCGTGAGGACGTTGTGCGTGATCACCGTCTCCGAGCCCATGTGCCCGAGGTAGGCGTCGGGGTAGTTGACACCGTCCTCGATCAGCCCGCGCACGTTGTCCATGTCGAAGAGGTCGACGTACTCGGGCCGCATCTGGTCCAGGACGACGATCAGCACGCGGCTCGGCCGGTCGCGCGAGGCCTGCGCGGGCGCGGCCATCGCAAGGCCGACTGCGAGAACGAGGAGCGTCAAGCTAAGCCTTCCGAGCCTGCGTCTCATGACTCCTCCCTTTGGTCCCCCCGGGGCTGCGCCGACGCTACCAGCCACGCGGCGTCGAGCCAAGCTGCGCGGAGGTCAGCTGTAGGACTGGCGCGCCGCGTCCCAGCGCGGCTCGTCCCAGCGGATCTTGTCCGGGTCGACGCCCCGTTGCTCGGCGAGAGCCAGCGTGAGGAGCTGGAAGCGCACGATGTCCGCAGCGGGATGCTCGGTGGCGATGAGGGTCGTCTCGGCTCCGATCTCGCCGAGGGCGCGCACGACGTCGCCGGCCCGCTCGGCCGCGCGGCCCTCGCCCTCGAGCACGAAGACCCGCACGGACTCGTCGATCGCCGCCAGGTGGCCGTGGAGGATCTGCTCCGTGTGGTGCGCCTCGGCGGCGAGCCGGACGCCCTCCCGCAGCTTCAGCACCGCCTCCTGGGCGGTCGGCCAGTCGCGCCCGCCGCCGACGACCGCGACTCGCTCGCCGTCGAAGAGCGGCGGCGGCCCCTCCTCGAGGATGCGCTCGACCGCGCCCGGCAGGCCGCTCACGTCCTCGCCCCGGAGGACAGCCAGAGCAGCGACCGCGGCCGTGTAGGAGGCCGTATGGCAGTAGGACTCCTCGATCTCGGGCGTCACGACGAGCACCTCGGCGGCCGCCTCGGCGAGCGGGCTCTCCTCCTTCCCCGTGATGAGCCAGGTCGGCCCGGAGAACGCGCTCACCGCCTCGAGGGCGAGCGCTGTCCCGCCCTCGTGGCTGACGACGACGAGCAGATCCGCCTCGGGCGGCGAGAGCACCGCCTCGAGCGACTGCATCGCCTCGCCGCCCGTCTGGGCAGCGTGGAACGACGTGCCGCACCCGGTGAAGACGACGCGGCCGGCGGGAAGCCGCCGGTCGCCGACCCGTTCGGGGACGGCGCGGAGCCACTCGGGCTGCGCAAATATCGCCTTTCGGGTGTGGTCGCCGGGCACCGGAGCCGCGAAAGTACCATGCGGGAGATGGAGGGCTATCGCTTCATCCACGCGCGCGACGTCGAGTTCCGGGACGTCGATGCGGCCGACCACGTGAACAACGCGGTCTACCTGACGTACCTGGAGACGGCGCGGATCGCCTACCTGATCGACGTGCTCGGCCCGGAGTTCGCGTACAAGCTCTCCCTGATCCTCGCCCACATCGCGGTCGACTTCCGGTCGCCCGCACGCTTCCCCGAGAAGCTCGAGATCGGCGCACGCGTCACGCGCATCGGGACGAAGAGCTTCCAGATGGAGCACGAGATTCGCGGCGGCGACGGACGCCTGGTCCTCGAGGCCACGTCCGTCCTGGTCGCGTACGACTACGAGGCGGACGCCGCCATGGCGGTTCCCGAGGACTGGCGCACCCGTCTCGACGCCTATGAAGAGAGGAGCTCTGTGGCCACCTGATGCCGAACGCGTTCTCCAAGACCACCCTCCCGAACGGCCTCCGCGTCGTGACGGCCGACATGCCCAGCGCCAAGTCCGTCGCGTGCTTCGTGATGGTCGCGGCCGGCTCGCGCTACGAGACGCGCGAGACGAACGGGATCGCGCACTTCGCCGAGCACATGTTCTTCAAGGGGACCGAGAACCGGCCCTCGGCGCGCGACATCGCCGGCGAGATCGACTCGATCGGCGGCGAGTTCAACGCGTTCACCGGCAAGGAGTACACGGGCTACTACGTCAAGTGCGCCGCCGAGCACCGCGACACGGCTCTCGACGTCCTCGTCGACATGCTGCGCCACTCGAAGTTCGAGCCCGAGGAGATCGAGCGCGAGAAGGGCGTGATCGTCGAGGAGATGAACATGTACTACGACACGCCCCGCGACTATGTCGACGGCGTGTACGACGAACTCCTGTACGGCGACCAGCCGCTCGGCTGGGACATCATCGGCACGAAGGACACGGTGCGCGCCGCCACGCGCGAGACCTTCCTCGACTACCTCGACCGCTGGTACCGCGGGCCCCGCATGGTCGCCGGTCTCTCGGGCGCGGTCGGAGGCGACGCCGTCGAGCGGGTCGCGACGCTGCTCGGCGACGTCCCGAACGGCGAGACGGGCTCCCCCGACGCCGTCGCCTGGGAGCAGGACGCGCCCCGCGTCAAGATCCACACGAAGACGTCCGACCAGGCGCACGTGCGCATGGGCGTTCACAGCTACCCGATCGGCCATCCCGACCGGTATTCGCTCATGCTGCTCGCCACCGCCCTCGGCGGCGGCATGTCGTCCCGCCTCTTCACCGAGGTCCGCGAGCGGCGCGGCCTCGCGTACTACATCTACGGCTACAACCAGGCGTACACGGACGCGGGAACGCTCTTTGCCCAGGGCGGCGTCGACATCAACCGCATCGACGACGCCGTCGCCACGATCGTGGGCGAGTTCGGCCGCATCGCCGCCGAGCCGCTCGAGAGCGACGAGCTGGAGAAGGCGCGCAACTTCGCCAAGGGCCGCCTCGTGCTCTCGTTGGAGGATCCCAAGGGAATGATCTCGTTCGCCCTGCGCGACGAGGTGCTCGAAGGGCGTCTGCGCGAGCCCGACGAGGTGATCGCGGCTCTCGACAAGGTCACGGTCGAGGACGTGCAGCGGGTCGCACAGGACATCATCCGGCAGGACCGGCTCAACCTCGCGCTGATCGGGCCGTTCGACGAGCCCGAGCGCTTCCAGAAGCTCCTGGAGCTGGAGGTCGCCGCGTGATCGCGACCTAGCCTTACGGGGCCAGGTCGTACGGGAAGTCCGTGAGGACCTCGCAGCCGTCGTCCGTGACGAGCACGAGGTCCTCGAGGCGGCAGCCGCCGAAGCCTTTGCGGTAGAGGCCGGGCTCGACCGCCAGCACGTCGCCGGCGACGATCTCCTCGCCGACCCTGCCCAGGGACGGGAGCTCGTGCACCTCGAGGCCGACGCCGTGGCCGAGGCTGTGGAAGAAGCCCTCTTCGAGAACCTCGCCCGGCGTCTTCGTGAGCTGCGTCTGGTAGCCGTGCTGCTCGAAGAGCTTGCAGACGACGCGATGCGCCTCCGAGCCTGGGATGCCGGGTCGGATCGTCGCGTACGCGAGATCGAGCGCCTCGCGCACGAGCGCGTGGTAGCGGGCGAGCTCGTCGGGGACCTCGCCGAGACAGAACGTCCGCGTCATGTCGGAGTAGCAGCCGGACGCCGGGTCGCGCGGAAAGAGGTCGACGACGATCGGCTCGTGCTCGCCGATGGGCCCGTGACCCGGCTCGTGCCCCACCGTCGTCTGCGCGCCCGACGAGATGAGCGCGACATCGTCGACGAGCACACCCTCCTCACTGAAGACGCGCATTGCCTCCGACTGCAGGTCCTCGCAGGTGAGCGGGCCGCCTCGGCGCAACCGCTCTCGGATCGCGTCCATCGCGCGCTCGGAGGCGCGCTGGCAGCGGCGGATCCCATCGAGCTCGGCCGGCGTCTTCACCCGGCGGCGCTCGTCGAAGAGCTCGCCGCGGGCCTCGACCTCGATCTCGTTCTCGCGCAGGAAGTCGGCAACACCGAGCGGGAAGTCCCGCGGCGTCACGGCCGACTCGACCCGGGAAGAGCGGCACGCGCGGAGCACGAGGTGCGGCATCATGTCGTGCCAGGAATAGCCCTGCTCGACGAGCTCGTCGAGCCCCAGCACCTCGAGCGGGACGACCTCGAGGCCCTCCAGGTCCTGGAGGCGCGGGATCTCGAGGGAGCCGACGAACGCCGTCCGCGTGCCGTTCTGCTCCACGTAGACGAAGGGGTCCCCGATGGTGACCGGTACCTCGTGGCGGAGCTCGGGCGAGCGAACGGTGTCGCCGAAGATGATGACGTCGGGCACGGCTCCCGATGGTAGCCGCTGCGGGTAGATTCATTGCGTGGACGAGGTTCTGCAGCGGACACGCCGTCTGGTGGAGCACTACGAGGCGGAGCTTCGCGCCAGCCTGCCGCCGGGAGCCACCATCTTCGACGCACACGTCCACGTCGGCCGCGACATCGACGGGATGGTCGCGCCGCGCGAGGAGCTCGTCGAGTTCCTCCGCCGTTCCGGTGCGGAGCGGGCGTTTGCGTTCTGCATGGACGAGCCCGACCGCGAGCCGGCCTTCAGGGCGGCCAACGACCGCACGCTGGAGGCCGCAGAGCGCTCCGCGGGGCTCATCGTCCCCTTCGTCCGCCTCGACCTCGCCTCCCAGCCCGTCGAGGAGGCAACGCGCTGCCTCGACAGGGGCGCGCGCGGGATCAAGCTCCATCCCCGCGCCCAGCGCTTCCTGCTCGACGACCAGCGCCTGGAGCCGATCTTCGCCCTCGCCGCCGAACGGCGGGTGCCGATCCTCATCCACGGCGGCCGTGGCCTGCCGCCGATCGCCGAGCACCTCCGGAAGCTCCACGACGCGTATCCGGAGGGGTCGCTGATCATCGCCCACGCGGGCATCGCCGACCTGGCCGCGCTCTCGGAGTCCTTCGCCGGGCGGGAGGGCGTCTACTTCGACACGTCCGTCTGGAGCCCGATCGACCTGCTGGACATGTACGCCCGGATCTCGCCCGGCCAGGTGGTCTTCGCCTCGGACTATCCCTACGGCCAGCAGCCCGGCTCGCTGCTCCTCGCCTTGCGCACGGCCCAGCTCGCCGGCCTCACCGAAGACGAGATCCGCGACATGCTCGGGCGAACCGCGGCCCGCATCGCCGACGGAGAGGACCCGCAGCCGCTCACCGCCCCGCGCGGGCCCAGCCGGCTCGACCAGCCGCTGACCTTCGCCCGCATCCACCACTACCTGGCGATGGCGATCCCGCTCCTCTGGACACGGCAGGCGGACACGATCGGCGTCCTCGGGCTCGCGCTCAACACCTGCGCCGAGCGGGACGGCCACGTCGAGGAGCGCGAGCGGATCGCCGAGCTCGTCGACACGGCGAGCGATCTCTGGCGGACGCTCCCCGAGGCGAAGGACGAGGCCGAGGCGCGCGTTCTCTCCCGCGCGACGTTCCGTCTGATCCACATCGCCGACATCCTGACTCTGACGGTGGGCGCTGCCTGAGTTGATCGTCAACGGCGGCCGCTACGAGGTCGACGGCCCCGTCCTGCAGACGCTCGCCGAGACCCTCCGAGACGACCTCGGGCTCACGGGGACGAAGATCGCCTGCGGGGAGGGCCACTGCGGCGCGTGCACCGTTCTCCTGGACGGCACGCCGGCGCTCTCGTGCATCACGCTCACGCAGACCGTGGGCGAGCGCGAGGTGACGACGATCGAGGGCCTGCGCGACCACGCGCTGGTGGACGCGTTCGTTCGCGCGGACGCGCTCCAGTGCGGTTTCTGCACGCCCGGGCAGATCGTCTCGGCCGCCGCGCTCGTGGGCGAGACGCCCGCGCCGAGCCGCGACGAGATCCGTCACGCCATGTCGGGCAACCTCTGCCGCTGCGGGGCGTATCCGAAGATCGAGGAGGCGATCGCCACATGGCGAGGCTGATTCGCACCGAGAAGGAAGTCGAGGGTGAGTACTCGGAGCAGTGGATCGTGGTCGAGGAGGACCCACTCGATCGCTGGCCCGAAGGGCCACTTGAGGTGGTCGGCCGCCCGGCGGCGCGGATCGACGGGCGCGCCCGTGCCCGCGGCGAGGTCGAGTACACGGCCGACGTCCGGCTTCCCGGGATGCTCCACACAGCCGTGCTCCGCAGCCCGTACGCACACGCACGCGTGCGGCAGCTCGACCTGACGGCGGCCCTGGCGTCCCCCGGCGTGCGCGACGCGATCGGCCCCGACGAGTGCCACGTGCTCGTCCGCGAAGCGGGCTTTCAGGGCGCCCCGGTCGCGGCCGTGGCAGCCGACTCCGTCGCCCAGGCTCGCGCGGCGCTCGACCTCGTGGAGGTCGAATGGGAGGACCTCGAGGCGTTCCTCGATCCCGACGACGCGATTGCACGCGGACAGGCTTTCCAGGAGCCGAGCCGCTACGAGCGCGGCGACGTCGATCGCGGCCTCGCCGAGGCGGACGTCGTCGTCGAAGCCGAGTACCGCACGCAGACGGTCCTCCACAACGCGCTCGAGTCGCACCAGGCCGTCTGCGCCTGGGAGGGCGACGAGCTGACCATCTACACGTCGACGCAGTACGTCTGGGGCGTTCGCCGCCGCGTCGCCGCGCGTCTCGGCATCCCGCCCGACAAGGTGCGGGTCGTGTGCCGCTACATGGGCGGCGGCTTCGGCGCGAAGAACGGCCCCGGCGACGCCACCTACGTGGCCGCCGAGCTCGCTCGTCGCACGGGCCGGCCGGTCCGCTGCGCGCTCACGCGCCGCGAGGAGAACCTCGCGAGCGGGAACCGCAACGCGTCGATCCAGCGCCTGACCGTGGGGGCGCGCGCCGACGGGACGCTGACCGCGCTCGCCGGCGAGTTCGTCATGTCCGTGGGCTGGGACGGCTTCGTCAGCTCGACGGCCGGGCCGATGCAGATGTTGTACGCCTGCGAGAACGTGCGCACCACGGAGACCGGTGCGAAGCTCAACACCGGCCCCAACGCCGCGTTTCGCGCGCCGGGGTTCGTCGAGGGGACGTTCGGGCTCGAGTGCCTGCTCGACGAGCTCGCCGCCAAGCTCGAGCTCGACCCGCTCGAGCTGCGCCGCCGTAACCATGCGGACGCCGATCCCGTCGACGGGCGCCCCTACTCCGCCAAGAACCTCGCCGAGTGCTACCGCCGTGCCGAGTCGCACTGGGCGCGGCGCGCGGACGTCCGCTCCCGCTCGGAAGGCCCCTGGCGCCGCGGTGTCGGCCTCGCGAGCCAGATCTGGTACGGCGGCGGCGGCCCACCCTCGTACGCCTGGGTGCGGGTCGGCTCGGACGGACGGGCGACGGTCGTCACGGCGATGCAGGACATCGGGACGGGCACGCGGACGGCCATGGCGCAGATCGCGGCCGAGGAGCTGGGTCTGCCGATCGACCGGATCTCCGTCTCGCTCGGGGACACTGCGCGCGGTCCGTACGCGGCCATCTCAGCGGGGTCCTCGACGACTCCGAGCATGGGCCCGGCGGTGCGCGCGGCGGCGGCGGACGCGGCGCACCAGATCGTCGAGATTGCGGCCCAGCGCTTCGACCGCGAAGAGCGCGTCCTCTCGCTCCGCGGTGGGCGCGTCGTCTCGGACGACGGCGGGTCGTGGGCGCTCGAGGACGTGACGGGACTGCTCGGGGACGCCCAGATCCTCGGGAAGGGCTCGCGCGGCCCCAATCCCGCGGGCATGCGCGTCCTCACCTTCGGCGTCCAGGTCGCCGAGGTCGCTGTCGACGTCGAGACCGGCGAGGTGCGCGTGGAACGGATCGCGGCCGTCCACGACGTCGGCCGGGTGATCAACCCTCTGGGGGCTTCGAGCCAGGTCGAGGGCGGGATCATCCAGGGGCTCGGGCACACGCTCTCCGAACAGCGGCTCCTCGACCCGGAGACCGGCGTCGTCCTCACGCAGACACTCGACGCCTACCGGCTGCCGACGATCGCGGACGTGCCGGAGATCGTCACCGAGCTCGTCGACATCCCCGACGAGCACCTGACCAGCCTCGGGTCGAAGGGGCTCGGCGAGCCGCCGATCATCCCGACCGCGGCCGCCATCGCGAATGCGATCCGCGACGCGACCGGGGCCGACGTGCGCTCGCTCCCGATCACGCGCGACGAGATGCTGCGGGCGCTGAAGGAGGCGCGTGAGCGGGCCTACGCTCACGAGGCCGGCTAGCCTCGCCGAGCTCGACGGGACGCCGCTGGCCGGCGGGACGGAGCTCGTGCCGCTCCTCCGGGACGGCCTGCTTCGGGCCGAGGCCGTGGCCGACGTCCGCGAGCTCCTGCCGCGCGGGGTCGAGGGAGAGGCGATCGGGGCGGGGACGACGCTCGCCGACCTGGAGCGCTCCGCGGACGTCCCAGAGGCGCTGAGGGAGGCCTGCCGCCTCGCCGCGTCGCCGCAGATTCGTGCGATGGGGACGATCGGAGGCAACCTGCTCCAGGCGACCCGCTGCTGGTACTGGCGCCTCGACTATCCCTGCTTCCTCCACGGCGGCGACCGCTGCCACGCGCGGGAGGGCGAGCACCGCGAGCACGCGATCTTCGCCGTCGAGCCGTGCGCCTCCGCGCACCCGTCCGACCCGGCGGCTGCGCTCCTCGCGCTGGGAGCGACGGTGGAGACGACGGCGCGCCGGTTCCCGGTGCAGGAGCTCTACCGGCTGCCGACCGAGGACGACCGCCGCCTCACGACCCTGGAGCCGGGCGAGCTGATCCTCAGGCTCGAGCTCGAGCGCCCGGACGCGAGCGTCTATCTCAAGGCGATGGACCGCCGCCGCTACGCCTTCCCGCTGGTCGGCGTCGCCGCCGCCCGCTACGGCGACGAAACTCGCCTCGCCCTCGCCGGCGTCGCGCCGATCCCCTGGCGTCTCGCAGCCCCGTCCGACCTCGACGCCGCCACCCCGCTCCCCGGCACCGCCTACAAGCTCGAAATCGCCCGCGCGCTCGTCCGTCGTGCCCTCGACGCCGTCCATTAGAGCCATGTCAGGGGTCAGACCCCGGCCGTGTCCGAGCGGGACATGGCCTTCGGCCCGAACGGCGCCCGCACAGCGGAATCCGGCGATGGGCCGATGAGCGGCGCATCGTCCCCGGCGGACGTGCCCCGGGGTCAGACCCCGGGACGTGGCCGGACGGGCCAGGTCGCGGGCGTCGTGCTCGCCGCCGGGGCAGCCACGCGGTTCGGGGCGCCGAAGCAGCGGTTGCTGCTTCCGGCCGTGCTCGAGCGCCTGGGGCAGAGCGCCGTGGGTGAGATCGTCGTCGCTGCGGGCGCTTACTCGGTCGAGGCCGAGGGCGCGCGCGTGGTCGAGTGCCCGGAGTGGGAGCTCGGGCCGGGGGCCTCGCTCCGCTGCGCGCTTGCCGCGCTCGGGCCGGACGTGCAGGCGGCTGTCGTCGTCCTCGCCGACGGGCCCGACCTCGCGCCCGAGGCGGTCGACCGCGTCGTAACCGCCTGGCGCGGGAGCGGGAGCCCGCTCGTCGCGGCCAGCTACGGCGGCGGCCGCGGCCACCCGCTCGTGGTCGACCGGGAGCTCTGGAATGCGGTGCCCGACGAGGGCTTCCGCGCCATCGAGCCCGTGCTCGTCCCCTGCGACGACCTGGGACCGCCAGGCGACGTCGACCGGCCGGAGGACCTCCCGTGAGGCGCCGCCTGCTCCGCCCGGCAGTGCTGCTCCCGGCCTTCGCGATCCTCTCTCTGGGCGCGGGCATCGCCTACGCCGCCTGGACGCAGTTCGACGCGGGCAGGATCGACGCGAACGAGGCCCTGCTCGACTCCGTGCCGGCCTATCCCGGCTCGCGAGAGATCGAGCGGATCACGCGCACCGCGACGGGCGACGGGCTGCCGGTCCCCGACGAGGTGCTCACGAGCGCGCTCTACGCACCGCCGCCCGACGCGAGCCAGGCGGACATCGTCGACTTCTTCGTCGGAAGCCTGACGCCCGAGTGGGAGTCCTCCACCAGGACGGTGACGGCCAGCGGAGAGGACGTCGATCCCGACGCCGCGCTCCCGTCCTCCTTCCGCGTCCTGTTCTCACGCGGCGACGACTGCCTCCAGCTCCTCACCTACGGCATGGCGCCGGGCCACATCGGCGAGCGGACCTTCGCCCTCTCCGTGGAGAGCGGGCAGGGCCCGTGCGAGGTCGACTGACCTCCCTCAAGCGCAAGCCCCAGCTGCCGATGAGAGAAGCAGGTTGCCGAACCTCTCCGCCGAAGACTGATTCCCGCAGATGGAGGCCCACGCCGCACACTCGCCTCTCGTCGCAGCCCGCCTGCGGCGACAGCTGACCATCGAGGAGGCGGCGGCCCGCGCGAGCCTCGACGTCGACGCCGTCAAGTCGATCGAGGAGAGCCGCACCTACGTCTTCCCGTCGACCGCCGACGCGATCGCCACGGCGGTCGTCTACGCCTCCTCGCTCGGGATCACCGAGCGCGAGGCACGCGAGCTGGCCGGTCTGCCCGTCGAGTCCGTCGCCGAGCGCTGGTCGCTCCACCGCTGGGCTCTGGTCCTCAGCTTCACCGTGGCGTTCGCGGCGCTCCTGATCTTCGTCCTCCGGCCGCAGTTCTCCCCCGAGAGCCCGCCGGCACCGCCGGCACCGGTCGCAAAGACGGTCACGCCCGCCGAGCCGCTCCCCGAGCCGTGGGAGATCCAGGTGGACGTCTACAACGGCACCCGCACCGGCAACGCCGCCTCCGGCATGGCGAACGAGCTGGCCGGGCTCGCGTACCGCATCGGCACGGTCAAGAACGCCGACCGGCGCACGTACAGCCAGACGCGGGTGTACTACCCGCCGGGCGGCGAGGAGATCGCCGAGCGGCTGGCGCAGGATCTCGGTGTCGGCACGACGGCGCTCCCGGGCGGGGACGACCCGCTCCGACTCGTCGTCATCGTCGGACGACGCGGCTAGTCGGCGATCCGCAGGTTGGCGAGCTTCGCCTTCAGCTCCGGTGACATCTCCTCGGAGCAGCAGGCGCTGCGGACGTAGCGGCGCAGGCTCACCTCGAAGCGATACCGCTTGCCGCAGTACTCGCACTCCTCGAGGTGTACCTCGGCCTCGAGCCTCTCGGCCTCGTCCAGCTCACGGTCGAGATAGGGCTGGAGCCGCTCCTCGCACTTCTCGCAGATGGGCTCGAACCCGCTCACGATTCGTCTCCGACCGCGGTCTCGGCGAGCTCGCTCTTCAGCACCCTGCGACCCCGGTGCAGGCGGGACATGACCGTCCCGATTGGCACGTCGAGGATCTGCGCAGCTTCCTGGTAGGAGAAGTCGCCGATGTCGACGAGGACAATGGCGTCGCGGAAGTCATGGGGCACGTTCGAGAGAGCGTCGACGATGGAGTCCTGTGAAAGCCGCTCGACGATGCGCTCCTCGTCGTCGCCACCGGCCGACTCCTCGAGCCGGTTGTAGAGGAAGTAGTCGCCTTCCTCCATCGGCTGCATGTCCGGCGCACGCTGCTCCCGGCGCCCACGGTCGATGTTGAGGTTCGTCAGGATGCGCATGAGCCACGCGCGGAGGTTCGTGCCGGGGGTGTACGAGCGCCAGCTGCGAAAGGCGCGCGCATAGGTCTCCTGCACGAGATCCTCGGCCTCCTCGCGCGACGGAACCAGGCGGCGAGCTACGCGATAAACCTGGTCGGCCAGCTCGAGCGCCTCCTCCTCGAAGCGCACACGGTCACGCGCTTCGGTCGCCAGGCGGCGGGCGTCAGTTTCGGCCTCTGCCATTCGCCGGACACTAACAAGCAAACGCCCGGCCTCCGGCAGCTATTCCGGGTGGGCGGCGGCCGCGACCGGCCGGAAGCCGCCGCGGCTGAGCGCCGCGACGATTTCCTCGCGTTCGACACGCTCGTCGTCCCAGGCGAGCATGACGTCGCCGACGAGGTTGGCGTGCGCCGACTCGAGCCCCTCGAGCTTCTCGAGCACGTGCCCCAGCCGCATGACGCAGCGCTCGCAGCGAATCCCGCTCACCTGGATGGTCTCCGACCTGACCGCCATCACAGTCCATCGTATGTGAGAGCAACGAGGGTCTCGCAGAGGGAGCGAACCCCGTCGCGGCGCCCGATCTCGAGCTGCGCGCCCGCCTGGTCGAGGCCGTCGAGACGCCCGAGGAGATCCGCCGAGCCCAAGCGACGCGCCGTCGGCTCGACCCGTTCGAGGAGCTCCGCGAGCAGCTCGCCCGGAGAGGCGAGGCGCTCCTCCTCGGGGTGGATCAGCCCCGCGGCCGTCCCGAACCTGGCGGCGGCCCAGCGGTTCTGGGCGTAGACGGCCCTGTCCGCGGCCGGGGCGCCCGGGTCGGCGGCCGCAACGAGCGCATGGACGAGAGCGGCGAAGGCCGCCGTGTCGGTGAGCCGCGTCGGCTGATCGGGAACGCGCACCTCGAGCGTCCCCAGGCGCGGGTGGGGCCGCACGTCCCACCAGAGACGCATGAGATCGTCGGCGAGCCCCAGTCGCACGAGGGCTTCGGCGAAGCGGGCCCAGTCCTCGTATCCGTCGAACACGGGAGGCGCGCCGCTCCGGGGCAGCAGGGCGAGCAGCTCGGCGCGTGTGGACGCGAGGCCCGTCTCGGCGCCCGCCGCATACGGCGAGTTGGCCGAGACGGCGAGGAGGACGGGGAGCCATGGCAAGACGGCCTCCAGGCGGCCCATGCACTCCTCGGGGCTCGCCACGCCCACGTGCACGTGGAGGCCGGCGCAGTGCTGGCGGCGCGCAGAGGATCCGGCGTACTTCGCGAAGCGGAGCAGAGGCTCCTTCGGCGTCACCTCTTCCTGCTCGGACACCGCCGTCGGCCAGGTGCCCACGGCCGCGAGCTCGAGCCCGGACTCCTGCACGCGACTGCGGGCCTCGGCGCGCAGCTCGGCGAGCTCCGCGACGGCCTCCGCCACCTCCGAGCAAACCGTCGTGGTCAGCTCGAGCATCGAGGTGAACAGCTCCGCCTTGAAGCGGGAGCCGTCCAGCAGCCCCGGTGGGACGGGCGCCGGCGCGAGCGTCTCGCCGTCGACGACGAAGAGCTCCTCCTCGAGGCCTACCGAGAAGGGCGAGGACCGGCCGAAGCGATGCGGCACCATCGGCGCCGCAGTCTACGGACGGAAGAAGGAGGGTCGGAGGCCCGGGCAGGCAGTGCGGGCCTCCGACCGGTCAGGCCCCTGGGGGGAGGGGCCACGGGCGCCCTAGCCGCTTGGTGTGATCGGCCGGCGCCCGAGCGTGACACTTACAGTTCGTTTGGACTCGCCTCTTTGGATGTCGAGAGTCATTGCATCGCCCGGATCGCTCTCGGCGATGAGCCGGCGTAGGTCGTCGGGCGAGGCGACTGGCTCGCCGTCCGCCGCGGTGACGATGTCGCCGCCCAGCACGTAGCTCGTGCCGCCGAAGATGACCTGGCGGTCGCCGTCCTTGAGACCAGCGTCGTCGGCCGGGCTACCCGGGATGACCTCGACGATCAGGAGGCCTTCCTCCACGGGCAAACGGTAACTCTGGGCCAGGAGGTCGTCGATCGGCTGGGTCCGGACTCCGAGGTAGGCATGCTCGACCTTACCGCGTTCCCGGAGCTGTGACACAACCTCGCGGAGCGTCGCGGACGGGACGGCGAAGCCGATGCCGAGGTTGCCCGTGCCGACTTCGCCGGGCTCGATCTGGGAGTTGACGCCGATCACCTCGCCCCGCGCATTGAGCAGCGGGCCGCCCGAGTTGCCCTGGTTGATGGGCGCGTCGGTCTGGAGGACCTTGTCGATCGTGTAGCCGTTCGGCGCCGTGATCTCGCGCTGGAGGGCACTGATGATGCCGGCCGTGACGGTGCGCTCGAGCCCGAACGGGTTCCCGATAGCGACGACCGCGTCCCCGACGCGCACTGCATCCGAGTCACCCAGGGGGAGGGGAGTGAGAGCTCGGGCCTGCGCGTCGATCTTGAGCAAGGCGAGGTCCGTTGAGGGGTCGACCCCGACGATCCTTGCCGGGACGCGGTCGTCGCCCGAGAAATTGACCTCGATCTGTCGGGCGCTTTCGATCACGTGGTAGTTGGTGACGATGTGGCCGTCCTTGTCGATCACGAACCCGGAGCCGAGCGAGACGCGCGCCTGCGGGCCGAAGAAGGGGTCGCTCGAGTCGACGGACGTCGAGGTCACCTGGAGGACGCCGGGGCCGGCGTGCTGGTAGATCTCCTGGACGGACAGCGCATCGTCCGTGGCCGCGGGGATGCGGGTGGACGAGCTTGCCGGGCCGGCCACGGTGCTGAACACCGTCGTCGAGCCGCCCTCGTCGTCGGTTTCGAGCGCGGCGCCGATGCCGACGGCCACGCCCCCGCCTACGACGGCCGCCAGGAAGAGTGAGCCCATGCGGCTCCAGCCTGCGCCCGATTCCATGCCTTCCTTATAACCCCACGCCCGTGAAGTCCTGGTTGACCCAGGTTAAGACCGGGTTAAGCAGGCATTTATGGCCGCCGGGACGGCGACAACCCGAGGTTCGTCTAGCCCGCTTCCTGCGTGAGCCCGAGCAGGTTGCCGTCCGGGGCTCGAAGGACGGCGAGCCGGCCGCCCGGAACGTCGACGATGCCGGTCGCCGGATCGCCGTTTGTGACCTCGGCCGTGCCGAGCTCGGCGAGCGAGCCCCCGGCAATCTCGCCCAACGGAGTCGCCCCTCGGGCGACGAGCGCGCGATGGGAGTCTTCGATGTCGTCGACCTTCCAGAACACGAGCGGATGGTCGACCCACGGGAGGGCCGTCAGCCCCACCTCGACACCGTCGCCGGTGAAGACGGCGAAGTCGTCGCCGACAAAGGCCGGTTCCCGGCCCAGCATCGAAGTCCAGGCCGCCACTCCCGCAGCAAGGTCGCGCGCTGGGAAAACGACGTTCGCGAAGCCCTTCACCTCACCCATGGCGCTGCTCCTCTCTTTGGTCCCCGTACATGATGCTGTCCCAACGGACGTCGTCGCCGGCCGGGGGACCGAGGTCAGGGCGCGATCTGGCCGCCGGGGCCGACCCGGACCAGCCGGCAAGCCGGGCGGCGAACGCGGCGATCCCGGCGGAGCCCCAGTGCCAGGACGGCTCCCCACGCAGCCTCGGGCGCCCGTTCATCCGGTTCTCGTACCAGAAGGCCCCGAGACGATCGCGCGCGGCGACGGCTCGGAGCCTCGCCAGGGCAGCTCGCGCAGCCGCCCGGTTGGCGGCCGTGTCCAGCCCGGCGCGCGCGAGGTCCTCCAAGACCCAACCGATGCCTGCAGCACCGCTGTCGAGCCCCACGTGGACCGGCGAAGCGGCATCGCCCAGCTCGTACCAGTCGCCGCCGTCGAGCCGCACATGCCTCAGCCATGTGCCTGCCCGGCGCGCGACGTCCATGTAGACAGGGTCGCCGGTGATACGCGCCGCCCGAAGATTGACCCAGGCGATTCCGGCCGCTCCGAGCTCGAAGCCCGTCGCATTCGAGTCGTCATCGTCCGCCACAGGCCAGCGAAGGCCGCCTGACGGATCCGTCACCGCCTGGTCGTTGACCCACGCGAGGAGACGGCGCGCCGTCTCGAGATCGGCAGGATCGCCGTCGCGCACGTACCGCCCGAGGAACATTGCTGCGGCGCCCGCCGATCCGGAGAGGAACCCGGTCTCGAGCGTCGCGCTTTCGGACCCTCGCGGCAGAGGGCGCGCCCCGCTCTCGGTCAGCTCCCGGAGGCGAGCGGCGCCGGCGCGCGCGTAGGCCCGGAAGGTGGGGTTCCCGGTGCGATCGGCGAACGTGTCGAGCGTCATGACGACGCCCGCCTGGCCCATGCCGACGCCGTTGTAGGCCACGCGCCAGTGCGGATCGTCCGTCCATCGCCACGAGCACGCCGTCTCGGGGCAGGACGGGCCCTTCGCCTGCGCGATCAGCCACCGCATGCCGGCGAGTGCTCCTGTCCGGAAGCGCCGTTGGTGCGAGACCCGGAAGAGTCGCCAGAGGTAGTCGCTGATCCCCGCCGCACCGTCGTCGAAGCTCGTGAAGTGCGTCGTCGACCGCCGCCCGTCTGGATCTGCCCAGTCCGGCCAGCGCAGGCCCCCGGCCGCGGGCTCCGCGACTCCGAGCAGGAAGTCGCCGGCGGCCACGGCGGCGCGCAGATAGCGGATGTCCCGTGTCACCGCGTAGGAGGCCAGCAGCCCTTCGCCGATGGAGGCCGCACCGACATCCCGGTCGGTCTGGTAGTGGGGCGCCTGGATGGAGGAGCGCCAGGCTCGGCCACCTCGCGGCATCGGCCGGGCGCGGGCGACGAGGGAGTCCGCCGCCAGGCGAGCCACCTTCAATGCGGCCGGGTCGGACACGCGAGCAGTGATGTGTGCCTGTTGCGAAGGCTCACCGGCGCGGACCGACGCCGCAGCCCCAGAGACGGCGAGCGCGCAGATAAGAACGATGGTTGTGAGACGCATATGAAAAGTGAGCGCCGTCGCAGTTCGGCGAAGGCCAGGCCGCCGGTACAGTGGAGCCTGTGATGAGGGTATCGGCGACGGCATTCGTTGCCTTTACCTGCGGCCTCTTCCTCGCGCTTGCCGGATGCGGGGGATCCGACGACGCGCCTACCGAGCCCGAGGAGCCGACGGCCGCCCAACGGACACCGCTTGCCGCGCCCGACGTCTCGCTCACGCCGGAGGAGGAAGAGGAATGGGCGATGCTGCCACCCGATCGGTCGGCGATCCCAGTGCTCCTCTATCACGGGATCGGGCCCGAGAGCGACTTCTCGAACGCGGCGGACGCAGACTACGGCGTCGGCTTCGAAGACTTCGCTAAGCAGATGACCATGATCGCGCACGCGGGCTACCAGACCGTCGATCTCGACACGTTCGTCCGCTTCACAGCCGGAGAGGAGGTCGACCTGCCACCGCGGCCGCTGTTGCTCACCTTCGACGACGCGCGCGCCGACTCCTGGACGGGCAGCGATGGAATCCTCGAGGAGCTCGGCTTCAACGCAGTCATGTTCGTGGACGTCGGCCGCGTCGAGGACGGCGACCCCGAGTACCTGACCTGGGACGAGCTGGACACGGTACGGGAGAGCGGGCGCTGGGACATACAGCTCCATTCCGGTGTCGGCCACCAGCAGATCCGATACGGACCGGGCGAGGACGACTTCGGCCCGTACTACGCCTACAAGGAGGAGGACGAGGACTTCGCCGGCTGGCAGGAGCGGGTTCGGTCGGACATCGAATGGGGCCAGGAAACCCTGACCGACCACATCAGGGGCTACGAGCCGCTCGCGTTCGCCGTCCCCTACGGGAACTACGGCCAGGAGGGGACGAACGACGAGCGCATCCCCGATGACCTGCTCGGCTGGCTGACCGAGCGGTTCGGCACCGTCTACACGCAGGACGTGAACGCGCTGGCACAGGCCGGAAGCGATCAGCCCCTGGGACGGATCCAGGTCACGCGTGCCACGACAGGTGGCGACGTGCACGCGAGCCTGCTCTCGGGAGAGACCGGCTAGATCGGTTCGCGCGGAACGTCCCAGACCACCTTCTGCTCACGGGGGCCGCGGACGAAGGCAGGAAGCTGGTCGCGCATCGCGGCCGCCGCCGAGATGACCCAGTAGCAGAGGGGATAGAGCGGTCCGAGCAGAAAGATGAGCAGCGCTGGACGGTCGTACCGCGCCTCGATCCCAACTGCGAACGCGAGCTGGAGCAGGCAGATGACGGCGATGCCTACCCCCCATGCCAGGCCGAAGCCGAAGACCGTCGGACGATCGACGAAGAGGAAGGCGAGCGTGGCCGCGATCAGCGCGACCAGAAGGGCGACGACCCACACCAGCGAGAGAAGGGTTTCGAGCGGAATGAGCCAGATCCGCCACAGGCGTGGGTGGAACATCGTGCCGAAGTGTTCGTGTAGGACCTCGCCCTGCCCTCGCGCCCACCGACGACGCTGCTTCCAGAGCGAAGACAGCGTCGACGGCACCTGCATCCCGACCAGGGCGTTCGGCTCGTACGAGGTGAGCCACCCCGCGATCAGCAGGCGCCAAGAGAGCTCGATGTCCTCCGTGGCCATGCGCCCGTCGTACCCGCCCACGCCGAGCACCGCCTGCTTGCGGAAGATCCCGAGGACGCCCGCGACGATGCGAACGTGTCCGCCGAGAGCCTGCGTGCGGCGGGTCAGGCCGATGATCGACGCCGCCTCGAGAGACTGCATCGCGCCCAGGAGGGTGCGGCGGTTCGTCACGTGCGGCGCGCCCGCGACCGCGGCGATCCTCGGCGAGTGCGCGATGCGGGCAACAAGCAGCTTGACAGCTAGCGGATGGAGATGGGTGTCGGCGTCGGTGACGATCACCAGCTGGTGCGAGGCCCGCACGAAGCCGACGTTCAGCCGCTCCGCCTTGCCGCGGTTGACAGGGTCGCGGATCACCTCGACCCTCGCGTCACCCTCGGCCGCCGCCCGGGCCACCTCGACGGTTTCGTCCGTTGAGCCATCGTCGAGGACGAGGATCTCGAGCTCCGGATAGTCGACGGCGCGGGAGGCCTGAACGTTGGCGGCGATCACGCTCTCCTCGTTGTAGGCAGGCACGAGAATCGTGACGCCGGGCCAGCCCTCCTCCGGCTCGGTCGGCTCCCGCTCCTCCTCGAGCAGGCGGAAGAGAAGGCCGCCGCTCACCCATAGGCCGGCCATCACGACCGGATAGAGCGCGACGAACGCGACCAGGATGTCAGCGACGAGGCGCAGGCTCTTTCTCCTCCTTCAGGCGCCACGCCCGTGCGAAAAGGAGGAAAACGATCCCCAGCAGGAACGAGCCTCCCGCAATCACGAGACCGACCAAGACGAGGTCGGTTTCGCCCATCGCGATCGCCAGGATCACGAGCGCGACGAGCCAGAGCAACGGGCCGGCAAGCAGGACGGCGACGCGGCCGGCCCTCGTCGGCGGGCGAAGCGGGCGGAAGCGGGCGCGGGTCTCGCTCGTCACGATGGCCCGAAGTATCCCCGAGGAGGCAGGATCAAGCGTCTTTCGAGCTCTCCTCGGTCGCTCCGCTACAGTCGCCGCGTCAGCGACGAAAGGGAGACATGGCCACCAGTCGACATGCGGAGGTCACCTGGCGGGGAGGCCTCCTCGACGGGAGCGGACGGATCGAGCAGGTCGGGAGCGGCGCGTTCGGGCCGCTCGACATGACGTGGGCCTCGCGCGCCGAGGAGCCCGCAGGACTGACGAGCCCTGAGGAGCTGATCGCCGCGGCGCACGCCTCATGCTTCTCCATGGCGCTCTCGCTCGCCCTCGCCGAGGGCGGCAACCCGCCGGAGGAGCTGAAGACCAGCGCCGATGTCACGTTCGTGCCGGGCGAAGGCATCACGCAGATCAGGCTTGCAGTGCGCGGACGCGTCCCGGGGCTCGACGAAGCGGCCTTTCGCGAGGCCGCGGAGGGTGCGAAGGACAACTGCCCGGTCTCCCAGGCGCTCGCCGCCGTGGGCGACATCTCGGTCGAGGCGACGTTCGAGTCCTAGGCGTCGCGCCGCTGGATCAGCCAGGCCGCGAGGACGAGCGCGCACAGGGCGTAGGCGCCCAGCACGGCCAGGCCTGTCCACGGGTCGATCGGGATCGAGTCCGGACGGTCCACCGTCTCCTGGACGGCCAGGCCGGCCATCGGCGAGAACTTCTGCACCGTCTCGCCGAGACCCTCCGGCAGCATCCCCGCCGCGATCGGCGGGACGAACATGAGGGCGAGCACGACCGTGATCGCCCTCGCCGTGTGGCGCACGATCGCCGCGACGCCCAGTGCGAGCAGGGCGAGTCCGGCCAGGTAGAGACCGCTGCCGGCGACCGCGCGGAGCGCCGGCCCGTCGGTGAGAGACACGTGCGGGTAGCCCCCGGCGTAGTCGAAGCCGTTGCCGCGCAGGAGCGACTGACCGAGGAGGAAGCAGGCCGCAGCGATCAGGAGCCCGGCCGTGAGCACGATCACGCCCGTCACCAGCGACTTCGCGACCAGGACCAGCCGGCGGCGGGGGAGCGCCGCGAACGTGGCCCGGATCGTCCCGGTCGAGTACTCGGACGTGACGATCAGTACGGCCAGGACGGCGAGGAGGATCTGCCCCAGCCAGACGCCCGCCAGGCTGTCCCGGACGATGTCGTTGTCGCCCGGATGCCCGGGGCTTCCTCCCTCCGTCGTGGTCGAGGCGCAGATGAGGAACGTTCCCAGCGAGGCTGAATGCGAACGCGGCGAGCAGCATCCAGGCCGAGCTGCGGACGGAACGGAGCTTGATCCACTCGGCCGCCACAGCGTGCGAGAGCCCGGGCCGGCTCACGACACCTTCTCCGCGGCGAAGTCGACGGAGTCACGGGTGAGATCCATGAACGCCTCCTCGAGCGTCACACGATGCGGTGAAAGCTCGTAGACGCGCAGGCCGTGGTCGGCAGCCAGGTCGGCGATGCGCGCAGCGTCGAGACCCGAGACGGCGAGGGCGTCGTGATCGGTGGAAGTCACCACGGCGCCGGCGCCGGCCAGAAGCTCCATCATCTCCGCGGGCTGCGGTGTCCGCACGTTGAAGCGCGCCCCGGCAGCTGCATCGAGGAGGTCCCGCACCGTCGTGTCCGCGATGAGGCGCCCGCGACCGATGACGATCAGCTGGTCGGCGGTACCCTCGAGCTCGCTCATCAGATGGCTCGAGACGAGCACGGCGCGGCCCTCGGCGGCGAGCGACCTGAGGAAGCCTCGGATCCAGCGGATGCCTTCCGGGTCGAGCCCGTTCACCGGCTCGTCGAAGAGCAGCACCGGCGGGTCGCCGAGGAGTGCCGCCGCGATGCCGAGCCGCTGGGCCATTCCCAGTGAGAATCCGCCGGTTCTCCGGCGGGCGACCTTGGACAGCCCGACGAGCTCGAGCACCGCGTCGACCCGCCCGCGCGGGAGCCCGTTGCTCGCCGCCAGCCACCGGAGATGCTGGCGCGCCGGGCGGGCAGGATGGAATGCGCGCGCGTCGAGCAGCGCCCCGACCTCCCGCAACGGAACATCGAGCGACGCGTAGGGCCGGCCGTTGACGAGCGCCGTGCCGCGGTCCGGTGCATCGAGGCCGAGGATCAACCGCATCGTGGTCGACTTGCCCGCGCCGTTCGGGCCGACGAAGCCGGTCACACGGCCGGGACTGACGGTGAAGGAGAGGTCGTCGACCGCGAGCGTGCTGCCGTACCGCTTGCTGAGCCCGTGAACTTCGATGGAGGCCTCCATGGCTCCGACGGTACGACGCGCCGGCGCGTTTCGCATCGCGCCCAGGTGCCGTCTTTCACGACCCCCGTCGCGGTGACCGGCAGAGGCCGCGTCACCCTCGGGAGGGAGGGCGAATATCGTGGCCCAGGGCGATGCGCCGCGGGCGCGGCGGGGCGACAATGAACCTCGTGAACGTGACCTTCGACGATCTCGTCTCGGACGTGCGCCGGATCCTGTCCGGCCCCGACGGACCGATCGCCCTTGCCCTCGCGCTCGGGCTCGGCGCCATCGTGGAGACGTTCCTGTACGCGGCGCACCCTGGCGACCGCGCGAGCGGCCTGATCACCAACCTGCTGGCGACGCTTCCGCTCGTCTTCTGGCGCACGCGCCTTCCCTGGGTGGCGGGCGTCGTCACGTTCGCATCGCTCGTCGCGGTCGGGAGCGAACCGACACTCCTGACCCTGTCCGGCATCACCGCGCAGCTCATCGTCGTCTATCTCGTGGCCAACCGCTACCGCCGGCGCTGGTCGGTCGTCATGGCGACGCCGTTCCTCGCCGCTGCGATCGGGTTTTCGGACGAGGACTCGCTCGCGGGCGTCATGCTGCTCGTGCTCGTGGTCGCCGCGCAGGTCCTGGGCGACTCGCGGCGGCAGCGGAGCCAGGCGATCGCCGAGCGCGACGCGACCCGGCACGCCATGGCCGAGACGCAGCGCGACCAGGTGATCATGGAGGAGCGGGCGCGCATCGCCCGCGAGCTCCACGACGTCGTCGCCCACCACGTGTCCGTGATCGCCGTCCAGGCCGAGACCGCCCGCCTGACCACGCCGGACATGCCAGAGGAGGGCAAGGAGCGACTGGCGGCGATCGGACAGACCGCCCGCGACTCACTCACGGAGCTGCGGCGGCTGCTCGGCGTCCTCCGCGCGGACGGCAGCCCCGAGGCCGCCCGCTCGCCCCAGCCCGGGCTCGGACGCCTCACGGACTTGATCGACAGCGCCCGCACGGCGGGAACTCCCGTTCAGCTGACGCTCGAAGGCGACGTGACGCCCCTGCCGCCGGGCGTCGACCTGACGGCGTACCGGATCGTGCAGGAGGCACTGACGAACGCGCGGCGACACGCTCCGGGCGCGTCGGTCGACGTCACGCTCGGCTACGAGGAGAACGCGCTTCGACTGCGCGTGAGCGACGACGGGCCCGGACCGCCGGCGGCCGACACGAGCGGCCACGGGCTGCTCGGCATGCAGGAGCGCGCAACCATGGTCGGGGGCAGGCTGAAGACCGGCCCCGGCGACGGCGGCGGCTTCGTCGTCGAGGCCGAGCTCCCCCTCTCGAGGCCCGCGCCATGACGGTCCGGGTGGTCGTGGCCGACGACCAGGAGATCGTGCGGGCCGGTTTCGCGGCGCTGCTCGAGACCCAGGACGACTTCGCCGTGGCCGGCACCGCGGCCGACGGCGTCGAGGCGGTGGAGCTGTGCCGGGCCGAGCACCCCGACGTCGTCCTCATGGACGTGCGCATGCCCAGCCTCGACGGGATCGAGGCGACCAGGCTCCTGGCGGCCGACGGCGGCAAGCGCCCGAGAATCCTCATGCTCACGACCTTCGATCTCGACGAGTACGTCTACGACGCCCTCAGCGCGGGCGCAAGCGGCTTCCTGCTCAAGGATGTCGCCGCCGAGACGCTGTTCGACGCGGTGCGTGTGGTGGCGGCGGGAGAGGCCCTGCTCGCCCCGGCCGTGACTCGCCGCCTGATCGACGAGTTCGCCCGCCTGCGCCCTCGCGCCCCGGCCCGGCCGGAGCTGCTCGAGGACCTGACGCCGCGGGAGACCGAGGTGCTGTGCCTCGTCGCCGAGGGGCTCTCGAACGACGAGATCGCCGAGCGCCTCGTCGTCAGCAAGGAGACCGTGAAGACGCACGTCAGCCGGGTGCTGGGCAAGCTCAGCCTGCGCGACCGCAGCCAGGCGGTGATCGTGGCCTACGAGTCCGGCCTCGTCGTCCCGCGCTCCTAGCCAGGGTACGATCGGCCGATGTGGGGTAGCCCGCTCCTCTACGAGCGCCTTTCCTGGCCCGAGGTGCGGCGGGCCGCCGGCGAGGAGCGCGTCTGCCTGATCCCCGTGGCCACGCTCGAAGATCACGGGCCGCACCTCCCGATCGACACCGATCTCCGCATCACCGCCGAGGTGTGCCGGCTGACGGCCGAGGCGGCGCCGGACGAGATCGTCCTCCTCCCGCCCATCCCGCACGGTTACTCGCCGCACCACATGGACTTCCCCGGCCCGATCACGATCGGCTGGGACACGTTCACCCGCTACTGCACCGATGTGGGCTCGTCGCTCGCGCGCCACGGCTTCCGGCGCATGCTCTACATCAACGGGCACGGGTCGAACCAGAACTTCGTCGAGGCTGCGGCTCGGCTCGTCAACGTCGAGCACCCGACGGTTCTCGCCGCGGCGGCGTTCTACCTCTCCGGCAAGCAGTCGCTCGCCCGGGTCGACGAGCTGCGCGACTCCGTGCGCGGCGGTATGGGCCATGCGTGCGAGCTGGAGACCTCCATCTACCTCGCCATCGACCCGGACGCGGTCGACATGGACAAGGCCGTCGACGAGCGCAGCTACCCCGACGGCCAGTACGCCTTCATGGACTGGTCGGACGGGCCGCTGAAGGTGATGCCGTGGTGGTCGTCCTTCTCGCGCACGGGCGTGCAGGGCGACGCGACGAAGGCGACCGCGGAGAAGGGAGAGGCGCTGCTGGAGGCCGCCGTCGAGGAGTGCGTCGGCTTCGTCCGCGAGCTGCTCTCCTGGCCGCTGCCGGAGCGGCTCGAGCCGCGGGAGACACCGTGACGCCGCCGCCGATCCCGCTCGTGCGCGCTCACGGGACGCACGCCGAGGCCGGGAGGCAGGTCGGCGAGGCGACGTCCGCGGTGATCCGCAGCTCGGTGAGCGGGACGCATGCCGACCCAGTCCTCGTCGAGCGCTACCGCGCGGTCACGTTCGAGCACCTTCCCTGGATCGTCGAGGAGCTGGACGGCGTGGCCGCCGGCGCGGGCGTCGAGCCGCTCGGCCTCTTCGCGGCCTCGATCGAGGAGCTCGCAGCTGCCGCAGCGCCGACGGGCTGCAGCGACCTCGTCGTCACCGGCGCGCGCACTGCCGACGGTCACCTGCTTGTCGCGCACACCAACGACCTCTACGCCGAGGACGAGGACGACGTCGTCGCCCTCGAGTGGCGCGTCCCGGGCGAGCCGGTCGTCTTCACGCTCGGCATCGGGCCGTGGATCAGCGTCGGCTGGAACGAGGCCGGTCTCTCGATCACCGGCAACGAGCTGACGCCGAACGACGAGCGTGTGGGCATTCCCCGGCTGCTCCAGATGCGCGACGCCCTCACCCGCCGCACCCTCGCGGACGCCGTCGAGGCCGTGCTGCACCCGGCGCGCGCCTCGTCCTACAACTGGGTCTTCGCCCATCCGGCGGAGGGCGTGCTGAACGTCGAGGGCTCCGCCACGAGCTCCGCCGACGACCGCCCCGACGCCGACGGGATCCTCGCGCATACGAACCACTACGCCAACGAGGACATGCAGAGGTTCGAGAGCTCCGACCACGTCGCCGGCTCGTGCCTCCGCCTCGAACGCGCCCGCGAGCTCGGGCGGGGCGGGCCGTTCACGGTCGAGCACGCTCCGCGCGGCCCTCGCCGACCATGAAAACGCGCCAGACTCCATCTGCCGGCACGGCCACGCCCCCAAGGACGTGAAGACGGTCTTCTGGTGCGTCGCCGACGTCACGGCGGGCGAGATCACCTACGGTCGCGGGAACCCCTGCGACTCGGAGCCCCAGGTCTACAGGTTCGGCGCGTGACCGCCGCCACGCGGTTCGGGCGGCCGCTCCCCGAGGGCGGGACGATCGGCGTCGCCGCGCCGGCGAGCCCGTTCGAGAGCCGCTCCGACATCCTGCGCAGCGTCGAGTGGTGGGAGTCCCGCGGGTACCGCGTGAAGCTCGCAGAGCACGTCCTGGCCAGGGACGACTACGTCGCGGGCGACGCGCGCGATCGCGCGACCGATCTGGCCGCGCTCTTCGCCGACCCGGAGGTAGACGTCGTCCAGTGCCTGCAGGGCGGCTACGGCTCGGCCGAGCTGCTCCCCTTCCTCGACTTCGACGTCATCGCGGCCAACCCGAAGCCGTTCGTCGGCTTCTCGGACATCACCGCGCTCCACGTGGCCATCCGGCAGCGCACGGGCCTCGCCACCTTCTACGGCAACGGGCTCCTCGGCATGGGCGACCCGGAGACCACGTCGTTCTCGAAGGAGCGGCTCCTCGACGTGCTCCGCGGGAACGGCGCCGGCAAGGTGCCGGACAACCCCGACGACCCGTACGTCCGCCCGATCCGCGGCGGGAAGGCGACCGCTCCGCTCGTGGGAGGCTGTCTTTCGCTCCTCATCTCGTCCATGGGCACGCCGTGGGAGCTCGACATCGAGGGCACGATCTTCTTCTTCGAGGACGTCGGCCTGGAGCCGTACCGGGCCGATGCGATCCTGACCCAGCTCGCCCAGAGCGGCAAACTGGCCGGTCTCCGCGGAGTCGTAGTTGGAGAGATGGCGAAGAGCGACTGGAAGGACCACCCCGGCTGGCAGCGGACTCGCTCGCTCGAGGACGTGCTGGAGGTGCACCTGGAGCCGTTGGGTGTCCCCGTGCTATACAAGCTTCCCTTGGGGCACGGGAAGCACCTCGCCACCATCCCGCTCGGCGTCACCGCGACGCTCGACGCGGACGCGAGGACGCTCACGATCGACCATTCCGGCCTGACCACTGGGGGAGAGGGAGAGTGAGAGCATGAGGAAGCGAGCGCTGTTGGTGATTGCAGTCCTGGCGCTGCTCGTCGCAGTCCCCGCGTGCGGGGGCGACGGTGATTCCGCAGAAGACACAGGGACCGGCGAAGACGGACGGGACTCCGGTCAAGGGCGGAATCCTCCGCGTGGGCTCGATCAACTACATCGACTCGCTCAACCCCTTCAACTACATCGAGTCGCAGGCCTACCAGGCGATGCTGATGATCTACCCGCAGCTCGTTCAGTACGCGACGGGCGACGACGGCCTCGTCATCGAGGGCGACTGGGCGGAGTCCTGGGAGACCTCAGCCGGACGGCAAGGACTGGACGTTCACCCTCAAGCCAGGCGGTACGTGGTCGGACGAGACGCCGCTCACGGCCAACGACGCCGCCTGGACCATCAACACCATCATCGAGTTCGCGGCCGGGCCGACCGCGGTGGCGGCGCCCGCGCTCGGGCATGTGGCGAGCGCGGAGGCGACGGACGAGAACACGCTCGTGATCCACTACGACGCCCCGGTCGGGAACGTGCTCGCCCAGCTGGAGCAGCTGTTCATCGTCCCGCAGCACGTCTGGGAGCCGCTGGTGGGCGCCAACGGGAAGAACCTGAAGACGTTCCATCCGGAGCAGAACCTGCCCGTCGTCTCGGCAGGCGCCTACACGATCAAGGAGTACGAGAAGAAGGGCACGACGGTCTTCATCCCGTGGGAGGGGTACTACGGGAAGGCGTCCAACGCCGAGGCCGTCACGCTCACGTACTTCACCAACGCGGACTCGATGATCTCCGAGCTGCGTCAGGGCAACCTCGACTGGGTCGACCAGGTCCCGTTCAACGCCGTGAAGGTCCTGGAGGACGACGACAGCCTCGTCGTCAACAAGGTTCCCGGAGCCGAGACCACGAACATCACCTGGAACTCGAACCCGCGCAAGCCGAAGAACCGGGAGCTCCTCGACCCGCAGGTGAAGAAGGCGCTCTCGATGTGCGTCGACCGTGAGCGCATCATCGAGGTCGTGTTCAACGGCTACGCCTCCCTCGTCGAGAGCCTCGTCGGCCACATCGCCGGGCCGATGGAGAACCCGAACCTGGGGCCGCTCGAGTACGACTGCGAGGCCGGCAACCAGATGCTCGACGACCTGGGCTACGAGCGCGGCTCCGACGGGACCCGGATCGCGCCGGCGACCACCGGGGAATACGCCCAGGAAGCGCATCCGATGGAGTACGAGGTCATCACGCCGACGTCGACCGACTTCAACGTCGACCGCTCCTTCGAGATCGTGCAGGAGGGATTCGCCGAGGCCGGCGTCAACGTTGACGCAGAAGGTCGGCGGAGACACGACCGCCAGCTACGCGCTCGAGACCGACGACAACTGCGACGGCGAGGCCTCGACCGGCTACGCCACCTTCGACATGGCCATGTGGGACTGGGTCGGCTACATCGACCCGGACTTCATGCTCTCCGTCGTCACGAAGGGCCAGTGGTGCTCCTGGAGCGACACGGGCTGGGACAACCCCGAGTACGACGAGATGTACCTGCGGCAGGGAACGCTGGTCGACCCCGAGGAGCGCAAGCAGCTCGTCTGGGAGATGCAGCAGATGATCTACGACAACTTCGTCTACACCCAGCTCACGAACCACGAGTACATCGACGCGCACTCCGACAAGTGGGCGGGGATCCAGACGGATCTGAACGCGTACTCCAAGGAATACTGGACGTCGCCCTACATGGTCGAGTAGGCACGGACAGCCGAAGACGAGCGGAGGTCCGGGCGTGAGGTCGGCCGACTACCTCATCAAGCGCGTCCTGTTCGCGATCGTGACCGTGTTCATCGCGATCACGCTCAACTTCGTGCTCTTCCGGGCGGTCCCCGGGGATGCGGTGGACGCGCTCCGGTGCCGCCAGTGCAGCCCCGAGTTCAAGGAGCAGGTGCGCCAGGAGCTCGGCCTCGACGAGTCCACGTGGGAGCAATACAAGCTCTACGTGAGCGACCTCCTCCACGGCGATCTCGGGACGTCGCTCCGGAGTCAGAAGGAAGTGCGAGGCGAGCTCATCGAGCCGCTCAAGAACACCCTGCCGATGATCGCCCTCGGCACCCTGTTCGCCATCGTCTTCGGGACGATCACGGGGGTGGTCTCCGCCTGGCGGCGGGACACGGTGCTCGACAAGACGGGCCTCTGGACCTCGCTCGCCTTCTACTCGATGCCGACGCAGTGGCTCGGCCTGCTCATGGTCCTCTTCGTCGCCGGGGCCCTCGGACTGCCGACGTCGGGCATCGAGGATCCGACGCTGGGCGTCCTCGGGGACGCGTCCACGTGGGACGTGATGGTCGACCGCCTGCGGCACATGATCCTGCCGGCCCTGACGCTCGGCCTCGTCCTGTACGGGGACTACGCGCTCATCACTCGCTCGGCCCTGCTCGAGACCCTCGGCGAGGACTACGTGCTGACGGCGCGCGCGAAGGGCCTCTCCAACTGGGCGATCGTCCGCAAGCACGGCCTCCGCAACGCCTTGCTCCCGATCGCGACGCTGATGGCCCTCTCGCTCGGCTTCATCATCGGAGGGTCGATCACGATCGAGTACGTCTTCTCGTACCCGGGAATCGGCCTCGAGACGGTCGAGGCGATCGACCAGCGCGACTGGCCCGTGCTGCAGGCGATCTTCCTCCTCCTCACGTTCTCGGTGATCCTCTTCAACCTGGTCGCCGACCTCCTGTACGTGAAGCTCGACCCGCGGGTGGTAGAGGCATGACCACTCCTCCCACCGCCCTCGACGAGCAGGCGGCGGTCGCCGACCTCGCGGGGCTGCCGCCGCGCGGCGGCCGGCTGGGCTTCCTGCGCTCCGATGTGCTCCGGCGGCCGGCGATGATCGTCGGCCTCGCGATCCTCGCCTTCTTCGTCTTCCTCGCCATCTTCGGCCCGTGGATCGAGCCCTACGACCCGAACACGCAGACCGGCGCGGTCTACGAACCTCCCTCGAGCGCTCACTGGCTCGGCACCGACGACGCCGGCGCGGACATGCTCTCGCTCGTCATCGAAGGCGCCCGCGTCTCGATGATCGTCGGCTTCGCCGCCGCCCTCGTGGCAATGCTCATCGGCGGAACGATCGGGCTCTGGTCGGGCTTCTACGGGGGCAAGAGCGACACGGTGCTCATGCGCATCACCGACTACGTGCTGGTCATCCCCGACATCCCCCTCATGATCATCGTCGCCGCGCTCTTCGGACGGAGCCTGACGAACATCATCCTGATCATCGGGATCATCTACTGGACGAGCACGGCCCGGCTGATCCGCGCCCAGACGAAGAGCGTGCGGGAGCGCACCTACGTCAAGCGGGCGAGAGCGC
>CAWAQJ010000012.1:0-261401 GCA_963784175.1 uncultured Actinomycetes bacterium | reverse complement strand
CTCGCGCGTGAGGACGAACTCGCGGCACGTGCCCTTCCAGGTCACGTCGGTCTGCCAGCGGTAACGGAACTGCCCGCCGAGGAGCTTCGTGAGCTGCGTCTGACCCTGTGCAATGGTCGGGATCGGGAACTCACGCGGGGTGATCCGCACGCCCTGGCTCGGTACCTGCAGGGTCGTGCAGTCGACCTTGCGGGAGAAGATCGGCCCGCCGAGCACGGTATCCCGGTCGTAGTGATCCGGGGCCGTGAACTTCAGCGTGACCACGTCGCCCGCACGCTCGCTGTTGAGCGAACCGTATGGCTGGTCCGCCCCCGCGTTGAAGCCCTCGCGGCAGAGCGGATTGGTGTCGAACGCCTCGGTACCGTCGTCACGGCTGGTCGTGCCGCCGACGGCGCTGAAGCCGAGACCGCGACGCGAGAACGTCGCCCAGAGCGTGCAGGAGTCGCCCTCGACCTCACCGGCGGATCCACCGGCGAGCACGTTCGCGGCCGCGATGATCGCCGCGCGGCCCGTCACGAACGTCGGGCCGCAGCCCTGGAGCTTGAGACCGTCGACCATGTACTGCATGGCGCGGTTGTTCCCGCCCGCGTTCCACGGCAGGTAGATGTTGCCGCTGAACCCGTACTTGTCGATCAGGTCCCAGTTCATGTCCCAGAGGATGGCTGCCCAGGCGTGCCCGATCCCGTGGGGCTGGGCGAGCGAGCCGGTCAGCCAGGCGTTCGTCTTGATGCTGTCGTAGGTGGCCGGCTGGATGTTGAAGTCACGCGAGTACGGCCGCGGACGGATGCCGGCGCCGTGTCGGTCCGGCTGGAAGAGCGCGTACGGGCCCATGCCGCGCGGTTGATTCGGGTCGTCGAGATCCGGGTCGAGGAACGACGTGATGGCGACGTAGTCGCTCCAACCTTCGCCCATCTGCTCGGCGCCGCTGAGGCAGTTGATCCCGGGGCCGCCCGTCAGGCGGTTCGAGAGACCGTGCCCGTACTCGTGGAAGATGATCCCGTTCTCGAAGTCACCGTCGCGGATCCCCGGGTGCGCCGGGTTCTTGCGGACGGTCGCGTTCGCACCGGCAGCGGCCCGGATCGCGTCGCCGTTGGCCGTCGAGACGCTCACGGCCGGAATCGTGGGCGACGCCACGAGCATGCCGCCCTCGTTGGATTCCAGGACCGTGGTGCTCGACGTACCCGAGGACAGGACGACCGCGCTGGCCCCGGCGGCATTGGCCGCATGGGTCTTGGCGAGGTTCTGGCAGCCCGTGTTGCCGCCGACCGCGATTGCGATCGCGCCGGCCGGAATGCCCGTGTAGTCCGCTGCGACGCAGCCGTTTCCGGCGTTGAAGATCGCGCCGCTCGCGCCGCCGGTCGTGGCCGGCGGGCCGTACCGCGCCCACCCGGCGCCGAAGCTGCCCACGCCGTTGACGACGACCTCGTTCTGGCTTCCGAGCTGGTTGCCCGGCCAGAGGTACATCCGCATCCGCGGCGCTCCACCGATAGCCGGAGTGCCGAAGTTGGCGTTGTTCGTGCCGGCTCCCGACGCCACGTGACAGCGCACGTAGTCGCCGTTCGAGAACGGTCCGCCGGAGTAGTTGATCCCCTGGAAGTTGTCGGCGTTCTCATCGAAGCCGTACAGGAACAGGAGGTCGTGGAAGGTGTTGCACCCGAAGAACTCGTTCGTGACGACTGCGTCGCGATACGCCTGCGAGTGCTGCGTCAGGTCGGCCGGGAAGTCGAAGTCCAGCCCCGGGCCGCCGTTCGTGTCCCCGAAGTCGGGCAGCTGATCGTCGTCCTGCTCGAGGAACGTGTGAGCGTTGTTCCCGCGCGTGATCGTGAACTCCGCTCCCGCAACGCCGTTGGTGTCGTGCCAGCCGAACGGCGAAGCGGTCGCGTCGGCGGGGTTCTGCACCAGCCGGCGCGCGCCGTCGTTCGGGCTTTCGAGCGCGATGTCGTAGACGCGGTAGCTGGAGCCGTCGTTCACGCGGTTGAGCGAGAAGCCCCGAGCGTCCGGGGTCACCAGAGGCGGAGCGGGAAGGCTCCCGCCGCTGAGCGTGGACGCGAGGTCCTCGTGCTCGTCGGTGATCGTCCAGTCGACGGCGTCGAGGAGCGCGCCCGTGTCGGCGTCGACCGCCGCGTTCCACAGACTGATGCCCGCCGAGTCGTCGATCGTGACCTGCCATGCGAGCTTGAGGCCGTTCGCTGTCGGCTGCCAGCCCAGCTTGGCCGGAATGGCCGCGTTCGAGATGCCGCCACGGGAGACCAGGGCCTCCGCCGAAGCCGCGCCGCTGATGATGTGCAGCCCGGACGGGTCGGCGAGGTTCAGCCCTGTCGGCTGCGGCCTCGACCGCGTCGATGGCGCTGAGCTCGGCCGAGTCGGCCGCCCCGCCGAGGCTCACGAGGCTTCCCGAGGCGAAGATGAGCTCGCCCTGGGCGTTGATGCTGACGGTGGCGTGCCCGCCGAACACCTCGAGCCCGCGGAACCGCTGGTTGAAGTTGAAGTGCGTGACGCCGTTGTGCTTGCTTACGACCTTGCTCATGACGAAGACGTCGGCGATGTCGGCGCTCGTGACGCCCAGATCGGCCGCGCTGTCGTCGAGATAGCCGAGCGCGGTCGCCAGCGCGTCGTCGTCGGCGGTGGCTCCCGAGCTGGAAGACATCGCGCCCGGGACAATCGCGAGCGCGGCCGCCGTTATCAAGACGCATAGCGTCCAGAAGGATCTCGTGGACATGCTCCCCCTCCTGCCCAAAATGGGCAATGACTCGAAATTGATGTCGCCTGCACGGACTGAGCGAGTCTCGACCTGCGTATCTCCTTTCCCTCTCGTCCCGGACTGCGGAGAGCCTGTTAGTCGGAGCCCCCGGTCCACGCCGAGCTGGTCGCGCTTTGAGCGGCCACGGCAAGGACCACCCAAGAGGATCGAGACGGCATCGTCGTTCCCCTCCTGCCCTGGGGCGTCGAATTGAACGGCGCAAGTCTCTCACCCGGCCGAAACGGGTGTCAATGAGCAAATCGTTTTCCGTCAAGCTCGTGCTTGACCGTTAACTCGACGCGCGCTTCGGCCGATACAGCGTCCTATGCGAACGATGTTGAGGCGGCAGACCGCGTCCGCAATCGCTGTTTGCGCGGCCGGAGTCGCCCTTCCCGCAACCGTTCTCCTCCTGGTCGGCAGGCACGAGGCGATGCCCGGCAGCGGCGTCCACTTCTGGGGCGTCGGGTTCGGCGCCGTCCTCGCCACCGCCGCGGCCCTCGCGCTGACGATCGTGGGCTGGCGCCGCAACGACGCGCGCACCGTCCTCGTGGGAACCGCCTTCTCCGTCATGGCCGCGCTGCTCGCACTCCACGGCCTCGCGACCCCGGGCGTGATCATGGGCTACGAGGGCGGGCTCGGCGCCTTCACGGGCGGCGCGACGCTGCTTCTCGGCGCCGCCGTGCTCGCGCTCGCCGCCCTGCCCACCATGAACGAGCCGCAAAGCGTGAACCGGCTGGTCGTGCTCCAGGTCGTCCTCATCGTCGCCATCGCAATGCTGGGCGCCGTGGGAATGCTCGTCCCGAGCGTCGTCCCCAACGTCCCCGAGGCCGGCGGCCCGCTGGCCCTCAGCCTGCTCGCGGTCGGACTTCTCCTCTACGCCTTCCTCGGCGTGCGGGCGATCAACACGTACCTCCTCACCCGCCGCCGCGCCGACCTACTGGTTGTCCTCGGCATCTCCTTCCTCGCGACCGCGCTCGTCGCCGCTCTCGTCCTCAACTACATGCAGCTCGGGTGGTGGCTCGGCCACGCCTTCGAGCTCCTCGGCATCGCCCTCGTCGGAATTCCGGTCGCCATCGACCTGAGCCGGGCGCAGCCCTCGCGCGCACTCACCGGCGGGCCGCGCGCCGGCGAGCTCGTGCAGGCAGAGCAGGCGTTCCTCGGCGCTCGCGTGAGCGCGCTGACGCTTCGGCTCGCCCAGAAGGACGAGTACACCGAGGGGCACACGCGCCGCGTCGCCCTGCGGGCCGTCCTCGTCGGCGAGGAGCTCGGTCTCCCGCCGAACCGGCTGCGCTCGCTGGCCACCGGCGGCCTGCTCCACGACATCGGCAAGCTCTCTGTCCCCGACGAGATCCTCAAGAAGCCCGGCTCGCTCGACGAGGAGGAGTTCGCGGTCATCAAGCGGCATCCCGAGTGGGGTCACAAGCTCCTCGGAGAGCTCGGCGGGTTCTCCGATCTCGTGAGGCGGCTCGTGCTCGACCACCACGAGCGGCTCGACGGCGGCGGCTACCCGAACGGCCGCACGGCGCTCGACCTCGACCTGGAGACGCGCATCCTCACCGTCTGCGACGTGTACGACGCGCTCCTCTCCGTCCGCGTCTACCGAGACGCCTGGACGCACGACAAGGCGATCGGCCTGCTCCACGAGCAGACCGGCTCGGCTTTCGACCGCGGCTGCGTTGCAGCCCTCGAGCGCGTGCTCGCACGAGACGCGGCGCTCGTCCTCGGCGTGGCAGTCTAGGAGGCTTGTCCTCCGACTTCGAGCGAGCGATCGCCTTCGAGCGGGCCATGCGCACGCGCTCGGCGCAGCGCATCATCCCCTTCCGCTTCGGTCACGCGTACTTCAATTGGCGCTTTCCGCAGGTCTGGGACCTGAACACGGTGTGCGTGGAGGCGCACGGCCACGTCGACCCCGGCGAGATCGCATCCGACGCCGAGCTGCTGCACTCCGACGCGGGCCACGCCTACCGGCGCGTGGAGACCTCCAGCGACGACGTCGGGGCCGCGTGCGCGCCGTTCCTCAGGCGCCTGGGGTGGGAGTCCGACCGGCTCGTCCACATGGTGTACCGCGGTGGCGGGGAGCACGACACCGGCTCGGTCCGGGTCGACGAGGTCCCCGTCGACGAGCTCAGGGACTTCCGCGAGGAGATCGGGCGAAGCGAGCCCTGGGCGGAGTCCGACGAGGTCGTGAGCATGCTCCTGGACGCGAACGCACTCTGGAACGAGGTGGGTGCCGGGCGCCACTTCGCCGTGCGCGAGAGCGGAAGGGTAGTGAGCGCGACCGACCTCTACTCCGACGGCAGAACCGCTCAGGTCGAGGACGTCGCGACCTCGCCGGACCAGCGCGGCAAGGGCCTGGCGTCCGCAGTCGTGCTGCGCGCCGTCGAAGAGGCGCTGGCCTCGGGCCACGACTTCCTCTTCCTGGTCGCGAACGACGGAAGCCCGGCGCAGGAGCTGTACGCGCGCCTCGGCTTCGAGACCGCAGGCCACACCTGGAGCTTCCTCAGGAAGCCCGCCCAGACGGCGCCGACCCCTACTTGATCTCGCGCAGGGCGGGCCCGAGCGCCTGCTTGAGCTCGAGCACGTCCGAGAAGAGATCGCCGTCACGCTCGACACGGCCGAGCACGACCTCCATCGTGAAGGCGGTCGGATCGAGGTCCTCGGTCACCTCGTCCCACCGGAGCGGGGTCGAGACCGGGGCGCCCGCGTTGGGACGGACCGAGTAGACCGAGGCGATCGTCTTCCCCTCGCCGTTCTGGTTCGAGTCGATGAGCACGCCGCGGCGCTTCGCCTTCGCCCACTCGGTCGTGACGAGACCGGGATGCAGACGGGCGAGCGTGCCGGCGACGATCTCGGAGAACTCGCGGGCCTGCGCGTATGTGTGGCGGCGCTGGATCGGCACGAGCACGTGGAAGCCGTCGGCGCCACTCGTCTTCGGCACGCCGACCAGCCCGAGGGCATCGAGCACGTCCTTGACGAGCCGGGCAACTCGCACGACCTCTGGAAAGCCCACATCCGGCGAGGGATCGAGGTCGAAGAGCACCCAGTCCGGCCGGTCGGGCTTGTCCGCCCTGGAGTACCAGGTGTTCATGTCGATGCAGCCCATGTTCGCCATCCAGAGCAGCCCGAGCTCGTCGTTGACGAGCGCGTAGCGGAGCGTCCGCTTCTCCCTCGTCTGCCGCGACGTCGAGCGGTAGGAAAACGTCGGGATCCAGTCGGGCATGTGCGAGGGGGCGTCCTTCTGGAAGAAGTGCTTGCCCTGCCAGCCGTCGGGATACCGCTTCATCGTGAACGGGCGGTCGCGAAGGTGCGGCACGAGCACGGAAGCAACCTCGCGGTAGTACGCGATCAGGTCGCCCTTCGTCACCCCCTCCTCCGGCCAGAAGTCCTTGTCGAGATTCGAGAGCTTGAGCGTCCGTTTGCCCTTGCGGATCTCGTCCGGGAGCGGTTCCTCTTCACGGTGCACGTCGGTTGTCTCCTTGTCCTCACGGAGCCCTTCGTACACGGGCGCACGCAGACGCCCGTCGTGCGTCCACTGGGCGAACTTGACCTCGGCGACCAACTGGGGCTCGACCCAGACAACGTCGTCCCTCCGCACCTTGGGCATCTTCGGCACCTCGGCGAAGGGCGTGGTGTCACGTCGCAGCGGGCGGAGCTTCGCCAGCAGCCGGTCGATCTCGTCCTCGGTGAAGCCGGTGCCGACGTTCCCGACGTACTCGAGCTCGGCGCCGCCCCGGACGGCCAGGACGAGCGAGCCGAAGCGGTCTGCGCGCCGTCCCTGGCCCTTGGTGTAGCCGGCGACGAGGAACTCCTGCCGGCCCTGGGTCTTCACCTTGAGCCAGTCGCGGGTTCGCCGCCCGGAGTGGTACTTGGACTCGATCTTCTTGGCGACGATCCCTTCCAGTTCCTGCTCCTTCGCTGCCTCGAAGAGCGCCTCGCCGTCGTCGAAGGCAGACGACAGCCTGATCGCATCGCGGAAGTTCACGACCTCTTCCAGACGCTCGCGGCGTTCGCGAAGGGGCAGGTCGGTCACGGGCTCGCCGTCGACCTCGAGGACGTCGAACACGTACAGGACGAGCGGGCCGGACCCCTGCTGCATGACCGAGAAGCTCGCGCGCCCTTCCGCGTCGAGCGCGCAGACCTCCCCGTCGAGGACGACGTCCGGCGTGCGGACCGCGCGCTCGAGCGCCCGGGCAACGACTGCGAAGCGCTCGGTCATGTCGAGCCCGCGGCGGCTCGTGAGCGTTGCCTCCCCGCCGGCGACCCTGGCGATTGCGCGGTACCCGTCCCACTTCACCTCGTAGGACCAGCCCGACCCCCTGGGCACGCGCTCGGAAAGCGTCGCGAGCATGGGCGAGTACTCGGGCCCGCGCTTGAGCAGAGCAGGAGCGGAATCGTCCTGCTTGCGGAGGAGGAGCCAGTTCTTCTCGTCGCCGTCGAGCTTCGCCGGCACGAGCGTCCACACGCCGCGGAGGCGCTTCCCCTCGAGACGAACGGTCAGGCCGCCGTCGCGCTTCTCCTCCAGAAGGTCGTAGGTACCCGAGTCCCAGATCTCGACAGTTCCTGCTCCGTACTGGCCCGCCGGGATCTCGCCCGCGAACGTCGCGTACTCCAGTGGGTGGTCCTCGACGTGGACAGCGAGATGGCGCTGCCCGGTCTCGAGCGGCACGCCCTTCGGCACGGCCCAGCTCGCCAGGGCGCCGTCGCGCTCCAGGCGAAAGTCGTAGTGGAGGCGTCGCGCATCGTGGCGCTGCACGACGAAGATCGGTTTCGCGGACACTCCGCCGCCCTCGCCGAACGGCTCGGGCGTGGCCCCTTTCGACCGCTTGCGCTCGTACTCCCGAAGGCGCGCCACGGTCTACAGCATGCCTGCGCGAGGAATTTTCACGCGCGAGGTTTGGAGCGTCCGCGGCGGGGTATCAAGAGACATCCTCTTCGATTCGCCGACCGGGGGGTTGGCTGACACGGGGGCCGGTCTTCGTACCGGCCCCTTGCCTTTGGACAAGGGATCACAGGACACGGGGATAACCCTGTGGACGCTGTGGATTGCGGAGGTCCTACCCTCTACTCGAGGTAGAGGCCCATCGCCCTGAAACGGCGTCGCCGCAGGCGTCGGCGCTCGTCGGGATCGAGGGGCTCGGTCTCGGCCAGGGAGCCCTTCAGAGCCTCCGCGAGAAGACGCGCCGCCTCGTCGTGGTCCGTATGGGCCCCGCCCGGCGGTTCCGGGACGATCCCGTCCACGACGCCGAGCTCCTGGCAGTGAACGGCATCCGGCTTGAACGCCGCGGCGGCTTTCTTGGCCTCGCCGGCGTCGCGCCAGAGGATGGCGGCGCAGCCTTCGGGAGAGATGACCGAGTAGATCGCGTTCTGCTGCATGAGCACGCGGTCGGCGAGCGCGATCGCGACCGCGCCACCCGACCCGCCCTCCCCGATGACGCACGCCACCGTCGGGACGCCGAGCCGGGTCATCAAGAGCTGGCAGCGGGCGATCCACCCGCCCTGCCCGTGCTGCTCGGCGGTGACACCCGGGTAGGCGCCCGGCGTGTCGACCAGCGTCACGACCGGGAAGCGGTGCCGGTCGGCCATCTCCATCGCGCGCATTGCCTTGCGGTAGCCCTCCGGGTAGGTCATCCCGAAGTTGCGGTGCGTGCGCTCCCGGATGTCCCGGCCCTTCTGGTGCCCGACGAGGACGATGGTACGGCCGTCGAAGCGGGCGAGCCCCGCGACGATCGCCGGGTCGTCCGCAAAGGCCCGGTCACCATGCAGCTCGACGAAGTCGTCGAAGATCCGCTCGACATAGTCGAGCGTGTACGGTCGGTCCTGGTGGCGCGCAAGCTCGACGGAGCGCCAGACCTCGTCCTCGCTCGGCTCCTCGCCGATCCGGTCGAGCTGGCGCTTGAGACGGGCCATCTCGCCGGAGACCCCGACGCCCCGCAGGAGCGGAAGGTCGCGGAGCTTAGCCAGGCGTTCCCGGAGCTTCAGCTCTTCGGCCTGGGTCGAGGGACTCTCGCTCACGATTCCTGCGAGAACATCGCAAGCACGCGGCCGACGAACGGGCGCAGCTCGGCGCGCGGCACGATGGCGTCGACGTGCCCGAAGCGCGCGTTCGACTCGGCGAGGCCGAAGTCGTCCGGAAGCTTCTCGCGCGTGGTCTGCTGGACGACCCGCGGGCCGGTGAAGGCGAGGAGCGCGCCCGGCTCGGAGACGATCACGTCGCCCAGGCTGGCGAAGCTCGCCAGGACGCCTGCGGTCGTCGGGTGGGTCATGACGGAGATGAAGGCGCTGCGCGCCTCGTGCAGCTCGTCAACCGCGCACACGGTCTTCGGCAGCTGCATCAGGGAGAGGATCCCCTCCTGCATGCGAGCGCCGCCAGAGGCGGTGACGCACACGAGCGGCACCCGTCGGGAGGCGGCGCGCTCGCAGGCGCGCGCGAACTTCTCCCCGACCGTGCTGCCCATGGAGCCGCCCATGAACGCGAAGTCCATGACCGCGAGCTCGCACGGCCTGCGCTCGATCGCCGCGGCGCCGGCGATGATCGCGTCGCCGAGGCCCGTCGCCACCTCGGCCTCGGCCAGGCGGTCCGTATAGGCGCGCAGGTCGAAGAACCCGAGCGGGTCGGCCGAGCGCAGTCCGGCGTCCTCCTCGGCAAACGTGCCCCGGTCGGCGAGCTGTGCGACCCGGACCCGTGCACGCACGGGAAAATGATGCGAGCACTGAGGACACACTCGAAGCGTGGCCTCGAGCTCATCCTCGCGATAGTGCGAGTGGCAGCGCGGGCAGGTGTTGGGGTGCCGCTTCCCGTCCTGGTCCCGCTCCGCCCCGCGGTTCTCGACGGTCACGTCGATGCGGCTCTCCATGACCGGCCTATCTTACGGGGTTCGGCCCGGCCTACAGCCCGAGCGCCTGGGCCACGCGGGCGAGCGGCTCCGCGTTCCCGGGAGTGTTGGCGACACCGGTGAAGCCGGCTCCGGCCAGCGGGCGGTCGGCGACGATGCGTCGGAGCATGGAGGCCGCCTCGACGAGCGTGAGGCCGCCCGGCTCGGGCATGAACGGGACGACATCGTCGTCCGGGTCGAGCACGTCGACGTCGAAAGCCACGTAGACCGCGTCGGCCCCTTCGAGGGCCCCGTCCACGCCGGCCTCGTCCGTGCGCAGGCCGCAGGCCGCGATGAACTCGACCTCCGGCTGGTCGAGGTTGCGGGCGCCGACGAGCGCCACATCGGCCGGCTCGACCGTGCCCGAGTCGAGGAGCATCCGCAGAGGCATCCCCCACGTGTTCCCGCTCGGCGAGGTCTCCGGGGTGTTCAGGTCGCCGTGCGCGTCGAACCAGACCACCGCCAGGCGCCCGTGGCGCGTCGCCAGCCCTTCGACGGCGCCCACGTGTGAGCAGCAGCACCCGCCGAGGATCAACGGCCGGTCGGGGAGGCCCGCCGCAAGCGCGAGGTTCTGCTCGGTGAGCGAGTCCTCGTCCACGACCGTCGCCTCCGGATAGGGAAGCGGGAGAAACGCGGCTTCGACCATCGACTCGCCGTCCGCGCCCCAGGCGCGCGGGACGCGCACGAGCCCGGCGCCGAACTTCCGCCCACAGGAGTGGCACTCGTACTCGCCGCCGTCCAGGGCGACCGCAGTGAGCGTCTTGCAGTCGGGGCAGCGGGCGCGAAGGCGCGACATCGTGCTCAGGCTACCGCGAGCCGTCCGCGTCCGGAACGAGCGAGTCCAACGTCGCGGGCAGGCGCTCGAGATCGGGCAGCTCCGCCGCCCGCGGCAGTTCGCTCGTCTCGTCCAGCCGGTTGATCCAGACCGCGGTGATGCCGAGCTCGTCGGCGGGCGCGATGTCGTGGAAGAGGCTGGCCGCCACATGGACGTGGCGCTCGGGGTCGGCGCCGAAGCGCTCGTAGAACGTCTTCCAGTGCCCGTGTGCGGGCTTGTAGGAGCCGATCTCGCCCGCGACGACCGTCCCGTCGAACGGCACCCCGATCGCCTCCATCGAGGCGTCGAGGAAGTCGGGATCCGTGTTCGAGAGCGGCACGAGCCGCCAGCCCCGCTCGCGCAGCTCGGCCAGCGCCGCCGGCACCTCGGGGAAGACCGGCCAGCGCGGCAGCGAGTCGCCCAGCGCGGTCTCCTCGCCGGCGGGGAGCTCGAGGCCCTCGCTCTCGGCGAGCAGGACGAGCGCCTGGCGCAGAACCTCGCGGTACGGAAGCGACCCTTCGAGCTGCACGCGCGGCTCGATCTCGTGGTAGCGCTCGCGAAGCAGGTCGGCGTCCTCGTCGGGCCAGATGCGGGCGAGCTCGCCGCCGATGCCGCCCTCCCAGTCGACGAGCGTGCCGTAGCAGTCGAAGGTCGCCCAGCGCTCAGACATCAAATTCGATTAGCCGTCGAACTTCGTGATCACGAGGCAGGCGTTGTGCCCGCCGAACCCGAAGTTGTTCGAAAGCGCGAAGTCGGTCTTCCACTCCCGGGATTCATTCGGGATGTAGTCGAGATCGCACGCCGGGTCGGCGACCTCCTGGTTGATCGTCGGCGGGACGACGTCGCGCTGGACGGCCAGCGTGGAGATGATGGCCTCGATCGCCCCGGAGGCGCCGAGACAGTGCCCGGTCGCGCCCTTCGTGGACGAGATGGGCGTCTTCCGCGCCTTTTCCTCGCCCAGCGCAACCTTGATCACCCGGGTCTCGGCCGAGTCGCCGAGCGGCGTCGACGTCCCGTGCGCGTTGATGTAGTCGATCTGGTCGGTGGTGATGCCCGCGTCGTCGATCGCCATCTGCATCGCCCGTGCCGGGTGCCTGCCCGTCGGGTCGGGCTCCGTGATGTGCTGCGCGTCCGAGGAGAGGCCGTAGCCGACGAGCTCGGCGTAGATCTTCGCGTCGCGCTTCTTGGCATGCTCGAGCTCCTCGAGCACGACGATGCCGGCGGCCTCGCCCATGACGAACCCGTCGCGCTCGGCGTCGAACGGACGGCTGGCGGCGGCCGGGTCGTCGTTGCGGCGCGAGAGCGCGCGCATGGCGGAAAAGCCGCCGATGCCGACCTTCGTGATCCCGGCCTCGGTCCCACCGGCGAGCATGACGTCGGCGCGATTGAGGCGGATCGCATCCATCGCATCCCCGATGGCCATGTTGGAAGCGGCGCACGCCGTGCACTCGGACGCGAGCGGGCCGCGCGCCCCGAGCTCCATCGAGACCCAGGCGGCGCCCATGTTGGGGATGATCGCGGTGATCGCAAGGGGGTTGATGCGGTCGGGCCCGCGCTCGAGCAGCTGGTCGTAGCAGTTCTGGAAGCTCTGGAGCCCGCCGATGCCCGTGGCAACGGACACGCCTGTGCGCTCCGTCTCGCCCTCGATGTCGATGCCCGAGTCCTGCTCGGCCATGCGGGCGGCGGCGATGACCATCTGGGCGAAGCGGTCCATCCGGCGCGCCTTGCGGTGCTCGATCCACGTGGTCGGCTCGAAGCCTTTCAGCTCGCAGGCGAAGTGGACGGCGTACTCAGAGGGATCGAAGGCCGTGATCGGGGCGGCGCCGCTCTTTCCGGCGGTCAGGTTCTCCCAGAAGGTCTCGGCATCGTTGCCGAGAGGGGTCACTGCCCCCATGCCCGTGATGACGACCCTGCGTCCGTTGTTCGAAGCCATCGCTACATCCCCAGTCCACCGTCGACGAGCAGCACATCGCCCGTGATGAACGCGGCCTCGTCCGAACAGAGAAATCGTACCGCAGCGGCTACGTCCTCCGGGCTCCCGAGCCGGCCCATGGGCGTGTTGCCGAGGATGGCCGCGCGGATCTCCTCCGAGAGCACGTCGGTCAGCTCGGTGGCGATGTAGCCGGGTGCGACGGCGTTCACGCGCACGCCGCGCGAGCCGAGCTCGCGCGCGAGCGCCTTCGTGAGACCGATGATGCCCGCCTTGGAGGCGGCGTAGTTCGCCTGGCCTGGATTGCCGTGGAGGCCGACGACGCTCGTCATGTTCACGATCGCCCCGGAGCGGCGGCGCAGCATCTTCCTCGCCACCGCCCGGCAGGTGTTGAACGTGCCACGGAGGTTCGTCTCGATGACCTCCTCCCACTCCTCGTCGCTCATGCGCGCGATGAGGGTGTCGCGGGTGATGCCGGCGTTGTTGACCAGGACGTCGACCTCGCCCAGCTCGGACTCGACGCGCTCGATCAGGTCCTTGGCCTCGGCCGGGTCGCCGACGTTCGCCGCCAGGGCGATGCCGCCGACCTCGGAGGCGACCTCCTCGGCCGCGTCCTTCCCGGATCGGTAGTTGACGGCCACGCGCGCTCCCGCGCTCCCGAGCTCGCGCGAGATGGCGGCGCCGATGCCGCGCGAGCCCCCGGTGACGAGCGCGACCTTGCCCTCGAGCGACGCGTAGCCGCTCATAGGCCAACCGCGGGAGCGAGCCGAAGGCGAGGGTCGCTCATGCGGCCGACACGGTCTCCTCGAGCTTGCGCAGCGACTCCGGGTCGCCGACCGAGATCGTCCGGAGCGAGCGGTCGCAGCGGCGCAGGAGCCCACCGAGCACCTGGCCGGGGCCGATCTCGACGAAGGTCTCGACACCGTTCTTCACCAGCCCGCCGACGGCCTGGGTGAAGCGCACGGGCGCCGTCAGCTGCTCGGCGAGCAGCCCGGCGATCCGCTGTGCGTCCTCAACCCGCGCCGACACCGTGGACATGTACGGCGTGGCCGGGTCGAGCCACGAGACCTTGGCGAGAGCGGGCTTCAGCCGCTCGGCCGCCCTCGCGACGAGCGGGCTGTGGAAGCCGCCGCTCACCCGGAGCTTCACCGTCTTGCGAGCGCCCCTCGCGGCGGCCTCGGCGATGAGCCTGTCGACCGCCTCGTTCTCGCCGGAGACGACCACCTGGCCCGGACAGTTGTAGTTCGCCGGCCACACGCCATCGATCTGCTCGCAGAGCTCCTCGACGACCGAGTCCTCGAGCCCGAGGACGGCGGCCATCGCGCCCGGCTGCTCGCGCGCCGCTTCGGCCATTGCCTCACCGCGTTCGCGGACGAGGGCAACTGCGTCGCCGGCTTGGATCGAGCTGGCCGCGGCCAGGGCGGAGTACTCCCCCACGGAGTGGCCGACCACGTAGTCCGGGCGGATGCCGAGCGTCTCCACCGCGCGAAGGCAGGCGATCGACGTCGCGACCAGCGCCGGCTGCTGCAGCTCGGTGCGGGTCAGATCCTCGATCGAGCCCTCGAAGCAGAGCTTGGCCACGTCGAACCCGACGGCTTCGGAAGCCTCGTCGTACACGGCGCGCGCCGCCGGGAACTCGCCGGCGATGGCGCTGCCCATCCCCACCATCTGCGAGCCCTGGCCCGGGAAGCAGAATGCGATCTTCATAGCTCCTCTCCTACCGTCCGTCCCTCGACGTCCAGGTCATGTAGGCCGAGCCCCAGGTGAGGCCGGCGCCGACCGCGCTCACGAGCACGCGCGTCCCGTCTTCCAGCAGCCCCTTCTCCTGCGCCTCGGCGAGGCAGATGGGAATGGAGGCAGACGAGGTGTTGCCGTACCGATCGATGTTCATCACCACTTTTTCCGGGTCGAGCCCGAGGTTCTTGACCGCGTGGTCGACGATCCGCTTGTTCGCCTGGTGGGGCACGTAAAGGTCGACGTCATCGACCGTCGCCCCGCACGCGGCCAGGAGCTCTTCCGCAGAAGTGACCATGACCCGGGTCGCGAAGCGGAAAACCTCGGCGCCGTTCATCTTGATGAACTGCGCCTCTTCCTCGAGCACCTCCGGCGAGACCGGCCGCCGGGAGCCCCCCGCGGGAACGCAGAGATCGGGGCCGCCGGCGCCGTCGGCGCCCAGCTCGAACCCGGCGATCCCTCCCGACCCGACGGGCTCGAGCACGGCCGCTCCCGAGCCGTCGCCGAAGAGGATGCAGGTCGACCGGTCCTGCCAGTTCGTGATCTTCGAGAGCACCTCGGTGCCCACGATCAGCGCCCGCTTCGACAGGCCCGTGGCCACCATCCCGTAGGCCTGCGAGAGCGCATAGACGAAGCCCGTGCAGCCGGCCAGCAGGTCGTACGCCGCAGCCGTCTTGGCGCCGAGCTCGTCCGCGACCAGGGCCGCGGTCGCCGGAAAGAGCATGTCGGGTGTGGCCGTGGCCACGACGATGAGGTCGACGTCCTTGGGGTCGACCCCGGCGTGCTCCAGCGCCTCGCGGGCGGCCGGAAGCGCCAGGTCGCTCGCAGCCTGGCTGGGGGCGGCGATGCGACGCTCCTTGATGCCCGTCCGCGACGTGATCCACTCGTCGGACGTGTCCACCATGGCCTCGAGGTCGGCGTTGGTCAGAACCTTGTCCGGAAGGTAGGAGCCGACGCCGGTGATCCCGACGGCGATGCCGTTTCCGGAGACGTTCCCGATCATTCGTCGCCCTCGGTGACCGCGAACGTCAGCGTCCCCCGCACGGCCAGCTTGCCGCCCACCGTGGCCGTCGCCTTGCCGCGGCCGACGGGGCCGCGCACCCGCTCCAGCTCGCAGGTGAGCTCGAGCTCGTCCCCCGGTACGACGATGCGCTTGAAGCGCACGTCGTCGATGCCGGCGAAGAGCGCGAGCTTGCCGCGGTTCTCCTCGTCCGAGAGGACGGCGACGGCGCCGGTCTGGGCCATGGCCTCGACCATGAGGACGCCGGGCATGATCGGACGCCCGGGAAAGTGCCCGCTGAGGTACCACTCGTCCTCGCGGACGAGCTTGCGCGCCACCACGCGGGCGCCCGGCACGAGCTCGATCACCTCGTCGAGCAGCAGGAAAGGGTCGCGGTGCGGGAGGATCGCTTCGATCTCCCGTCGGCCGAGCGGTAGTTCGTAGCTCACCGAGGCCGGCTCACCCGTTCGCCGTTTCTTCCAGCCGTACGCGCAGGCGGGCTCGAGCCCGGTGCACGTAGCACTTCGCGGTCCCGACCGGCATGCGGGCGACACGCGAAATCTCCTCGTACGTCAGGCCGAACACGTCACGCAGCACGACTGCGAGGCGCTGGTTCGGCGAGAGGCGCGCGAGCGCTGCGATGAGCTCTCGGCGCTTGTCGGCAAGGAGCGCGGCGCGCGACGGATCGCTGTCCTCGCCCGCAGGCTCATCCTCGAGCGCGAGCGGCTCGGTCTGGCGGATGCGCTGGCGCGCGAGGCGATCGCGACACGTGTTCACGGTGAGGCGATGGAGCCAGGTGGCGAACTGCGCCTCTCCGCGAAACTGGCGCAGCCGCGTGCAGAGCTTCACGAGCGATTCCTGCGCGGCATCCCGCGCCTCCTCGAGATCGCCCATGATCTGCGCGGCGAGCCGGTTGACTCGCGGGGCATGGCGCTCGACGAGCGTGTCGAGCGCCCATCCATCGCCGTTCCTTGCCTTGCTGACGAGGTCCACGTCACTGAGCTTCCGGTATGCGAGAGACCGCCCGTACGACGGCTCACGATCGGTCTGACGCGCAGGCGTGGCGGCTGGTTGCACGGCCCGGTTAGTGTAGTTCCGCGGATGGCCGACGCGCTGACACCGGAGACCGTCGAGCCTCTGCTCTCCGGCCGTTTCGGCCGCCCCTACCTCTACGAGGACTCCTGCGAGTCCACACAGCAGCTCCTCGACTCCGAGCACGGGGAGGGCGCGGCGGCCGTCTGCGAGGTCCAGACCGGGGGCCGTGGTCGCCTCGGCAGAACCTGGACAGCGCCTCCGGGCACTGCTGTGCTCTGCTCGGTCGTGCTCGAGCCGCCCGGGGAGCGCAGGATCTCCGAGCTCTCCCTGGTCGGCGGCATCGCCGTGGCAGAGACCGTCGAGGCGGCGACCGCGCTGGCCGCCCAGATCAAGTGGCCGAACGACGTGCTCGTCAACCGGCGCAAGGTCGCCGGCGTGCTCGCCGAGGCCTCCGAGGGCCGCGTCGTGCTCGGCATGGGGCTCAACATCAACCAGAGCCGCGACGAGCTTCCTCCCGATGCGACCGTCGCGGCCGGGTCGCTCCGAACGATCGACGGCGAACGCCGCGAGCGGGCGCCGATCCTGGCCGACCTCCTTCTGCGGCTCGAGCGCGCCTACGACCGCTGGCGGGAAGGTGGGCTCGATGCGATCTACGACGGCCTCGGAGCGCGGGACTTCCTGCGCGGCCGCCGGTTGCTCGTCGACGGAGAGAGCGCCCTGGGAGTCGCCATCGACCGCAGCGGCAGGCTCGAAGTCGAGATCGGCCACGAGCGGCGGATCGTGGAGAGCGGCGAGGTTCTGTTCGAGCGCTAGGAGGACGCTAGCCGGCGCGGCCGAACACGAGCCTGCTCCGGTTCCCGGCCGCGTCGACGGCCAGGATGCGCACGACCAGCGCACGGACGCGCCGCCAGTGGGCCTTCGTGCCCGCCGGCTTGTCGACCTCGATCATGTCGCCGTCGTTCCAGCGCGACGTGCCGTACCAGATCTTCAGGTGCACGGCCTCGCTCGAGCTGAAGGTCAGTCGGGCGACGCCGTTCACGTTCCGCAGGGAGATGAAGCGCACGACCGGGCGGGTGACGTCGACGCGGGCCAGCCGGGCCAGCGACCGCGTCCCGAGCGAGGTCGTGGCCAGGACCACAGCCGTCACCGGCCCGTCGGACGCGCGTGCGCCGCTCTGCGTCCGGCCGTCCCAGGAGGCCGCGTAGGCGCCGGTGGCGAGTGATCCGCTGAGCACCGTCCGGATCGTCTTGCCGCCACGCCGGATCTCGACCCGGACGTCGGCGGGTCTCGTCAGCTCGAAGCCGACGCGGAGCCGCTCGTTCTGGCCGTCCCCGTTCGGCGAGACGGCGGCGGGCTCGACCACGACACCGCCGAGCGTGCGGTCGACGACGACGTTCGCGGAACGGGTCATCTGATCCGGGCCTGACTGGGCCGAGACCTCGACCCGGTAGGTCCCGTCGGCCACGGCGGCGCCGGAGCCGGTCGTGCCGTCCCAGGTGACGCTCCGCGGGCCGGCCGGGCGCTCCGCGCTCGCGAGCAGCGTCCGCGCCAGCGCGCCCGAGGACGCGTTCACGACCCGGACCGCGACGGTTGCGCGCCGGGAGAGCCTGAAGGAGACCGTGGCGCGCTCGGCGCTCCAGTCACCGTTCGGGGTGAGGACACGCGGCGAGACCACGAGCCCCGTGACCGCGAGGGGCGGCGGTCCCGGGATCGGCCCGGCCGCCGGTCGGGTGTCGGGGCCGGCACTGATCTCGTACGTGTACGAGGCGATCGGGACCGAGCCCGCATTCCACGTCCAGTCGACCGCCTTGCCGCTGCCCGTGCCTTGCGCGACCACGGCGCCGCCCGAGTCCTTGACCTGCACGAGCCAGGCCAGCGCCGACGAGAGGCGGGCGGTGAAGCGGACGGGGCCGCCCACGGAACCGTCGACCTCGGGGTTGTAGAGCTTCGGAAGGCCGATGCGCGAGACGTTCGAGGCGATCGCGCCCAGCTGCCCGTAGAGCGCCGTGCCAGGACAGCTCGTGTAGCCGGTGTCGCGGTGTCCCGAGACCGCCCGCAGGCGGACCACGCGGCCGGCGGGGAAGCGATCGTTGCCGTAAGACGTGAAGTTGAGGAGCGAGACCGGGTCGACATGGCCCGCGTCGAGTCGCCAGGCGAGTAGGCGCTGGAGCGCGTTGCGCGCCGCGGTGGAGATGCCGCCGGATCCGTACGTGCCGAGGACGGCCACGCCGACGCTGCCCGTGTTGAACCCCTGCGCGTGGGCACCGATGACGTTCTGGATCAGGCCCCCGCCACGGCCCTCGAAGATCCGGCCGTACTTGTCGACGAGGTAGTTGTAGCCGATGTCGTTCCAGCCGTTCGAGAGCACGTGGTAGCGCTGGATCCCGCGCACGATCGCCGCCGACTGGGCGGCCGAGTAGCTGTTCGTCCCGGCTGTGTGGTGGACGACCGACAGCTCGAGGCTGTCTGCGAAAGACGGCTGCGCTCGCACGATGGACTCGTCGGCGCCCCAGCCCGGCCGTCGGGTGATCGGCGGCTGATCGGGCCGTAGCGTCGCCTGCGTCGCCGGCCCGGCCAGCGTCGCGTCGGCCGTCGAGGGCTCGCTCGAGATGTAGAACGTCCGCAGGCGCGTGACGGGCCCGGAGACCCGGTACTGGATCGAGGTCGAGGCGCCCGTCCACCAGGGGTTGCCGACGTTCCAGCCCCGAGAGGCCTTCCCCTCGTCGCTCGTGGCGTCGGGAAGGTCGTCCTCCTCCGGACGTGCGAGCCGCCAGGGGCTCCAGGTGCCGGACTCGGTTGCCGTCCTGAACCAGACCTCGCCGCCGCCCTGCCAGTGGGTGCCGACCATCGTGAACTCGAGCGGAGCGGCCCGCGCTACCGACCCTCGCGCGGCTGCCAGAGGGACGTCGCGGGCGATGACCTGGACGTCGGCGGCGCCTGCCGTGCCCGGAGCGAGCGCGGCCGTGGCGAGGAGGAACACGAGGGTACGACGAAGCTTCATGAGGGAGATGCCTGGGCGATCGGCTCCTTCGCTACCGAAGCAAAGGAGTCCTGCGTCCTCAAGGGCATCGGCAGGTCCCTGATAGAATCTTTACAGCAAAGTGCCGCGCTTGCGGGGACTTTTTTGCACTATGTGCGCGCTCGCCGCGGTGCTTCTCCTTGCGGGCGGAGCGACTGCTCAGGACACCGCACCGCGCGTGCTCGTCATCGAGCTCGCGAACGACATCAACCCGGTGACGGCCGACTACGTCATCGACGGAATCGAGCGTGCAGAGGAAGACGGCTACGACGCCGTCGTCATCGAGCTGGACACGCCGGGCGGCCTCGACTCCGCCATGCGCGACATCATCAAGAAGGAGCTCGAGGCATCGATCCCGGTCATCGTCTACGTCGCGCCGCAGGGCTCGCGCGCAGCATCCGCAGGCGCATTCATCACGCTCGCCGCGGATGTCGCCGCCATGGCGCCGAACACGAACATCGGCTCCTCGACCCCGGTCGCCGTGGGCGGCGGCGAGATCCCATCCGATCTCCGGCGCAAGGTGATCAACGACGCGGCCGCCTACGCACGCGAGCTCGCCGAGACCCACGGACGCAACGGCGACTGGGCCGAGGACGCGGTGCGGGAGGCCTCCAACCTCGGCGCCCAGGAGGCGCTGGAGGAGAACGTGGTCGACGTCGTGGCGCCCGACCTCACCACCCTGCTCGACGAGATCGACGGCATGCACACGGAGCCGAAGGACCTCGTCCTGAACACCGCGGGTGCGAGCGTGGACCGGGTCGAGATGTCGCTCTGGAAGCGGATTCTCGACACGCTGATCGACCCCAACATCATCGTCCTGCTGATGTCGCTCGGGGTGCTCGGGATCACGATCGAGATCCTCAACCCGGGCCTGATCTTCCCGGGGACGGTCGGCGCGATCTCGCTCATCATCGGCCTCTTCGGCCTCCAGGTGCTCCCGGTCAGCTGGGCAGGGCTCCTGCTCATGATCCTGGCCCTCGCGTTCTTCGTCGCGGAGGCGTTCGTCGTGAGCCACGGCGCCCTTGCGCTCGCAGGAGCGGTGAGCTTCGTCGTCGGGTCGCTCCTGCTCTTCGACCCTGCCGGCGAGGAGTACCAGGTCTCCGTCTGGGTGGCCCTGGCGGTGGCCGGAACGCTCGCTCTCATCATGGGCGTCGCCCTGACGAAGATCGTGCAGGCAAAGAGGGCGCCGACGCAGACCGGCCGTGAGGAGCTGCTCGCCGAAACCGGGGTCGTGCGCCACCGCCTCGATCCCGACGGCGCGGTGTTCGTGCACGGCGAGCTGTGGCGCGCACACACGGAGAACGGTCCGCTCGAGGCGGGCGAGCACGTTCGCGTCGACTCGATCGGCGAGGGGCTCGTCCTCGAGGTCTCGCGCGTCGAGGAACCGGCAACCGTCCCGGCTTAGCCTGCGCCACCCGCGGTGCCGTAGGATTCTCTGGCCCAGCCCGAAAGGAGCTCGATGACCGCCGCTCTGATCGCCGTCGCCGTAGTCGCAGTCCTCCTGATCTTCCTGATCTCGGCGTCGGTCCGGATCACACGGGAGTACGAGCGGGGCGTGATCTTCCGGCTGGGCCGCCTCAACTCGCCGCCGCGCGGGCCGGGCCTCTTCTTCCTCATCCCCATCGTCGACAAGATGGTGCGGGTCGACCTGCGGACGGTGACTCTGAACATCCCGCCGCAGGAGGTCATCACCAAGGACAACGTCCCCGTCCGCGTGAACGCGGTCGCGTACTTCCGGATCATCGATCCCGAGCGGGCGATCGTGCAGGTCGAGAACTACATGGTCGCCACGTCGCAGATCGCGCAGACGACGCTGCGGAGCGTGCTCGGCCAGCACGTGCTCGACGAGCTCCTCTCCGAGCGCGACAAGATCAACGTGATCCTCCAGGAGATCATCGACGAGGCGACGTCGCCCTGGGGCATCAAGGTCTCCATCGTCGAGGTCAAGGACGTCGAGATCCCGAGCGGTATGCAGCGCGCGATGGCCCGCCAGGCCGAGGCCGAGCGCGAGCGGCGCGCAAAGGTGATCGCAGCCGAGGGCGAGTTCCAGGCCTCCGAGCGCCTCAAGGACGCCGCCAACGTCATGGCGGAGAACCCGATCGCACTGCAGCTGCGGTTCCTCCAGACGATGCTCGAGATCTCCAGCGAGCGGTCGACGACGATGATCCTCCCGCTGCCCCTCGAGCTCCTTCGCCCGTTCCTCAACAAGGGCGAGAGCTAGGCCTGACAGAGCACCACTCGCCTCCCGAGCTGCGCCGCGACCCGCTCTCGGGCCGCTGGGTCGTGGTCGCGCCTTCCCGCGCGCGCCGGCCGGGCGCTCCCCGCGCAGCCGGCCAGGACGCCGACGACGACCCCGTCGGCTGTCCGTTCGACGAGGGCCGCGAGACGGCGACGCCGCCGGAGACGTTCGCCATCGGGCCGCCGGGGCGCCCGCCGGACACGCCCGGCTGGCGGGTACGCGTCGTCCCCAACAAGTTCCCGGCGTTCGGGCCGTGGCTTCGCGACGGCGATCGCCCGGACGGCCTGCTCGCACGGCGAGCCGCCGTCGGACGGCAGGAGGTCGTCGTTCACTCCCCTCGCCATGTGCGGACGATCGCCGACCTCGGCGTCCGCGAGCTCGAACTGGTCGCCGAAGCGTGGCAGGCCCGCGCCGAGGCGGCCCGCGAGGCCGGCTTCGCCTATGTCCACGCCCTCGTCAACGAGGGGGCGGGCGCGGGCGCAAGCCTCCCGCACAGCCACTCGCAGCTCGTGTGGCTGGAGGAGGTGCCCCCGCTCGTCGCGCAGGAACACGCGCTCCTGAAAGCCTCCGGCGGCTGCGTGCTCTGCGAGGTTCTCCAGGAGGAGCGCTCACAGAGGATGCGGGTCGTCGAGGAGCGCGACGGCATCATCCTGCTCTGTCCATTCGCCGGCCGGCAGCCGTACGAGATGCTGGCCGCTCCACTCGAGTGCGAGGAGGACCCGTTCATCAGCGACCGGCTGGGAGCTGCGCTCGTGATCGCGGCCGAGGGAGTCCGCCGGCTACGGGTCAACGAGGGCCCCGTCTCGCTGAACATCTGGCTGCACGCAGGCGGGCACTGGCACCTGGAGATCCTCCCGCGCCTCGGAGTGCTCGCCGGCATCGAGCTCGGCGCCGGCTACTTCGTGAACACGCTGGCGCCCGAGTCGGCCGCCGGCGTTCTCCGCGAGTCCTAGTTCCGGCGCGGGATCCGCGACGCGCGGCCGGCCTTGAAGCGCTGGGCGGCCTCGATGGCGGTCTGCAACGAGAGGCCCTTGTCCTTGCCCTGCTTGATGAGCATGACCGTCTCGACCGCGTCGAGGTCGTAGAGGCGCTGCTTCTTGCCCTTCGTCGGGATGCGCGCCTTCGTCGTCCAGTAGTCGAGCTGCATCTTCGTCACGCCGGCAACCCGGCAGACCTGGCCGAGCGAGAGATCGAGCTTGCGGAGGTGGCGAACGACGTCGACCGGCTCCAGCAGGTCCTCCGGGCGACGCGCTGGGGGCATGCTCGCCTAGGCGGCCGGCTCGGTCTCGTCGTCGACCGGCTCGTCGTCCTCTGCGGGCTCGTCCTCGGTGAGCTCTTCCGCAGCCGACTCTCCGCCCTCAGCGTCCACTACGACCGGCACCTCGCCTTCGACGCCCTCCGGAATGTCGCCGTTCTCCTGCTCGACGACCCCGGTCAGCGTCGAGACCTGCTCGCCGTCGCGGAGGCGCATGACGATCACGCCCTGGGTCGACCGTCCGCTGCGCTTGATGCCGCCGCTCGGAACCCGGATGACCGTCCCGCCCGTGGAGATGAGCATCACCTGATCGCCCTCGAGGACGACCAGCGAGCCGGCGAGCTGCCCGCGGGCCTCCGTCAGCTGCACCGTCTTGACCCCGAGGCCGCCGCGGCCCTTGGTCGGATACTGGTCGATCCGCGTGCGCTTGCCGAAGCCGTTCTCCGTCACGACGAGCAGGTCCGCGTCGTTGCGCGCGATGGTCGCGGCGATGACCTCGTCGCCCGACCGCAGCCGCATGCCCCGCACGCCCTCCGTCGCCCGGCCCATCGGCCGCGCCTCCTTCTCGTGGAAGCGGATCGCCTGGCCCTTGCGGGAGACCATGAGGATGTCGTCCTCGCCCGACGAGTGCAGCACGGCGACGAGCTCGTCGTCGTCGCGGAGCTTGATCGCGATGATGCCGTCGGCCTTGAGCGGCGTGTTGTACTCGGCGAAGCGCGTCTTCTTGACGGTGCCCTTCTTCGTCGCGAGGACGAGGTACTCGGCCTCCTTGAACTCGCGCGTCGCAATGAGCGTCCGCACGGACTCGCCCTGTGCGAGCGGGAGCAGGTTGACGATCGCCCGCCCCTTCGACTGGCGGCTGCCGAGCGGGAGCTCGTGCACCTTCAGGCGATAGATCTTCCCGACCGAGGTGAAGAAGAGCAGGTAGTCGTGCGTGGAGGCGACGACGAGGTGCTGGATGTAGTCGTCCTCCTTCAGGTCCATGCCCATGACACCGATTCCGCCGCGGCGCTGCTCGCGGTAGGTGTCGACGGGCAGGCGCTTGATGTAGCCCGAGCGCGTGACCGCGACGACCATGTCCTCCTCGGCGATGAGGTCCTCGAGCTCGAGCTCCTCCTCCGCGGCGACGATCTCCGTCCGGCGCTCGTCCTGGCGCCCGTAGATCTGCTTGATCTCGAGCAGCTCGTCGCGGATCAGGCCGTCGATCTTGGCCTCGTCCGACAGAATCCCGCGCAGCTCCGCGATGCGCTCCCGGAGGTCGGCGAACTCGTCCTCGATGCGCTTCCGCTCCAGGCCGGTGAGGCGCTGGAGGCGAAGGTCGAGGATCGCCTGGGCCTGGATCTCGGAGAGCCCGAAGGTCTCCTGCAGGCCCTGGCGCGCCTCGTCGGGGTCGGCGGAGGCTCGGATGAGCGCGATGACCGCGTCGAGGTTCTCGAGAGCGATGAGATAGCCCTCGAGGACGTGGGCGCGCTCCTCGGCCTTGCGCAGCTCGTGCTTCGAGCGCCGGGTGACGACCTCGCGCTGGAAGTCGAGGTAGTGGCGCACCATCTCGAGCAGCGAGAGCGTCCGCGGCACGCCCTCGACCAGCGCGACGGCGTTGTAGCCGAACGTCGTCTGGAGCTGGGTGTGCTTGTAGAGCTTGTTGAGGGCGACCTGCGGGACGCAGTCGCGCTTGAGGTGGATCTCGATGCGCATCCCGCTCTTGTCCGAGAGGTCGCGGAGGTCGGCGACCTCGGTGAGGACCTTGTCGTTGACCAGGTCGGCGATCTTCTTGATGACACCGGTGTCGCCGCCCTTCTTGACGCCGTACGGAAGCTCGTTGACGACGACCGCCGTACGGCCTCCGCGCAGCTCCTCGACGTGGGCGCGGGCGCGCATGACGACGCGGCCGCGGCCCGAGCGGTACGCATCCTTGATCCCGCTGCGGCCGACGATGATCGCGCTCGTCGGGAAGTCGGGGCCCTTGATGTGGCGGCTGAGCCCCTCGACGTCGATGTCGGGGTCGTCGATCATCGCGATGACCCCGTCGATGACCTCGGAGAGGTTGTGCGGCGGGATGTTGGTCGCCATCCCGACGGCGATCCCAGAGGAGCCGTTCACAAGCAGGTTCGGGAACCGCGCCGGCAGGACGGAGGGCTCTTTCCGCGACTCGTCGTAGTTGGGGACGAAGTCGACGGTGTCGGCCTCGATGTCACGCAGCATCTCGGTGGCGAGCCGGGTGAGCCGGCACTCCGTGTAGCGCATCGCCGCCGCCGGGTAGTCGTCGATGTTCCCGAAGTTGCCCTGACCGTCTACGAGCGGATAGCGCAGGGAGAACGGCTGCGCGAGGCGCACGAGCGTGTCGTAGATCGCCGTGTCGCCGTGCGGGTGGTACGAGCCCATCACGTCGCCGACGATGCGCGCGCACTTCTTGTACGGCCGGTTCGGCTGCATCCCGGCCTCGTTCATCCCGAACAGCACGCGCCGGTGCACGGGCTTGAGGCCGTCGCGTACGTCGGGCAGCGCCCGCGCCACGATCACGCTCATCGCGTAGTCGAGGAAGCTCGAGCGCATCTCCTGCTCGAGCTCGCGCGCTTCGATGCGGCCGGCGCCGAGCGGCTCGACGCTAGACATCCAGGAACCTCACGTCTTTCGCGTTCTGCTCGATGAACTCACGCCTGGGCTCGACCTGATCGCCCATGAGCATGGAGAAGATCCGGTCGGCGTTCGACGCGTCCTCGACCTCGACCCGGACGAGCATCCGCCGGGCGGGATCCATCGTCGTGTCCCAGAGCTCGGACGGGTTCATCTCGCCGAGGCCCTTGAACCGGCTCACCTGAATGCCCTCTTTGGCCAGGTCGATCGCACCGTGGCGCAGCTCGTCGAACGTCTCCGCGCGCCTCTCCTTCTTGCCCGAGGCGATGCGGAAGGGCGGGAAGCCGACGACGCCGGTCACCTTGGAGTACGCGCGCTGCAGGCTGCCGAACGACCCCGAAGCGAAGAGGCTCTCGGGCAGGTCGACGTGATGGGCGGCGCTCGTCGCGCGCTCGATCACCCTGATGCGGAGCGTCTCTTCCTTCTTCGGCTCGACGCTCTCGAGCTCGTAGCCGTTCTTGGAGAGGTCGCCCAGCGCCTTCACGGCGTCGGCGGGCGCCTCGATCGGAAGCTCGATGAAACGATGCTTGACCACGAAGCCGGCGGCCTGCGGGTACTCGGCGTTCAGCTTCGCCGACCAGCCGTCGAACTCGTAGAGCGCTCTGGTGAAGCGCCCCCAGCGGGCCTCCGTGAGCTTGTAGGGCTCGCCCTCGCGGTCGGTGACCTCCATGTCCTTGATGCGCTCCCGAACGAGCAGCTCCTCGAAGAGGGACTCCTTCTCGATGTAGAGCTCCTGGCTCCCGAGCTTGACGCGATAGAGAGGTGGGACGGCGATGAAGACGTGGCCGTTCTCGACGAGCTCGGGCATCTGCCGGTAGAGGAACGTGAGGATCAGGGTGCGGATGTGCGAGCCGTCGACGTCGGCGTCGGTCATGACGATGATCCGGTGGTAGCGAAGCTTCTCGAGGTCGAACTCCTCGCCGAATCCCGTCCCGGCCGCCGTGATGATCGACTGGATCTCGGTGTTGGAGAGCACCTTGTTGATGCGGTTCTTCTCCGAGTTGATGACCTTGCCGCGCAGCGGAAGAATCGCCTGGAAGTTGCGGTCGCGCGCGTCGACGGCGGAGCCGCCCGCCGAGTTGCCCTCGACGAGGTAGAGCTCGGCCTCGGCCGGGTCGCGCGTCTGGCAGTCGGCCAGCTTGCCCGGCAGCGAGCCTGCGTCGAGCGCGCCCTTGCGCCGGGTCAGGTCGCGCGCCTTCCGCGCAGCGAGTCGCGCCCTGGCCGCCGAGATCGCCTTCTGGATGATCTGCTTCGCGTCTGTCGGGTTCTCCTCGAGGAACTGGGCCAGCTGCTGGTTGACCGACTGCTCGACGAGGCCCTTCACGCCGGGGTTCCCGAGCTTGGTCTTCGTCTGCCCCTCGAACTGGGGCTCGCGGAGCTTGACGGAGAGGACCGCGGCGAGGCCCTCGCGCACGTCCTCGCCCTCGAGGTTCTCCTCCTTCTCCTTCAGAAAGCCCTTGTCGCGCGCGTACCGGTTCAGGGTGCCCGTGAGCGCCGCCTTGAAGCCGGACAGGTGCGTGCCGCCCTCGTGCGTGTTGATGTTGTTTGCAAACGAGAAAACCGAGTCCACATACGAGGTGTTCCACTGCATCGCGACCTCGACGTCGCCCTGCTCGCTCTCGCCCTCGAAGTAGACGACGTGCTTGTGCACCGGATCCTTGGTCTCGTTCACGAAGGCGACGAAGTCGCGGATCCCGCCCTCGTAGTGGAACTCGTGCGTCTCGTCGCCCTCGCGCTCGTCGACGAGCACGATGCGGAGGCCGCGGGTGAGGAAGGCCGTCTCGCGCAGGCGCTGCACGAGCGTCTCGACCGAAAGGTCGAGCTCCTCGAACACGTCGGCGTCGGGCAGGAAGCTGATGGTCGTCCCGGTGTCGCCCTGCTCCGCCTTGCCGACTTCGGCGAGGTCGCCGGTGGGGACGCCACGGGCGAACTCCTGCCGGTAGACCTTGCCGTCGCGCCGTACCTCGGCGATGAGCCACTCGGAGAGCGCGTTCACGACCGAGACGCCGACGCCGTGGAGGCCGCCGGAGACCTTGTAGCCGTCGCCGCCGAACTTCCCGCCTGCGTGCAGCTTCGTCAGGACGACCGTGAGAGCGGGGAGCCCCTGGTCGGCCATGACGGCCACGGGGATGCCCGAGCCCCAGTCCCGGACGATGACCGAATTGTCCGGACGGAGGGTCACCTCGATGCGCTCGTTGCGTCCTGCGAGAGCCTCGTCGACCGAGTTGTCGACCACCTCGTAGACGAGGTGATGGAGCCCGCGCGCACCCGTCGAGCCGATGTACATGCCGGGTCGCTTACGAACAGGGTCGAGACCCTCGAGAACGGTGATGTCTTTGGCGTCGTATGTGGTCTTGGCCATAAAAAAATCCCTGCTCCTGGGGGATTTTTGTCCTAGAGGCAGTCTACCAGAACGGACGGTCGGACGGCTCGGCTTCCGCCGCTCCAAGACTAGCTGCCGCAGCCCTCGCGACCGCCTCTCGAAGCGTCGGATCGCCGATCGCCGAGGCGATCTCCTCACCGGCGGCGACGGCAGCCGGCGACGGAGTTGGCACGGTCCGTTCGCGATCCTCCACACCCTCGCCGCCGGGCTCGGGCAGACGCCCGGGAGCGAAGCGCAGCGAGGTCGGCGCGGACGACTCGAGGGCGGTCGCCAGCCGCTCCTGGATCGTCGCGCTCAGCTGCGTCAGCTCGAAGGCCCACGTGCTCGACTTCGTCGCCACGTGCAGGGTCCCGTCCCGGGCGATGCGTGCCGGCCACGCATTCGCAGCGATCGCCGGGCCGACCGCGTCGGGCCAAACTGCGACGACGTCCGCGATCGCGCCGGCGGGCCCGAGGCGGTCGAGTTCACGCCGTACGCCCTTGCCGAGTGGCTCCAGCCCTCTCACGCAGCCTCCGCCACGCTGGCGCCGTCCTCACGCCGCACCTCGACGACCAGAGCGGGCTCCGGCGCCAGGTCGGGAAGCGCGGCCACGCTCGTGGCGCTGACGAGTGTCTGCCCGCCCGGCGGCAGAGCCGCCAGAAGGGCACGCCTGCGGTCGGCGTCGAGCTCGCTGAGCACGTCGTCGAGGAGCAGGAGTGGAGGCGCACCGCGGAGATCTGCGAGTGCAGAGGCCTCGGCCAGAAGCAGCCCGAGAACCGCCGTGCGCTGTTCCCCCTGCGACCCGAAGCTGCGGAGGTCCCGGTCGCCGGCGCGGATCGCCACGTCCCGGAGGTGAGGGCCGGCTCCCGTGGTCCCGCGCTCGAGGTCGCGGTCGAGCCTCGCGTCGAGATCGGCGAGGGTGAGCGGGTCCGCCTCGTAGGCCAGGCGTCCCTCCGCGAGGCCGAGCAGGCCTGCGTGCTCCACGAAGCCGGGCGCCAGCAGGTCGACGAGCTCCCTCCGCGCGATGTCGAGGTGCGCGCCGAGCGAGGCGACCTGCTCCGTCCACGGCGTCACGGCATCCCTGGTGGAGACGCCGGCGCGGGCCCGGCGCAGGGCCTCGTTGCGCTGCGCGAGGGCGCGACCGTACTCGCCTGGAAGCGACGCGCGGGCCGGAAAGACGCGGCCCAGCATCCGGTCGACGTAGGCCCGGCGGACGGCGGGGCCGCCCTTGACCACGGCGAGGCGGTCCGGCACGAAGACGAGCGCCGTGAGTCGCAGGCGAAGCTCTTCTGCCGAGTCGAGCGCCGCGCCGTTCAGCCTGATGCGCTTGCCCTCACCCGGGGCGATCGTCACCTCCGCATCGACAGGGGCTCCGGCCTCGGCGCCCTCGATCCGCACCCGCGCCGCCTGATCGCCGAAGCGAACGAGACGGGGCTCCGAGCGCGTCCGCGGGGAGAACCCCTGCGCGCCGACGTGCAGCGCCTCGAGGAGGTTCGTCTTGCCGACGCCGTTCGGGCCGACCACGACGACGAGGCCTTCGCGAAGCTCGAGGTCGAGCGCGGCGTACGAGCGAAAGCTCCGGAGCGAGACCCGCGCGACGATCAGCCGGCCAGCCTGATCGGCATGATCAGGTAGAGAAAGTCGTCGTTCTCGCCGTGGAGCAGCCCGGGTCGCAACGGGCTGATGAGCTTGATGCGGACGGTGTCGTCGGTGACCGATTCGAGGCCGTCGCGAAGGAACTCCGCGTTGAACCCGATCTCCATCGCTTCGCCGTCGTAGCCGACCGGCAGCGACTCACGGGCCTCGCCGACGTCCTGAGTCTGCGCGGAGACCGTGAGCTCGCCCTCCGCGAAGCGCAGCCGCAGCGGGGACTTCCGCTGGGCAAGGAGACCGGTGCGACGCACGACGTCGAGCAGCTCCTCGCGCGGCAGCTGCACCTCGGCGTCGAACTGCTCCGGCAGGAGCTGCTTGTAGTTCGGGAACTGTCCGTCGATCCGGCGGGCCGTCAGCCAGACGCCGTCGACTCCGAAGACGATCTGGTTCTCCTGGACGCCGACCTCGACGGAATCGCTCTCCGCGTTCTGGCCGACACGCGCGAGCTCCTGCAGCGCCCGCGCCGGCACGATCGCCTCGAGCTCGAGGCCCGGGCCGGTCGGAAGCGTCGTCTCCTTGACGCTCAGCCGGTAGGAGTCGGTCGCGGCCATCACGAGCTTGTCGCCCTCGAAGCGAACGAGGATGCCCGTGAGCACAGGGCGCGACTCGTCGCGGGAAGCGGAGCGGCCCACACGCGAAATGGTGTCGAGGAAGGCCTCCCGCTCGACCGTGAACGCGCTCTCGGGCTCGATCTCGGGCAGGCGCGGGAAGTCCTCGGCCGCGTAGGTGTTCAACTGGTACGAGGCAGAGCCGCAGGTCAGGCGCGCGACGCCCTCGTCAGCGCGATGCTCCAATGTGACCTCGCCGGCCGGAAGCAGGCGCACGATGTCGACCAGGAGCCGGCCGGGAACGACCACGGCGCCTTCCTCTTCGACCTGCGCCTCGAGCGAGTCGCGCACGGAGATCTCCATGTCGGTCGCACTGAGGTGAAGCCTTCCTCCGGCTGCGCGCACCATGATCCCGGCGAGGATCTGCACGCTCGTGCGCGTCGACACCCCACGGCCGACCACACCGAGCTTCTCAGCGAGCTCGTCCTTTCCGCATACGACTTTCATCGAGGTGAGGGTTACGGTATCCATGGAACTCATTTAAAGAAAAACCTTGTCGTAGTAGTAAGCAGTGTGAACGACGGGGAAGACGTCGCGTTTCGGCTTGGATACTGGTCGTCCACGGTGGACAGGACCTGGGGAGAAGTCGGTGTGTTCCACAGGCGCAGGGTGGGGGCCGAAAGGATCCCCAGCTTCGGGTCGTTCTCCACAGGCGTTGTCAACGGGCCTGCTTGATGCGCGCCGTCAGCTCTTGGACCAGGTTGTAGACGTTCCTGTCCTCCTGGATGAGCTTCGCGATCTTGGACGTCGCGTGGATGACCGTCGTGTGGTCGCGTCCGCCGAACTTCTTGCCGATCTTCGGAAGCGAGCTGTCGGTGAGCTCCCGGCAGAGGTACATGGCCACCTGGCGCGGGTAGACGATCGCCTGCGAGCGCCGGTCGCCGGTCAGCTCCTGGAGCGACATGCCGAAGCGCTCGACGACGGTCTGCTGGATCTGCTCGACGGAGATCTCGGGCATCTCGCCTTGCGGGAAGACGTCCTTGAGGACCTCCTGGGCGAGCTCCACCGTCATGGGCCGGCCCGTGAGCGATGAGAACGCGACGACGCGCGTGAGCGCGCCCTCGAGCTCGCGGATGTTCGTCGAGATGCGGCTCGCGATGAAGGTGAGCACCTGCGAGTCGGGCACGTGGATCGCGTCGGTCTTCACCTTCTTGCGCAGGATCGCGATGCGCGTCTCGAGGTCGGGCGGCTGGATGTCCGTGATCAGCCCCCACTCGAAGCGCGAGCGCAGCCGCGACTCGAGCGTGGCGATCGCCCGCGGCGGCCGGTCGGACGAGATCACGATCTGCCGGCCGGCCTCGTAGAGGCTGTTGAAGGTATGGAAGAACTCCTCCTGGATCCGCTCCTTGTGCTCGAAGAACTGGATGTCGTCGATCAGGAGGACGTCGTAGTGGCGGTAGCGCTGCTTGAAGCCTTCGATGCGCTTGTCGCGGAGCGAGTTGATGAAGTCGTTCATGAAGGTCTCGCTCGTCACGTAGCGCGCCGAGAGGTCACCCGTGTGCTCGGTCACGTAGGCAGCCACGGCCTGGAGGAGGTGCGTCTTGCCGAGCCCGGTCCCGCCGTAGATGAAGAGTGGGTTGTAGGCCTGTGCCGGCGCCTCGGCCACCGCGAGCGCGGCGGCGTGGGCGAAGCGGTTCGACGAGCCGATCACGAACGAGTCGAACGTGTACTTCGGGTTGAGGCCCTCGAGCGACCGTGCCGGCCGGGGCGGAATGCGGACGTCACGCGTCGGCTGGAGCTCGCGCACGGTGATCCTCACCGGCCGCTCCGCGCCGAGCATGTCGCGAACGATCTCTTCCAGGAGACCCCGGAAATGACCCTCGATCCACTCGCGCGTGAAGTCGTTGGGCACGAGCACGACGAACGCGTCGTCGTCGACAGCGCCCAGGCCCGCCTCGGCGAACCAGGTGGTGTAGGTCGCGTCGTTCAGAGCGTCGCGCAAACGGGACGAAATCTCGCCCCAAAGTGCGTCCGCACTAAGCTCTGACGCCCGCTGCACGCCCTTGTTCCGCTCCTCCGCCGTCGCCTGCGAAGCGGCGACTATAGCAGCGCCTCTCGGCCGCCTACAATGGCTCGGCCTGGGGAAATCGCCGAGCGACAGAAACGCGTATTTGCAGGACTTTTACCCCTCTCCACACGCTTATCCACAGGTGTGGAAAGATCGCCTCCCGCGTCCTTCCATGCGCCTTCGAGGCTGTGGATTACGCTCGAGGGCGAAGTCGATGCGCCGGAGCCTTGGAGCACTCCTCTATACTGGGCGACCGGCCGCCCCCGCGGCCTTTCGACACTCTTTTCTCTCGTGAAGCGAACGTACCAGCCGAACGTGCGCAGGCGGAAGCGCCGGCACGGATTCCGGGCGCGAATGTCGACTCGCGCGGGCCGCGCGATCCTCAAACGCCGCCGCGCCAAGGGGCGCAAGCGCCTCTCCGCGTGAGCGGCAAGAGTGTCCCGACGCCACCGCCTTTCCCGCTCCCGCGACTTCGACGCCGTCTACCGCAAGGGCAAGTCCGTGTCGACACGCTTCCTCGTCCTCTACTCGTTCCCGCGCGAGGAGGACCCGCTGGGTGAGTCGCGTCTTGGGCTCGCCGTCTCGCGGCAGCTCGGAGGCGCGGTCGACCGCAACCGCCTGAAGCGCCGCCTGCGGGCGGCCTTCGAGGAGGTTTCCGAGTCCGTGCCGACGGGCCACGACTACGTGCTCATCGCGCGCCCGGGTCTCTCCGAGGCGGTCGAGAGCCGCGGCTTCCCGTGGCTGACGGAGCGCGTGACCGAGGTCTTCACGCTTGCGGAGGGCACGGTCGCGTGAGGCAGATCGCCGCTCTCCCGGTGCACGCCTACCGGGCGGTCGTGAGCCCGCTTCTCGGGCCCCGCTGCAAGTACCACCCCACGTGCTCGCGCTACGCGCTCGACGCGATCCACGAGGTCGGGGTCCTGCGCGGGGCGATTCTCGCCGCGTGGCGGCTCCTGCGGTGCAATCCCTGGAGCCACGGCGGGGTCGACCACGTCCGTGACCGGAGGATCTTCAAGCCGTGAGCCCGCTCCGCCCGATCGAAGACTTCCTGACCTGGGCGCTCGAGGGCCTCCACTCCTCCGTCGGGCTGCCGTGGGGCTGGGCGATCGTCGTCCTGACCCTGCTCGTGCGGATGGCGATCCTGCCGCTGACGATCAAGCAGTTCCGGTCGATGAAGCGGCTCCAGCAGCACGCCCCGGAGCTGAAGGCGATCCAGCAGAAGTACAAGCAGGACCGGGCGAAGATGAACGAGGAAGTCATGAAGTTCTATCGGGAGAACAAGGTCAACCCGATGGCTTCGTGCCTCCCGATCCTCCTGCAGATCCCCGTCTTCATCTCGCTCTTCTTCGTGCTGCGGGACTTCGAGGACGAGGTCTTTCCGCTCTACCCGGATTCCGAGCTTGGCTGGCTCGGGATCGTCCCCAGCATCACCGATCCGATCAACTCGCACTGGTCGGGCTGGCTGCTGCTCGTCATCTACGTAGGGAGCCAGCTGGCGTCGGTGATCTCCATGCCGATGACCGACCCGCGGCAGCGCTACATCTTCCTCGGGCTCCCCTTCGTGATCATCCCGTTCATCATCAATTTCCCGATGGGGCTGATGCTCTACTGGTCGACGACCAACCTGTGGTCGGTCGGCCAGGGCCTCGTGACGAGGCGAATGGCGCCCAAGCCTCCGCCCCCGCAGAAGCGCTCGTCGCGTACCCCTCCGAAGGCGCCGCCTCCGGAGGTCGAGGAAAGCACTGCGACGCCGGCCGACGCCGAGCCCAAGCCGGCCCAGCCCGGCCAGCAGCGCGTCCGCCGCCGCAAGAAGAAAGGCCCGAGGGCCCGCCGGTGACCGAGGTCGAGAACGAGAACGGCAGCCAGGATGTCGTCGAGGCCGAGGGCGAGACCGTCGGCGAGGCGAAGTGGACGGCGCTCCGCGAGCTCGAGCGCCGTTTCCCCGGTCTCGACAAGGCGGCAGTCAGCTTCACCGTCGTCTCGGAGGGCGAGCGCGGGCTCCTGGGTGTCGGCCGCGTCCCGGCGAGGGTGATCGCCAAGGCCGTCGAACCTCCGGCTCCTGCGCAGGCTGCGAGCGAGGAGCCGGGCACGCCTGCCGCGAAACTGCGCGAGCTGCTCGAGCAGGTCTGCTCGGCCCTTGGCGCGCCGTGCCGGATCGAGATCGCCGAGGACGAGACGTCGCTCTACGCAACCCTCGAGGGCGCGGAGCTCGGGCTCGTGATCGGCAAGCGCGGCCACACGATCGACGCGATCCAGTACCTCGCCAACGCCGTTCTGTGGCGCGGCCGCGAGGAGGACCGCAAGGAGGTCGTCGTCGATGCCGCCGGCTATCGCGATCGCCGCCGCTCGTCGCTCGAGAGCGCAGCCGACCGCGCCGCGTCGGAGGCCGTGGAGACCCAGCGGCCGGTCTCGCTCGAGGCGATGACGGCGGTCGAGCGCAAGGTCGTCCACGTCTACCTTGCGGAGCGCCAAGACGTGGTCACTTCGAGCGACGGGACCGAGCCGAACCGGCACGTCGTCATCGCCCCCGCGCCCCCGGAATGACCGCGGGCGATCCGCGGCTCGAGCGCTGGCTCGAGTCGGTGCTGGGCACGCCCGGCCTGACCGCCGTGCGCGACCCGGGCGAGGCTCGCCGCGTCCTGGTCGACGACGCGCTCGCCGCCGCAGAGCTCATCGAAGAAGGCCCGGCCGTCGACGTCGGCTCGGGTGGGGGCTCGCCGGGCATCCCGGTTGCTCTCGCCCGCCCCGAGCTTCGCGTCGACCTGCTCGAGGCCCACCGCCGCACGTGCGACTTCCTGGAGTCCGCCGTTCGCGAGCTGGCGAACGTCTCGGTGGTCTGTGCCCGTGCGGAGGAGCACGGCAGGGGTGAGGGGCGCGATGCGTACGGCACGGCGCTGGCGCAGGCGCTCGCACCCGCTCCGGTCGCGCTCGAGTGGTGCCTGCCTCTCGTGCGCGCGGGCGGGCGCGTGATCCTGCTTGCGGGCGAGGTGGATCTCGCTGCGGCCGCGGTCGCATCCGAGGCCGTCGGCGGAGGGAGGCCGGAGCTCGTGCCGCTGCGTGGTTCCGACCGGCGCGGGCTGCTCGTCGTCCAGAAGGTCGAGGCCACACCGGAACGCTTCCCGCGCCGCCCGGGCGTGGCCCGGAAACGTCCTCTCGCCTGACTAGCATCGCCTCTGTGGGAAAGGTCTTCGCCCTGGCGAACCAGAAGGGCGGCGTCGGCAAGACGACGACCGCCGTGAACATCGCTGCGTGCCTCGCCGAGGCGGGCGCCTCGACGCTCGTCGTCGACCTCGACCCGCAGGCGAATGCGACCTCCGGCCTGGGTGAGGCTGCGAACGGGACTTCGACGTACGACCTCCTCGACGGTGCGCCGCTGGGCGACGTTGCCCACGCGACCCGGTTCGAGAACCTCGACCTCGTCCCCTCGCGCCCCGAGCTCGCCGGGGCGGCGGTCGAGCTGGCGCGGCGCGACGACGGCGAGACCTTCCTCCCGGGCGCGCTCGAGCCGGCGCGGGAGCGCTACGACTTCGTCTTCATCGACTGCCCGCCGTCACTCGGGCCGCTGACCGTCAACGCCCTGGCCGCCACCGATCGCGTGATCGTCCCGGTGCAATGCGAGTACTACGCGCTCGAGGGGCTCACTCAGCTTCTGCATTCGATCGAGCTCGTGCGTGCGCGGCTGAACCCGAAGCTGGCGCTCGCCGGGATGATCCTCACGATGGTCGACGGTCGAACACGCCTGGCCGCCGATGTCGCAGCCGAGGTCCGGCGCCACTTCGGAGAGCTGGTCTTCAACGCCGTCGTGCCCCGCAGCGTGCGACTGGCTGAGGCGCCGAGCCACGGCCTGCCGATCACCGCGTACGACCGGAGCTCCCCTGGAGCCGATGCCTACTACCGGGTGGCGAGCGAGCTTGTCGACCGCGGCTAGCCCCAGCCCGCGCAGAGGTCTCGGCCGCGGCCTCGAGGTGCTCATGGGCGGCGCGACGACGGCGACCGAGCTCGTCCAGCTGCCGATCGGCTCGATCCGGGCGAACACTCGCCAGCCGCGCAAGCGCCTGGACGGCGAGCGCATCGAAGAGCTGGCGGAGTCGATCCGCGCCCAGGGTGTCGTGCAGCCGGTCGTCGTGCGCACCTCCCCGGAGGGCGGCTACGAGCTGATCGCCGGAGAGCGTCGCTGGCGAGCCGCCCGCGTCGCCGGCCTGGCGACGGTTCCCGCGCTCGTCCGTGAGACCGACGATCGCAACTCACTGCTCATCGCCCTCGTCGAGAACGTTGCGCGCGAGGATCTCTCGCCCGTCGACGAGGCCCGGGCCTACGCCGTGCTCATGGACGAGTTCGGGCTCGGCCTCGGCGAAGTCGCCGAGCAGGTCGGCCGCTCGAAGCCGACGGTCTCCAATCGCGTGCGCCTCCTCGAGCTCCCCGACGACGTGCTCGGCCTCGTCGAGCGCGGGCAGCTCTCCGAAGGCCATGCCCGTGCGGTGCTGGCGGTCCCGGACAACGAGGAGCGGCGCAGGCTCGCCCGGCGCATCGTCCGCGGAGGCATGTCCGTGCGCGCCGCGGAGCGCGCCGCCCGCTGGGCCGGCGCGCGGACGAAGCCACGCCGGCGGCAACCCGTCGACCCGGCCGTAGCTGCCCGCGCCCGGGACGTCCTGCGGCGGCTCACAGGCGCCGACGCCAAGGTGGCGAGCGGCCGCATCGAGCTCTATTTCGAGTCCGAGGTCGAGCTGGAGGAGATCGTCGAAGCGCTCGAGCGTGCCTCGCTACAATCTCCCGGCGCGGGCGATTAGCTCAGTCGGTTAGAGCGCCGCTCTGATAAGGCGGAGGTCCCTGGTTCGAATCCAGGATCGCCCATTTCGCCGACCCCGCGGTCGCCGAAGCCGCCGTGTCTCCTGAGGAGGTTCCCGTTCCAAGGGCCGCGGCTATCATCAGACGAGGGCTTTGTCCATGCACGAGATGGTCATCTACGGCGTGAGCTTCGACATGGTCGGCAAGCAGCCGATCGTCCTTCTGAAGACCGCCGACGGCAACAAGTTCCTCCCGATCTGGATCGGGCATCCCGAGGCGGCGGCGATCCTCATGAAGCTCCAGGGCGCAGCGACGCCCCGCCCCATGACCCACGACCTCTTCACCGAGATCCTGGGACAGCTCGAGGCACGTGTCGTCCGCATCGCGGTCACCGAGCTGCGCGAGAACACCTTCTACGCGCTCATCACCGTGTCCGTGGACGGGACCGAGCTCGAGATCGACTCGCGGCCGAGCGACGCGATCGCGCTCGCAGTCCGGGCCGGCGCGCCCATCTTCGCGGCCGAGGCCGTGATCGAGGAGAGCGCGATCGAGTTCGAGCACGAGGACGTGAACGAGGAAGAGGTCGTCGAGGAGTTCAAGAAGTTCCTCGACGAGGTCAAGCCCGACGACTTCTCGACCGAGGGCTGAGCGCTAGCCGCCGGCGACCTCGCGCTTCGTCAGCGCGAGGAGGTCCACGAAGAGCTGTCGCACGGCGTCCTCGCTGAGCGGCCCCGGGTTCTCGCGGGCGAGCGCGTCGAGGAGCCGCTCCTCGCGGCCCGGGTCGACGAAGTCCCAGCCCTGGGCGATCTTGTGCTCGCGCAGCTCGCGGACGAGCCGGAGGCGCGTGTTGGCGGCCTCGAGGATCGCGCGGTCGGCCTCGGTGATGCGCTCGCGCAGCTCGCGGACGACTTGGTCTTGCTCGGGGTCGCTCGGCCGCATCAGGCGCCCAGAATATCCGCGCCGCCGCCGCGCTTCACGGACTAGACGACCCAGCTGAGCACGAGGAAGACGACTCCGATGCCGTTGTAGGCCGCGTGGGCGATGAATCCCGGCCAGATGCTGGCGGAGCGGACACGGATCCAGGCAAGCCCGATACCGAAGAGCGCCAGCGGCAGGAGTGCGCCGAGGATGCCGTGCACGGCGCCGAACACGATCCCCGAGAGCAGGATGGCCGCCATGGTGCCGAAGACGGTCAGCGCGCGGACGCCGATGCCGCGGAAGAAGAGCTCCTCGACGAACGGCGCGACGAGCACGATCATCGCCGTGTTCACGGCGAAAGCGCCCGCGTGGTCGGGCTCCCAGTTGTCCGGGGCAAGGCCCTGCTCCTCGCCGCCGTGCAGGATCGGCTCGAGGGCGATGCCGACGGCCAGGGTCACGAGCACGACGACGAACGAGATCCAGACCCAGCGGGCCTTGAAACGGCGGAGGCCGAGCGCGTCCATCGGGCGGGGGAACATCCGCGCGATCCCGACCGCGATCAGCACGAGAAACGCATACTGGATGAGCCCGGCGACGGCCAGGCCCGGGTCGTACAGCGCCTCGCTGTCGTCCTCGGTCTCCAGGCTCGCGAGGTAGAACGCGCTGGCGATCAGGAACCCGCAGACGCCGAGCCAGACGACTGCGGCCTTGCGGTTATGCGTGCCCGAGCGCCTGCTCGAGGTCCGCGAGGATGTCGTCGGCATCTTCACACCCTACGGAGAGGCGCAGGAGGCCCGGCGAGACTCCGGCCGCGGCGAGCTGCTCCGGTGAGTACTGGCGGTGGCTCGTCGAAGCCGGGTGGTGGAGCACCGTGTCGACGCCGCCGAGGCTCGTCGCGCGACCGCAGAGCTCGAGCGCGTCCATGAACCGCTCGCCGGCCTCGCGCCCACCGGCGAGCTCGAATGCGAGCATCCCGCCCGAGTCGCTCGAGCTGGCGCAGTGCGAGCTCGTACTGCGGGTAGCTCTCGAGCCCGGCGTAGAGAACCTGCGAGACCTTCTCGTGACCCTCGAGGAACCGGCCGACCGTCAGTGCGTTGGCGCTCGCGCGTTCCATGCGCAGGGTCAGCGTCTTCAGGCCGCGGCGAACGAGGAAGGCGGGGAAGGGGTCGAGGATCGAGCCGACGGAGATCTGGTGGGCGCGCGCGGCTGCGACGAGCTCCGCGCTCCCGGCCAGCACACCGGCGGTGACGTCGTGGTGGCCGTTGAGGTACTTGGTCGCCGACTCGCAGACGATGTCGACGCCGTGCTCGAGCGGGCGACAGAGGGCGGGTGAGGCGAACGTGTTGTCGACGATCATGAGGCCGTCGCCCTTGGTGGCCGCGATCGCGGACAGGTCGGCCAGCGGGAAGCCCGGATTGGCCATCGTCTCGACGAAGCGGACGCGCGCCGGGCGCTCCCACGCTGCAGGATCGGTGACGTCCAGGTACTCGATCTCGATCCCGCGCGGGCGGAGCTGCTTCTCCGCCAGGTCGTACGTCGTGCCGTAGAGCTGCTGGGCGAGGAGCAGCGTGTCGCCGGGTGCGAGCGTCGAGTGGAGCGCGGCGCTTATGGCCGCCATGCCGGAGCCGAAGGACTGCGCAGCCTCGGCGCCTTCGAGCTGGGCGACGACCGCGTTCAGCTCCTCGACGGTCGGGTTCCGCAGCCGCGCGTACGTGAACCCGTACTCCTCCTCCGCGATCACCCGGCCGAGGTCGGCGACACGCTCGAAGGCGAACGTCGTCGAGGCGACGATCGGCCCGACCACGGCCTCTCCCGGCCCGCTGGGAAGGGGCGGAGTGTGTATGGCCCTCGTCGAGAGGCCTCGCTTGCGTTCGCTCATGGTCGGCGGCCGAGCCCCAGCCGTTCGGGGAGCGTAGCGAGCGGGACAGGCTCGAATGCGAGGCCGGCTGCAGCGGCGCCGTCGCTGTCGGCCTCGGTGTCGCCGATGTGGAGCGCGCGCCCGGGCTTCACCCCGAGGCGTTCGAGAGCGACTGCGAAGGCGCCGGGATCGGGCTTCGCCGCTCCCGCCTCGGCCGAGCTCACGACCGTGGCGAAGTAGTGCCCGACGCCTGCGCGCTCGAGCTGGTCGGCGAGCGAGGCGTCCCAGTTGGACACGCAGGCGAGCGCGAGCCCCGCGCCCTGGAGCCGCTCCAGCGCCTCGACGGCGCCGGGCAGCGGCCGGAAGCGGATGCTGTCCGCGAAGGCCTGGGCGAAGGACTGGGGCTCGAGCCCGGCCTCGGCGTGCTCGAGGAAGACGCCGGTGCAGCGGCGCAGGAGGTCCGCCAGGCTCGCCTCGTCGTGGCCCTCGAGCGTGCGTGGGAGGTAGTAGGCGACCTCGGCCTTGAACGCAGCCGCGACCACGTCTCGCTCGCGCTCGACTCCCCGCTCGGCCAACGCGCCCAGCAGGCGGTCGGTGGGGTCGTCGAGATCGACGGCGGTGCCGTTTGCGTCCACGGTGACCGCGTCGAGGTCGCTAGCCCTCATCGGCGAACGCATCGGGATAGAGGGCGGCGGCGATCTGCTCCAGCGCCCTGCCGACGCGCGGGCCGGGCCGATTGGCGAGCTCGGACTGGATGATCGCGAAGCGTCCGCGGCGGACGGCGCGAAGGGCGGCGGTCTCGGGGTTGGCGCGCAGGTCCTCGAGCGTGACCTGGCTCTCGGAGGTGGCGAGGTAGACCTGCGGGTTGCGCCGCTTGAGGCGGTTGAGGGGAAACGGCTCGGGTGACGGCGTGGCGCCGGCGATGCTCCGCCCGCCGGCGCGGCGGACGAGGTCACCGAGGAGCGAGCGCTCGGGGACGGGAATGAAGAAGCCGCTGTCGACGAAGGTCGTGCGGGGCGGCAGGCCGGCGATCCGGTCCTCGACGGTCGCGACGTCGGTGCGAATCTGCTCGGCCACCTGCCTGGCGGCGACGGGCTCCCCGACGAGGAAGCCCAGCTCGAGGGTGGCGCGCAGGACGTCGTCGACGGACGAGCTCGGCTGCACGTAGAGCGCGGCGCCCGATTCCCGCTGCGCACGGGAGAGGTCGAGCAGGTCCATGCCCGGAGTGGCGACGATCAGGTCGGGCTCGAGGCCGGCGATGTCGTCGACGCGGACCTGGCCGTTCGGCGACACGACCGTGACGGCTGTCCCCGGCGCCTGCCGCGGGCCGTTGCCCCTGCGGATGCCCGAGGGGATGCCCACGAGCCGGTCGCGGGCGCCCAGCGCGATCACGAGCTCCGCGGCGCCCGGGTCGAGCGCGACGATCCGCTCGGGACGCTCCGGCGCGACCGTGGGCCGCTCGCCCGCGCCCTGCACCGTCACCGGATAGCGCTGCTCGATCTCGCCGGTCGGCTCGGCGCGCTCTCCGCAGGCGACTGCGCCGAGGGCGAGGAGCACGAGTACGGCGAAGCCGGTGACGCGGTTGATCACTACGGTCGGCACTATGTCGAACATGCAGTTCTTCACGCCAGACGAGGCGAACGAAACACTTCCGGCCGTGCGCCCGCTCGTCGAGCGGCTCGTCGAGGAACGCCGCTCCTACGTGACCCTGGGAGCCGAGCTGGAGGAGGTGCAGGCGCACGTCGCCGGGAACGGCGGCAGCCTCGATCCGGGTCGCGTCGGCGAGCTCCAGGAGGCGGTTGCCCGCGCGGCCGCGGGGCTGGCGGCGATCGTCGGGCAGATCAACGAGCTCGGCGTCCAGGTGAAGGATCTCGACCGCGGCCTGGTCGACTTTCCCGCCCGGCACCCCGAGAACGGCGACACCGTGCTCCTCTGCTGGGAGCTCGGCGAGCCCGATGTGGCCTTCTGGCACTCGCCCGAGGACGGGTTCGCGGGCAGGAAGCCGCTCCCCTTCTAGAGAACTCCCCAGCCATGGACGAGTGGATTCAGCGTGCCATCATCGCCGGCGTCGTCCTGATCGCGACGTTCATCGCCGCTTGGGCCGTCGACCGCATGATCTCCCGCCGCTACACGCTGCGGCCGGAGACGCTGACGATCTACCACGTCGTTCGCCGGAGCGCGCTCGCCGTCGTGGTCGGCGTGGGCGTCCTGAGCGCGCTGCTCGTCTTCCCGCAGGTGCGTGCGGTGGCAGGCAGCATCCTCGCGTCCTCGGCCGTGATCGCGCTGGTGCTCGGCCTCGCCGCCCAGTCGACGCTCTCGAACTTCATCGCGGGCATCCTGATCGCGTTCGCGCAGCCCCTCCGGCTCGGCGACAGCGTGTCAGTGGCCGGCGCGTCCGGGACCGTCGAGCAGATCGGGCTGACCTACACGGTCATCCGCGCCGGCGACGGTGCCCGCTACTACGTTCCGAACGCCAAGCTAGCCTCCGATACCATCAGGAACGCGACGATTGCGGGCTCCGAGCACCTGGTCGCTGTCCGGGTCGCGGTGCCCCTCACCGCCGACCTCGATCGAGTGATCACACTTCTCCTTGAGGAAGCCCAAGGTCTTGCCGAGAACATGACTGAGAAGGAGCCCACCGTTCACGTGACCCAGCTTGACTCGAGCGGAGCTGTTGTGACCGTGGAGGGGTGGGCGCGCAACGCCGAAGCTGCGGCGGACCTTTCCTCCGCTCTGCGGCGCAAATCAGTCGAACGCCTTCGCTCGGAGGGTGTGTACGTATGACCGCGAACGGCCGCAACGGCAAGAACGGGAAAAACGGGAAGAACGGCCGCAACGGCCACGGCAACGGAAACGGCCGGGCGATCGACAACCGCCAGCGCCGCCGCCGCCGCGACCGCCGCCGCCGCGACCGCGCGCAGTCGCGCCGCTTCATCCTCGTAACGCTCCTCGCCATCTTCCTGGGCGGAGCCGCAGTTCTCGTCGCCGCCGCGTTCACCGGCGCGCAGGCCTTCAGGAACAGCTGCTCGCTCGAATCGCTGCGGCCGGTGTCGATCGGCCAGAACTCGTTCGTCTACGCGGCCGACAACAGCGTGCTCGGTGCCATCCCCGCAGAGAAGAACCGCCAGCCGGTCGCCCTCGACCAGATGTCCCCGCTCCTCGCGCAGGCGACGGTTGCGATCGAGGACCGGCGCTTCTACTCGCACTCCGGGATCGACTACGAGGGCATCGTGCGCGCGGCGGTCAAGAACCTCCAGAGCGGCGAGATCGTCCAGGGCGGCTCGACCCTCACCCAGCAGCTCGTCCGCAACCTCTACATCGGCAACGAGGTCTCCTGGCAGCGCAAGACGAAGGAGGCCTGCCTGGCGATCAAGCTCGAGGAGGAGGGCCTGCCGCTGCTCTGGGGCGCGCAGCCTGCCATTACCGGCGCCGAGCTCAAGCGCTGGCGCAAGGAGAAGATTCTCGAGACCTACCTGAACCAGGTGTACTTCGGCAGCCACGCGTACGGGGCGGAGGCGGCGGCGCAGACGTACTTCTCCAAGCCCGCGAAGAACCTGAACCTCGTCCAGGCGGCGCTGATCGCAGGGATGCCGCAGGCGCCCTCCATCTACGACCCCTTCAAGAAGCCCGAGGAGGCGCTCCGGCGGCGCAACGAGGTGCTCGCGGCCATGAAGGCCGCCGGCTACATCGACCTGGCGACCTATGTCGACGCCGTGAACACGCCGCTCGAGCTGAAGGCCGGGCAGATCTACACGAAGATCCGCGAGCCGTTCTTCTTCGGCTACGTGCGCGAGCTCCTGATCGAGAAGTACGGCGCCTCCACCGTGCGCGGCGGCGGGCTCAAGGTCTACACGACCATCAACCCGCGCTTCCAGAAGCTCGCCGTACAGGCGATGCGGAACACGCTGGGCGCGCCGGGCGATCCGGCCTCGGCGATCGTGTCGATCAACCCGAAGAACGGCGCCATCCGTGCGATGACCTCGGTCGTGCCCGGCCGCAAGAACCTCGAGTTCAACATCGCGGCGCAGGGCAAGCGCCAGTCGGGGTCGTCCTTCAAGACCTTCGTCCTGGTGGAGGCCGTGCGCCAGGGGATCAACCCGTTCTCGACGAGCTATCTCTCAGCGCCGCTCCACTGGCAGCCAGACCCGAACTCGGAGGCGTGGGACGTGGCCACGTACAGCCACTCGTACCTCGGCTCCGTGCCGATCTCGAGCGCGACGCTCAGCTCGGACAACACCGTCTACGCGCGCCTGACGCTCGACGTCGGCCCGGAGAACGTCGCCAGGACTGCGCGGCGCATGGGGATCAAGACGAAGCTCCTCCCGGTTGCCTCGATCGGGCTGGGGTCGAACTCGGTCTCCGTGCTCGAGATGGCCTCCGCCTACGCGACCCTCGCCGCCGGCGGCATCTTCTCGGAGCCGATGGCGATCAAGAAGGTCGTGCTGGCGAGCGGCGAGGTCGACAGGACCGCTCGCTGGGGCAAGCCCAAGCGGCGCCGTGTTCTCACCGACGGCCAGGCGATGGCGGTGACGGAGATCCTCCAGAGCAACATGACCGGCGGGACGGGCGTCGGCGCCTACTACGGCGATCCGTCGTCGGCAGGCAAGACCGGCACGACCGACGAGTACGTCGACGCCTGGTTCGCGGGCTACACCCCGCGTGCTTCGACCGTCGTCTGGGTCGGCTACCAGAACGCGCAGATCGAGATGAACAGTGTCCACGGGATCACGGTCGCGGGCGGGACGTTCCCGGCGGACATCTGGCACCTCTTCATGCAGGGCGCCTTCGGCAGCCTGCCCTATCTGAGCTGGCCGGAGCCCAAGCACCCGGCGATCTGGACGAGCCAGGATCTCGAGTACGCGAACTTCGGGGCGCCCCCGCCGCCGCCGAAGCCGAAGAAGGACAAGGACAAAAACAAGCCGGGGACCACGACGGGGCCGCCGACCACCACCGAGCCTCCGCCGACGACGACTGAGCCTCCGACCACCACCAGTCCCGGCTAAAACAGGCTGGGCGCTCGTCGCGGGAGCGCTCGTCCTCGCGCTCGTCGCGGCGGCCGTGGCGTTCGCATATCCGGAGAGCTCGCCGCTCGTGCCCGAGCACGACGGCGGGGACACGACCTGGGCGTGGCTCTACCTCGCGGCGATGGTCGCCGCATTCGCGAGCTATCTGGCCGGGCTACTCGTCCTCAGCCGCGCCGGCGCACGTGTTCGGCTTCGAGCGGTGATCGTGCTGGCCTGCGCCGTTCAGCTTCTGCCGCTCGCGGGCCCGGTCCTCCTCTCGACGGACGTCTACACGTACTGGGACTACGGACGCATCGCCGCGGTGCACGACGGCAACCCGTACGTCGACGTCCCCAGCGACTACCCGGACGATCCCGCCTATCCGCTCATGGGCTCGTACTGGTACGACACGACGTCCGTCTACGGCCCGGGCTTCACCCTCGTGTCGGAGGTCCATGCCGAGGCCGTCGGCGACTCCTCCGACGCCGCTGCGTGGACGTACAGGACGCTCTCGGCTCTTGCGATGGTCGCGCTCGTCCTGCTGGCGGCGAGGCTCTCGTCCCGACCCTCCTTCGCCGCGGCTTTCGTGGGCTGGAACCCGTTGCTGGCCATTCACTTCGCCGGGGGCGGCCACAACGACGCGTGGATGATGGCCTTCGTCCTCGGCGCGCTCGCGCTGGCGGCGTCGGGAAGGAGGGCGCTGGCCGGTGTCGCGTGGGCTGCGGCGATCGCGATCAAGTGGGTGCCGGTCCTCTTCCTGCCGCTCCGGCTGCTCGAGGCGCGCCGCACGGGCCGGAAGATCGACCATCGCGGCCTCGCAGTGGCTGCCGTGGTGATCGTGGCGATTGCCACTTTGCTCTACGGCCTCGAGTGGGCAGGAGCCGCCGGGCCGCTGGCCACGAACCTGGCCGAGGACCGTGCGTGGTACGCGATCCCGGTGCGCATCGCGAGCCTCGGCCTCCCCGAGGGAGTCGTGGCCGGTGCGTTCGCGGCGGCGTTCGCGGTCGCGTACGTCTGGCTTCTGCGGGAGGCCTGGCGCGGCCGGGCCCGGCTGGCGCTGACCGCGGGGCTCCTGCTCGTCTGCACGTCGTGGCTCGTGCCCTGGTACGCGGTCTGGGCCGTTCCGCTCGCCGCGGTCGAGGAGGACCGGACTGCCCGGGTGCTCGCCCTCGCGCTCTCCGCGTACCTCCTGCGGGACGCGGTCCCCATCTAGTGAACTACCGTACGCCGTCGTGGCCGAGCTGATCTCCGTCGCCGAGGCGCAGCGTCTCGTCCTCGAGCGGGCGAAGCCCCTGGAGGCGGAGCGCGTGCCAATCGAGCGGGCGACCGGACGGGTCCTCGCGGAGAGCGCCGCGGCCGTCGTCGACCTGCCGCCGTTTGCGAGCTCCGCGATGGACGGCTATGCGCTCCGCTCCGCCGACACCGCGTCGGCGCCCGTCGTTCTTCCGGTGGTCGAGCGGGTCGCCGCGGGCAGCCCGGCCTCACGTCCTCTGGGTGCGGGCGAGGCGATGGGCATCGCCACGGGCGGCGTCGTCCCCGAGGGGGCGGACGCGGTCGTTCCGATCGAGGTCGTCGAGGAGACGCAGGAGGGCCTCGCCGTTGCCTCTCCGGTGGCGGCCGGCGCGAACGTGCGGGATCCCGGAGGGGACGTCCGTGCCGGCGAGACGGTGCTCGAGCCGGGTGTCGTCCTCGGGCCCGGCCAGGTCGGCGCGCTCGGGGCTGCCGGCGTCTCCGAGGTGCAGTGCACGAAACGGCCCCGCGTCGGGATCCTCGTGACCGGCTCGGAGCTGCGCCAGCCCGGCGAGACACTCGAGCCCGGTCAGATCTACGAGTCGAACGGCCTGCTGCTCGCGACCGCGCTCGGGCTCGCCGGGGCGGTGCCGGCCCAGCTCGGGGTCGTCGCCGACGACGAGGAGGAGCACCGGCGCACGATGGAGCGCGCGCTGCTCGGCTTCGACATGCTCGTGACCACCGGCGGCGCCTCGGTCGGCCCTCACGATCTCGTCCGCAAGGTCCAGGCCGAGCTTCGCGTCGAGGAGCTCTTCTGGGGCGTGAAGATGAAGCCGGGGAAGCCGGTGGCCTTCGGGGTTCGCCGCGACCACCTTGTCTTCAACCTCCCCGGGAACCCCGTGTCGGTGCTCGCCACGTTCGAGCTGCTCGTGCGACCCGCGATCAACGCGCTCCTCGGCCTGCCGGATCCACTCCCCGCCTTCAGGAGCGGGAAGCTCGGCGCTGCGGTGCGGCGAAACGCCGACCGCGACGAGCTCGTGCGAGCGGCGCGGCGGCGCGACGGCGACGAGGACGTTCTCGAGCCGCTCTCCGGCCAGGAGTCGCACATGATCGTGCGGGCGGGCCGGGCGAACGCGCTCGTCTGGGTCGAGGCCGGTGAGGGCGAGATCGCCGCAGGCTCGGCCGTGCGCTATCTCGAGCTCTAGCCGGCCGCGGCGAGCGTGTACGCCTCGCCCTTGCGCGGCTGCACGGCCGCCAGGCGCGCGTAGACGATCCAGCGCTCGGAGGCACCGTAGAGCGGGTGGCACGCCGAGAGCATGAGCGTGTCGAAGCCGCGGTTGCGGATCACGCTCCAGTCGTCGTCGTCCACGATCTCGTGCTTGAAGACGCGGTAGCGGAAGGTGGCGTAGGGCATGTCCAGCGTGATCTCGTCGCCGACCTCGATCTTGTCGATCTTCCGGAACGGCGCGCCGAACGTGGTGCGGTGGCCGGCGATCCCGACCGTCTTGCCGAGGCCGGGGACCGTGGTTCGCTCGTAGTGCCCCGGGCCGCGCGAGAGGTCGGCTCCCCAGCGTGTCCCGTGGACGACGACCGTTTCGACCCCGATTCGCGGGATGTGGATCCGCCCGAACGCCTGCCCCTGCTCCAGCCCGCGCAGGAAGCGGCGGGCGTCGCGTGAGGTTGCGGCCTTGGAGGCGCCCGGATTGGCTGCCTGTTCCTCGTCGTCGTCTCCGGCGTCGGCGACCGCGGGCGGCGGGCCCGCGTCCCAGGCCTCGAACTCGTGCTCGAGCGCGGATTCCAGCTTGTTTTGCTGGTAGCGGTTGTAGACGTCGGTGACCGGGTCGCGCCAGAACAGGACCGCGGCGGCATAGGCGAGCACGAGCAAGCCGCCCACAATCAGGACTGTTCCGAGACGCCGCGTTTTCATCAACCCTCCACTACTCAGCTTCGGCCCGCTCGGCCTCTTCGTCAACTGCTGCGAGATGCCGGCGGCGGGACCGTCGCCAGACGAGAATAGCCTGGCGACCGGCGTCCCTGAACGGACCGCGCGTTCGCTCGCTCGCGTCGGGATAGGGCGCATAGCGTCCGAGCGCCACAGCGCCTACCTGGCTCGCGGCCGCTCCCCAGGCGAGGAACGCGACTACGAGCGCCACCGGGACGTAGCCGACGGAGGTGAGCGCGATCACGTACCAGATCGCGTCGAAGCCCATGTCGAACCGGAATGCAAACGAGGCGAGGAGGAGCGCCGGGCCGAGGAATCCGATCGCGTACACCGCGACCTGGACGGCGCGCCCACGGTCGCTGAGCTGCGGCAGCCAGAGCCACGCGTGAAGCGAAGGAAGCAGGAAGATCAGCGAGTAGGGGTTCAGCGCAGCGACCACGAGCGAGACGACGCCCAGCACGAGCATCGCCGCCAGGTGGCCGCCGAGCTCTTCGGCGCGGCCGATGGAGCGGGTCGGCGCGAGCCGCGGCCTGACGACGAGCCAGCCGACCGCCGAGATCGCCGCCAGGGCCGCGATCGCGGCGACGGGCCAGTCCCCGGCCGCCTCGGTGTCCGGGCCGAGAGGCCGGTCGGCTCCGCTGGGAAACAGCCCGGCCGCCACGAAGATCGCGAAGGCCACGCCGAGCCAGAGCCAGACGCCGAGCCGGCTGAGATAGCTGCGCAGCGCAGGTAGGAGCGGGATGTGCCGCCGGCGGCAGCGGGCGAAGAGGTCGACAGTGGCCGCAAGGAACGGCAGCAGTGCGGCGACGAGGACGAACTGGAGCGTCCAGCCGTACAGAAGCCGGGTTCCGAAGTAGATGTAGGACTGCGTGCCGCTCGTGACCTCGGCGGCCTCGTCGAGCGAGCCGAGGAGCGATTGCGAGGCAAGGCCGAGCTCGCCGAGCCGGTCGCCGCTCAGGGCCGCGAGCGAGTCGCCCTCGGGCGGCGGCGGCCGGCTGGTGCCCGTCGTGATCGTGATCGCCGGGACCCCGCGCGAGACGAACGGGGCCTGCTCGTAGAAGCTGAACGGGAAGGCGAGGTCGAGGAGCTGCGCGAAGGCGCCCGGGTGCGTCGGCGCAACGCCGGACTGTGCAGCGATGGCGGCGTCGGCAGTGGCGACGAGCGTCGGGCTCGAGACCCGCGGCGTGTCGCCGCCGAACTCGATGCGCGCGGCAGGCCGCCCGCCGACGCCGTCGAGGTTCACGACGGCGGCGAGGCTGTCGGCGTATGGCGCAGTCTCGGCGAAGTGTGCTGCGCCCAAGCCTCCGAGAGAGCCCGCGTCGGTCGAGACGAGGATGAACGGATGGGAGAGCGACGCGCTTCCCAGGTCGCGTGCGAGCTCGAGGAGCGCGCCTGTACCGGATCCGTTGTCGACGGCGCCGGGCGAGGCGCCGAGGTTGTCGCGGTGGGCCAGCACGGCGATCGCCCGTTGCGACTGGACGCCCTGGTCGCCGGTTCGCGGCGCCACGGCGACGAGGTTGACGAGCTCTTCGCGGCCGCGCCCGGGGATGTCGGCGGTGAAGACCTGCCGTTCGACCGTGAACTTGTACTGGCGCAACTGGTCCTCGACCCAGTCGGCCGCCCCCTCGGCGCCGAGGGAGCCCGGTGAGCGGTCGGGGAAGGTGCTCGAGAGCTCCCGCGAGAACTGCATGGCCGTCGACTGGTCGAAGAACGGGCGCAGGCGCGGCTCCGGGAGCGGATCGGGCTGGCCCACGCTGAAGGCGGCCACGAGGAGGGGCACGGCGACCACCAGCCAGGCAGCCCGGTAGATCCGCGTCGAAACGGGCCGCTCCAGGGACCCGCGCCGCGGCCGACGGCGTGGCGCTTCAGCGGCCATTCGCCCCTTGAGTGTAGTCGAGGCCTCTGTCGTCCCTATCCTTAGCCGGGCGATGGAACGGCGCTCGACGGTGCTCCTCGTCGACGACGAGGAGTCGGTGCAGAAACTGCTCACGTACCCGCTCGAACGCGAGGGCTACACGGTCGTGCAAGCGCGCGACGGCGAGGAGGCGCTCCAGCGCTACCGGGAGACGCCGATCGACCTCGTCATCCTCGACCTCATGCTCCCGCGCCTGGACGGGCTCGCGGTCTGCCGCCGGCTGCGCGAGGAGCGGAGCGCGGTGCCGATCATCATGCTCACGGCGCGCGGCGACGAGGGCGACAAGGTGCTCGGCCTCGAGCTCGGCGCCGACGACTACATCACCAAACCGTTCTCGATCCGCGAGTTCATGAGCCGCGTGCGGGCGCTTCTGCGTCGGGCACAGCTTTCGACGGCCGGCACGCATGCCGAGGTGATCGAGATCGACGAGCTTCGCATCGACACGACCCGGCGCGCGGTCGAAGCTCGCGGCGAGCCGGTTCAGCTCACGTATCTCGAGTTCGAGCTGTTGCGCACGCTCGCGTCGAGCCCCGGCCGCGTTTTCACGCGAAAAGAGCTTCTGGACGAGCTCTGGGGCGGCTCGGAGTTCCGCGACCCGCGCACGATCGACGTCCACGTGCGCCATCTGCGCGAGAAGGTCGAGCGCGACCCGGCCGAGCCCGAGCTCATCTTCACGGTACGGGGCGCCGGCTACCGCTTCCGCGAGACGCCGTGAGGAAGCCGCCCCTTCTCAGCCTGAGCGTCAAGGCCGGCCTCGTCCTCTTCCTGGTCGTGGCCGGCGCGCTGGCCATCGTCTACGCGGCGGTCGTCCCGCAGCTCGAAGACCGGCTGGTCAACGCGAAGATCCGCGAGCTCGAGGAGACGGTCCAGGTAGCCGCCCGAGACATGCGCGGGGTGGATACCTTCACCGCCCAGAACCTGGCGATGGCCAGGGGCGAAGGCTTCGGCGTTCGAGTCAGCGTTCTCCAGCAGGTCACCGAGGGCCAGCTTCAGAACCTGGCCGACTCGCGGATCAACAACGTGGGAGACCTGTCGGTGGATCCGGTGGCGCTGGAGGCCGCCAGCAGCGGGCTCGCGACTTCGGGCCGCGCCGACCGCGACGGCGAGCAGTACGCGGAGGCAGCGTTTCCCGTGGACCAGAACCGCGTCGTGCTCGTCTCGGCACCCCTCGACGACGCGTTGGCGAACGTCAGCCTCGTCCGTCGCAGCCTCCTGGTCGCGGGCGGCGTGGCGCTCGCGATCTCGTGGCTCGTCGGCTATCTCATCGCATGGTTCTTCACGCGCCGGATCCGCCGGCTGGAGTCGGCCGCGGAGCGGCTTGCGGACGGCGACTTCGAGACGCCGGTCCGCGACTCCGGTCGCGACGAGGTCGGCCAGCTCGCGGACGCCTTCGACTCCATGCGCTCGCGGCTGGCCGTGCTCGATCGGGCCCGCGGCGAGTTCATCGCCAACGCCTCGCACGAGCTGCGCACGCCGTTGTTCTCGCTCGGCGGTTTCGTCGAGCTCATGGACGACGAGGACATGGATCCGGCCGTTCGCCGCGACTTCCTCGCCGAGATGCGCGACCAGATCGACCGTCTGACGAGGCTTGCTACCGATCTCCTCGACCTTTCCCGCCTCGACGCCGGCCAGCTCGAGGTCGAGATCGCGCCCTTCGACCTCTCGGCTGCCGGCAGGCAGGTGACAGAGGAGTTCCGCGCTGTGGCCGAAGCAGGCGGCCACGTGCTCACGATCGCCGGGGACGAAGCGGTCTACGCGCTCGGCGACGACGTCCGCGTCCAGCAGATCGCCCGCGCGTTCGTGGAGAACGCGATCCGGCACACGCCTCCCGGCACGCCGGTCCAGGTCTCCGCCGACGAACGGGAGGGTCTTGCGGTGCTCGAGGTCGCGGACGGAGGGCCCGGCATCCCGGAGGAGGACCAGGAGCACCTCTTCCAGCGCTTCTACCGTGCCGCGGGCGGCAAGGCATCGGGGAGCGGGCTCGGGCTTGCGATCGCGTCGGAGCTCGCATCCCGCATGGATGCGACGATCGAGGTGCAATCCGTGCCCGGACGCACCGTTTTCACGTTGAAACTCCCCCTCGACCCGGAGCGGCCGCTTTCACGTGACGCCGAGGTCGCCGAGCCGGTCTCGTCGTAAGAGGATCGTGGCGATTGCCACAATTCAATTGACGCTCCCGAGCCGGGAAACCGTCACTACGATGAGTCGAACGTGATTCGCCCGGGGGTCGTTGCAGTCATCGCAATCGTCGCCGCCATGCTCGGCGGCTCGACCGCGCTCGTCCTCGGAAAAGCCGTCGGGTGGCTCGACGACGATTCGACCCAGGTGCAGACCGTGCTCGTGCCGACCCCGGACGGCGCGACGCCCGCCGCAAACCCCGTCGAGGGCGATGCCGCAAAGCCCCTCGTCGGCAACGACTTCGACGCGAGCGAGATCTACGGGAAGCGCGCAGCCGGCGTCGTCACGATCTACGCCGTCTTCGGTGCCCAGGGTGGACAGCAGCTGACGTCCGAGGCCCAGGGCTCCGGCTTCGTCGTCTCCGACGACGGCTATGTCCTCACCAACTCGCACGTGATCACCACCGCCGGCGAGGCGGACGAGACGCAGACGCCGGAAGCCGCGTCGCGCGTGTACGTCCAGTACCGCGACGGCGAGCGCGTCGCCGCGAAGATCATCGGCTGGGACCTCTACGACGACGTCGGGCTGCTCAAGGTCGACCCCGCGAACCATGCGGTGAGCCCTGTGCCGCTCGGCGACTCGGCCGCGGTCGTCGTCGGCGAGCCGGTCGCCGCGATCGGAAGCCCCTTCGGCCAGCAGAGCTCGCTCAGCGTCGGCGTCGTCTCGGCGACCGAGCGCTCCATCGACTCGCTGACGTCGAGCTACGACCTCATCGACGCCATCCAGACGGACGCGCCCATCAACCGGGGCAACTCGGGCGGCCCCATGTTCAACGCCCGCGGCCAGGTCGTCGGGATCAACGCGCAGATCCGCAGCGAGAGCGGTACCGCGGAAGGCGTCGGCTTCGCCGTCCCCATCAACGCGGCGAAGCGCTCGATGGAGCAGCTGATCCAGACGGGCCGCGTTCGCTATGCCTGGCTCGGGATCACGACCCAGACCGTCACCCCGCGCATGGCCCGCCGGCTCGAGTACGGTGCCGAGAAGGGAGCGGCTGTCCAGGAGGTCGTCGACGGAAGCCCGGCCGAACGGGCAGGGCTCCAGGGCGGGGGCGAGGAGCGCGAGTACGAGGGCGTGCCGGTTCTGGTCGGCGGCGACCTCATCATCGCCATCGACGGCGAGCCGGTCGACTCCGCGGAGGACGTCGTCCGCGCCGTGACCCAGCGCCTCCTGCCCGACCAGGAGGTCGAGCTGACGATCCTGCGCGACGGGGAGCGCCGCTCCGTGACCGTCGTCCTCGGCGAGCGCCCGGCGTCGCCGCCCAGGCTCAACCGGTAGCGCCTCTACACTCGACCGGGTGCCGCCGCCCGGCGAGGATCTTGTTCTGCTCGGGGACAACCTTGCGCTCCTCCCCGACTTCGACGACGGCCTCTTCCAGCTCGTCTACGCCGATCCGCCGTTCAACACCGGACGAGCCCAGCGCCGACGGACCGTCTCGACTACGGCGGACCCGGACGGTGACCGCGTCGGGTTCGGCGGGCGTCGCTACTCGACGCGCGTGGTCGGCGAGTCGTCCTACGCCGACAGCTTCGACGACTACCTCGGGTTTCTCGAGCCGCGGTTGCGGGAGCTGCGCCGGGTCCTGGCACCGACGGGGACGCTCTACCTCCACCTCGATTACCGCGAGGCGCACTACGCGAAGGTCCTCCTCGACGACCTGTTCGGGCGAGAGTGCTTCCTCAACGAGATCGTCTGGGCCTACGACTACGGTGCGCGGCCGCGGCGGCGCTGGCCTGCGAAGCACGACACGATCCTCGTCTACGTCAAGGATCCCGGGCAGTACTGGTTCGACGCCGAGACGGTCGTGCGGGAGCCGTACATGGCGCCGGGCCTGGTGACGGCCGAGAAGGCGGCGCGGGGAAAGCTGCCGACCGACGTCTGGTGGCACACGATCGTCTCTCCGACCGGTAAGGAGAAGACCGGCTACCCGACGCAGAAGCCGGAGGGGATCGTGCGACGCATGGTGCAGGCCTCCACGCGGCCCGGAGACTGGTGCCTCGACCCGTTCGCGGGCTCCGGAACGCTCGGGGCGGTCTGCGCGGAGCTGGGCCGCCGCTTCGTCCTCCTCGACTCGAGTCCCGAGGCCGTCGAGGTCACGCGGGCCCGTCTCGCGCGGTTTCCGCGTCCCGATGTACGGGTACGAGCCGTCTCACGACCCTGAACCTGCTCGTACAGCTAGATTTCGCCCGCATCAGATCGCGCCTGCGGCGCATACACGCGTGCTGACGGAGAACGGAACCTCAGCGAGCATCGTCTCGCTTGTGATCCCGGCGAGAGCCGAGTACATCGCGCTGGGGCGGCTCGCCCTCAGCGGGCTCCTCCGACCGCTCGCGGTCGAGCCGGAAGTGATCGCGGACATGAAGCTCGCACTGACGGAGGCGTGCTCGAACTCGATCCGCCACGCCTACGACGGTGGGCGGGACGGCGCCGTCGAGATCCGCTACGAGCTGGCTGTCGACCGCCTTGCGGTCGAGGTCTCGGACGACGGCGAGGGGTTCGATCCCGACCTGCTCGAGGTGGAGACCGGCGAGCTCGACGAGGGCGGGCTCGGCATCGCGATCATCCGCGCGCTCACGGATGACTTCACCATCCGTCCGCGCTCCGGCGGGACCGGATCCTGCCTGCGCTTCACCAAGACCCTCGGGTAAGAGCCGCGGCGCGCGGTATCCTCCGCCGCCGTGCAGCTACAGGCCGTCAACGTCGGGACGAAGTACCTCGGGGACTACGCTTCGATCGCCGCGCGAGGCCTCATGGACGAGATCCGCGCCCTGGCGGAGCCGCTCGCGGGCAAGCGCGTGCTGCACCTCTCGGCCACCGCGTTCGGGGGCGGCGTGGCGGAGATCCTGTACACGCTCGTGCCGCTCATGCGCGACGCCGGGCTCGAGGCGGAGTGGCAGGTCATCTACGGGCAGGACGAGTTCTTCGACGTCACGAAGACGATCCACAACGCGCTCCAGGGCGACCCGACCGGGCTGACCGAGGAGCAGCAGGAGATCTTCCGTCGCTACAACGCGATGAACGCCGAGGCGCTCGAGGGCGAGTACGACTTCGTGATCGTCCACGACCCGCAGCCGGCCGGGATGATCGAGCACGCGCGCGACCACGCCGACCACTGGATCTGGCGCTGCCACATCGACCTTTCGACGCCGAACCCGCAGGTGCTCGACTTCCTCCTGCCGTCGCTCGGCCTCCACGACGCCGCCATCTTCCACCGGCAGGAGTACGTGCCGGACGCCGACGCGTTGCCGCCCGCCTGGATCTGGCCGCCGGCCATCGATCCGCTCGCCCCCAAGAACATGGCTCTCTCGACCGAGGACGCTGCGTACATCGTCGACCAGTTCGGGATCGACGTTGCCCGTCCGCTGATCACTCAGGTCTCGCGCTTCGACCCCTGGAAGGACCCGCTCGGGGTGATCGAGGCGTATCGGATCGTGCGCGAGTCGCACCCCGACGTCCAGCTCGCGCTCGTCGGCTCGATGGCACACGACGACCCCGAGGGCTGGGAGTACTACAACCGCACCGTCGAGGCCGCCGCCGGCGACCCGGACATCTTCATCCTTTCGAACCTCAACAACGTCGGGTCGGTCGAGGTCAATGCCTTCCAGGTGCACTCGGCGGCTGTTCTCCAGAAGTCGATCCGGGAGGGCTTCGGCCTGACCGTGACGGAGTCGCTCTGGAAGGGCCGGCCGACCGTGGCCGGACGCGTGGGCGGCATCGTCGCCCAGATCCAGGACCGGGAGACCGGCTACCTCGTGGGCTCCGTCGAGGAGTGCGCGGAGGCGACGCTCGCGATCCTCGAAGACCCGGTCGAGGCACGTGCCATGGCGCTTCGCGGCAAGGAGTACGTCCGACGCAACTTCCTCACGCCGCGCCTCCTGCGCGACTGGCTGGCGCTTTTCAACGACCTCTCCGGCAACGGCGAGGCCGTGTCGGAGCTCGTGACCGCGCTGCGATCGGGCTGAACGAGCGCGCCCGTTAGGGTGTCCGGGATGGCGACCCGGCGCAAGCTCATCGTCGTCTCGAACCGCGGCCCTGTCGTCTTCGAGCGCGGCACGGACGGGGAGCGCATCGCGAGGCGAGGCGGCGGCGGCCTCGTCACGGCGCTTCGCAGCCTCGTCGAGCACCACGACGTCACGTGGGTTGCCAGCGCGATATCCGAGGAGGACCGCGTGGTCGCGGAGGAGGCGGGAGGCGAGGCGATCGAGGAGACAGCGCGCGGGGGCGCGCCCTACCGCCTACGGCTCGTCGCGCACGACCCCTCGGCCTACGACTGGTACTACAACGTGATCGCGAACCCGATGCTGTGGTTCATCCAGCACTATCTCTGGAGCCTCGCGAGCGCGCCGGACGTCGACCACGGGCTCCACCATGCGTGGAACGAGGGCTATGTCGCGGTCAACCGGGACTTCGCCGACGCGGTCGTCGGGGAGCTGGAGCGGCAGCCGGACACCGCCGTGTCCTTTCACGACTACCACCTCTACATCGCGCCGGGCCTCGTCCGGCAGCGCGCCCCGACTGCGCTTCTCTCGCACTTCATCCACATCCCGTGGCCGATGCCGGACTACTGGCGGGTCCTTCCCGAAACGATCCGGCGCGCGATCCACGAGGGACTGCTGGCGAGCGACGTCGTCAGCTTCCACACCCGCCGCTGGAGCCAGAACTTCCTGCGCTGCTGTGCCGAGATCCTGGACGTCGAGCCCGACGCGGCCGCCTCGGAGATCCGCATCGGCGGGCACGTCGCCCACGTCCGTGCGCGCCCGATCTCGGTCGACCCGCACGAGTTCGACGAGGTGGCCGAGAGCGAGGCCGTCCTCGAGCTGGAAGCGGCGATCGAGGCCGAGCGGCCCGAGTTCCTCGTCCTCCGCGTCGACCGCACGGACCCGTCGAAGAACGTCGTGCGCGGGTTCCGTGCGTACGAGCTCTACCTCGACGCCCACCCGGAGATGCACGGGCGCGTCCAGATGCTCGCGCTCCTCGACCCGTCGCGGCAGGATATCCCCGAGTACGCGGAGTACCTCGGCGCCATCCAGCGCGCAGCGCGGGTGGTCAACGACCGCTTCCAGCGGGAGGGCTGGGTCCCTCTCGACCTCCAGATCCAGGACAACTTCCCGCAGGCGGTGGCCGCCTACAAGCAGTTCGACGTCCTGCTCGTGAACGCGATCTTCGACGGGATGAACCTCGTGGCCAAGGAGGCGCCGCTCGTCAACACCCGCGACGGGGTGCTCGTCCTCTCGGAGAACGCCGGCGCCCACGACGAGCTCGGGCAGTGGGCGCTGACCGTGAACCCGTTCGACGTGGCCGGGCAGGCCGAGTCGCTGCACCAGGCGTTGTCCATGGCGGCCGACGAGCGCCGCCGCCGGCGCGAGGCGATCGCGGACCACGTGCGCGAGAACGACATCCTCGCCTGGATCGCGGGCCAGCTCGCCGACCTCGACGAGGCCCGGGACTCGCTCGCCTCGCCGCTTCCGGCGTAGCGTCCGGCGTACTCTTACCGGCGTGAACGACGAGCTCAGCCACGTCGACGAGAGCGGCGCGATCCACATGGTGGACGTGGGCGCCAAGCCGGCCGCCCGCCGCCGCGCGGTTGCGCGGGCTTTCGTGCGCATGCGGCCCGAGACGGCCGAGCGGCTCCGGGCGCTTCCGAAGGGCGACGCTCTGGCCACGGCGCAGGTCGCCGGGATCATGGCCGCGAAGCGCACGGCCGAGCTGATCCCGCTTTGCCATCCGCTACCGCTCAGCCACGTGGACGTTCGGCTCGAGGTGGGCGAAGGCGGGGTCGAGATCGAGGCGAGTGCCGAGACGACCGCGCAGACCGGCGTCGAGATGGAGGCGCTGACCGCGGCGACCGTCGCCGCACTCACCGTCTACGACATGGCGAAGGCAATCGACAAGGAGATGGTCGTCGAGGATGTCCGCCTGCTCGAGAAGACGAAGGAGGCCGTCTCCTGAGGGCGGCAGTCCTGACCGTCTCGGATGGTGTCTCGGCCGGCGAGCGCGAGGATCGCAGCGGCGACGTGCTGTCCGAGCTCCTCGCCGAGGAGGGCTACGAGGTCGAGCGGCGCGTCGTCCCCGACGAGCGTGCGGCCATCGGCGCAGCCGTCCGCGAGCTCGCCTCGTCCGCTCGCGTCGTCCTCACGACCGGCGGCACGGGCTTCGGCCCGCGGGACGTGACGCCGGAGGCCACGACGGACGTGCTCGATCGCGTCGCGCCGGGAATCGCGGAGGCGGTGCGTGCGGACTCGATCGCGAAGACGCCGCACGGCCTTCTCTCCCGCGGCGTCGCCGGCGTCGTGGGCTCGACCCTGGTCGTCAACCTCCCCGGCTCGCCCGGCGGCGCGCGCGACGGCTTCGAGGTGCTGCGGCCCGCGCTCGGCCACGCGCTCGGGCTGCTCGCCGGAGAGCAGACGGCCCACCGGCAGACATGACGACGGCTGTACTCCGCTACCCGAGGCTTTTCCTCTCGCTCGTCAAGTTCGAGCACACGATCTTTGCGTTGCCGTTCGCGTACATCGGCGCGTTCCTGGCGGTCGACGGCGTGCCCGGAGGGGCCGACCTCTTCTGGATCACGGTCGCGATGGTCGGGGCGCGCAGCCTGGCCATGGCCCTCAACCGCCTGATCGACGCCGGCATCGACGCCCGCAATCCGCGCACGGCCGGCCGTGAGCTGCCGAGCGGGGCCCTCCGGCCGTGGCACGTTGCGCTCTTTTCGGCCGCCTCGCTGGCGGTCTTCTTGATCGCCGTCTACCAGCTCGCGCCGATCGTGCGCTGGCTGTGGCCGATCCCCGTCGTCGGCTTCGTGATCTACCCGTACCTGAAGCGCGCGACCTGGCTCTCGCACTTCTGGCTCGGCGCCGTGGACGGCCTCGCGCCGGTCGGGGCCTGGGCCGCGATCACGAACGACATGCCGCTGGAAGCGTGGCTCCTCGGCGCCGCCGTCGCGGTCTGGGTGGCCGGGTTCGACGTGCTCTACGCGCTCTTCGATCTCGAGCACGACCGTGCCCACGGCTTGCACTCGCTGCCTGCGAGATTCGGCGTCCCCGCGGCCTTTGCCGTTGCGCGCTCGTGCCACATCGCCACGGTCGCGTTCCTCGCGTCCGCCGGCTTCGCGCTCGACGCGGGTCTCTTCTACTGGCTCGGTGTCGTCGCGGTCGCCGGGTTGCTCGTCTACGAGCACTCGCTCGTGTCGCCGCGCGACACGAGCCGGCTCGACGCTGCCTTCTTCACCATGAACGGCGTCATCAGCGTCACCTTCTTCGCGTTCGTCCTCCTGGACGTGCTCGCGTGATCCGGGCGCGCGGCCTCGGCCGCAGCTTCGGGACGAAGCGCGTGCTGCGCGACCTCGACCTCGAGGTGAGCGAGCACGACCTCCTCGTCGTCACCGGCCCGAACGGCTCGGGGAAGTCGACTCTGCTGGCGCTCTGCGCCGGGCTGCTGGCCCCGACCGCCGGCGAGCTCGAGGTCTCCGTCGAGCGCGGTCGTCTGGGGTATCTGGCGCACGAGCCGCTCGTCTACCGCGAGCTGACCGCGCTCGAGAACCTCGACCTCTACGGGCGGCTCTACCACGTTCCCGAGCGACGGGAGCGGATCGGCATGCTCCTCGAGCGCTTCGCGCTCTGGGAGGCCAGGCACGAGCGCGTGTCGGCCTTCTCGCGCGGGATGCAGCAGCGGCTCGCGCTGTGCCGGACGCTGTTGCACGACCCCGACCTGCTGCTCCTCGACGAGCCCTATGCGGGCCTGGACGAGGCGGGCGCGGCGCTCCTCGACGCCGAGCTCGCGGCCCTTGCCGGCGAGCGGACGCTCGTTGTCTCCACCCACGAGCCGGAGCGCGTGGCCACGCTTGCGACGGGCCGCCTATCCCTGGCATGAACTACCTCGCCGACGTGAGCGCGCTCGCGCGCAAGGATCTGCGGCTCGAGCTTCGCTCGCGGGACACGTTCCTCTCCATGGTTCTCTTCGTCGTCGCGACGCTCGTCGTCTTCAGCTTCTCGCTGCCGGCGGGCACCGAGGAGGAGGCTGCGTACGGGCTGCTCTGGGTGGCGCTGCTCTTCACCGCCATCCTCGGGCTCACCCGCGCCTTTGCGGCCGAGCGCGACCAGCGGGTGCTCGACGGGCTGATCCTCGCGCCCTGCGACCGCAGCGCCATCTGGCTGGGAAAGGCGATCGCCGTGGTCACGTTCCTCGCGCTCGCCGAGGTCGTCGCCTTGCCGGTGTTCGCGCTCTTCTTCGAGCCGCTCACCTGGGAGCTGGTCGTCGCCGTGGTGCTGGCCGACCTCGGGCTCGCCGCCGTGGGCACACTCCTTGCCGCGATGGCGGCTGCCAGCCGGGCGCGGGAGCTGCTTCTTCCCCTGCTGCTCCTGCCGCTCGCGATTCCGATCGTGGTCGGTGGGGTCGGCGCCTCGATCTCCGACGACCCCGGCCGCTTCCTCGGCTTCCTCGCTCTCTACGACGTCATCTTTGCGATCCTGTCCTGGGCGAGCTTTGAGTACGTCGTTACGGAATAACAACGCGGTCGCGCTCGCGGTCGCAGCGTCCGTCCTGCTCCTCGGTGGGCTGGCCCTCGCGTTCTACTGGGTGCCCGACGCGCCGCTCGAGGGGTTCCGCCAGCGGATCTTCTACATCCACGTCCCAGTCGCGCTCACCGCGTATGCCTGCTTCGGCTGGGCCGCCTGGAAGGCGCTGCGGCTCCTCTGGGTCCGCAACGACCGCTACGACCTGGAGAGCTACACGGCCGTCCACATGGGCGTGATCTTCGGGATCCTGACGCTCGTGACCGGCTCGATCTGGGCGCGGACGTCCTGGGGGGTCTGGTGGAGCTGGGGGGAGCGGCAGCTGGTGCTCTTCCTCGTGCTCTTCCTCTTCTACTCGGCCTACTTCATGCTCCGCTACTCGGTCGAGCCGGGGCCGCGGCGGGCGCGGATGTCGGCGGTGTACGCGCTCTTCGGTGTCGTGCTGATCCCGGTCAGCTTCCTTGCGATCCGGCTCGCCGAGGGGCTGATCCATCCCGTCGTGTTCGACCGCGACGTCGGCTCGAACCTCGCCGGGAGCCAGCTCCTCACCTTCGTCATCTGCTTCGCGGGCACGCTCGCCCTCGCCGCCTCGCTCTACGTCAACGAGCTGACCGGCAAGCGGGTCGACGAGCGCCTGCGCGAGCTGCGGGAAGCGTTGTCGTGAGCTCCGCCGAGAAGTACGTCACCGCCGCCTACCTCGTCGTTCTCGGCGTCCTGCTCGTCTACCTCGTCATCTACGCGTTCAAGCTCTCCAGGCTCGAGCGGGAGGTCGGGGAGCTGGCGGAGCTGGCACGCCGGCGACGCGATGCCGAGCCCACACCCGAGCCGGACCGCGAGGAGGTCGCTCCGTGACCGAGATCGCGCTGCTGCTCTTCTGGCCCGCGCTCGCCGGCTACACGGAGGCGGCTGTCGCCTACGCAGGCGACACGGTGCGGCCCGGACGGCTCGTTCGCTATGCGATCTGGGGCGTGCGCCTGGGCTGGCTCGCCCAGACCGCGCTGCTCGTGGCGCAGGCCGCGCACGCGGACGGCTTCCCGTGGGGGACGTGGGCGGGCTCGCTCAACCTGTTCGTCTGGATGTGCGTCGGCGTGTATCTCATCTGGGGCTGCCGGGCGCCTTTCCGGCTCCTCGGGCTCGCGGTCATGCCGCTCGCGGCGCTCCTGCTCGCGCTCGCCTGGGTGGCGGGCGGCGTGGGGAAGCCCGCGCGGAGCGAGTTCGGCGCCGTCTTCCTCACCTTCCACGTCGGCCTGATCCTGGCCGCCTTCGCCGGCTTCACCCTCGCCGCGAGCCTCGCCGCGCTCTATCTCTGGCAGGAGCGCAGGCTCAAGCGGCGCAGCCCCGGCGTCCTGCGGCTCCGTTCTCCGTCGCTCGAGACGCTCGATTCCCTGACCGTCCGGACGATCATGGTGGCGCTGCCTGCGCTCACGCTCGGCGTCGGGGTCGGCCTCGCCCGGCTCGAGCCGGAGGCCGCCGCCTTCGATGCCACCATGGCGGTGACGCTCCTGACGTGGAGCGTCTACGCGGGCTTCCTCGTTCTCCGCTGGGAGGCGGGCTGGCGCGGCCGCCGCACCGCGTACCTCGCGCTCGCCGGCTTCCTGCTCGTCGTCCTCGTCCGCCTCGTCCTCACCCCCTTCGCGCACTTCTAGTGAGACTCGTACTCGTCGGCACCTCGTATCAGCGCGCTCCGGTGGAGCTGCGGGAGCTGCTCGCGTACGACGCCGACCTTCGGCGCGGAGCGCTCGAGCGGCTGTCGGATCGCGGCTCCGAGGCGGTCGTGCTCTCGACGTGCAACCGCACGGAGGTCTACGCGGTCGACGCCGACCCGGCGGACGTGGAGGAGCGAATCTACGGGGAGCTTTCGGCTCTCTCGGGGCTCGCGCACTCCGAGCTGGCGCCCGCGCTCTACACGGTCACTGACGAGGCCGCCGCCGTCCATCTCTTCCGGGTCGCCGCGGGGCTCGACTCGATGGTGCCCGGCGAGGCGCAGATCCTCGGCCAGGTGCGCGAAGCCTACGAGGCGGGTCGCGAGGCAGGGACGACCGGCTCGACGCTCCACCGCCTCTTCCGCCAGGCGCTGCGGGTCGGCAAGCGCGTGCGGACGGAGACGGCGATCGGCGAGAACCCGGCCTCCGTGTCCTCGGCGGCCGCCGAGCTCGCCGAGCGCGTTTTCGAGGACCTCGAGGGACGGCGAATCCTCCTCATCGGCGCGGGCAAGACGGCCGACCTGACGGCCGCCAATCTCATCTCCCGAGGCGTCGGCGAGATCGTCGTCGCGAACCGCTCGCCCGAAAGGGCCGAAGCCCTCGCGCGTCGCTTTGGCGGTCGTGCCGTCGGCCTCGACGCGGTGGAGGAGGAGCTCGCGCACGTGGACGTCGTCGTCGCTTCGACGGGCTCGCAAGGGCTCATGCTCTCCGGTGACCAGGTCGCCCGCGCGATGCGGGAGCGTCGCGGCAAGCCCGTCTTCTTCATCGACATCGCCGTGCCGCGCGACCTCGACCCGGCGATCAACGACCTCGAGGGCTGCTACCTCTACGACATCGACGACCTCGAGCGGGTCGTTGCGGAAAGCGTCGCCGGTCGTCGCGAGGAGGCCGTGCGCGCGGAGGCGATCGTCGGCGAGGAGGCCGACGCCTTCCGCGCCTGGCAGCTCTCGCTGGACGTCGTGCCCGCGATCGCCTCGCTGCGCGCGCGTGCCGAGTCGATCCGGCGCGAGGAGCTCGACCGCGTCGAAGGGCGTCTGGCGTCTCTCTCGCCGAGCCAGCGGCGCGCCGTCGAGGCCCTGACGAGCCAGATCGTGGCGAAGCTCCTGCACCAGCCGACGGTGCGCATGAAGGAAGCAGCAGCCGCGGCCGACGGCGTCCTGTACGCGGACGCCGTGCGACACCTCTTCGGGCTCGAGGAGCGCGATGGTCCGGCTCGGCAGCCGCGGCAGTAGGCTCGCGCTCATTCAGGCCGAGCTCGCGGCGGACGCGTTGCGGGTCGTGTACCTCGACGTGGACGTCGCGATCGTCCCGATGACGACCGCGGGCGACCGGGACCGCTCGAAGCCGTTCGGGGAGATCGGCGAGCGCGGCGTCTTCGTGAAGGAGATCGAGGAGGCCCTCCTCGCCGGGCGGATCGATGCCGCCGTCCACTCCGCCAAAGACATGACGTCGACGAACACGGCCGGTCTGGCCGTGGGCGCGTACCTGCCTCGCGAGGATGCACGGGACGCTCTCTGCGGCGCGGACGGCGTCCGGCCGGGAATGCGCGTCGGCACCGCCTCCGCGCGCCGCCGCGCCGAGCTGCTCGCCCTCGAGCCGACGCTCTCCGTCGAGCCCTTGCGCGGGAACGTCGACACGCGCCTGCGGAAGATGGGCGAGCGCGGGCTCGACGCCATCGTCCTCTCCTCGGCAGGCCTCGACCGGCTCGGGCTCGCTGCAGAGATCGGCTACCGGTTTTCGCCCGAGGAGCTGCTTCCCGAGGCCGGGCAGGGCGCCGTCGCCCTCCAGGTCCGCGCCGGCGAGGAGGAGCTCGTCGCGTCCGCAGACGACGCCGAGACGCGCCGCCGCGTCGAAGCCGAGCGCGCATGTGTCGCCAGGATCGGCGGCGGCTGCCTCGCCCCCGTGGCGGCCCACCACGACGGCCGCTCGCTGACGGCGCTCATCGCCGACGAGGACGGTGCGTGGGTGCAGCGCCGGGTGGGGGACGACCCGCTGGCTCTCGCGGACGAGCTTCTGTCCGCGACGGCTGCGCTGCGCGGATGAAGGTCGTCCTCACGGCGACCGAGGCCCTGACGCGCCCGCTCGCCGCCGCGCTCGAGGCCGAGGGCTTCGAGGTCGAGACGTGCCCGCTCGTGGCAATCGAGCCGCTTCCGGGGCCGCCGCTGCGCGCCGAGGGCTACGACTGGATCGTGCTCACGAGCCGCAGTGCGGTCGACGCGCTCTTCGCGCGGCTGGAAGGCGGGCTGCCGAAGCTGGCCGCAGTCGGCCAGGGAACCGCGGAGGCCCTCCGCGAACAGGGCGTCGAGCCCGACCTCGTCGCGCAGGTTTCGACCCAGGAGGGACTGGCCGCCGAGCTGCCGCGCCCGGCCGGGCGGGTCCTGTTCCCGGCGGCCGAGGGCGCGCGCGGTGTGCTCGTGCAGGAGCTCGGCGCCGACTTCGTCCCCGTCTATCGCACGGTCGAGCTCAGGCCCGAGGCCTTCCCGGCCGCCGATCTCGTCGTGCTCGCGTCGGGCTCCGCCGCCCGCGCGCTCGCGGCCCTGGGCGTCGATGCGCCGTGCGTCTCCATCGGCCCTGTGACCTCCGCCGAGGCGCGCGATGCGGGTCTGCGGCTCGTCGCCGAAGCAGAGAGTCACGACCGAGAGGGTCTGGTCGCAGCCGTTAAGCTCGCGGCATCGAACGCCGGTTCATCACCTTCCTGACGGACTTCGGCCTCGAGGACGACTTCGTCGGCACGTGCCGCGGAGTGATCAAGCGCATCGCCCCCGAGGCCGAGGTGATCGACATCACGCACGGGATCGCGCCGCACAACGTCGTCGAGGGCGCGTTGGTGCTCGCGAGCACGATTCCGTTCATGCCGGAAGGCATCCACCTCGCAGTCGTCGACCCGGGCGTGGGCAGCGACCGCAAGGCGATCGCCCTTCGCGGGAGCGACGGCCGCGTGTACGTCGGCCCGGACAACGGCCTTCTCGTGCTCACGGCCGATCGGCTCGGCGGCGTCGAGGAGGCAGTGGAGCTCGCAGATCCCGCCTACCGGCTCGAGCCGGTCGCCCACACCTTCCACGGCCGCGACGTCTTCGCGCCCGCCGCGGCGCACCTGGCTGCGGGAGTCGAGCTGGGCGCGCTGGGGCCGCCCCTCGACGGCGCCAAGCTCGTTCGCATCGACCTGCCCGCGCCGAGCATCGGCAAGCGCCGCATCCGGGCGACCGTCGTTCATGTCGACCGCTTCGGCAACGTCCAGCTCAACCTCACCCGGGACGACCTCGCCCAGGTCGGCATCGAGTCGGGCTCCCACCTGGAGATCGAGGTCGGGTTCGAGCGCTACTACGCCGCCACGGCTCGCACGTTCGCGGAGGTGCGGGGCGGCGACATCGTCCTCTACGAAGACGCCTACTGGAACATCTCGCTCGCGATCAACCGCGGGAACGCGGCGCAGATGTTCGGCGTGAGCGCGGGCGACGAGCTGAAGATCTCCGCGGTCGACTGGTGAACGGCCGCCGCGAGGCGATCGGGCGCCGTTTCGCGCGCCTCGTGACCCGCATCGTCGTCGCCAGGCCCGGGCTGTGGCGGGTCTTCCGTCGTCCGCTGCGAGCGGAGTTCGACCGGCTCGCGCCCCGCTGGGACGAGGTGATCGGGCCGGAGAGGCTTGCGCCGCTGGTTGTCGCTCTCGACCGCATCCAGGTCGAGCCGGGCAGGATCCTCGATCTCGGCACCGGGACGGGCAAGGCTGCCCGCCTCGCCGCCGAGCGGTTTCCCGGGGCCGACGTCGTGGGGGTCGACCTGGCGCCCGCGATGGTCGAACAGGCCCGAGCCTTGCTGCCGGCCGAGCTGGCCGGGCACGTCCGGTTCGACGTCGCCGACGCCTCGAAGCTTCCGTTCGAGGACGGCGCGTTCGACCTCGTGCTCCTCCTGAACATGATCCCGTTCTTCGAGGAGTTGGCCCGCGTCACGGCGCCTGGCGGAACGACCGTGTTCGCCGCCGTCTCCGGGTCGAGCACGCCGATCTGGACGCCGCCCGAGACCCTCCGCGCCCGTCTCGAGCCGCTCGGGTTCACCGATTTCGAGGAGCTCGAGGTAGGCGCCGGCACCGCGTTCCTGGCGCGCCGGGCAAAGCCGGGTTAGGATCCGGTCAAACGGCGTTCGCGGCACGGTTGCACCGGCCCGGACGTCGTTTTTTGTGCCGTCTCAGCGACGCGTTGCGCTCGCGCGAGTCAGTCGGCCCTCGGAAGGAAAGGCATCTTCCTGAACCCGGTCACTCGGAGCCCCCGCACCACCGGCGCGGGGCACAGGAGACATGTGAATGTGAAGAAGGTGGCCCACCGCAGGCTGGACCCAGCGAGTGGCGAGGGCCGGAATCGAACCGGCGACACCACGGTTTTCAGCCGTGTGCTCTACCAACTGAGCTACCTCGCCGCGGCATCGAAGTGTAGCCTCACGGGCCGTGAACGACCGGACTGCAAGGAACGTCGCCGTCATCGGGGCGGCACTCGACCTCGGCGCGGGCAGGCGCGGGGTCGACATGGGGCCGTCGGCCATCCGCTACGCGGACCTCGACGACCGGCTGCAGGAGCTCGGGTTCGACTGCGCCGACTGGGGCAACGTTCCGACCGCCGTCGCCGAGGCCACTGCGAGCGGCGACCCGAAGGCCCGCTTCCTCACCGAGATCAAGGAGACCTGCGAGCGGATCGCCCGAGCGGTCGCGCGTGCCGTCGGCGAGGAGCGGACGCCGATCGTCCTGGGCGGCGACCATTCGATCGCGCTCGGCACGCTCGGAGGCATGGCGTCGGTGCACGGTGTGGGCGGCGCGATCTGGTTCGACGCCCACGGCGACCTGAACACGCCGGCGACGACGCCGAGTGGCAACGTCCACGGCATGCCGCTGGGCGCGGCGCTCGGCCGGGACACGGAGGCCTTCGCCAGCGATGCCTGGCCGCTGCCGGCGCTCGACCCCGCGCACGTCGTCCTCGTCGGTGTCCGCTCGCTGGACGAGGCCGAGCGCGCCTACGTGAGGGAGAGCGGCATCGGCATCTACACGATGAGCGAGCTCGACCGTCGGGGCATCGAGCCCGTCGTCCGCGAGGCGCTGGAACGGGTCGCGGGCGCGTCGTTCGTGCACATCTCGGTCGACATGGACGTCGTCGACCCTGACGTCGCGCCCGGGGTGGGCACGCCGGTCCGCGGCGGTCTCTCCTACCGGGAGGCCCACCTGGCGATGGAGCTCGTCGCCGAGTCGGGCCTGCTCAGCTCGCTCGAGGTCGTGGAGGTCAACCCGATCCTCGACCGCGGGAACGAGACGGCGGCCCTCGCCGTCGAGCTGGTCGCGAGCGCTTTCGGCGCGCGGATCCTCTAGGCCAGAAATGCGGCGATCGCCGCCGACGTTTCCTCGTAGGCGTCCCAGAGGACGATGTGCCCGCCCGGCACGGCGGCGACCTCCAGCAGATCCCCCAGTGCGTCCCGGTAGTGCACGAGCTCGGCCGCGCTGACGAGCTTGGCGTGGTCGGCGACCACGAGGAGCGTCGGTACCCGCAACGCGTCCCAGGGCGGCGGGAACTTCGCCATCTCGCGGTACGCGTCGGCGACCACCTCCCGTGAATAGCGGTAGAACCAGCTGCCGTCGGGCTGCTCGACGAGGTGCTCGCGCATCTCCTCCTCGAGGAACTCCCGCGGTGTGTGCTCGACGGTCCCGGCCCGCGCCACCAGCGCCTCTTCCACGGACGCCCAGGGGCCCTTGGACAGCTCGTGCCGTGCGGCGCTCTCCGCGTCGTCGGGCGGGACCCAGAGCGCGGGGTCGAGCAGGACGGCCCGCTCGACGAGCTCGGGTCTCCGCGCCGTGATCTCGGCCGTCAGGCGACCGCCGAAGCTGTGGCCGATCCAGGTGGCCCGCTCGGTGACGGTCTCGAGCACGTCCTCGACGTGCTGGTCGATCGTCCACGGCTCCTCCCACCCCGAGTGGCCGTGGCCGCGCAGGTCGAGCGCGCGGACGTGGAAGCGGTCGGCGAGGTGCTCCTCGACCAGCCGCCGGAAGCGCATGCCGTGGCCGCACACGCCGTGGAGGCAGACGAGCGAGGGGGCATCCGGGGAGCCCCATTCGTGCGTGTTGAGGATCAGGGCAGCTTTCCCTCGAGCGCGTCCACGAGCGGCGGCAGCGTCTCGCGCCAGTCGCCGACGACGCCGACGTCGGCATGCTCGAAGATGGGCGCGCGGTCGTTTGCGTTCAGGCCGACGATCACGCCGGCGCGCACGGATCCCATCATGTGCTCGAAGGCGCCGCGGACGCCGACCTCGATCATGAGCCGGGGCGCGATGGCCCGCCCCGTGAGCCCGATCTGGCGGTTCTTCGGCAGCCAGCCGGCGTCGGTCACGTCGCGGCTCCCGCCGACCTGGGCGCCGAGCCGGCGGGCGAGCGCCTCGATCTCGGGGACGGCCTCGGGGCTCCCCACGCCCTTGCCGACGCAGAGGCAGATGCTGGCCGAGTCCAGCTCGTAGCCGGCCGTGTCCGGCCGGTGCTCGCTCGTGATCAGGCGAGTCCGGGGCTCGGCCAGCTCTCCGGCGGGCAGCTCGACGATCTCGGCCTCGGCGTCGTCCCTGGGCTCGACGGGCGCGAACATCCCCGGACGCACGGTCGCGAGCTGTGGTGTGGTCGCGCCCATGATCACCGAGACGATGTTGCCGCCGTAGGCGGGCTTGTACTGGATCAGGCGTCCGCCCTTGTCGATGCCGAGATCGACGCAGTCGCCGGTCATGCCGAGCTCGAGCTCCCCGGCGACCCGGGGCCCATAGTCGCGGCCCATGATCGTGGAGGGAATGAGGAGCGCGTGGGGGCGCTCCGATTCGACCACCCGACGAAGCGCGGAGAAGTACGGGTCCGGGTGGTAGTCGGCCAGGCGCTCGTCGTCCACCACGACGACTCGTTCGGCGCCGTATCGCACGGCCTCGCGCGCGCAGCCGCCCAGGTCGTGGCCGATGGCCAGCGCGATGTTCAGCCCACCGAGCTTGCCCGCCAGCTCGCGGCCCTTGCCGAGCAGCTCCAGAGAGACGCGGCGCGGCCCTCCGCCGACCACTTCGACGACCGTCCAGCAGTCGTAGCCCTCGCCCGGCTTCGTCCCGAGACGCTCCGGCTTCTCCCAGGACGAGGCCGGCGGGCCCTCGACGTCGCGGAGGAGCTCGACGATCCGCTCGGCCGCCGCCTGGGGCGACTCGGCGATCTCGCCCCCTCGTTCGGGAGTCGCGTCCTTGACGGCGAGAACCCGCGTGGGCGAGCCCGTCTGGCCGAAGCGCTTGTCGTACTCCTCGACCTCGTCCACCAGGTCGCCGGCGGTCCAGACTGCGATGCGCCCCTCGGTCGGCGTCTCCTCGACGTCTCTGCGTGCCGGCCAGATCCCTTCGTTGATCCCCTCCGCGACCGAGACGAGAGCCGGGGTCCCGAGCTCGTAGGTGTCGTACCCCTCGTCGGTCTCTCTCCGCCCGCGTAGCCGTCCGTCGGCGAGCGCCAGCCGGTCGACGCTCGTGAGCTGGGGCCAGCCGAGGAAGGCGGCGGTCTCGGGCGGCACCTGCCAGGTTTCGGAGTCCACGGTCTTGCGGCCGCAGATGACGAGATCGGCTCCCTCCTTGGCCACCGCCATGGCGAGCGTTCTGGACGTGCCGAGCGTGTCGGCGACCGCGAACACCTTGTCGTTGAGATGGATCGCCCGGTCGGCGCCCATGGCGAGGGTCATGCGCAGGGCGTCCTCGGCCTGCGGGGGGCCCATCGTCATCGTCACGACCTCGCCCCCGTGCTCGTCGCGGAGCCGGATCGCCTCCGTCACCGCGTACACGTCGAACTCGTTCAGCTCGAGCGGGACGCCCTCCCGCACCATCCGCTTCGTCTCCGGGTCGAGCCGCACGTGGCTCGGGTTCGGCACCTGCTTGACCAGGACGACGATCTTCACGGCGGGAGCCTACTCGGGCTTGTAGTACTTCCTGCCCTTGAGCTCGTCCGGGAGATGGTCGACCTCGTAGCCGGCCGGGTTGTCCGGCGGGTAGACGTAGCCCTCGCCGTGGCCGAGCTTCTTCGAGCCCCGGTAACTGGTGTCCCGCAGCGCCTTCGGGGGCCGGATCGCGCCGTGCTCGCGGACGTCCGAACGAGCAGCGCCGATCGCCTTGACGACGGCGTTCGACTTGGGGGCGTTCGCGAGGTAGATGGTCGCGTGCGCGAGGTTGAGCTGCGCCTCGGGCAGGCCGACGTGCTCGACGGCATGCGCGGCGGCGGTCGCCACGAGGAGGGCCTGCGAGTCGGCCATCCCGATGTCCTCCGACGCATGGACGATCAGGCGCCGGGCGATGTAGCGCGCGTCCTCGCCTCCCTCGAGCATGGCGGCCAGGTAGTACAGCGCAGCGTCGGGGTCGGAGCCCCGGATGGCCTTGATGAAGGCCGAGGTGAAGTCGTAGTGGGCGTCCCCGCCCTTGTCGTAGACGACAGGGCGCCTGCGCGCGGCGTCCTCGACGTGGCGCTCCTCGAGCGCGGCGCCTTCCGACTGTGCGGTCGACCAGGCGAGCTCGAGAATGTTGAGAGCGTTGCGGGCGTCGCCCCCAGCCCGGCCGGCGATCGAGGCCACGAGCTCGTCCGGGACCTCCGCACCGAGGTGCGCCGCGCCCCGCCGGACGATCTCGGCCAGGTCGTCGTGGGTCAGCGGCTCGAGCTCGTAGACCTGCGTGCGCGAGAGGAGGGCCGAGTTGACCTCGAAGTACGGGTTCTCCGTCGTCGCTCCGATCAGCGTCAGCAGGCCCGACTCCACCGCGGGCAGGAGCGCGTCCTGCTGCGCCTTGTTGAAGCGGTGGATCTCGTCGAGGAAGAGGATCGTCCTCCGGCCTTCGGCGCCCAGCCGCTCGGTCGCCCGCGCGAGCACGGCGCGAACGTCTGCGACCGATGCGGAGACTGCCGACAGCTCCTCGAACGCTGCCCCGGTCGCGCCCGCGACGATGCGGGCGAGAGTCGTCTTCCCGCTCCCGGGCGGCCCGTAGAACACGGCGGAGCCCATGCGGTCCTCGGCGATCGCGCGCGCGAGCGCGGAGCCCTCGCCGACGACCTTCACCTGCCCGACGAAGTCGTCCAGGCGCTCCGGGCGCAGGCGGGCGGCGAGTGGCGCGATCTCTGCGGCTCGTCCCTCCGCGGCGTGCGAGAAAAGGTCGCTCACGGGGTCAGTATGCTCGCCGGAGCAAGGAGGCGAGTTTGGCATTCGAGATGGCGACTGCGACGATCCGCGACGAGACGGTCGGGCTCCTACAGGAGCTCCTGCGCCTCGACACGGCCAACCCGCCCGGGAACGAGACCCAGGCGGCCGAGCTCCTCCGCGGCTATCTCGAGGGCGCAGGGCTCACCTGCGAGCTGTTTGCGCGCGAGCCCGAGCGCGCGAACCTCGTCGCACGCCTGCCCGGGCGGGGCGAGGGACCGAGCCTGCTCCTCCTCTGTCACACGGACACCGTCGTCGCCGACCCGGAGGAGTGGTCGGTCGACCCCTGGTCGGGAGAGCTGCGCGACGGGTGCGTCTGGGGCCGGGGTGCCCTCGACATGAAAGGCCATGTCGCCGCCGCGGCGGTGGCGATCGCCTCGCTCGCCCGCGAGGGCTTCGAGCCCGCCGGCGACCTCCTTTTCGCCGCGACGGCAGACGAGGAGGTCGGCGTCGACGTTGGGCTTTCCTGGCTGGTGCGGGCGCACCCTGACGCCGTTCGCGCCGACTACTGCGTCAACGAGGGCGGCGGCGACCGAGTGCTCGTGGACGGACGCCCCGTCTATCTGTGCTCGACGGCGGAGAAGATGAGCGCGCCCTTCCGGCTGCTCGTCCACGGCCGGAGCGGCCACGCCTCGACGCCCGGGATCGCCGACAACGCACTCGTGCGCGCGGCCCGGCTCATCGAGCGCGTTGCTGAGATCCGCCAGCCGCCGCGCCTCATTCCCGAGACCGAGGCGCTCTTCTCCTCCCTCGGTCGTGTTCCGGCCGCGAGCGAGCTCGAGCGCAGGGTCCGGGAGCTGCCTTCCGAGCTGCGTGCGACCGTCGAGCCGATCCTCGGGATCGCCATCTCGCCCACGATGATCACGGGCTCCCGGCGCACGAACGTCATCCCGGGACTCGTCGAGGTCGTCTGCGACTGCCGCCTCCTTCCCGGCGACACGCCCGAGGACGTCGAGCCGCTCATCCGGGCGGCGCTGGGCGAGGACACGTACGACCTCGAATGGATCGAGGCCATCGGAGGGACGAGGTCGCCTCTGGAGACGCCGCTCTGGGATGTGATCGAGTCGTTCGTCGTCGCCTCCGAGCCCGGCGCGCGCGTGATCCCGATCGTCTCGCCCGGGTTCACAGACAGCCACTTCCTGCGTGAGGCCTACGGCACGGTGTCGTACGGCTTCTTCCCGATGCGGACGATGGACCCGGACCTGACGGCGCGCCTGATCCACTCCGCCGACGAGCGCATCGAGGTCGACGACCTCGTGCTCGGAACCGAGTTCCTCGTGCACGTCGCCCGTACACTTGGAGAGTGAGTAAGAACGCCGTCCGTCTCGGAGGAATGGCCCTCGCCAACGGCGTGCTCGTCCACGGTCCGCGCCATTGGGCCTGCGCGATCCGCACCGACGCGGGCGAGCTGAAGGTCGCCTCCGGCGAGAAGCGGCTCAAGGCGGTCGACGCGGGAAGCCGTCTCACGCGCGCCCCGCTCCGCGTCGCCGAGATCTTCGCGATCTTCCCCGAGGTACGGCGGAAGCTGCCCGAGGCGAGCCTCCCCTTCCAGCGGCCGCGCGTTGCCGCGACGATGGTGGGAAGCATGGTCGCCGTCCAGGCGCTGCGCCGGACGCGGCTCGCGCCGATCACGCAGGAGTCGCTTGCCGCGCTCCTCGCGCTCGGGCCGGCGGTCATCGCCCTTCGTGGCACTGCGCTGGCCGAATACCACGGGGCAGAGCACATCTCCATCGGGAGCTACGAGCACGGTGAGCCGCGCACGCGCGAGCACGAGCGCTGCGGCTCGCACATGATCGGCCCGCTGCTCGTGACGACGGCCGCCGGCAGCGCGATCGCGTCCCGGGCGCCGAAGGGCATCCGCCCGCTTGCCCGCGCGGGCGCGGCTGTCGGAGCCGTTGCGGCGGCTGTCGAGGTCTTCTCCTGGATGGTCGCCAACGAGAAGCATCCGCTTGCACGCGCGCTTGCCCGCCCGGGCCACGAGCTGCAGCAGCGGCTCGTCACCGCCGAGCCCTCCCCCGAGCAGCTCGAGGTCGCCGAAGCCGCTCTGGCCGAGTGTCTGCGCCTAGAATCGCCGGACGATGGCGGTGGAGACGGACAGGCGGAGGAAGCGCCTCCCACCTGAGATCTTCGACCTCCCGGTCGAGAAGATGCGGGAGGGCTACTACACCGACGTCTACTTCAACTTCGCCCGCGAGACCCTGCTCGCGGACGGGCGGCATCCGCGGGTCGTCATGCAGGTCTTCCAGAAGCAGCACGCCGTGCTGGGCGGGATGGACGAGGCGATCGCGATCCTCAAGCTCTGCTCGCACGACTGGGACGCGCTGACCGTCCACGCGCTCTACGACGGCGACGAGATCGAGCCGTGGGAGACCGTGATGACGATCGAGGGCGACTACACGTTGTTCGCGCACCTGGAGACGTGCTACCTCGGCGTGCTCGCGCGCCGGACGCTGATCTCCACGAACACGCGCCGGGTGGTCGAAGCCGCCCGCGGGAAGCCGATCCTCTTCTTCCCGGCTCGGCACGACCACCATCGGGTGCAGACGGGCGACGGCTACGCCGCCCATGTGGCCGGGGCGATCGGCGTCTCGACCGAGGCGCAGGCCTCCTGGTGGGGCGGGCGCGGCATCGGCACCGTCCCGCACGCGCTCATCGCCGCCTACGGGCGCAACACCGTCCTCGCGGCGTCGAAGTTCGCGGAGTGGGCCGAGGAGAACGACCCGAACCTCAACATCGTGGTGCTCGTGGACTTCGACAACGATTCCGTGCGCACGTCGCTCGACGTGGCCCGGGCGCTCGGAAGCAAGCTCTGGGGGGTTCGCCTCGACACGTCGCGCACGCTCGTCGACCACGCGCTCTGGGAGGAGATGGGCGACTTCGACCCGAGGGGCGTCAACGAGCGCCTCGTCCGCAAGGTGCGCGACGCACTGGACGAGAACGGGTTCGAGCGGGTCAAGATCGTCGTCTCCGGAGGGTTCGACGTGGAGCGGATCCGGGAGTTCGAGGCGAGGGGTGTTCCAGTGGACTCCTACGGCGTCGGCTCGTCGCTCATCCGCGGCGACAACGACTTCACCGGGGACATCGTTCTCACGGAGGGCCACGAGTCCGCGAAGGTGGGCCGGAAGTTCCGCCCGAACGACCGGCTCGAGCTCGTTTCCTAGCGCACTAAGGTCTTCGCCCCTGCCTGCCGATGCAACCGGCGGGTGGAAGGTATCGCTGACTTCATCAACGGGCTACCGGATCTTGCCCTGACGTGGTTGCCCCTGGTCTTCCTGGGGCTGATCGTCTTCCTGATCTGGAAGTCGCTATCGCTCATGCCGCGCGTGCGGCCGACCGAGGTCGAGCCGTCCTCGAAGTCGTCGGTCACCTGGGACGACGTTGCGGGCGTGGACGAGGCCGCGGCTGAGCTGCAGGAGGTCGTCGACTTCCTCCGGAACCCGCGCCACTTCTCCAAGCTCGGCGCTCGTGTCCCCAAGGGCATCCTTCTCTACGGCCCGCCCGGGACCGGCAAGACGCTGCTCGCGAAGGCCGTCGCGAACGCCTCGGGCTCGACGTTCTACTCGCAGAGCGCCTCCGCCTTCATCGAGATGTTCGCCGGCCTCGGCGCCGCCCGCATCCGCAAGCTCTTCGACCGTGCGCGCAAGAACGCGCCGGCGATCGTCTTCATCGACGAGCTCGACGCCGTCGGGACGAGGCGCACCGGCTCCGGCTTCAACCGCGAGCACGACCAGACGCTCAACCAGCTTCTCGTCGAGCTCGACGGCTTCGGCCACCAGGACCAGGTCGTCATCATCGCCGCCTCGAACCGCCTCGAAGACCTCGATCCCGCTCTGCTGCGGCCGGGACGCTTCGACCGCCAGGTGCTCGTCTCTCCGCCCGATCTCGCGGGGCGCGAGGCCATTCTCTTCGTGCACACGCGCGGGAAGCCGCTCGCAGAGGACGTCGATCTCAACCAGCTCGCGCGCCAGACCTCGGGCCTCACGGGCGCCGACCTGGCCAACATCTGCAACGAGGGCGCCATCTTCGCCGGGCGTTCCAATCACGACGTGATCTGCCACGAAGACTTCGAGTCGGCCCTCGAGCGCGTGGTCGCCGGCCTGCAGCAGCGGCGCGTCGTCACCGAGAAGGAAAAGCGCATCCTCGCCTACCACGAGGGTGGGCACGCGCTGATGTCCCACCTCGTCGGCGACCCGCAGCCCGTGCAGAAGGTGACCATCGTCTCGCGCGGCCGCGCACTCGGCTACACGCTGAACACCCCGCAGGAGGACCGCTACCTCCACACCAAGGAGGAGCTGCTCGACCTGATGAAGGTCCTGCTCGCAGGGCGGGCCGCCGAGCAGATCGTCTTCGGCGCGGTCACGAACGGCGCCGCCAACGATCTCGAGCGCGTCACCGAGCTCGCCCGCTCCATGGTGTTCGACTTCGGCATGGGCGAGGAGGTCACGGCGCGCACGATGCGGGCCGACAACTACGCGCTCTCCGAGCAGACCAAGCAGCTTCGCGACCATGAGCAGGCGCTCCTCACCGACACCGCCTACCTCGAGGCTGTCCGCCTGCTGCAGAAGCATCGGCGCTCCCTGGACAAGGTCGCGGCCGCGCTCCTCGAGAAGGAGACGCTCCTGCGTGCGGAGCTCACCGAGCTGCTCACCGATGTCGCTTCCGAGTCGAATGCCTCCGAGCGCGTCGGCACGCCCCAGGCCGTCTCGGCCTCGACTGACACTTAGGCCCAGCCGCTAGGATCGGCCGCGTGGACGTCCGTTCCGTGCACCACGTCGCCTTCGCGGTCGAGGACCTCGAAGAAGCGGTGGAGACGTACCGATCGCTCTTCGGCGCCGAGGTGGAGCTGCGGGGGCGGCTCGACGCTCAGGGCGTCGAGGCGGTGTATCTCCGTGTCGGCAGCGGGCGTGTCGAGCTTGTTTCCCCCCTGGGCGAGGACACTCACGTGGGGCGCTTCATCGCGCGTCGCGGTCCGGGGATGCATCACGTCGGCTTTGCCGTGGCCGACGTGCGGGCGGCCGTGGACGAGCTCGTCGCGAACGGAGCAGAGGTGATCGACGCCGACCCGCGTCCCGGGCTCGGCGGCCACCTGGTCTCGTTCGTCCATCCTCAGTCGCTGCACGGCGTCCTCGCGGAGGTAGTCGGTGTCTGAACCAAATGTGCGCATCCAGGTCGCCTTCGAGGGCGGCCAGTCGGTCGGTGCAAACGTTCCGTCGGAAGTGGCGGACGCGCTCTCGGCGGCTCTTGCGGCCTCGGAGCCGGTCTTCGAGCTGACGACCGACGACGGGACGTACGTGCTCTCGCTCGGGAAGGTCGTCTACGTGCGCCGATCCGACCGGGAAACCCAGATCGGCTTCGCAGCCTCCGCCTAGCGCTTGTGACGCAGGCAGGCAGCGGAACCGGGGCGCCCGCGCCCGGTGCCGACGTGCGGGCGCTGGTCGCGCGCGCGCAGGGCGGCGACCACGAGGCGCTCGAGGAGCTCTACCTCATGCACTTCGACCGCGTCTACAGCTACCTCCAGCTGACGGTCGGGAACCGCCATGACGCCGAGGATCTGACGAATCAGACCTTCGTGAAGATGCTCGAGTCGATCGAGCGCTTCCAGTGGCGCAAAGCGCCGTTCTCGGCGTGGCTCTTCCGCATCGCTCACAACCTGGCCATCGACCACTTTCGCTCGCACCGCCGCTGGCAGCCGGAGGAGGAGCCCCCGGAGCCGCGCGACGCCGATCATCGCTCGGCAGAGGACGAGGCGATGCACTCGATCGGGCGGCGCAGCATGCTCGAGATGATCGAAGACCTCTCCGAGGATCAGCAGCAGGTGCTCACGCTCAAGTTCGTGTTCAACTTCTCGAACGGCGAGGCGGCCACCATCCTGGGCAAGTCGGAGGGGGCGGTGAAGTCGCTCCAGCACCGAGCGCTCGCCACGCTCCAGCGCCAGCTCGCCGGGGCGGCCTGATGGCCCTCGGGGCCGGCATCGTCGGTCTCGGGAACGCGGGGAAAACGACCCTCTTCAACGCGCTCACCGGGGCCGGTGCGACCGTCTCAGGCAAGGAGAACGTCGGCATGGCGCCCGTCGCAGACGGGCGGCTCGGTCCCGTCGCGGCCACCGTCGAGGCCAAGAAGGTGACGCCGGCCGCCGTGCGCGTGGTCGACGTCCCGGGAACGGGCGCCCAGCTGCTCGGAAACCTTCGGCAGCTCGATGCCCTGCTCGTCGTCCTCGACGGCTGGTCGGGCACGCGCAAGCCCGAGGACGACCGCGTGACGCTCGCGCTCGAGCTTCTCCTTGCCGACCGCGAGCACGTCGAGCGGCGCCTCGAGCGCGTGGCCAAGCAGGCGAAATCGGGTGACGCCGGCCTCCGCGCGGAGGCCGTCGAGCTGGAGCGCCTTCTGGAGCACCTCGACGCCGAGCGCCCGCTCTCCGAGTACGACCGCGACCTTCCTCCGGAGCTCGAGCCCCTGACGACGAAGCCCATGGTCGAGATCGTCAACGGCCCGGGCGGCATCGACCTGGCGCTCGAGCTGGAGCTGGCGGAGCTGCCCGAGGAGGAGGCGGCTGCGTTTCGCGAGGGCGCCTCGGCGCTGGACGAGGTCGTGCGCCGCCTCTTCGCCGCCCTCGACCTCGTCAGCTTCTTCACCGCGGGCGACAAGGAGACCCGGGCCTGGACGCTGCGCCGCGGAGGCACCGCGCTCGAGGCCGCCGAAGCGATCCACTCCGACATCGCGCAGGGCTTCATCCGCTGCGAGGTGATCCGCTGGGACGACCTCGTCGCCGCTGGCTCGCACTCCGAGGCTGCCCGTCAGGGCCTGCAGCGCCTCGAGGGCAAGACCTACGTCGTCGAGGACGGCGACGTCCTCAACGTCCGGTTCAGCCCGCCGCGCTAGGTCCCCTGCGCCACCCGGTGACGCGGGCCGTGCGCAGGATGAGCGAGATGCTGACCGCGAGGACCCACGCGAGCCAGACGAAGATGGGGATGAAGAAGACGGCGAAGAGGAGCACGGCTGCGACCACGAAGCCGGCGAGGGCCGTCCAGCGCGGCAGGACGTCCGTGCGGAGCGCGACGATCGACGTGGCCAGGACCAGGATCGCGGCCGACATCGTCGAGCAGACGAGGAGCGCGTAGGCCGCGTACGTGAACATGTTCGCGGTCGCCGGGTCGAAGGCAAACTCGTCCTGCGAGGCGGCGCCGGCGCGGGCCAGGAAGAGGGAGGCCGAGGCCATCAGCAGCGCCGCGCTGGCGACTCCGGAGCCGTAGGCGAGCGCCGTCCAGCGCGCGGGCTCCCGCTCGGCGCGCACCAGCACGCCGCGGAGCGCGCCGAGGAACCAGAGCAGGGCAAGCGCAGCTGCGACGAGGAGGAAGAAGGCGAAGAACTCGCTGGTGCGGTTTCCCTCGTCGGCGAAGTACCGCGTGAGCTCCTCGGGTGTGTCCCCGGGCCCGTCCGCGCTCACGCCCAGGGCGGCGAGAAAGAAGAGCACGTACGCGACTCCCGCCAGTGGGGACCAGCGCTGCCAGGGATCCGGCTGCATCACGCGCCCTCAGTCGTCACGGGCCGGACGGCTGCGGCGGCGTCGAGCTGATTCGCGTGGTAGAGCACCGACGCTTCCGCTGTCCTCGCGCCGCGGGCATCGTGGTGCGCGGCGACGGCGTGCACGACCTCGGCGAGCGCTTCGGGCTCGAGGCCCCCGGCCCGTTCCTCGATCAGGCGGACGCCGAGGTGCACGTGACCCAGCAGTCTCCCTTCGGCGGTCGGCAGGAAGAGGGGCCCGCGGTCGAGCTCTCGCGTCCGCCCCACGTCGTGCAGGAGCGCGGCGGCGAGCAGGATGTCGGCACGCAGGCGGGCGTGGAGCTGCGTGGCCTCCCGGCAGAGCGATGCAACGGCGACGGTGTGCTCGAGGAGCCCGCCGGTCCAGGAGTGGTGTGTGTCGGGCGTCGCCGGGAGGACGCGGAGCCGCGTGCGGAAGTCGGCGTCGCCGACGAAGCGCCCCACGAGCGTCCGCAGTCCCGGGTGGGCGACCTCGGCGGCGAGGAACTCGAAGAAGCCGTCCAGCTCCTCGGGGTCGCGGCGGCCCTCGGGAACAAGCGTGGCGGGGTCGTCCTCGGCCGGCTCGAGCGACCGGACCTCGAGCTGGAGGCGGTCGCGGAAGCGCTCGACCCGGCCGAGCACCCGCACGGCGTCCCCCTCCCCGAACCGCTTGTCGAGGAGCTCGACGTCGTTCCAGACCCGGGCCTCGATCTTGCCCGTGGGGTCGACGAGCTCGAGGGCGAGGTACGGGCTGCCGGAGCGTGTGCGAAGTCGTTGCTTCCGGGCGACTGCGTAGAGGCCCTCGACAACTCGATCCTCGGCCAGCTCCGCGATCGACACCCTGCGATTCTAGGTCCGAGGACGGATGGTAAGCTGGCCTCCGGTGCCCCTGCTGAAGCCGTTTCGCGCCCTGCGCTACGACGTGGGGACGGCAGGGTCGCTGGACGATCTGGTCGCTCCTCCGTACGACGTCATCACGCCCGAGACGCACGCGCGACTCGAGGCGCGGAGCCCGTGGAACGCGGTACGGCTCGTCCGGCCCGACGACGCCGACGAGGCTGCCCGCGCGCTCGCCGACTGGCGCGAGCGCGGCGTCCTCGTGCGTGAGGAGAAGCCCGCCGTCTGGCTGTTGGAGGAGGAGTACACGGGGCCGGACGGTGTGGGGCGCATCCGCCGCGGAATCGTCGCCCGGGCGCGGCTCGACCCCTACGCGGACGGCGTCGTGCTTCCCCACGAAGGGACGTTCCCGGAGCCGAAGCGGGCGCGCCTCGAGCTCCTGCGCGCGACCCGGATGAAGCCTTCGCCGATCTTCCTCCTGCACCACGGGGTCGCGCCGGCTCCGGAAGGCGAGCCGGACATGATCGCCGAGCTGGACGGCGTCGTCAGCCGCCTGTGGCGCATCGACGACCCGGACGGGATCGCCTCTGCACTCGGCGGCGTCGACGAGCCGCTGCTGATCGCGGACGGCCACCATCGCTACGAGACCGCGCTCCGCTACCACGAGGAGCAGGGAACGGAGGAGACGGCACACGCACTCGCCGTGCTCGTGGGCAAGGACGACTCAGGGCTCGAGATCTTCCCGACGCATCGGGTGACAGCCGGCGCGGTTCCCGAGCTCGACGGCGGGCTCGTGCAGACGCCGCTCGCCGGTCCCGGGGAAGCGGTCTCGGCGCTGGCCGCCATCCCCCGCGATCGCGCGGCCTTCGTGCTCGTGCAGCCGGACGGCGTCTCGCTCGTGGAAGCGCCGCCGGGCCACGTCCTCGACACCGCGCTGGTGGACGAGCTCTCGCTGGAAGCGGTGGTCTACACACCGAGCGCGGCCGAGGCCGAGCGTGCCGTGACGAGCGGAGAGGCGACGGCGGCGTTCCTCGTCCGCGCGCCCACGGTGGAGCAGGTCGAGGCGTTCGCGCGCGCCGGGACGCGCATGCCGCCGAAGAGCACGTACTTCTACCCCAAGCTCACGAGCGGTCTTCTCTTCTCCCCGTTCGACGAATGACGTGACGGACTGGCTCCAGGTCTGCCGCGACGCCGCGACCGCCGTTGCAGGCGTGCTCGAGGAGATGCCGACGCGGCTCGAGCGCGAGCCACGGGTCGGCGACGGCGAGGGCGGGGACGAGACCACGGCGGTCGATGCCGCGGCGGAGGAGGCCGTCGTGCGCCGGCTGGAAGCCGTCGAGACCGGGTTCACGCTCGTGTCCGAGGAGCTCGGAGAGCGCGTCTTCGGCGACGGAGGCGACGGCCTGCGCATCGTCTGCGACCCGATCGACGGGAGCATGAACGCCAAGCGCGGCATCCCGTTCTTCTCGCTTTCGCTTGCAGTCGCCTCCGGCGCGCGGATGGAGGACGTCGACCTCGGCTTCGTCCACGACTTCGGCACCGGCGAGGAGTGGGTGGCCCGCAAGGGAGAGGGGGCGTTCCTGAACGGCGAGCCGCTGGCGGGCCCGGGGCCGAAGGAGCGGATCGAGATCCTCAGCTTCGAGGCGACGCGCACCGACCTCGTCGCCGAGCGCGTGGCGGAGATGGTCGGCCTCGCCTACCGCACGCGCATCATGGGCTCGCTGGCGCTCTCGCTTTGCCACCTCGCGGCGGGCCGGGTCGACGCCGTCGTCTCGCTGAAGCCGGCGCGGAGCGTCGACATCGCTGCGGCGCAGCTCCTCGTGCGCGAGCGCGGGCTCGCGATCGACCTTCCCGACGACCCGCCCTTCGGCGCAGCGCCGCTCGACCTCGCCGGCCGCTCGCGCGTTGTCGCGGCAGCGACGCCGGAGCTCTGCGCCGAGCTTCACGCGCGCTTGAGCAGGTAGATGTTGGCCGCGGCCGCTCACACCGCAGGAAAGGAGCATCGGACATGAGGGCCTTCACGCTCGAGAGCCTGGAAAGCTCGCCCGTGCTACGGGACGACGTCCCGCAGCCGAGCCCGAATCCGAACGAGATCGTCGTCCGTGTGCACGCCTCGGCGGTCAATCCCGTCGACAGCTTCATTGCGATGGGCGCGCTGCAGGGAATGTTCGAGCACGAGTTCCCGGTGACGCTCGGTCGCGACTTTGCCGGCGTGGTGGAGCAGGTCGGAGGCGGTGTCGGCCGCTATCGGGTCGGCGACGAGGTCTTCGGCTTCGTGCTCCATGCCAATCCGACCGTGCAGGCCGGTAGCTGGGCCGAGCTGATCGCGCTCCCGGAGGACAACTTCGTCGCGGCCAAGCCGGGCGGCGTCGGCCTCGCGGAAGCCGGGGCCTCGCCCGTTGCGGGACTGACCGCCGTCGCGGGCGTCGACGCCCTCGCTCTCACCGAGGGCGACACGGTCCTCGTCATCGGCGCGACCGGAGGCGTCGGGAGCTTCGCCGTGCAACTGGCAGCCGCGGCGGGCGCGCACGTAATCGCGCCTGCGCTCCCCGAAGATCACGACTATCTGCGAGAGCTGGGCGCCGCGGAGCTGCTCGACAGGAATGTCGACGTCGCCTCCGCAGTCCGCGAGTCTCATCCCGGCGGTGTCGACGCGCTCTTCGACCTTGTCTCGCAGGCACCTGACGCCACGCTCCTGAATGACGGCGGCCGGCTGGCCTCGCCGCTCGGCGCCGCCGGCGAGGGCACCGGCCGGTTCAACGTCGGCGCGGTGCCGTCACCGGAGAACCTGCAGCGGCTCGGTGAGCTGCTGGCGGGGACGCTGCAAGTCCCGATCCAGCGAACGTACCCGCTGGAGAACGCAGGAGAGGCGCTTCAGGCGCTGCCCACGACGCACACTCAGGGGAAGCTCGCCGTATCGGTCGCCGGCTGACCTGTCGTTACCGCGAAGCGAGTCGCCGCTCGAGGTTCGCGCGCACGGCCGGCCACTCGTCGTCGGTGATCGCGTAGTAGGCGGAGTCGCGGCGCTCGCCGTCGCGGACGAGCATGTGCTTCAGGAAGACGCCTTCGAACCGCGCCGGCAGCGCTTCGAGCGCCGCGCGCGACCGCTCGTTGTCCGCGTCGGTCTTGAACTCGACGCGCAGGCAGCCGAGGTCGTCGAACGCGTGCCCGAGCAGCAGGCGTTTGGCATCCACGTTCACGCCCGTTCCCCACACCCGAGGCGAGTGCCACGTCCAGCCGATCTCGAGGCCGCGGTGCTCGGGGCGGAGCGTCATGTACCTCGAGCTGCCGACCGGCTCGCCGCTCTCGCGCAGGATGATCGCGAACGGCGCCTCGATCCCCGCTGCCGCGTTCGCAAGCGTCCATTCGAACCACTCGTCGAAGACGTCGGCCTGGTGGCCGTGGACCGTCATGAGACGCCAGACGGCCGGGTCGGCCGCGGCCAGGCGAAGGCCGTCGGCGTGCTCGGGCGCGAGCGGCTCGAGGACGACGAGCTTTCCCTCCAGGCGCTGGGCGAGGCCTTCCCACACGCCCGACATTCTCGCCTACGCGTCGAGGATGAAGACCGGCGTGCCCTCGGACACTCGCTCGAAGAGCCACTCGGCCTCGGAGACGAGCATGCGGATGCAGCCGTGCGACGCCGAGTAGCCGATCGAGGCTGAGTCCGGCGTGCCGTGGATCCCGATCAGCGGCTCGGAGAGCCCCATCCAGCGTGTCCCGAGCGGGTTTCCGGGCCCGGGCGGCACCGGCTGTGCTCCGGCGGCCCAGTCGGAGTCGGGCGGATACCACCAGGGGTTCTCCTGCTTGTCGACGATCTTGAAGTTGCCGAGGGGGGTCGGGTAGGCGGCCTGGCCGGTTGCGACACCGAGCTGCTTCCGGAGCTTCATGCCGCCCTTGCCCGGTCCGCGGTAGAGGAAGAGGCGGTTCGAGCTGCGGCGGATGACGATCGCCGGCCCGACCTCGCTTTGCGAGACCCGCGGCGTGGTGACCCGGACGTCGAGCTCGAGCGGGCCGCGGTCGCTCGCGCGCAGGTCGCTGAGGATCGCGGTCTTCGTCGCCCAGCGGGACAGCTTGAGCCCCGTCTGCGAGCGGGTGACGCGCGGCCGGAGCCCTCGCAGAACGATTCTCGCGTTGCGGACCTTGCGGTCGAACTTCCGGGCGAACCGCTTCGTCCACCGGTCGAGGCGGCGCTGATCGACGGTGACGCCGAGCGGGACGTTCGTCGCCTCCGGCGCGATGAGCGCGGCGCGCACGGCCCCTTCGATCTGGAAGTCGGCGCCCAGCGTCTCGGGCGCGAAGCGCCAGGACTGGGTGTTGTGCGTGAGTGTCAAAGGCTCCGAGGTCATCCGGCGCACCGCGCGCTCTGCCTGGGCGGCGGTCAGGCCTGAGACGTCGGCGCTGCCGATGCTGACGCCCTGCGCGACGACTCTCTGCTCCGGCTCGCCGGCTGCCTGCTGCGCGCGCGCGCCTGCCTCGACGCCGATCATGATCATGGCGAGGAAGGCGACGAAGGTGAGCACCCGGGCGCCTCGGCGCGACGTGCGATAGCGGCGGTACGTCACGAGTGCGGCTCCAGGGACTCGGCCACGCGGACGAGGTCCTCGCGGCTGAGATCGCCGGCGACGGTGACGACGAGCTCGTCGGTCAGCGCCCAGATGTGTGGGATCGTGAGCGGCACGATGAGGAGATTTGCTTCGACGCCGGACAGCGCGCCCCTTTCCAGTCGGACGGCTTCGGGGTTGTCCACGAAGCCCTCGCCCGTCGCGAGCGGGTCGCTCCAGATCGCCCCGCCGGTCGGCGTTACGGCGACCCGCGTCGAGATGAAGATGCTGTCGAAGCCGCGACGGAACGCCATGGAGACGACTCCAGGGGCTGCGGGGTTCATGCCTTCGGCGCCCGAAGCGGACCCTTGCTCCGCGACCGTGACGTCGGTGAGCTCGAAGCCTTCAGGCAGCCAGCTCGGCACCAGCGGCGCGTAGCCGACGACGCCCTCGACCTCGTCGAGTGGGACGCGCCGGAAGCCCTGATCGCTCCGGGTCAGGCGCACGTCCGGCGGGAGCTGCACGCGCAGGTCGCGGCGGGATACGGCGCCGTCGACCTCGATCGTCCGGATCGTCCACTGCTCCCGCAGCCTGCCGGCCACGGTCCACGTTGCCCGGAGCGGGATGCCGGTCTCCTGGTCGACCGCGACGACGAGGTGATCGGGCGACCAGCCCGCGCCCGCGAGGCGATCCGACCGCACCGGCGTCGAGAGCTGCCAGGCCGGCCGGCCGGCCACCCGTACCTCCTTCACGGGGATGTCACCGGTCGCGAGCAGGGCGCGGACGACCGAGCCGAGCTCGCGCTGAAACTCGGAGTTGCTGTAGCCGAGGCTGTCGGGAGGCCCGGCCGCGACGCGTCTCGCCCTGTGGGCGAACGGCTCGTAGCCAGGGCCGTAGTCGTGGAGCGTGGAGACGCGGCGGCGCGAGTCGTAGGCGTCCTCTTTGGCGTTGCTCTTGATGTGGTAGCTGCCGTCGGCGAGGAGCAGGAACTCGCCGCTGTCGCGGGTCGCCTGGTTCATCTCCGGCGTGCGCTCCCGCGAGACGAAGGTGCCGGAGAGGCTCTCCGAACGGGCGATGGCGGTCCGGACGGCCCGCCGCACCTCGGCCGCGGTCGCCGACTCGACCTCGACCGGGCCGGGGGTGTCGCCGCTGCGGACGATGTCGAGCGCGACGAAGGCGACCACACCGACCGCGGCGGCGAACGCGATCCGAAGCGCCCAGCGCCTGGTCGTGCGCGGTCGGCGGGCAGGCTCCCGTTCAGCGGCCTCGGCGGCCAGGATGCGCTCCAGCTCGGCGTGGAACGAGGGCCGGTGCTCGGGCGTCTCGAGCTGACGGAGGGCGGCCCCGAGGCGGTCGTCGCGGACGGTGTTCACGCCGCTCCTCCCAGTGCGACCCGCAGGGACGCTCGCGCCCGGTTCAGCCGGGAGGCGACGGTTCCTTCGGGTACTCCGAGGACCTGGGCCGCGTCGCGGTAGTCGAAGCCCTGGGCGTCCACGAGCAGCACGGCCGCGCGTTCCTGCTCGGGGAGGGCCGCGAGAGCGCGCGACAGGTCGCCGCGTCCGGCGGCGACGTCGGCTGGATCGGCCCAGCCGCCCGGCTGGTCGAGGTTCTCGTCGAGCGGCTCCGCGGTCGCGCGGCGGGCCTTGCGCAGCTCGTCGAGACAGGTGTTGTAGACGATCCGGTAGAGCCAGGTTCCGAGCTTCGCGCGCCGCTGGAAGCGCGGGAGCGCGCGGAAGGCCTTGATGTAGGCCTCCTGGAGGGCGTCGTCCATTCGGTCCCGGTCGCCGAGGAGCCGGTATGCGAGTGCGCGAAGTCCTGGGTCGTAATGTCTGATCACGGCAGCGAACGCCTCCTGATCTCCCCGCCGCGCCCGTTCGAGGACGGCGGGACGGATGTCGGCGGCCGGCTCGGGCGCGGTCGCGATGTCCATCAGGGACTCAGACGCTTGCGGGGGCAGGTTTCTTCACGCCCCCGGGACCAGCCGCACCGGGATCCGCACCTCGTGCGGAGGCCTGCCGACGCCGGCCGCGTCGTCGTCGTGGACGACGATGGTGCCGTCCTGCACGTGATCCACCTCGTAGGGCACCGAGACCCGGTACGTCCCGCGGCAGCCGGTGCCGCAGGTTGCGGTCGTGAAGGTCTCGGCGATGACCTCGTCGTTCTCGTCGAGGATCTGCACGGAGACGTTCGCCTCGAAGACGTTCGCGCTCCCGCGGATCACCACGGGGCTGGCGACCTCCTGGCCCAGCGCGGGGCTCGTGACGAGGATCACCGGGAGCAGGTCCGCGTAGTCGCGGCGCGTCAGAGGGTGGTCGATGATGATTCCCTCGCCGCCGAGGACGTCGATCGGCTCGCCGTCGAGGCTGAAGACCACGCCCTTGACGGTCGGGAACTGGGTGATCGTGTAGACGACCTGGGCGAGGCGCATCTGCATGGACGCGCTGCCTCCGCCGGACTCGAACTCGGACGTCAGGTCGACGCGCGCGATCCCGTCGGCGATCTTGAGGCCGAGCAGCTGGGTGCCGTCGGGGACGGCGCTACGGAGGCCGTAGTCCTCCTCGAACGAGTCGGGACCCTCGAGGAGCGCCTCGAGCGCTGCGGTGCCGACGCGCGGCGTCCGCTCCTGCGTCCGGTAGGTGACGAAGAGGCCCTCGGCGTCGCCGAACCACACCTGGTACGTGACGGTCTCGCCGGTGGCGCCGGTGTCCGTCTCCTCTTCCTCCGTCGAGGCCGGTGTGGTCTCGACCTCGTCGGTCGTGCCGGTCGTGTCCTCGATCGACGGGACGGGGCCGGCCGAGGTGGCATCGCCGTTCGAGCCGCAGCTCGCGACCGCAAAGCCAAGGGTGACGGCGAGCACGACGGCGGGGGGAAGCAGCAGGGCCTTCATCAGGGTCTCCTTCGAGGGAACGCTTGAGTTCAAGCGTGCTCGTCGCCCGCAACGCCGCCCTCACCGTCGTGTAACGGTTTCGTAACGGCGAAGCGGAGCGTGAAGCGCGTGCCGACACCGGACTCGCTCCAGACGTCGATCTCGCCGTCGAGGAGCCGTGCGTTCTCGAGCGCGATGGCGAGCCCGAGGCCGGTGCCGCGGCCGGAGCGGGAGCGGTCGGCCTTGAAGAAGCGGTCGAAGAGGTGCGGGAGATCCTCCCGGGCGATGCCGGGGCCGCGGTCGGAGACCTCGACGAACGGGCCGATCCCGTCGCTCCCGACACGCACCGAGACGTCGCGGCCGCCGTGCTCGAGCGCGTTCCCGATCAGGTTGGCGACGATGCGCTCGAGCCGGCGAGGGTCGCTCGTGATCACGACCTCCTCGGTCTCGAGCCGAATCCGCTCGCGCCAGCCGCGCGCCCTGATCGCCGAGGTGACGAGCGAGCCGACGTCGACCCGTTCAAGCCGCACGGGCTGCGTGCCCGCATCGAGGCGGGAGATCTCCATCAGGTCCTCGACGAGGTCGCGCAGGCGGCTGACGTCGGCGACGAGCAGCTCGGCCGGCCGCTGCGCCTCTGGCGGCATGCGCCCGATGTGCTCGGCGAGGAGCGAGGCCTCGTTGACGACTGCGGTGAGCGGGGTGCGCAGCTCGTGCGCGACGTCGGCGGTGAAGCGCCGCTCGCGCGCCTGCGCCTCCGAGAGCTCGTTGATCTTGGCCTCGAGGGCGTCGGCCATCTCGTTGAACGAGGCCGCCCAGGCGCCGAACTCGTCCTCGCGCTCGACGGGGAGGCGCGTGTCGAGCAGGCCTTCGGCCAGCGACCGTGCCGCGTTGCTGGCCCGCGCCACCGGCGCCAGCATCCGCCGGGCGAGCAGCAGCCCGGCGAGGGCGGCGAAGACGATGACGATCCCGAGGCCGGCCAGCAGGATCGTGCGCAGCTCGGCCAGCTCGTCCCAGAGCTCCTCCTCGGAGAAGAAGAAGTACGCCTCGTCCTCGGAGCCCGGCACCTGGCCGCCCGTGACGAGATAGGGCGTGTCGGCGACCGTCGTGCGCTCGTAGGCCAATTGCCCCTCTGCAACGAGCGCCTCGAGATCGTCGGGAATCTGCTCCTCTCCCAGCGAGAGGCTCGACGGGAAGCTGCGGTCGCCCACGAGCAGGACGGTCTCGAAGCCGCCGCGCCGCTCGTAGGCCTCGAGCAGCGCGTCCGGGCCGCCGGCCGGCAGGGTTTCGGCCGCGAGGATGAGGTTGAAACGTGACTGCTCGAGCGAGCGTTCGACCGAGTCGTCGAGCCGCGCGTCGCGGACGAGGAAGAAGGAGCCGGCCGCAAGCGCTGCCGCGGCGATCCCCGCCGTGAGGGCGAAGGCGAGGGCGAGACGGCGGCGCAGGCGTCCGGGGTGATGGACGCGCGGACGGTCGGTCACGCTCGCTCGAAGCGGTAGCCGACCCCTCGCACGGTCGAGATGAGCGCCGGCTGGCGCGGGTCGTCCTCGATCTTCCCGCGCAGGCGCTGGACGGCGACGTCGACGAGGCGCGAGTCGCCGAGGTACTCGTAGTTCCAGACGCGTTCGAGCAGGAGCTCCCGCGTGAAGACCTGCCCGGGCCGCCGCGCAAGCTCGTGGAGGAGGCGGAACTCGGTCGCCGTGAGCTCGAGGTCCTCCCCGGCCTTGGTCACGCGGAATGCTCCGGGATCGATCTCGAGGTCCCCGACGACGATGCGCGGCTCGGCGCTCTCCCCGGACGAGGCGCGGCGCAGGGCGGCGCGCACGCGGGCGACGAGCTCCGGCATCTCGAACGGCTTGGTGACGTAGTCGTCCGCGCCGAGCTCGAGGCCGACGACGACGTCGACCGTGTCGCTGCGCGCGGAGAGCATCACGATCGGCACCTGGCTCGTGCGCCTGATCTCGCGGCAGACGTCGTAGCCGTCCACCTCGGGGAGCATCAGGTCGAGGACGACGAGGTCGAACGGCTCCTGCCGGAAGCGCAGGAGCGCCTCGCGCCCGTCGGGAGCCGCCGTCACGCGGAAGCCGGCGCCCGTGAGGCCGAGCGAGGTCGTCTCGCGGATCGAGGGGTCGTCCTCGACGAGCAGGAGATGTGCGTCCATCAGGGCTCTGAGTCTGGCAGCAGAGGACGCCGGACGGGGCCGGGCGAACGCCTGGACGTTGGTAGCCTAGGTGCCATGGCGGTAACGCGAGAGGAGATTCTCGGCGCGCTCGAGCAGGTGATCGACCCTGAGCTGGGGCGCTCGGTCATCGAGCTCGACATGGTGCGCGACGTCGCGATCGAAGGCGGGCGCGTGGGCCTGACGATCGCGCTCACGGTTGCCGGCTGCCCGCTCCGCGCCAGCTTCCAGGACCAGGTCGACGGCGCGCTGCTCCCCCTCGAGGGCGTCGACGAGGTCGCGCTCACGTTCGACGTCATGACGGCGGAGGAAAAGGCTGCGCTCACGACCCGCCTGCGCGGCGGTGTCTCCGAGCGGACGCCGGGAATCTCGGTCGATGCACGTACCCGGGTGCTCGCCGTGGCGAGCGGCAAGGGCGGCGTCGGCAAGTCCTCGCTGGCGGCGAACCTCGCAGCGGCGTTCTCGACGCTCGGGCAGAAGACGGGCGTCCTCGACGCCGACGTCTACGGCTACTCGATCCCGCACATGCTCGGCGTCCACCAGCGCCCCGTCGCGGTCGACGACGGCGAGCGGGCGATGATCGTCCCGCCCGTCCGCGGCGACCTCAAGGTCATGTCGATCGGCTTCTTCCTCGACGAGAACACCCCGGTCATGTGGCGCGGGCCCATGCTCCACCGGGCGCTGGAGCAGTTCCTCTCCGACGTGCACTGGGGCGAGCTGGACACGCTCGTCGTGGACATGCCGCCCGGAACCGGCGACGTGGCCATCTCGCTCGGACAGCTGCTGCCCCGCGCCGAGGCCGTCGTCGTGACGACCCCGCACCGCGCCGCTCAGCAGGTTGCCGTGCGCGCGGCGACGATGGCGCGCAAGACCAACATGCGCCTGCTGGGCGTGGTCGAGAACATGGCCTACATGACGCGGGAGGACGGCTCCCGCGAGGAGCTCTTCGGCTCGGGTGGCGGCGAGGCGCTCGCCGTCGAGGTCGAGGCCCCGCTCCTCGGCCGCATCCCGTTCGATCCGCGGCTCGGTGCCCTTGCCGACCAGGGCGAGCCGATCGTCCTCGTCGAGCCCGAGGCGGAGGTCTCGCGGGCGATCGTCGCCCTTGCCGAGGCGATCGCCGACACGAGGCGCGAAGAGGGCGTCGGCATCGTCAAGCCTCTCCCGCTCGTCCACAGCTGAGCACCGAGGACGTCCACGGCCGCCTGCGGGCGCTCGGGTTCGAGGAGCGCGAGGCAGGCGTCCTCGCCGACCACTTCCTCGACGCCGAGGCGCGCGGCAAGGAGGGTCACGGCCTCTCGCGCGTCGACTGGCTGGCCACGCTCACCGACCTCGACCCGTCCGCGCGCCCCGAGAGGGTGGTCGCGGACGAGGGCTACGAACGCTGGGAGGGGCGCGGCGCGCTCGGCTACCTGACCCTCGCGGCCATCGTCGACGCCCAGCTGGCCGCTCCCCCGGAACGCGCGCGAGTCGTCGTCGCGCACGAGTGTTTCCCTACGGGCTCACTCGGATACTGGTCGCGGAAGCTCGCCGACGGCGGTCTCGCCGTGGCCCTGACGGCCACGTCGCCACCGCGGCTGCCCCACCCCGACGGTGGCCCGCCGCTCACGGGGACCAACGCGTTCACGATCGCGATCCCGAGCTCGGACGGCGCCCACGTCGTCGCCGACCTCTCCATGGGGAAGGTGACGTACGGCGACGTGATCGCAGGCAAGGCGCGGCCGGAGGACCTCGTCCCCTTCGGGGGCGAGCAGGCGCACAAGGCCTTCGCGCTCGCCGTCGGGCTCCAGCTGCTCGTCGACGCCCTCGCGGGCGACGGCTACGGCGCGGTGCTCCTGGTCGCCCGCCCGGAGGCCGACCCGGTGCCGGCGTTCCGCGAGCGTGCCGGCGGCGTTCGCCTGCCCGGCGACAGCGTCTAGCCGTACGTGATCTTGCGGAAGTCGAGATCGCGGAGGCCGCGCTGCGCCGCGGGAACGAGCACGCACGCCACCTCGGGTCGCGCGAGCGCGCGCGTGACGGACTCGGCGTCCGCGGCCCGCACGACGACCGGCGTCCCGCTCGCATGAGCCTCGCGGAGGCGCACCTCGTCGCTCACGTCGTCGAGGACGAGCGCGTCGTCGAGCGGGATGTCGTCCTCGCCCTCGACGGCGATCTCGGGCACCTGGTGGCCCGTGGACCCGAACCAGCGCTGCCGCATCAAACCGTCACGGTGCCGCCCGGGTCGGGCGCGAGGATCTCGCAGTCGGTCGTCAGCTGCTCGCGGAGCTGCTCGGGCGTGCCGGCGAGCAGGCCGAACGTCCCGTAGTGGCACGGAATGCAGCGCTTGGCGCCGAGGAGCTCGATCGCGACAGCGGCCTCCTTCGGATCCATCGTGAAGTGGCCGCCGATCGGCAGGATCGCGACGTCGGGCGCGTAGAGGCGTGCGATGAGCTGCATGTCGCCGAAGACGCACGTGTCGCCGGCGAAGTAGAGCTTCGTCCCGTTCTCGACCTCGACCACGAGCCCCGCCGCCTCGCCGAGGGCCACGATGCCCCCGTCGTGGAAGATGCTGCTCGAGTGCCGGGCGTCGACGAGCGTGACCTTGACGCCGGCGGCCTCGAGCGTCCCGCCCTTGTTGCCCGCCTGCGCATCGTCTTCGGGGAGGCCCCGGATCGCGAGCCAGTCGCGAACCTCGACGAGCGCGATCACCGGGCACTCGAAGCGCTGAGCAAGCTCGAAGGTGTCGCCGAAGTGGTCGCCGTGCCCGTGCGTGAGGGCGATCAGGTCGACGCGCTCCGGCGACTTCTCGCTCTCGGGGCACTTCGGGTTGCCGCTCAGCCAGGGGTCGATGTAGACGCGCTTGCCTCCCGGCGTGTCGATCCGGAAAGCGGAATGTCCGAGCCAGGTAACCGCAGTGTCCGCCATGCTCTGAGCCTCCTCGGTCGCTTGCGCCAGCGTAACGAAGGAGAACGGGTGGGGGCGTCGAACCTGAACACCCATGCGGGAGATGCGCAGCGGCGCCGGGGCGATGGCCGTCGAGCTCGCCGGAGCTCTCCTGCTCGCCACCGCAGTCTCCGACGCGCTCGGCCACGCCGGCTTGTCCTTCTACCTGCTCGTCCTGGCGGTCCCGGTCACCGCAATCGCGGGCCTCGTCTGCTTCGGTGAGGTCGTGGATGCCGTGGACGGGGGCAGCGGCGATGCGCTCGGGCGCCTTCAGGCGGTTCTCGCGTGCATCCTCGTGGTCACGATCGTCGGGGGCGCGGCGATCCGCGCGCCCGCGGTCTCCGAGGCCGCGGTTCCCGCGGCTGCCAGCGCGGCGCTAGCGGTCGCGTTCGGCGTGCTCATCCTCCAGGCCCTGGTCGCGCTGGTCCCGGTCCGCAGTCAGCGCGCGTAGCACGAACGCCTGCACCGGCCGCTCCTTGCCCTTGACGGGCAGCTCGCCGAGGTCGTCGACCACGACGTCCTCACCGAGCGCGAGGCGCGTCTTGCCCGAGATCACGACCTCCCCTGCTCTCGCCTGCCCCTCGAGGCGGGACGCCGTGTTGACGACGTCGCCGGTCGGCGAGAAGTAGCGGGCTCCGGGCGCCTTCACGAGGCCGATGTGCGCCTCTCCCGAGTTGATGCCGACACGAAAGCGCGGCCAGTCGGGATGGCGCGCCGCCAGCGAGGCGGTCACCTCCTGGAGCTGGAGGGCGGCGCGCGATGCCCGCTGCTCATGGCCCGGGTTCCGGAAGACGGCGAAGACCTGATCGCCGACCGTCTGGACGAGCTCGCCGTCCTCGCCGTCGACGACGGGCGCGATCGTGACGAAGTAGTCGTTCATCATCGCCCGCACGACATCGGGCGTCGAGCGCTCGGCGAACGCCGTGTACCCCTGGAGGTCGGCGAAGAGGATGCTCACGTCCTCACGGTGGCCGAGCGTCCGTTCCTCGTAGAGGTCGGCGAAGATCTCGGCGGGGCCCTCCCGCTTCCACTCGGCCCAGACATTTCGCGCCACGAGGGCGAAGGCGAGCAGCATGAGCAGGTGCCACTCCCACCAGCTCACGTGCCAGTTTCGCGAGATGGCGACGGCCAGCAGGGCCTCCGCCAGCAGGATCCAGCCCGCGACGACGGCCAGCGCGACGGGCGCTCGCTGGACGGTGCACAGGCGCCCGTAGCGGTACGCGGCGAATCCGTAGAGCGCCACGCCCAGGATCCAGAGCACGAGCAGCGGATCCCGAGCCGATTCGGGCGTGATCGGCTCGTCGAGGGGAGGCAACGTGGCGAGCGAGAGCACGGCCCAGACGCCGAGAACGGCGCCCAACGAGGCGAAGAGGAGCAGGCGGCGGCGGACGATCGCGGCGCCTGCGGCGGCGCTGAGCGGAAGGGCGGCCGCGCCGGCGAAGATCGAGCCGACGAACAGGCCGATCGCCGAGGCGATCTGGAAGCCGGCGTTCTTGCCCTCGAGCAGCTGGCCCGGCGTCGCCAGGGCGTGCAGCGCGAGGAATCCGGAGCTGGAGAGGAAGGCGAGCGCGACCAGGAGGACGCGGGCGTCTCCCCGGCGGCCCGCCGCCTCGCCCATGAGGAGGCCGAGCAGGAAGCTCAGGACGGCCGCGATGAGCACGAGCCAGAAGTGAGCCGGCTGGTGCTCCCAGATCAGGTCGAGGCGGGGTACGCCCAGGAGGAGGAAGAGGCCGGCGAGCGGGACGGCCAGCAGGAGGAGCGGGCCGGTGAGGCGTCTCACAGCGCTGCGCGGAGCTCCGCCTCGTGCTCGGGCCCGCGGAAGTCGTTGAGGTGGTGAGGCGGCAGGAGCAGCTCGCGCACGTTCCCCTCGGCCGAGGAGTAGACCGCCGGGTAGACGTCGCCGGAGGCGTCCATCTCCACGGTCACGGCGGCCGCTCCGTCACCCGGGTCGTCGAGCCAGGCGGCGAGCGGGACGATCTCCGTGTCGCCGTTGCGGTAGACGGCGCGCGCGAGATAGGCCTTCTGCGCCCAGAGCTCCGGCGCGGTCGTCGCCTCCTCGAGCAGGTAGGGAGCGAGCTCCGGCGCGTCGACCGTCGGACAGGCCGGCTTCGGCCCGAGGTGGGTGGCCACGAGATGTCGCGCCATCACGCGTGCGTTGTAGCGGAAGCCGTGCACGGCCGCCGAAGCGGCCCCGACGCCGTGCTTGCGGAGCCCCGGCGCTCCCTGCGTCGTGTTCCCGGCGAAGTAGATGCCCGAGCCGGGCGAGCTCTCCCAGAACGGCGTCATGGCGGGGATGCGCCCCTGCGAGACCGTGCGCACGCCCAGCTCGCCGAGGTCGAGCAGCGGCGTCGTGAAGCCGGTAGCGGCGATCACGTCGTCGACCTCGAGTTCGACGTTGCACGCGCGGGTCGTGCCCTGGCCGGAGACGCGCCAGCGATCGCCGACGCGCTCGATGCGGTCGACGGCGAGGTCGAGCGCGAACGTGCCGCCGCCGAGCGCGTGATCCTCGAACGGCTGGAGATAGCGGACGCGCACGGTCGCCTGCGCGAGCACGCTTGTCTGCACGGGCCTGGGCGAGCCGAGCACGACCTGCCGCGCCCAGGGCAGGAGACCGTCGGCGATCTCGAACGCGGAGTTGCGCTTCCCGATCACGAAGACGCGCCGGCCCCGGTACTCCTCCGGCGGGCCGCGTGTCGACGTAGTGGGGCACGTTCTCGATGCCGGGGATGGGCGAGAACCAGGGCGTCGTGACGCCGAGGGCGAAGACGGCGGCGCGGCAGGTGTACTCGCCGTCGGAGGTCGCGAGCACGAGGCGTCCGTCGTCGTGCCCGCCGTGTCGACTCCCACGCGCAGCCGTAGCGAACCGGCACGGGGACCTGCTCGGCGAACGCGGCGAGCCCGGCCTCCATCTCGGGCCGCGAGGGAACGATGTACGAGCGGTCCATCAGCGGGGGCACGAGCCCCTGATGTTGCGGTTCGTCCGCGACGAGGCTGTTGTGGTCGTACCACTCGTACTCGCGGGTGCCGGGCTCGGCCGGCGCATCCGGCTTCGACCACGAGAGCAGGCGCTGGAAGATCGGGAACTGCCGGAACATGCCTCCCGGCGCGTCGTCCCGCGAGATGGTCGCGCAGTCGACGCCCAGTCGCGAGAGGCAGTAGCTCGCCTGCAGGCCGCCGGGCCCGCTTCCGACCACGACGACGGGGTAGTCGCCCGGCGGGAACGGCCGGTCGTGCCCTGTCTCCGCCACTAGCCGAGGACGTCTCGGAGCCGACGCGTCACGGTCTGGAGCATCCGGTAGGTGACGCGCGGGTACTGCAGGAGGAAGGCCTCGAGCTGCGGGCCCGGGATCTCGAGGGCGTGCAGGGACGAGCGGGCGATCACGTCGGCGGTCGGCTTGCAGTCGAGCAGCGTGGAGACCTCGCCGAAGAAGTCGCCGCGGCGCAGCCGGCGCGGCTCGTCGTCACCGGCGATCTCGACGGCCGCTTCCCCGTCGAGGATGATGTAGAAGCCGCTCCCGGAGAGGCCGCGGCGCAGCACCCGCTCGCCCTCGCCGAAGCGCCGCTCCAGGTCGGGGTCCGCGATCGCCTCGAGGTCGGCGTCGCGCAGGTCCGAGAAGAGGGCGAGGCCCGAGAGGCTGCGGACGAGCTCGTCTCGTTCAGTCATGTTCGCGAGGCTACAGATCCAGATCCCGGGCGGCGAAGAAGATCGCCTCCGAGAAGGTCGGGAAGGGCTGGATCGTGTCCCGGACGACATCCACGGGGACCTCGGCGCGGATCGCCAGCGTGAGCTGTCCGATCCACTCGCCGGACTCGGGCCCGACGGCTGCGGCGCCGACCAGCACGCCGCGCTCGGGGTCGGCGAAGAGCTTCAGGAGCCCCGGCTGCTTGGGGCGCTGGTAGGTCCCGGTGCGCGACACGGATTCGAGCGGCCAGGAGGACGAGACGGCGCCCTCGCCGCTGGTGTCGCCCGCGACGGCGACCTGGGGGTCGGTGAACACGGCAGCCGGGATCGCGCGGTAGTCCGCGCGCCTGTCCTGGCCGACGACGTTCGCAGCCGCGATGCGGCCCTGGTACTTCCCCACGTGGGTGAAGAGTGCGACGCCCGTGACATCGCCCGCCGCCCAGACGTTCTCCCCGGCCGCGAGCCGGTCGTCGACGGCGATCCCCTTTCGCTCGAAGGTCAGATCGAGGTTCTCGAGCCCGAAGCCGTCGACGTTCGGCCTGCGCCCGGTAGCGACGAGCAGGCGCTCCGCCTCCACCGCGTCCCCGCCGTCGAGCTCCAGGCGGAACGGCGCGTCGCCGCCTCCCTCGACGCCGGTCGCCCTCGCGTCGAAGCGGATGTCGACGCCCTCTTCCCGGAGCCGGTCGGCGAGGATCGCCGTGACCTCCCCGTCGATCTGCGGGAGCAGGCGGGACCCGCCCTGGATCAGGGTGACCTTGGCGCCGAGCCGCGTGTAGAGCTGCGATAGCTCGCAGCCGACTGCGCCGCCTCCGACGACGACGAGGCTCTCGGGCACGGCGCTCGCGCTCGTGCCCTCGCGGCTCGTCCAGTGCGGCACGGAGGCGAGGCCCTCGATCGGCGGGATGACAGGCACCGAGCCCGTGGCGACGAGGAGCGCGTCGTACGGGTGCTCCTCCTCGCCGACCGTGACGAGCCCGGGCTCCTTGACGACGCCCTGCCCGCGGACGAGCTTCGCGCCCTGCTTCTCGACCCACTTGGCCTGACTCGTGTCGTCCTTCTCGGCCATGAAGTCGCGCCAGCCGAAGACGCCGGCCAGGTCGACCTCCGTGACGGCCTTGTCCGCTCCCGGGGCGAGCCGGGCACGGTGTACGACCTCCAGGGGGCGCAGCAGCGTCTTCGAGGGGATGCAGGCCCAGTAGGAGCACTCGCCCCCCACGAGCTCGCGCTCGACCACCGTCATCTCGGTCTCGGGTTCGAGCTTCGCGAGCGCTGCGACGAAGGCCTCGCCGGTCGCACCCGCTCCGAGTACGACGACGCGCCTCGGCACTAGCCCACCGGGAAGGAGAGGGAGGCGACCGCGTCGCGCGCGACGTCGAGGAGCGGGTCGGCGAAGACGAAGCTGCCGACTGCCACGAGCACGCAGGCGCCGACGGCGCTGACCAGCAGGCGGTCGGTTGGCGGCGACCCGCCCGCGGCAGCGACGGTCAGCTCGCGGGGCTGCATGAACATCGCGCGGATGACGCCCGCGTAGTAGTAGACGGACACGGCCGTGGCGACGACGCCGACGATGGCCAGCCACGTCCACCCGCGGTCGATGACGGCGGAGAAGGCGTAGAACTTGCCCAGGAAGATGCCGGTCGGCGGCAGCCCGATGAACCCGAACATGAAGAGCGCCATCGAGCCGCCGAGGAAGGGACGCTCCCACCCGAATCCCGCCATGCCGTCGAGCGTCACCGGGGCATTGAGCTCGCGCTCGCGCACCGCGACGACGGCGAACGCGCCGATGCTCATCGCCGAGTAGGGGACCAGGTAGTAGAGGAGCGCGCGTCCGCCGAGAGCGTTTCCGGCGGCGACCGGCATGAGCAGGAAGCCGGCATGGGAGATGCTCGAGTACGCGAGCATCCTCTTGAGGCCCGGCTGCACGATCGCGGCGAGGTTCCCCCAGGCCAGCGAGATGCAGACGATGACGGCGAGCGCGACCGTCCAGAGCTCCTCCTCGCCCGGGAAGGCGGTGACGAGCACGCGCATCGTGACGATGACCGCCGCCACCTTCGTCGCGGCGGACATGAACGCGGTGACGGGGGTCGGCGCGCCTTCGTAGACGTCGGGCGTCCACATGTGGAACGGCGCCGCTGAAGCCTTGAAGCCGAGCCCGACGACGATCATCGCCAGCCCGGCCACGACGAAGAGGCGCTCGGCGTCGTCCGTTCCGGCTGCGATCTGCTTCGAAGCCGATCTCGCCCGTCGCGCCGTAGACGAACGCGCTCCCGAAGAGCAGGATCGCCGAGCCGAAGCTCCCGACGATCAGGTACTTGAGACCTGCCTCGAGACCCGGAAGCCGCTCGACGGCGATGGCCGTGAGGATGTAGAGGCAGATCGAGAACCACTCGAGCCCCAGGAAGAGCGTCATCAGGTTGTCGGCGGCGACGAAGAACGCCATGCCGCCCGCCGCGGCAAGCAGGAGCGCGTAGTACTCCCCGGCGCGCTCGTCGCGTGCGCTCTCGCGGTAGGAGACGCCGACGGTGAGCAGGCCGGCCCCCATGATCAGCACCTCGGCGAACTCGGCCAGGCGGTCGCGGCGGATCGCGTCAGAGACGATGCTGCGTCCGGTCTCGTCCGCGACGAAGAGCGCGATCGCGGCTGCTCCTGCGGCGACGAAGCAGATCGCGGCGACTGCGGAGCCGAACGCCCGGCGCACGCCGACGGGCAGGAAGAGGCTCACGAGCAGGACGACCGTCGCGCCGCCGAGCGTGATCAGGATCGGCGAGAGCGCAGCCCAGTCGATCGTGGGCGCCGTGAACTCCACTAGAACAGAGCTCCCGACAGCCGCTCGGTGATCGCCGCAGGCCAGAAGGAGAGCGCGAGCAAGACGACGAGGAGCGGTGCGATGACCCCGATCTCCGCCGGGCGCAGATCGAGGGCCTCGGCGGGGACGGCCGGCCCGACGTTGTCGTGCAGCACGGCCGAGATCAGCCGCAGCATGTACATCGCCGCGAGCACGATGGCGACTGCGCCGACGACGGCCCAGCCCCAGCCGACGTCGAAGACGCCGTTGAGGACGAGGAACTCGGCGGCAAAGGCGGTCGAGCCTGGCACCGCGAGCGCGATCACACCGGTCGCGATCAGGATCGTGGCCAGCACGGGCCTCCCCCGCGCCATCCCGCCCAGGCGGGCGAGCTCGCCGGTCGTGGTGCGGCGCTCGATCGCCCCCGCGAGGAGGAAGAGCGCCGCCGAGATCAGCCCGTGATTGACCATCTGGAGGAGCGCGCCCGTGTAGCCGGAGGAGTTCGCCGCGAAGATCCCGATCAGGATCAGGTTCATCTGCGCGAGGCTCGAGTACGCGATCACGCCGCGCACATCGGGGGCGCGGAAGGCGAGGAGCGAGGCGTAGACGAGCCCGATCGAGGAGAGGACGAGCAGCGGCGTGCGCCAGTCCTCGGCGGGGCCGGGGTAGAACGGGATGGCAATGGCCAGGAAGCCGTACGCGCCGGCTTTCGAGATCACGCCGGAGAGGACGGCGGACACCTCGGGCGGCGACTCGCGGTAGGCGTCGGGCAGCCAACCGTGGAAGGGGAAGAGCGGTGCCTTGACCGCGAACGCGATCGCGAAGCCGAGGAAGATCCACGTACTCGTTCCCTGGCCGGCGAGCTGGGTCATGTCGAACGTGCCCGCGTCGAGCCCTGCCGCGATGATCGCCACGAGCATGAAGAGCGAGCCCGCGATCGTGTAGGCGACGAACTTGAACGTCGCCCCGAGCCTGCCCGGCCCGCCCCACACGCCGATGAGGACGTAGAGCGGGATGAGCATGGCCTCCCAGAAGACGTAGAAGAGGACGAGGTCCTGCGCGGTGAAGACGCCGATGGTCGCGCCCTCGAGGAAGAGCAGCAGACTGAGGTAGACGCCGGGGCGCTCCCTGCCGACCCAGAAGCCGTAGCCGACCGCGGCCGTGGTGACCACGACCGTCAATCCGACCAGCCAGAGCGAGTAGTCGTAGAGCCCGACCCGGTAGGAGACGTCGAGGTCGGCGAACCACACGGTGTCCGCCTCGCCCTGAAGACCCGGGAGGGCGAAGTCGAAGTTGAGCGCGATGCCCACCCAGAGCGCCAGCTCGGCGAGCGCGACGAGGAGCGCGAAGCCCGCGGCCGCCTTTGTCGAGGCCCAGGGAACGATCCAGAGCGCGACGGCGGCGCCGATCGGGAGGAAGATGAGGAGGGTCGTTTCCATGAGTGCTAGCTCGCCACCAGGAAGACGATCGCGAGGACGGCGAGGCCCATCGCGAGAGCGAGGACGTACGCGCGCACGCGCCCTGTCTGGGCGGCGGACACGCGATCCGACACGTCGCGCACGCCCGTCCCGAGCCCGCCCAGAGAGCGCAGGATGAAGGGCTCCTCGACCCAGCGCCCGAGCCAGGTCGCCAGGCGCGTGGCGGGCTCGTAGAACGCGACGTTGTAGGCCTCGTCGAAGTAGAGCTTGTGCTCGAGGGTCCGCGCGGCCCACGGGAAGCGGCGGCGGATCTCGGCGGGCTTCTCGCTCGGCCGCCTGTAGAGGACCCAGGCGACTGCGATGCCGCCGAGGGCGGCCCCGAGCGCAATCAGCGCCGAGGCGACTGCCGTCGCGCCGCCTGCCTCCGGGATCGAGTGCACGACGGGCTCGAGCCAGGTGTCGACCGCGTGCCAGACACCGGGGATCTGGAGGAAGCCGCCGACGATCGAGAGCACGGTGAGGACGGCGACTGGCCACATCATCGCGAGCGGGCCCTCGAAGCGCTCCTTGTGCAGGTGCTCGCGCGCGAAGGGAGACATCTCGCCGAAGAAGACGATGAAGAGGAGCCTGAACGTGTAGAGCGCGGTCAAGAAGGCCCCGATCACGCCGAAGCCCCAGAGGATCCAGCCCAGTGTGCCGGCGTTCGCGGCGCTCGCGAGGATCGCGTCCTTGGAGAAGAAGCCCGCGAACGGCGGGATCGCCGCCAGGGCGAGCGAGCCGACGAGGAAGGCGCGGTACGTCCACGGAAGCTCGCGCGCGAGGCCGCCCATGCGGCGGATGTCCTGCTCGCCGCTGAGCGCGTGGATGACGAGGCCGGCCGTCATGAAGAGGAGCCCCTTGAAGAAGGCGTGCGTCATCAGGTGGAACATCCCGGCCCCGTACGCCCCCAGGCCGACGCCGACGAACATGTAGCCGATCTGGCTCATCGTCGAGTAGGCGATCACGCGCTTGATGTCCGTCTGTACGAGCGCGACGAGCCCGGCGACGAGGAGCGTCACGGCCCCGAGGACGCCGGCGAGGTCGCGCACGTCGATCGCCAGCTCGAAGAGCGGGCTCGTGCGCGCGATCAGGTAGACGCCGGCGGTGACCATCGTCGCCGCGTGGATGAGGGCGCTGACCGGGGTCGGGCCCTCCATCGCGTCGGGGAGCCACGTGTGGAGCGGGATCTGCGCGGACTTGGCCACGGCGCCGCCGAGGAGCCCGAGCGCGACGAGCACCGACAGCGTCGTGTTCTCGCCCAGGGCCTCGGGCGCGGCGGCGAACACGGTCGCGAAGTCGAGCGACCCGATCTGCTGGATGAGGATGAAGAGCGCGAGCGCGAAGGTCGCGTCGCCGACGGCGTTCATGATGAAGGCCTTCTTGCCTGCGGCCACGGCCTCGCGGCGGCGGTGCCAGTAATTGATGAGCAGGTACGAGGAGAGGCCGACCATGCCCCAGCCGGCGAGGAGCAGGAGGAAATTTCCCGCCTGGACGAGCAGGAGCATGGAGAAGATGAAGAGCGCCTTGTAGGCGTGGTAGCGGTGCTCCTCCTCGTCACCGTGCATGTAGCCGATCGCGTAGGCGAGGATGAGGAAGCCGACGCCGGAGACGATCAACATCATGAAGACGGAGAGCGGATCGATCAGGATCTCGGCGCCGAAGCGGAGATCGCCCGCCGTCAGCCACGTCCAGGCGGTCGAGACCTCGGACCGTTCCTCCGGCTCGCGCCCGAGGAGCTCGACGAAGATCGCGAGTGTGCAGATGAACGAGAAGCCGGTCGCGGCAGTCGCGATCACGCCCGCGCCGAAGCTCGTGATCCTGTCGCTAACGAGCGCGAGGACGACGACGGCGACCGCGGGAGCGAAGAGGGCTGTCCAGGCGAGAACCTGCATCCTCTACCCCTTCAGCGACGTGAGGGTGTCGACGTCCAGCTCGACGCGCTTGCGGGAGACCGCCACGATCAGCCCCAGCCCGAGCACGGCCTCCGCGGCCGCGACGACCATGACCGTGAGGGCGAAGATCTGCCCGTCTCCGTCGCCGTGCTGCCGCGCGAAGGCGATCAGCGCCAGGTTGCCGGCGTTGAGCATGATCTCGAGCGCGAGCAGGATGATCAGCGGGCTGCGGCGGATGAGCACGCCGAACGCGCCGGTCGCGAAGAGGACGACCGAGAGGATGAGGTAGGAGGCGATGCCCGGCCCGAGCATTACTCCTCCTGCTCCTTGGGCATCGAGCTTCCGAGGATGACGCCGCCGACCGCGGCCACGAGCAGCACGATGGACGTCACCTCGAAGGCGAGCAGGTGGTCGGAGAGGAAGAGGGTGCCGATCTCAGCCGGTGAGCCGAAGGCTCCGTCGACGTCGGCGGTCGTGCTGAGCGCGTCGTCGGCCTTGAGGGCGATGACGACGACGACCTCGAGCGCGATCGCCCCCGCGGCGATGACCGCTGCAACGGACTGGAGCGTCGGGCCCCCGGCCCAGGGCGCGTCCGCGCGCCCGCCGAGGTAGGCGATGACGAAGAGGAACATGACCACGACGGCGCCCGCGTAGACGAGCACCTGCGCGGCGGCGACGAACTCGGCCGAGAGCAGCAGATAGAGGATCGCGAGCGAGACGAGGTTTCCGATCAGGGCGAGCGCGCTGTAGAAGGGGTTCGCGAAGAGCACCACGGCCAGGCCGCTGGCGAGGAGCGCGAGCGCCGCGACGATCCAGACGAGCCAGACGAGGATGTTCGCGGCCGAGGCGGCGAGCACGACCTCGGTCACGACTCCGCCTTCCAGACCGACACGGGCGTGTCGTAGAGGTCGCGGTCGGCCACGGGCATCCGCTTCACGGGCTCGGCCAGGAGCATGTCCTTCGTGTAGATGAGGTCGTCACGCGAGTACTCCGAGAGCTCGTACTCGGCCTCGAGCGTGATCGCGTCGAACGGGCAGGCGAGCTCGCAGTAGCCGCAGAAGATGCAGCGCGAGAGGTTGATCTCGTAGATGCGCGCGTAGCGCTCGCCGGGCGAGACCCGGTTGTCGGGCGTGTTCTCGTCGGCGACCACGCGGATGCAGTCGGCCGGGCACGCCGCGGCGCAGAGCGAGCAGCCGACGCACTTCTCGAGCCCGTTCTCGTGCTTCCAGAGACGGTGGCGGCCGCGGAAGCGCGGGTAGACCGGCCGCTTGTAGTCCGGGTACTGCTGCGTGATCGGCTTCTTGAACATCTGCCGGAACGTGACGGCGAAACCCTTGAAGCTGTCGAACGGCTGCGGGCTCATGTGTTCACCTAGGCGTAGACCACGATGACGGCGGTTACGACCGCGTTGAGGGTGGCGACCGGCAACAGCACCTTCCAGCCGACCTGCATCAGCTGGTCGTAGCGCAGGCGGGGCAGGGTCGCGCGGAGCCACATGAAGAGGAAGACGACGACCGCGAGCTTGACGACGAACCAGAGGGGGCCGGGCAGGACGGGGCCGCTCCAGCCTCCGAAGAAGAGCGTGACAGCGAGGCCCGAGAGCGTGATCATGTTGACGTACTCGGCCATCGCGAAGAGGCCGTAGCGCATGCCGCTGTACTCGGTCTGGTAGCCGGCGACCAGCTCGGTCTCGGCCTCGGGGAGGTCGAAGGGCGCGCGGTTCGTCTCGGCGACGCCGGCCACGAAGAAGACGAGCAGCCCGACGATCTGCGGCCCGGCGTACCAGAGCGTGTCCTGCTGCCGCTCGACGATGTCCACGAGCGAGAGGCTCTCGGCCATGATCACGACGCCGAGCACGGAAAGCGCGAGCGAGACTTCATACGAGACGAGCTGCGCGGCCGTGCGCATCGAGCCGAGGAGCGAGAACTTCGAGTCGCTCGCCCAGCCGCCGACGAGGAACGCGTAGATGCCGACGGCGCCGAGCGAGAAGAGGAGCAGCAGGCCGATGGAGACGTCGGCGACGTAGCCGGTGACGTCGTAGTCGCCGATCTCCCAGACGTCGCCGAAGGGGATGACGCTGAAGGAGGCGAGCGCGGTGAACGCGGCCACCACGGGCGCGGCGAAGTAGAGGAGCCCGATCGCGCCGGTGGGCGCGAAGCTCTCCTTGCGGATCAGCTTGACGAGGTCGGCGATCGGCTGGAGGAGGCCGTACGGCCCCGCCCGGTTCGGCCCGTAGCGGAGCTGCATCCGACCGAGCACCTTGCGCTCGAGCCAGGTCGCGTAGGCGAAGCAGCCGAGCACCAGGTTGACGATGACGGCCGCCTTGATGACGTCGATCCACCAGGGCTGGTTCAGCGTCTCAGGCACCGATCTTCTCCACCTGCACGCGGTCCTCGAACCCGGCGGCGTGCTCGTCGGCGACGCGCACGACCCCGACCCGGAGCTTGCGGTTGATCCGTGCGCGCAGGTCGCGCGAGGTCCCGTTCGAGATCACGCGGACGGTCTCGCCCGCCGCGATCTCACGCGTCTGCGCGTCCTCGAAGGCGAGCTCGACCTCGGGCGCCGGCCGCTGGAACTGGAGCTGCGGGATGCGCTCCACCCCGGCGCCGCTGAACAGCGACCGGATCCGCACCAGGTCGAGGCCCGGGCCGGCCGGCTTGCCTGTCGGCGCCTGCGGGTCGGGGCTCGACCACGCGAACTCGTCTGCGGGCGGGAGGTCGGCGAGCTCCTCGGCCGTCGGCGCCGCCCAGGCGGGGATCTCGAGCCCGAAGCGCTCGCCGAGGCGCGAGAGGAACTCGAGCTCGTCCAGCCCGGCGGGGATGACCGCCCGGCGCAGGCGCTGCGGCCTTCCTTCGAGGTTGACCATCGTGCCGTCGCGCTCGAGGTAGCTCGTCCCGGGAACGACGACGTGCGACCAGGCGGTGAGGTCGCTCTGGAACATCGCGGTCGTGAGGACGAAGCGCGCCCGCCCCGCGAGCTCGGCGACGCGCGGGTCGTCGGCCGCCTCGTCGCCCGAGACGATGAGCGCGCCGATCTCTCCCTCGTCGGGCGGGTCGGAGCGGCCCTCGCCGGACTCGTACCACGCGGGCGGCACGCCGCGGCCGTTCGGCGTCCGCGGCAGGACGTAGACGGCCACGTCCGCCTTGCCGTTCTCGTGCAGCTCGTTCGCGAGCGCGCCGATGTGCCTGCCGCCGGTCGGGTCGTCGTCCGACCACACGAGCGCGATTCGCTTCGCACCGCGCAGGCGCTTGGCCGTCGCCTTCAGCTCTTTCGGGACGTCGCCTTCGCGCAATGACGCGGCGACCTGCGCTGCCGAGCCGGGAGCGGACTGGACGTCCCCGGCGGGGTTGACCGTGATGACGTCGCCGCCGGCGCGGCGCGCTGCGCGCAGCCAGAGGTCGACGACGGGGGCGCGCTCGACAACGGGCTGGTCGCCCAGGACGAGGCAGGCCTCTGCGTTGCGGATGGCCGAGAGCGGCGCCTTGAAGGCCTCGAGCCCCGGATCCCATTCCTCGGGCAGGAGCGCCATCTCCGAGCCGCAGCCCTCGCGGACGATCCGCGTCAGCGCCTTCGCCTGCTCGACGGTCTCGCCGCCCGAGAAGGCGACGACGACCGAGGAGCCCGCCTCGCGGAGCCCGGCCTCGGCGGCGTCGAGCGCGGCGTCGTACGAGGACTCCTCGAACCCACGGCGCCTCACGCGCACGAGCGGTGCGGTGATCCGGTCGGGCGCGCGCAGATGGTCGTAGGTGAAGCGTCCCTTGTCGCACGTCCATCCCTCGTGCACGTCGGGATGGTTGCGGGAGAGGATCCGCGCGACCTTGCCCTCGCGGGTGGTGGCCCACACGTTGCAGCCTGCCGGGCACATCCCGCAGACCGTCGGGACGTTCTGGATCTCCCACGGACGCGCCCGGAAGCGATAGGTCGTGGAGGTCAGGGCCCCGACCGGGCAGAGCTCGAGCACGTTGCCGGAGAACGGCGCGCGGTACGGCTCGTCCTCGAAGGTGGCGATGATCGACTGCGCGCCGCGATTTACGGCCACGAGCTGCCCGTCCTCGGCGACGCTCTCGGAGAAGCGCGTGCAGCGGTAACAGAGGATGCAGCGCTCGCGGTCGAGCGCGATCAGCGGCGAGATGGGGATCGGCTTGTCGAACGTCCGCTTCGGGAACTGCATGCGGGTCTTGCCAGGCCCGTAGCGGAAGGTGAGGTCCTGGAGTGGGCACTCGCCGCCCTTGTCGCAGTCGGGGCAGTCGAGCGGGTGGTTGAGAAGGATGAACTCGAGGACTGCGTCCTGGCCCTGCGCGGCCTGCTCGCTCGTCTGTGCGGTCTTGAGCACCATGCCGTCCTGCGCGGTGAGCGTGCAGGCGGCCTGCAGCTTCGGCATGCCCTCGACCTCGCAAAGGCACATCCGGCAGGCCCCGATCGGCGCTCCGAGGCGAGGCTCGTAACAGAAGACCGGGATCTCGATCCCGGCGGACGCGGCGGTCTCGACCATTCCCTGGCCCTTGGGGACCTGGATCTCGCGGTCGTCGATGGTGACGGTGACGAGCTCGGGTGCGCTCATGCGTGCGTGGGGACCTCGATCTGGCCGCGCAGGTGCGCGTGGTGCTGGTCGACGGGTGCGAGCACGTCCTGGAGCGAGGACTCGCCGCCGAAGGGGCAGGCGCCCTCGTCGATGTGGCGCTGGAACTCCTCACGGAACTTGGCCACGTAGCTGGCGACGGGCATGGCGGCCGCGTCGCCGAGCGGGCAAAGGCAGTTGCCGAGGATCCGGTCGCAGACGTCGAGGAGCACGTCGAGCTCGCCCTGCGTCGCCTCTCCGTCCTCGATCTTGCGCAGGAGCTGCACCATCCAGCGCGTCCCCTCGCGGCACGGCGTGCACTTCCCGCACGACTCGTGCATGTAGAACTGCGCAACCCGCAGGCCGAGCTGCACCATGCAGCAGCGGTCGTCGATGACGATGACCGCGCCGGAGCCGAGCATCGATCCGGCCTTGGCCATCGAGTCGAAGTCGAGCGGCGTGTCGACCTCGGAGGCATTGAGCACGGGAACGGACGAGCCGCCCGGGATGATCGCCTTCAGCTCGCGGCCGTCCGGGATGCCCCCGCCGATTTCGTAGACGAGCTCGCGGAGCGTCGTCCCGAGCTCGAGCTCGAAGTTGCCTCCGCGCGCGACGTTGCCCGAGAGCGAGAAGACTCGCGTGCCGGCCGAGTTCTCGACGCCGAGCCGGGCGTACTTCTTGCCGCCCATCTCGAGGATCTTGGGCACCGTGGCCAGCGTCTCGACGTTGTTGATCAGCGTCGGCGAGGCGTAGAGGCCGGAGATCGCCGGGAACGGCGGCTTCGTCCGCGGCTGGCCGCGCTTGCCCTCGAGCGACTCGAGCAGGCCGGTCTCCTCTCCGCAGATGTAGGCGCCGGCGCCGCGGTGCACGACGATGGTGAGGTCGAAGCCCGAGCCGAGGACGTCCTTGCCGACGTAGCCGGCCTCCCGCGCCTCTTCGAGTGCAGCCTTCAGGACCTCGAACTCGGTCAGGTACTCGCCGCGCACGTAGATGAAGGCGGTGGCCGCGCCGATCGTGTAGGCCGCAGCGATCACGCCCTCGATGAAGAGGTGCGGGACGCGCAGCATGATCTCGCGGTCCTTGAAGGTGCCGGGCTCGGACTCGTCGGCGTTGACGACGAGGTAGATCGGCTTGGGCGTGTCCTCGGGCTTGGGCAGGAAGCTCGCCTTGCGGCCCATCGGGAAGCCCGCGCCGCCGCGGCCGCGCACGTTCGCGGCGAGCAGCTCGTCGAGCACCGCCTGGCGCTCCATGCCGAGCGCCTTGCGGAGCGACTTGTAGCCGCCGACGGCCTCGTACTCCTCGCGCTTCGTCAGGTCGCGCGCGTCCGCGTCCTTGAGCAGGAGCTCCCTAATCGGCATCGCGCAGCTCCCTGACGATGCCGGGCACGTCCTCGGGGCGGACCGGCTCGCGGTAGCGGTGGTCGACCGAGACGACCGTGCCCCAGCCGCAGCCGCCGTAGCACTCGACCGTGCGCAGCGTCACCTCGCCGTCGGGAGTCGTCCCGCCGGCCTCGACGCCCAGCTCGTGCTCGAAGGCCTCGACGACCTGCTGGGCGCCGACGAGCGCGCAGGAGATGTTCGTGCAGACCTCGACCATGTGCTTCCCGACGGGCTCCAGGTGGAACATGTCGTAGAAGCTCGCGACCGCGTGGCAGTACGCCGGCGTCAGCTCGAGCGCCTCGGCGACCTCGCGGAAGGCCTCGGGTGGCAGCCAGCCGCCGTGCTCCGCCTGCGCGAGACGCAGTGCCGGAAGCACCGCGGAGCGGGTCTCCGGGTACTCGGACGCGACCGTGCGGATGCGGTCGTAGAGGGTCGCCTTGGCCATCAGTCGGTCTCCGGCTGATGGTGGGGAGGGTGTGTGAGGGAACCGGGAGGTTCCTTCACTGATCAAAGAAGGGGCCGTGGGGAAACATGGTTTCCCCCACGCGAGCGAGCCGGAGGCGAGCGACCGCCATTAGCGGTCCACCTCTCCCATGACCGTGTCGAGCGAGCCGACGATGGCGATCAGGTCAGCGATCAGCGCGTCGCTCATGCACGTCGCTGTCGCCTCCAGCGCGACGCAACGACGGCGCTCGGAACTTCACCCGCCAGGGCTTCGAGCCCCCGTCGGAGACGACGTAGCAGCCGAGCTCGCCGCGCGGCGACTCGACCGTGACGTAGACCTCGCCCTCGGGCACGCGGTAGCCCTCGGTCACGAGCTTGAAATGGTGGATGAGGCTTTCCATCGACGTGTGCAGCTCGTGCCGCGGCGGCAGCACGACCTTGCGGTCGTCGACGATCCAGGCGCCGTCGGGCATCCCGTCGAGCGCCTGCTGGACGATGCGCGTCGACTGGCGCATCTCGTCCATGTGCACCTTGTACCGGTCGAAGACGTCACCGTTCGGGTAGACGGGCACGTCGAAGTCGACCTGGTCGTAGGCGAGGTACGGCTGCACCTTCCGCAGGTCCCAGTCGACTCCGGAGGCGCGCAGCACGGGGCCGGACTGGCCCATGGCGATCGCGTCCGCGGCGGAGAGGAGCCCGATGCCCTTCGTGCGCTCGAGCCAGATCGCCTGGCCGGAGAGGAGCGCTTCGTACTCGTCGACGCGCTTCATCATCGTGTCGGCGAACGAGCGGCACTCGTCGTAGAAGCCCACCGGGATGTCCTCGGCCAGCCCGCCGGCCTGGAAGTAGCGCGTGTGCATGCGGGCGCCGGTGGCCAGCTCGAAGAGATCGAGGATCGCGTCCCGCTCGCGGAAGCAGTACCAGAACATCGAGATCGCCCCTAGCTCGAGCGCCGAGGTGCCGAGCCACACGAGGTGCGAGTGGATCCGGTTGAGCTCGCAGAGCAGCATCCGCATCCACTGCGCCTTCGGCGGCGGCTCGATGGCGAGCAGCTTCTCGATGGCCAGGACGAAGACGAGCTCGTTGTTCTGGAAGGAGACGTAGTCGATCCGTTCCGGGTACGTGATCGCCTTCCACCACGTCTTGTGCTCCATGTTCTTCTCGAAGCCGGTGTGGAGGTAGCCGACGACGGCCTTGAGGCCGACGACGCGCTCGCCGTTCAGCTCCACGACCAGGCGGAGCACCCCGTGCGTGGATGGGTGGTTCGGCCCGAAGTTGACCTCGAGGATGTCGTCCTCCTCGCGCAGCGCCGGGTCGACCTGGAGCACGGTCGGGATGGGCGAGGGAATGCGTGTGCCCTCGTAGATCGGGGGCTTCGACTGGGCGACGGCCATGGTCGGCTCGCTCATTCCTCGCCGGAGAACCGCACCGGCTCGCCGCCGAGCGGATAGTCCTTGCGGAGCGGATGCCCGTCCCAGTCGTCCTCCATGAGGATGCGGACGAGGTTCGGGTGGTCCTCGAAGTGGATGCCCATCATGTCCCAGGCCTCCCGCTCGTGCCAGTCGGCGGTCGGCCACACGGAGACGAGGCTCGGCACCGGCTCGCCGTCCTCGCACCAGACCTGGAGGCGAAGCCTGGACGCCTCGGAAGCGCCGGACTCGACGTGCAGCAGGTGGTAGGAGACCGAGAAGCGGCGCGGCTTCGGCTCGGGCTGCGCGGGCAGTCCCCACGAGCCGGGCTGGTTGATGTCGCGCCCGGCGGTGTTCCCCCAGTAGCCGGCGACCCGCGGGCGGTCCCAGCCGAGGTAGTCGGAGGCGGCGACGTCCGAGAGGAAGTTGAAGCCGGCCTCGTCACGCAGCCAGAGCGCGGCTTCGCGGAGGCGCTCGCGCTCGACGACGACGGTCGTCTCGCCGTGCTCCTCGCGCTCCTCGACGAGCCCGGGAACGGCCTCGAAGCGCGTCACTCGCCGGCTCCCCGGATCTCGTAGGCGGGCGGGACGCCGGCCTGGATCTTCTCCTGGAGCCGCACGATCCCCTCGAGCAGCGCCTCCGGCCGGGGCGGGCAGCCGGGCACGTGGACGTCGACGGCAACGATCTTGTCGACGCCCTGGAGGATCGCGTAGTTGTTGAACATGCCGCCGGAGCTGGAGCATGCGCCCATGGCGATGACCCACTTCGGCTGGAGCATCTGGTCGTAGACCTCCCGCAGAGGCGCGGTCATCTTGTGCGCGACGCGGCCGGAGACGATCAGCAGGTCTGCCTGGCGCGGTGACGAGCGGAAGACCTCGGCGCCGAAGCGGGCGACGTCGTAGCGCGAGGAGACGATCGACATCATCTCGATGGCGCAGCAGGCGAGCCCGAAGGTGTCGGGCCAGATCGAGTAGCCCTGCGCCCAGGCGACGGCCTTCTTGACGGTCGTGAGCATGAGGCGGTCCTCGATCTCGTCGGCGCCCAGCTCCTTCTCGAAGACGCTCGGCCCCTTCGCGCGCATGAGCGTGCGCTCCGACTGGAGCCCGTAGTCGGCCAGACGCTTCTTCCTCACCGCCATTCGAGCGCACCTCGCTTCCACACGTAGACGTAGGCGATGGCAAGGATCCCGATGAAGAAGCCGAACTCCGCCAGTGCGAACGGCCCGACCGCGTCGAGGACGATCGCCACCGGGTAGAGGAAGACGATCTCGATGTCGAAGACGATGAAGAGCATCGCCGTCAGGTAGAAGCTCACCGTGAAGCGCTGCTGCTTGGGCGGCCCGGTCGAGACGCCCGACTCGAACGGCATCAGCTGCGCCTTCGGCGCGCGGTCTTTCCGGCGCGTCGAGAAGGCGAACGACATCACCAGCATCGACGCCGGAATCGCCGCGGCGAAGAGGGCGTAGACGAGGAAGGGGAACCAGTCGTCGAGCGCGGCGAATGGGACGCCCTGCACGTTTGGCATCCTACCGCTCACAAGCGGTCTGCGCGGATGGTCGAAAAGCGGCTCTGAGCCAGGCGTAGCCCGATAATTCAACTGTTACAAAGTAAGGCCATTGAGACCGTCGGGGCCGTTGCTACACTCCGAGAAGGCATGGTGACCGTCACCGAGAAGGCTGCGTCGAAGATCAAGGAGCTCATGGCGGAGGAGCCGGAGGGCGAGATCAGCGTCCTCAGGATCGCCGTTCAGGGCGGAGGATGCTCGGGCTTCCAGTACGCGCTGGGCTTCGACCGCGGGCCGCAGGACGGGGACAACGAGATCGAGATGCACGGCGTCAAGGTCGTGGTCGATCCGTACAGCGCCCCATATCTGACCGGCTCCGAGATCGATTTCGTCGACGCGCTCATGGGCGCGGGCTTCGCCATCAACAACCCGAACGTGCAGGCGGCCTGTGGATGCGGCTCTTCCTTCCAGGCCAAGGACGAGGCGGGCGCAGAGCCCGTGGAGTCCCACGCCGGCGGCGCTTGTGGCGCCGGCTGCAGTCACTAGCGCTGCGATCGTCCCGGGTAACCTAGGGGCGGCGTGAGCGAGCACCAGGTCGTCGACATCACGATCATCGGCGGCGGGCCGGTGGGTCTCGCTGCTGCCTACTACGCCGGGCACCGCGACGGCTCGGTGCGGATCGTCGAGAGCCTGGGCCAGCTCGGCGGCCAGGTCGCGGCCGTCTATCCCGAGAAGCACGTCTACGACGTCGCCGGGCACCCGAAGATCCAGGGCCAGGCGCTCGTCGACCTCTGTGTCGAGCAAGGCCTCCAGTTCGGGGCCGACGTGCACCTCGGCCAGGAGGTCAAGGACCTCCAGCGGGTCGGCGCCAACGGCGAGGAGATCCTCGTCCTCACCACGCACCAGGGCGAGTCGTTCCCGACGCGGGTCCTGATCGTCACGGCCGGGCACGGCGCCTTCGAGCCCCGCAAGCTGGAGATCGACGACATCGACTCCTGGGAGGGCAAGGGCCTCCACTACTTCGTCAGGCGCAAGGAGGTCTTCCGCGACAAGACCTGCGTGATCGTCGGCGGCGGCGACTCCGCCCTCGACTGGACGCTCGGCCTCCAGGACACGGCGAACAAGCCGATCACCCTCGTCCACCGCCGCGACCGCTTCCGCGCGCTGGAGACGTCGGTGAAGGAGGCGCGGGAGCTCGAGGAGCAGGGCAACGTCCGCATCTGCAACCCCGCGGAGGTGCGCGGCGTTCGCGGCGACGGCTCCATCCAGGCCGTGACGCTCGAGAACACGACGACCGGCGAGACCTTCGAGGTCGAGTGCGACGCGCTCATCACGCTCCTCGGCTTCCACTCCCATCTCGGCTCGATCGCCGACTGGGGCCTCGACTTTCACGGCAAGCGGCAGATCCTCGTCGAGCCCTCGTCGATGGAGACGTCTCTTCCGAGCGTTTATGCGGCCGGCGACGTGGCGGGCTACGAGGGCAAGATCACACTGATCTCGGTCGGCTTCGGCGAGGCGGCGATCGCCGCCAACCAGGCGATCGCGAAGATCCGCGGCGAGAAGGTCCAGCCCAAGTACTCGACCGATTAACGGTTCGAGGGCCCGGCGGACCGGGCCCTCAGGTCGGTGATATTCCGCTCGGCTAGTGCGCGAAGTCGAGCACGTAGCGCGAGTCGGCTGCTGCTCCCGCCGTGTCGAAGCAGCGGATGTTGACGAGCTTGGCCGCGCCGCTCGAGTTCCAGCTCTGCACCTTGCAGCGCGTGGAGCCGGTGCCGTACGCGGTCACCTGCGCATGGCCGCTGACCGAGCCGAGGCCGGGCAGCGTCACCTGGTAGACGCCGACGCCCGAGCGCGTGATCGTGTTCACGCCGCCGGTCGAGTTGTACCGGTAGGTGGCACTCGGCGCGTACGCGGGCGAGGACTGCAGGTTCGCCCAGACGTAGGCCCGCGGACCGCCGGTCAGCGTTCCGAGCATGCCGAACGTGGCGTGGTAGGTGAGCGTGTAGAGCGTGTCCACCGGCACGCCCGCCGGGTTCTGGCAGCGGACGTTGACGACCGCGTTGGCGCCGAGGGACGACCACGAGGAGACGTGGCACGCCTCGTTGCCGGGGCCGTAGGCCGTGGCCTTGATCGTCCCGCCCTGGCCGCCGAGGCCGGGGAGGGTCACCTGGTAGGTGCCGACGCCCGAGCGCGTGATCGAGTTCGCCGCGCCGGTCGAGTTGAACTGGTAGGTCGTGCTCGGCGTGTACGCGGCCGCGCCTGGGTTGTTCGCCCAGACGTACCCGAACTTGAAGCTCGAGATCGGGCGCGTGAAGGCTGCGGTGAACTGCGTGTCCACCGCGTTGCCGGCTGCGTCGAAGCAGCGGACGTACACGATCTGGTCGGCGAGCGTCGGGCCCCAGTTCTGCACCTTGCAGTTCTCGGAGCCGGCGCCGTACGCCGTCACGTCGACGGTGCCGCCGTAGTAGATGCCGAGGTTCTCGAAGACGACCTGGTAGTAGCCGACCCCGATGCGGTTGATCGTGTTCAGCTGGCCGGTCGAGTTCCGCTGGTAGGTCGTGCTCGGCGTGTAGCTGGCCGCCAGCGCGTCGTTGGCCCAGACGTAGCCCCAGACGGGCTGCTTGGGCGTGACGAGGTACTGGCTGTTGGCGCTGTTCCAGTGCGTGGCCAGGTAGCCGCCGACCGAGCCGACGCGGTAGTAGTCGTCGTGGTTGCAGTCGAAGAGCCGGTTGTGGCTCGAGTCGGAGCAGAGATAGGTCATCGCCGGGTAGAAGGGCGAGTCGGAGTAGCACTCGAGGTCCCACTCGTCCGTGCAGTGCCAGCCGCCGGAGGAATGCGGGGCCGAGAGCTGCACGCCGCCGATGTTGTGCATGAGCTCGTGCGCGGGAGTCGTGCCGCCCCAGCAGCCCGCGTCGGTGCGCCCGTAGGACGGCCCGCCGTTGTTCAGGTTGGCCGCGCCGGGCGAGTCGTCGTTCTTGATGTTCCCGATGCCGCAGTAGACGTTGGCGTCCACGAAGATCATGTACTTGCGGGTGGCGAGGTTGAAGCCCTGCGCCGCCAGCTCGACCTGCGTGTTGGTGAAGCTGTCGTCGCCGGTCGGGCTCATGATCACGTGCGGGACCGTGAGCACGCAGCTCGAGTTGTGGACGAAGCGGATGTGCCGCTCGCCACCGGTCTCGGCCGCGCTGTCGCGATAGATCTCGTCGGACTCGGCCGCCCACTCGCGGATCGAGTTGAGATAGGTGCCGTACCGGTTCGGCTGGTCGGACGAGCGTGCGTAGATGACCTGCACGCGCTTGCCCGAGATCCCGTCGCCGTCGCACTGCACCTTCGGCAGCGGCGCGAACGGGAAGAAGCGGATCGCGTCGATGTCGACCTTGACGTTGACTCCCTCGGGCGCGGCGTCCGGCCCGTGGGTACAGCGGTTGCTCGTGCCGAGCTTGTACGCGCCGACGCATGGGCCGGTGCGCGCGATCTTCAGGCCCTTGTAGACGAGCCCGATCTCGGGCTGCGCCACGGGCATCCGATCGATCGGCGGAACGTGCTGCACGCCGTTGTGTCCGAGTGCCGGGACGGCGAGCAGCCCTGTGATCACCGCGGCGAGCGCCGCGACGAGCGAAACCTTGCGTAGCATGCGTATCCCCCTGCTCCGTTGTGTGATGGACATGCAGTCCCATGACGGAGCAGGGGGAATTTCTCTTCCGGCTGCCGCGCGGCGACGCGCACTAGACTCCTGGACGTGAGCGAGATCGCGCCGCGGGAGCTCTGGGGCATGGAAACACGCAAGGCCGTCGAGAACTTTCCAGTCTCCGGCGAGCCGATCCCGACCTCCGTCGCGCGCTGGCTCGGACGGATCAAGGCGGCCGCCGCGCGTGCGAACGCCGAGCTCGGCCTCCTCGACGCCGAGCGGGCGGAGCGGATCGCAGCCGCCGGCGACCGGATCGCGGCGGGCGAGTTCGACGACCAGTTCCCCATCGACGTCTTTCAGACCGGCTCGGGCACGTCCTCGAACATGAACGCGAACGAGGTGATCGCCGCGCTCGCGGGCGAGGACTGCCATGCGAACGACCACGTCAACATGGGCCAGTCCTCGAACGACGTCTTCCCGTCGGCGGTGCACCTCGCCGCGCTCGACCAGCTCGTCAACGACCTCCTTCCCGCGCTCACCGGGCTCGCAGAGTCGCTCGAGCGGAAGGCCGACGAGTTCGCCGACCTCGTCAAGTCCGGGCGCACGCACCTGATGGACGCGGTGCCGGTCACTCTCGGCCAGGAGTTCGGCGGCTACGCGGCTCAGGTACGCCAGAGCATTGCGCGGATCGAGGCGACGCTCGAACGCGTAGGCCAGATCCCGCTCGGCGGGACCGCCACGGGCACGGGCATGAACACGCATCCGGAGTTCGCGGCGCGCGTGCGCGAGAAGCTCTCGGCCGAGACCGGGCTCGTCATCCTGCCGCCGGCGGATCCGTTCGAGGCGCAGGCCGCCCGGGACGCGCTCGTCGAGGCCTCAGGCGCCCTCAAGACGGTGGCCGTCTCCCTGACGAAGATCGCGAACGACTTGCGGCTCATGGGCTCCGGACCGCGCGCGGGACTCGCCGAGATCGCGCTGCCCGAGCTCCAGAAGGGGAGCTCGATCATGCCGGGCAAGGTGAACCCGGTCATCCCCGAGGTCGTCACCCAGGTCTCTGCGCAGGTGATCGGAAACGACGCCGCGATCACCGTCGGCGGTCTCCAGGGGCACTTCGAGCTCAACGTCTTCGTTCCGATGATCGCCCGCAACCTCCTCGGCTCGATCGGGCTCCTCGCCGCCGCTGCGCGCCTCTTCGCCGAGAAGTGCGTCGACGGGATCGAGCCGAACCGGGAGACGCTCGAGCGCTACGCGGAGCTGACGCTGTCGGCCGCGACCGCGCTCAACCCGTACATCGGCTACGACAAGGCGACCGAGATCGTCAAGGAAGCGGCCGCGACCGGCCGCTCGCTGCGCGAGGTCGCGCGCGATGCCGGGGTCGACGAGGAGACGCTGGACAAGGCGCTCGACTACCGCGCCATGGCCCGTCCGCACGACGCCTGAGCGAAAACTAACTTGACAGGCTCGCTTTAGTCTCATTAACTCTACGGACCCACGCGCTCCGGGACGCCGCGAGGGGAGAGCTCACGTCGGGGCGACACGAGTTGCCCGTCGCGACCTCCCGGTCGACAGTTGGGGGGAGAGCCGCGTGAGAGGAGCCGCCATCGGGCGGCTCCCTCCGTTTCGTCGGACGGACGACCGCTAGTACGCGACCGCGCCGCGGCCCGTCTCGGCCGCGTGCCGCTGCTCATCGGCGCGATACGACGAGCGCACGAGCGGGCCGGAGAAGACCGAGCCGAAACCCATCGCCTCGCCCTGCTCCCGGAACCAGCGGAACTCGTCAGGGTGCACCCAGCGGTCGATCGCCGCATGGCGGGAAGAGGGCTGGAGGTACTGGCCGATCGTGACGACGTCGACGTCGTGCTCGCGTAGGTCTCGCATCGTCTCGACGACCTCGTCGTTGGTCTCGCCGAGCCCGACGATGATCCCCGACTTCGTCAGCACCGGGTAGTCGGCGAGCTCCTTCGCTCGGCGCAGGAGCCAGAGCGCCTTGTCGTAGTCGGCCTTGGCGCCGCGCATCCGGCGATGGAGGCGGCGGACGGTCTCGATGTTGTGGTTGAAGACCTCGGGCCGCTCGGCGAGGACGGTGGCCAGCGCCTCCTCTTCGACGCCGAGGAAGTCCGGTGTCAGGACCTCGACCGAGGCCTCGGGCAGCTTGCTCTTGAGGGCGCGGATCGTGGCCGCGTAGTGGCCGGCCCCACGGTCAGGGACGTCGTCGCGGTCGACCGAGGTGACGACGACGTGCTTCAGGCCCATCTGCGAGGCCGCGTGCGCGAGGCGGAGCGGCTCGAGCGGGTCGGGCGGCGAGTCCGGCTTCCCCGAATGGACGTAGCAGTAGCGGCACGCGCGCGTGCAGGTGTCGCCGAGGATCTGGAAGGTGGCCGTGCCGCGGCCCCAGCATTCGGCGATGTTCGGGCAGCGCGCCTCCTCGCAGATCGTGTTCAGGCCCTGGCCGTGCAGCAGGTCGCGCAGCTCGAAGTAGCGGCCGTCCGCGCTCGGCGCGCGCACCTTCATCCACTCGGGACGGCGGGGACGGTCAGCTACTGGCAGCGACTTGCTCAACGCCCATCGCCTCTCCCGATCGTGACGCGTTTTGCGTCGGCTTCGACGAGATCTTGTCGTGCACCGGCTGGGGCCACAGACCTGTTCCATCCTCGGCCGGGAGCTCCTCGAACTCGAGCTCGAAGACCTCTCCGAGCGCCGCTGTTGCAGCCGGCCGGACCTCGTCGAGCGTCAGGGGGCGCCCGAGCTCACGCGCCATGGTCGTGAAGGCTGCGTCCTCGAGCCCGCAGGCGGTGATCCACTCGGTGAACGGCGCCGGGTCGAGGTCGACGTTGAGCGCGTAGCCGTGCGTCGTCACCCAGCGCGAGACGTGGACGCCGATCGACGCGATCTTGCGCGGCGGCCGCTCGAGCCACACGCCGGTCAGGCCTTCGATCCGCGTCGCGTCGAGCTCGTACGAGCCGAGCGTGCGGATGAGCGCCTCCTCCAGGTCGCGGACGTAGCGCTTCACGTCGCGCCCGTGGCGGTTCAGGTCGAGGATCGGGTAGCAGACGAGCTGCCCGGGCCCGTGGTAGGTGGACTTGCCCCCGCGGTCGGTCTCGACGACCTCGACGCCGGCGTCCTCGGGGACGTGCAGCTCGGCGGTCTCGTCCGTCCGGCGCCCGAGCGTGATCACCGGCGGGTGCTCGAGCAGGATGACCGTGTCCGGGATCGCGTTCTGCGAGACCCCGGCGGCAAGGGCGCGCTGGAGCTCCCACGCCTCCGTGTAGCCCGTCGGCCCGAGGTTGAGCAGATACGCGCCGCGCGTCACGCCCAAAGCCTAGTCGCCGGGAGCCTGTCCCTGAAGGCCAGGGCCAAGTGCCTGGCACCAGGGCCTGGCCGGCGGAGGCACGGCCGGGTGCCGGCTCCTGCGTAGGCGCGAGCTTGTCGTCTCGCCATACGTCCCCAGTGCCACGTCCAAGTGCCTGGCACCGGGACCTGCCGGAAAATGACGTGGTCGGCCTAGTAGGCCGACTCGTCCCAGGTCTGCAGGCGCTCGCGCAGGTCGCGCAGGAAGCGGCCGGCGAGCGCGCCGTCGACCAGGCGGTGGTCGTACGTGAGGGTGATGTTCATGATCGGCCGGATCGCGATCACGTCCTCGCCCATGTCGTCCTGGATCACCCACGGGCGTTTGACCACGGCGTAGGTGCCGAGGATCGCGGCCTGCGGCTGGCTGATCACCGGCGTGCCGTGGAAGGTGCCGTAGCCGCCGGGGTTGGTGATCGTGAAGGTGCCGCCCTGCACGTCGTCCGGGAGGAGCTTCTTGTCGCGCGCGCGGCCCGCGATATCGGCGATCGCCTTGGCCATCCCGAGCAGGTTGAGCGTCTCGGCCTGCTTGACGACCGGGACGATCAGGCCCTTGCCGTCGGTGAGCTCGACCGCGAAGCCGACGTTCACCCACGGGCGGGTCACGATCGACTCGCCGCGCAGCTCGCCGTTCAGCCACGGGTAGTCCTTCAGCGTCTCCACGGCGGCCCGCGCGACGAAGGCGAGGTACGTCGGGTTGACGCCGTAGGCGGCCTGGTACTCCTTCTTGAGCTTCCCGCGGATCGAGACCACCTTCGACATGTCGATCTCGATCGAGCTCGTGACGTGGGCGGCCGTGTCGAGCGAGCGCCGCATGTGCTCTGCGATCCCGCGGCGCATCGGGGACATGGCCTCGACGGTCTCGCCCTCCTGGGGCTCGGGAGCGGGTGCCGGGGCCGGCGCTGCCGCGGGAGCAGCCGCCTCGGGCTGTGCGGGGGCGGCCGGCGCAGCGGGGGCAGCCGGTGCTGCCGGCGCCTCGGCCGGTGCAGCGGCGTCGCCGGACTCGATGAAGCCCAGGATGTCCTTCTTCGTGACGCGTCCGCCCCGGCCCGTGCCGGAGATCTGGGAGACGTCCACGTTGTGCTCGGAGGCGATCCGGGCCACGACCGGCGAGACGAAGCGCGCGCCGTCGGCCTGCCCGTCCTCGGGCTCGACCGGGAGCGGCGCGGGCGTGGGCTGCGCGGCGGGCGGCTCGGGCGGGGCCGCGACCTCTTCGGCCGACGGCGTCTCGCCCTCCGCGCCCGAGGCTGCGGCGCTCGCGGCGGCCGCCTCCTGCGTGGCGGGCTCGGGCGGCGCCTCTGCGGCGGGTGCTTCGGCCTCCTGCGCCTCGGCGGCAGGCGGCTCTTCGGCCGCCGCGCCCTCGGCGCCTTCGGGCGCGATCACGGCGAGCTTCGTCCCGACAGCCACGGTCTCACCCTCTTGCACCAGGATCTGCTGGAGGACGCCGGACGCCGGGCTCGGCACCTCGGTGTCGACCTTGTCGGTCGAGATCTCGAGGAGCGTCTCGTCGGCCTCGATGGCCTCGCCCTCCGACTTCGACCACTTCGTGATCGTCCCCTCCGACACCGAGACGCCCATCTGGGGCATGACGACGTCGACGAGCGTCCCGGTCGCCATCAGTACGCGGCGAGCTCCTTGATGCCCGCGACCACGTCGTCGACCTGCGGGATGAATGCCTTCTCGAGCGTCGGCGCGAACGGAACCGGCGTGTCCGGCGCCGTGATGCGCTTGACCGGCGCGTCGAGGTGCTCGAACGACTCCTCGGCGATCGTCGCTGCGATCTCGCCGCCGAAGCCGCCCGTGTGCGTGTCCTCGTGGAGCACGATCACCTTGGACGTCTTCTCGACGGACTCGAGCACGGCCTTGCGGTCCCACGGGATGATCGTTCGCAGGTCGAGGATCTCGACCGACGTCCCGTCCTCCTCGGCGACCTTGTCCGCCGCCTCGGCGGCCGTGTAGACCATGGCGCCCCAGGTGACGAGCGTGATGTCGTCGCCCTCGCGGTGGACGCGCGCTTCCCCGAACGGGGTCGTGTAGCGCTCGTCGGGCACGTCCGCCTTGATGCGCCGGTAGAGGTGCTTGTGCTCGAAGTAGAGGACCGGGTTCGGATCCTCGATGGCGGTGACGAGCAGCCCCTTGGCGTCCTCGGGCGTCGCCGGGCACACGACCTTCAGGCCCGGGATGTGCGCGAAGCTCGACTCGGGATTCTGCGAGTGGAACGGTCCGCCCGAGAAGCCGCCGCCCGACGGGCAGCGCACGACGATCGGCACCGGTGTCCCCGCGCGGTACCGCTGCTTGGCGGCCACCGTGACGAGGTGGTCCCACGCGCACGAGACGAAGTCGGCGAACTGCATCTCGGCGACCGGGCGCATGCCCATGATCGCCGCGCCGGTGCAGCCTCCGACGATGGCGGTCTCGGCCAGCGGCGCGTCGATCACGCGCCAGGGGCCGAACTCCTCCTGGAAGCCCTGGGTGACCTTGAAGGCGCCGCCGTAGACGCCGACGTCCTCCCCGATCACGAAGACGCGCTTGTCCCGCCGCATCTCCCCGCGGAGCCCGTCCGAGATCGCCTGCAGGTACGTCTTTTCCGCCATTACTTGTGGTGCGGAGTGTCGAGGTCCTCGGGCGTCGCGAAGACGCCTTCGAGCAGCGTGGACCCGTCCGGGATCTCGCTTTCCTCGGCGCGCTTGATCGCGTCGTTCAGGAGCTTCTTGACCTCGGCGCGGATCTCGTCCTCCTGCTCGTCCGTGAACTCGGCGTTCGCGCGCAGCCAGGAGCGGAAGCGCTCGAGCGGATCCCGCTTCGCCCACTCCTCGAACATCTCCTTTGGGACGTAGAACGCGTCGTCGTGGACGGCGTGTCCCTCCATGCGGAGCGTCAGGCACTCGATCAGCGTCGGGCCGCCGCCCTCGCGCGCCTTCTCGATCGCGCGCTTGGCCTCACGGTGCACCGCGAGCACGTCCGTGCCGTCGACCACGACGCCTTCGAACCCGTAGGCCTTGGCGCGGTCGGCGATGTGCTCGCAGGCGTACTCGAGGTGCGTCGGCGTCGAGTAGGCCCACTGGTTGTTGTCGCAGATGAAGACCATCGGAAGGCGGCGCACGCCGGCGAGGTTCATCGACTCGTGCGTGTCGCCGCGCGCGGAGGCGCCCTCGCCGAACCAGCCGAGCGCGACGCGCTTCTCCTCGCGGATGCGGAAGGCGAGCGCACAGCCGACCGCGACCGGCAGCATCGCCGGCAGGTGGCTGACCATTGCGATGAGCCCGAGCCGGTCGTCGGCCATGTGGACGTTGCCGTCCTTGCCCTTCGTCGGGCCGTCCATGCGGCCCATGAACTGGGCGAAGATCCGCCAGGCCTCGACCCCGCGCACCACGTGGACACCCATGTCCCGGTGCAGCGGCGTGCCGACGTCGTCGGGTCCCATCGCCGTTGCGATCCCCACGGCGGCGGCCTCGTTCCCGCGCCCGGTGTAGAAGCTGCCGGGGATCTTCCCCTGCTTGTAGAGGATGTGGCCCCGCTCCTCGATCCCGCGGGTCGTCAAGAGGTGGCGGTAGATGCCGAGAAGGTCCTCGCGATCGAGGCCGAACTCCCGGACCTCTGTCAGCGAGCCGACCGGTTCTGCTTCCCTGGCGATCGCCATTCGCGGGTCGAACTCTAGCGTCTAGGGTGAGGCCATGGGCCGTGCGTCGGACTGGATTCGGGAGGAGCGTCGCAGGACGCTCGGCGACTGGGTCGCCTTCTGCCTCGCCTGCGGCCACGTCCAGCGGTACTTCACCGAGGACGAGGGCGCGCTCCCGTCGGCCTGCCCCGAGTGCGAGGGCGAGCTGCGCGTGCGGTGCCCGTCCTGCTCGGCGCAGATCGCCTCGGCCTTCGCCGTCACGTGCGAGGAGTGCGGCGGCGAGCTGCGCCCCGACGAGGCCTTCGGCGTCCGCATCCGCAAGCCGCCGCGCGCGCCGAAGTAACACCTGGTCACCTGGGCCACGGCCGCCTCTCGCCCGTGGCCAGCTGCCTGCCGAGAGCCTGAGCGTTGGCCACGACCCAGTCGTCTACGCGGCTCGTGCCTCGCGGCGCCTCGTCCGACGTGAGCAGGTCGTCGGCGAGCGCGCCCAGCTCCTCCGCGGTGAGGAGCGTCTCGCGCGTGACCAGGCCGAGCGCACGCGTGAGGGCGAGAACGGGTCGCGTGCCTCCGTGGGCCACGACGGCGCGGGAACCAACCGCCGAGCGCACGAGGCGGACGAGCTCCTCGAAGCCGTGCTCGTCCGGCCCCGCCGCGTCGAACGCGACGTTCTGGTCGTCCCGGCCGGCCTCGACGCACAGCTCCGCGAGGTCCTCGGCGGCGATCGGCCGGATTCGGCACGGGGCACGGGGAACGACGAAGACCGGGAGCCGCCGGAGGAGCCACGCCACGTTGTTGAGGAGCACCTCGCCGTCTCCGAACACGAGCGTCGGCCTGACGATTGCGTGCGAGAGGCCCGATGCGGCCAGCGCCTCATCGACGGCCGCCTTCCCGCGGAAGTAGGCGTAGGGCGAGCCCGCCGTGGCGTTGGTCACGCTCAGCTGGACGACACGCTGCACCCCCGCGGCGCGGGCGGCGTCGAAGAGCGCGACCGAGTTCCTGACGGCGTCGTCGAAGGTCGTCGAGGCGTTCGGGAACCGGATCCAGTAGGTGTTGTAGAGGGTCTCGGCCCCGTCCAGGGCGGCCGCGATGCCGTCAGGGTCGGGCGGGAACGAGCGCACACGGTCGCCGAACGGGCTCTCCGACTTCTGCCGGCGCGTCACCGTCCGCACCTCCCGGCCCGCCTCGAGCAAGCGCGCCGCGATGTACCTCCCCGTGAAGGAGAAGGCGCCGGTGACGACGTCCACGGGCGGCGGCTAGGAGTGGATCTCGGAGAAGTGGATGACGGTGACCGTGTTCTCCTCGGTCACCTCGCGGTTGTAGAGCTGCCCGAGGAAGTTCGCCATGTCGTCGGTGCGCTTGATCTCCGGGTTGTCCTTCTCGATCTCGCGCGGAGAGCAATCGCCGAGCGGCTTGACCTCGACCTTGTCGATGACCGCGTCGAAGATCTTCTGGCGCGGCCCGTAACGCTGGCCGACCAGCACCTGGACGACCATCCCCTTCTTGTACTTCCCGGCCTTGTCGCCCAGCCGGATCGTGGCCGTCTTGCGTCTGCTGCGCAGCTGGTCGGCGACGATCGGCGAGTAGAAGTTGAGGGCGTACATCAGCTGGGAAGGGCCCGGAAGCGGAGCCATCATACGGTTTCTTCGACAAGGGCCTTCTGCGCCCTTTCGGCCATCTCGCGCTCGCCCTTGTACGCCAGGAGACGGGGAGCCTCGTCGAGCGGCAGCCAGCGTGCCTCGTCGACCTCGTGAGCGTGCTCGGGCGGGATGTCGCCGAGCCGTCCGCGGCGGTAGCGGAAGAGGAAGAAGCTCACGACCTTGAAGACCCGCTCGCCCTCCCACGTGTAGACGTAGCGGACGTCTCCGAGCTTGGTGACCAGGCGGCCCTCGACGCCCGTCTCCTCGGTGACCTCGCGACCCGCGGTCTCCGCAGGGCTCTCGCCGGTCCCGACGAGCCCCTTCGGGAGCGCCCAGACGTTCTTGCCGCCGGGGCGGATGGCGGCGAGCCAGAGGCTGCCGCGCATGGAGCGCACGACCACGCCACCGGCCGAGAACTCGCGCCTCATGCGGTAGAGCCTAGCCGCGTCGATATCGTCAGCTGAATGCGCAGGCTGCTCCTCCTCGCGTGTTCGATCACGCTCGTCGACACGATCCTCTACGCGGCGCTCGTTCCGCTCCTGCCGCACTACGCGGACGAGTTCGGGCTCTCGAAGGGGCAGGCCGGGCTGCTCGTGGGCGCCTACGCCGCCGGCGCCCTGCTCGGCGCGATCCCGGGCGGCATCAGCGCGGCGCGCTTCGGCCCACGCCGGGCGGTGCTCGCGGGCCTGTTGCTCATGGCGGTGGCCAGCACGGCGTTCGGCTTTGCGGGCGACGCGGTCACCCTCGGCATCGCGCGGCTGGCCCAGGGCGTCGGCAGCGCGTTCTCATGGGCGGGCGCGCTCGCATGGCTCGTTGCGGGGACGCCGCGGGAACGGCGCGGCGAGATGCTCGGGACGGCAATCGGCGCGGCGATCTTCGGCGCGCTCCTCGGCCCGGCCCTCGGAGCAGTCGCCGAGTCCGTCGGGGAGCGCCCGACGTTCCTCGGCATCGCCGGCGTCGCGCTCGTCCTCGCTGTCTGGGCCCTACGGACGCCTGCCGTCGCCGCCGACCCGCAGCCGGTGGCGCAGCTGGCCCGGGCTCTCAAGCGACCGATCATCCTCGGCGCGCTCTGGCTGATGATGCTCCCCGCGCTGCTCTTCGGCGTTCTGGCGGTGCTCGTGCCGCTCGAGCTCGGTGACGCCGGCTGGAGTGCTGCGGCCATCGCTGCCGTCTTCATCGCAGCCGCGGCGATCGAGATGGTCATTGCCCCGATGCTCGGCCGCTTCTCGGACCGCGTCGGCCGGCTGCTGCCGCTCCGGATTGCTCTCGGCGCGGCAATTCTCGTCACGACCGCGCTCGCGCTCGCCGAGCGCCCGCTCTTCCTCGCGCCGCTCGTGGTCGCGGCGTCGATCGCGTTCGGCGCCTTCTGGGCGCCCGCGATGGCCCTGCTCTCGGACGGCGCCGAGCGCATCGGGCTCGCCCAGGGCTTCGCCTTCGGGCTCATGAACGCCGCCTGGGGCGGAGGCAACTCCATCGGTCCGTCGCTCGGCGGCGCGCTCGCCGATGCCGCAGGCGACGCCCTGCCGTTCGCGCTCATGGCACTCGTCTGTGTCGGGCACCCTCCTTGCCGTCACACGTGGTCGCAGAGTCTTTGGCACTCAGCTTGCACGAGTGCCAGAAAGTTCTTGAGCAAGGCTCCGCAGATTCGCTAGGATGACGCTGGCACTCGATTGAGTCGAGTGCCAGGAATTGATCACATCGCAAGGAGGAGTGCTGGATGAACCTTCAGCCACTGGGCGATCGGCTCATCGTCGAGGCGCTCGAGGAGGAAGAGACCACCGCGAGTGGGATCGTTCTCCCCGACACCGCAAAGGAAAAGCCGCAGCGCGGCCGCGTCCTCGCTGTTGGCCCGGGCCCCCGGGACGAGGACGGCGAGTACGTCAAGATGGATCTCGAGCCCGGCGACGAGATCATCTTCTCGAAGTACGGCGGCACCGACATCAAGCTTGGGGGCGACGACTACCTGATCCTGCGGGAGTCGGACGTCCTCGCCAAGGTGCTCGCCGAGACGAAGTCCAAGAGCAAGAAGAAGGAGCTGGCCGGCGCCGCCGCTTAGGCGCGCCCCGTCGCCAGCCCACAGAAACCGGAGGAGTTATATGGCTCACAAGGAGCTTCTCTTCAACGAGGATGCACGGCGCGCGCTCGAGCGCGGCGTGAACACCCTCGCTGACGCGGTCAAGGTCACCCTTGGCCCCAAGGGGCGCTACGTCGTGCTCGACAAGAAGTTCGGCGCGCCCACCATCACCAACGACGGCGTCACGATCGCACGCGAGATCGAGGTCGAGGACGCCTTCGAGAACCAGGGCGCCCAGCTCGTCCGCGAGGTCGCCACAGCGACGAACGACGTCGCCGGCGACGGCACGACGACCGCCACCGTCCTGGCTCAGGCCATCGTCCGCGAGGGTCTCAAGAACGTCGCCGCCGGCGCGAACCCGATGGGCCTCAAGCGGGGCATCGAGACCGCCGTCGACATCGTCGTCGAGGATCTGAAGAAGCAGTCGAAGGAGATCTCGGGCAAGGAGGACATCGCCCGGGTCGCCAGCATCTCGTCGCGCGAGCGCGAGATCGGCGACGTGATCGCCGACGCGATCGAGAAGGTCGGCAAGGACGGCGTCGTGAACGTCGAGGAGGGCCAGACCTTCGGCCTCGAGCTCGAGTTCACCGAGGGCATGCAGTTCGACAAGGGCTACCTGTCGCCGTACATGGTCACGGATCCGGAGCGCATGGAGGCCGTGCTCGACGACCCGTACGTCCTCATCGCCAACCAGAAGATCGGCGCCGTCAAGGACATCCTGCCCGTGCTCGAGCAGGTCATCCAGGCCGGCCGGCCGCTCCTGATCGTCGCCGAGGACGTCGAGGGCGAGTCCCTCGCGACCATCGTCGTGAACAAGCTGCGCGGCACCTTCACCGCCGTCGCCGTCAAGGCGCCGGGCTTCGGTGACCGCCGCAAGCGCATGCTCGAGGACATCGCCATCCTGTCCGGCGGCGAGGTCATCACCGAGGAGATGGGCCTCAAGCTCGAGAACACGAAGCTCTCGCAGCTCGGCCGCGCCCGCAAGGTGGTCGTCACGAAGGACACGACGACGATCATCGACGGCGCCGGCGACTCGGAGGGCATCAAGGGCCGCATCAAGCAGCTCAAGTCGGAGATCGAGACCACGGACTCGGACTTCGACCGCGAGAAGCTGCAGGAGCGGCTCGCCAAGCTGGCCGGCGGCGTCGCCGTCATCAAGGTCGGCGCGGCCACCGAGACGGAGATGAAGGAGAAGAAGCATCGCGTCGAGGACGCCCTGCAGGCAACGCGGGCTGCTCTCGAGGAGGGCATCGTGCCCGGTGGCGGTGTCGCGCTCCTCAACGCCGGCAAGGCCATCAAGCTCGACACGCTCGAGGGCGACGAGCGCACCGGCGCGTCCATCGTGGCCCGGTCGCTCGAGGAGCCCGTCCGCCAGCTCGCGCAGAACGCCGGGCTCGAGGGCTCCATCGTCGTCGACAAGATCCGGCACGGTACGAAGGGCCACGGCCTGAACGTCGACACCGGCGAGTACCAGGACCTGGTCAAGTCGGGGATCATCGACCCGACCATGGTCACCCGCTCGGCGCTCCAGAACGCCGCCTCGATCGCGAAGAACATCCTCACGACCGAGGCAATCGTCGCGGAGGCGCCCGAGAAGGCCGGCGTCGGCGGCGGTATGCCCGGCGGTATGCCCGACATGGGCATGTAGTCCGGTCTCCGGACCGTTCGAACGCAACGAAGGGGCGGCCCACGGGCCGCCCCTTCTCTATGCTCGCCCGATGGCCGGGACCGAGGCGCTGTACGCAGAAGACGCCTGTCTGCGGGAGTTCGAGGCCACGGTTCTCGCGGTCGACTCCGAGGGCCGGCGCATTGCTCTCGACCGCACGATCTTCTTTCCCGGCGGAGGTGGACAGCCGCACGATCTCGGCACGCTGGCCGGATTGCCGGTCGAGTCCGTCGCGCGCGACGGGGAGTTGATCTGGCACGCGCTCGGCGGCGGTGCTCTGCCGGCGGAAGGCGATCGTGTCGAAGGACAGCTCGACTGGGACCGCCGCCACGCGCTCATGCGCACCCACACGGCGCTGCACGTCCTCTCCGCCGTGATCTGGCGCGACCACGAGGCGAAGGTCACCGGAGCGAGCATGGAGCCGCTTCGCGGGCGGATGGACTTCGAGCTCGAAGGGCTTTCGGGGGAGCTCGTGCGCGAGATCGAGTCGCGTGTGAACGAGGAGGTGGCGGCGGACCGTCCGGTTCGCGTCGACTTCCTGCCGCGCGAGGAGGCCGATCAGCGTCCGGAGCTCATCCGCACGAAGGTCAGCCTGCTCCCGGCGTCGATCACGGTCGTCCGCACGGTGGAGATCGAAGGGCTCGACCTGCAGGCGGACGGCGGGACGCATGTGGGGCGCACCGGCGAGATCGGCGCGGTCGCGATTCCCGAGTACAAGAGCAAGGGGCGCCTCAACAAGCGCCTCCAGCTCACGCTCTCAGACTGAGTAGCGCTCCTCTGCCCAGGGGTCGGCGTCGTTCGAATAGCCGAGGCGCTCCCAGGTGCCCGGCTCGTCGTCGGCTCGCACCTCGAGGCCCAGGAGCCACTTGGCGCTCTTCCAGAAGTAGCGCGTCGGGACGACCAGGCGGAGCGGTCCGCCGTGCTCGGGCGCGAGCGGCTCGCCGTCGGCCTCGTAGGCCACGAGCGAACCGGGATCGTCGAGCGCCGCCAGCGGCAGGTTCGCCCGGTAGTCCTCGACGGCGTGGGCGACGACGAAGCGCGCGGCCGCCGTCGGACGGGCGAGGTCGGCGAAGCGCACCCCTCGGAAGCGGGCGTCGAAGCGGCTCCAGCGCGTAACGCAGTGGATGTCCGTGACGACGTCGGTCGCCGGGAGCCTGCGCAGTTCGTCCAGCCCGAGCTCGACCTCGTTCTCGACCTCGCCCCAGACGCGGAGGCGCCAGCCGGCGATGCCTCCGGCCGGCACCGAGCCGACGTGGAGGACGGGCCACTTCTGGGTCAGGTACTGGCCGGGCGGCAGGCGAGCCGGGTCGAAGCCGGCCTCGAGCACCTTTCGCTCGGCGTTCGACCTGGGCACGCTGCCTACACTAGCCCTGTGGAGGCAGCAGCTCTCACGCACGCCGTCGCCCAAAGGCCGCGAGCCTTTGTCGGCGTGGTCGGGCCGGACGCCGAGGACTATCTCCAGCGCATGCTCTCGAACGACGTCGAGGCGCTCGCCCCCGGCGACTCGTGCCAGGCCCTGCTCCTGACGCCGAAGGCACGCGTGATCGCGCCCATGCGCGTCGTGCGCCGCGGGCCCGAGGACTTCCTGCTCCTCACCGAGCCGGAGCTCGGCGAGACGTTGCGCGAGCAGCTGCTGCGGATGCGCTTTGCGGCCAAGGCCGAGATCGCGCTCGAGGAGCACACCTCGACCCTCGTATTCGGTGGGGGGAACGAGGGCATCCCCAACGACGACTACGGCGAGCCCGCCGTCGAGGTGCTCGACGCCGCGCTCGAGCCGACGCTGGGCGAGGAGGAGCTCGAGACGCTCAGGATCCGGGCCGGCACGCCGCGGTTCGGCCGTGAGATCGACGACCGCATCCTCCCGGCCGAAGCGGGACTCGTCGAGCGCGCCGTCAGCCTCACGAAGGGCTGCTATCCGGGGCAGGAGCCGATCGCCCGTCTCCACTACCGCGGGCACGCCAACCGGGGCCTTCGCGTGCTCGCGATCGACGGCGACGAGCCGCCGGCCGCCGACGCCGAGCTCGTCTACGAGGGGAAGGCGGTGGGCCGCGTGACGAGCGCCGCCCGCGCCGACGGCGCCATGGTCGCGCTCGCCTACGTCCGAGCCGAGGTGCCCGCCGACGCCGAGCTGGACGTCGGCCGGTCGAAAGCCCGGCCGCTACACTGACCCTCGTCCCGCGCCCGTAGCTCAGGGGATAGAGCGCTGCCCTGCGGAGGCAGAGGTCGCACGTTCGAATCGTGCCGGGCGCACTCTCTGTAAGGCCCGCACAGGCGGGCCATTTTTAGTCAGCTGGGATGCGCCGTCAGTCCGGTCCGGTTGACTTGCTCGGAGACATGCCGATGAGCGACGCCGAAGCCAGGGCCGAGGGCCGTCGTGAGGCCGCCCCCGCGGCGCTCGCCGTGCTCGTCGTCTTCGTGGCGTTGGCGCTGGTCAGCCGGGCGAGGGAGTGGGAGCTGGTCGGTCTGCCGTGGTGGATCTGGCTTGTGGTCGCGGTTCCCTCCCTGCTGCTGACGATCGACCTTCTTCTGACGTTCCGCGGGAAGGGCCTCGTGCAATCGCGCCGCGCCGCTCTCGCTCTTCTCGGCCTCCTCGTGCTCGGAAACCTGCTCGCGCTCGGCGTGCTCGTCGCCGGCCTGGTGACCACGAGCGCCGCGGACCTCGGCGGCGGAGAGCTCTTGCTCACGGGATTCGCGATCTGGACGGCGGACGTCATCGTCTTCGGGCTCCTGTTCTGGGAGCTGGACGTGGGCGGGCCGGCCGCGCGCATCGTTCGCCCGCGACGAACGACCCCCGATTTCCAGTTCCCGCAGGACGAGAACCCGCAGCTCGCGCCGGAACGCTGGGGCCCGGTGGCCTGGGACTACCTCTACCTCTCGCTGACGAACTCGATCGCCTTCAGCCCGACCGACGTGATGCCGCTGTCGTTGCGCGCAAAGGCGGCGATGGGCCTGGAGGCAGGCATCTCCGCCGTCACGATCCTGCTCGTCGCCGCTCGAGCCGTGAACGTGCTCGGCCAGTAGCCCCGGCCGTCGTCTACGCGGCCGGCCAGCGGGGCTCGCGCGGCTTGTCGCGGCCGAAACCGCGCCAGTCGTCGCGCGCAGGCGCGAACACGTCGATGACGACCGCGCCCTCCGGGCCGGCACGCACCTCGTGGGGGACGTCGCCCGGGATTCGCCAGGTCGCGCCGGGGCCGAGCTCCTTCGTCTCGCCGGCAACGCGGAACGAGAGCGTTCCGTCGAGGACCATGCCGAGCTGCTCGTTGACGTGATGGTGCTCGGGCACGAGGGCGTCGGGGTCGAGCTCGACGATCGCCATCGTCCCCTCCTCGCCGTGCACCGCTCTGGCTGCAACGCCGTCCCAGATTCGCAGCGGCGACATCGCCGCAAGGTCGTCGAACGCGCTCACGCTTACCTCCTCGAAGTCGTCCCCGAGAGGCTACCGGCGCGCAGGACGCCGGTTGCGGCCGGAGAACTTCCGAACGGTGGCCGAGCTTCCCGAGCATCTCGACCTCGGACGCCACCGCGACGCGTCGTGGTGGAGCGAGCTCGGCGCGCGCTGGGTCGTTCTCGGCCTGCTGAGCGCGATCTCGATCGCGGCGCTGTTCAGTGTCTTCGGCCAGCACCCGGAGACGTCGGTCGCCTCGGGAGACGCCGCGACTCTGGAGGTATCGGCGCCGGAGCACGTGCGCGGCGGCCTCTTCTTCCAGGGGCGCTTCACCGTCACCGCGAAGGAGGGCCTCGAGGACGTCGTCCTCGTCTTCGCACCGGGGTGGATGGAGAACATGCACATCAACACCATCGAGCCGGCGCCGACGGAGGAGGCGAGCCGCGACGGCGACCTGGCTCTCCACTTCGGACCGCTGGGCGCAGGCGAGCGGCTCGTCCTCTTCATGCAGTTCCAGGTCAACCCGACGAACGTCGGGCGGCGCTCGGGCAACGTCGAGCTCTACGACGGCGAGAGCCTGATCGCCACCGTCCACCGCACGATCACGGTCTTCCCGTAGCCCATGGACATCGTCGTCAGAGCCTTCTTCGCGTTCCTCTTCGTCATTCTCGTCACGCGCGTGATCGGTCGCCGCGAGCTCTCCTCACTGCAGCCCTTCGACCTCATCCTCCTGATCGTGCTCGGCGACCTCATCCAGCAGGGCGTGACCCAGAGCGACTACTCGTTCACCGGCCTCGTCCTCGCAGGAGGCACGTTCACGATCCTGACCGTGGCCGTCTCGTACCTCGTCTACCGCTTCAAGCCGCTTCGCCCCGTGTTCGAGGCCGAGCCCTTGATCCTGGTCGAGGACGGCAAGCCGGTCGACCGGAACCTGCGCCGCGAGCGCATGACCATCGAGGAGGTCGCGGCTGAGGCCCGCCAGCAGCAGATTCCGTCGTTGCGGGCAGTCCACTGGGCCGTGCTCGAGTCTAACGGCAAGATCAGCTTCATCCACGCGCAGCTAGGCTGGATCCGAGTGCGGATTTGCTCGCTCGTGCCGGCTGCGACCGAGGTGCTGTTCGCGCTCGGGCTCGGCGACCGGGTGGTCGGCGTCACCCACGAGTGCGACTGGCCGGCCGAGGCCTCGGAGCGCCCGGTCGTGACGGCGTCGCTCGTGCAGACCGGCGACCTGGCCAGCGGCGAGATCGACCGCGTAGTCGCCGAGACTGCCCGGGACGGCCATCCGTTGTACGCGATCGAGGAAGAGCCCTGGACCGAGATCGAGGCCGACGTGATCGTCATGCAGGAGCTCTGCGATGTGTGCGCCGTCTCCACCGACCAGGTCAACGGCGCGGTCAGCGCCAGGAAGCTCGACGTCGAAGTCCTCGACTTCTCCCCTTCGACGCTGGACGGGATCGCCGACGAGATCGTGGCGCTGGGCGCCAAGCTGGACGCCGAGGGCGAGGCCGAGGAGCTCGCCGTCGGGATGCGCAGCCGGATCGACCGCGTCTCTTCGGCGCTCGCAGGGGTCGAGAACTCACCGCGCGTGTTCGTGACCGAGTGGCTCGAGCCGCCTTACTCGGCCGGCCACTGGGTGCCGGACATGGTCGCTGCCGCCCGCGGCACCGACGTCGCCGGGATGTCCGGCGAGCCCTCCCACCGGATGCGCTGGATGGACGTCGCCGGGCTCGAGCCGGACATCGTCATTCTCGCGCCCTGCGGCTTCGACCTCGACCGGACGCTGGCCGAGGTCGTGCCGCTCGAGCTGTCCGCGCACCTGCTCGGGACGCCGGCGCGGCAGGAGAGCGCGATCTTCGCGGTCGACGCGAACGCGACGTTCTCGCGGCCGGGCCCGCGTGTGGTCGACGGCGTCGAGGTGCTCGCGCACCTGTTGCACCCGAGCGAGTACCCGGATCCAGGCGTTGCCTGGAGCCGCATCCGCCCCTCTAGTCGATCCGGATCAGGATCTCGTCCGCGCGCTCCTCGGCCGGGTAGCGCCGCGCGGCGTCGTCGCCGTAGAGGCATGCGCCCGTCCGGAGGTCGAAGCGCCAGCCGTGGTAGGCGCACTCGAGCTGGTCGCCGATGACTGCGCCGTCGACGAGCGGGTTGCCCTCGTGCGGGCAGGCGTTGTCGAAAGCGTGGATCTCGCCGGCGACGCGCAGGATGAGGATCTGCCGGCCGTCCGCGTCGACCACGGCCCGGTCGCCCGCGAGGACGTCGGCCGGGACGCTGAGCCATCGCTCGGCCGTTTGATCCACGCGACCTACACTATCCGGCCCCGTGCCGCTCTATCTCCGCGAAGCCGACGTCGAGCAGCTCCTCACGCCGGCGGACGCCGTCGAGGCCGTCGAGGGGTGCTTCGCCCGCATTGCGCGCGGGGCGATCGAGAACCGGCCGCGCCTGCGGCTCGGCCTGACCGAAGGCCTGCTGAACGTGATGGCCGCCGCCGACCTCGAGCTCGGGGTCGCCGGCCTCAAGGCCTACGGGGGCTTCGCCGAGGGCACGCGCTTCGTCGTGCCGCTCTTCGCGGCCGACCGGCCCGAGCTGCTGGCGGTGATCGAAGCCGACCGCATGGGCCAGCTGCGCACGGGCGCCGCGAGCGCTGTCGCCGCGCGACACCTGGCGAAGGACGGGGCGCGCACGCTGGGCGTGATCGGGACCGGCTGGCAGGCAGAGAGCCAGGTCGCGTGCATCCGGGAGGCTCTGCCCGGGCTCGAGCGGGTCGTCGCCTACTCGCGCAACCCCGAGCGGCTCGCCGACTTCTGCAAGCGGCTCGACTGCGAGCCGGGCGAGTACAACAAGGACGCGGCCGAGCAGGACGTCGTGGTGACGATCACGAGCTCGCGCGACCCCGTGCTGCGCGGCGAGTGGCTGCAACCGGGCGCGCTCGTCTGCGCGGTCGGCGCGAACCGCATTCAGTCGCGGGAGCTCGACAACGCGGTGCTCGAGCGGGCGACGTTCGTCTGCTGCGACTCGCGCGAGCAGGCCAAGCTCGAGGCCGGCGACCTCGTCGAGCCCGTCGAGCGGGGCGTTCTCGACTGGCTCGAGGTGCACGAGCTCTCCGAGGTGGTCGCGGGCGAGACGTCCGGGCGGCAGCACGACGACGACATCGTCGTCTTCAAGAGCCTGGGGATCGCCGCAGAGGACCTGGCCGTCGCGGCACTGGTGGTCGAGCGCGCGCGAGAGCGCGGCCTGGGCGTCGAGCTCTAGGAGGGTTTGGCGGAATGGTGCTCGTTGCGCGGCCCGGCGGCACCGCCACTATTTCGCCGAACCCTCCTAGGTCATCTCCTCGGGCAGGAGGTCGAGGAGGAGGCCGTCGTGCCACTCGCCGTCGACCCCGCGCTCGTAGCGCCGCATGATCCCCACCCGTTTGAAGCCGACCCGCTCGTAGGCGCGGATTGCCCGCTCGTTCGCGACCGCCGGGTCGATGGTGATCCTGTGGTGGCCGCGGTCCTCGAAGAGGTGTCGGGCCAGCGCGCGAATGGCGTCGGCGCCGAGACCCTGTCCCCGACGGGCGGCGGTCACGAAGATGTCGATGCCGGCGTGCCTGTAGTCCGGCTCGTTCTCCTCCACGGCCTCGACGAGCCCGATCACGTCGCCGCTCTCCTCGATGACGAAGACCATCGCCTCCTCGTCCGGGCCGGCTTTGTCGCGCAGGTCGTCCTCGGTGAGCCCGAGCCACCAGCGCGCGATCTCCGGCTCGGCCGCGATCTCGGCCAGGCGTGGAGCGTCCTCGAGCGTGATCGGGCGCAGCGTCACGCGCTCCCCGCGGAGCGTGTCGTTCATCGTGCCTAGGAAGTCTCGCGGACGTTCTCGGCGGCCATGGCCGCCGTGTCCTCGCCGACTGCCCGGATGACCTCGGGCCGCTCGAGCAGCCTCAGTCGCTGCTCGTCGGTCGCGCGGTTCTTCAGGTACGGGTCCTCGAGGATCTCCTCGAGCGACCTGCCCTGGCGATGCTCGCGCACGACGTACGAGGCGAGGGCCTCCTCCTTCGAGATCCCGCGGGACGTCTCAGAGCCCGAGTCGTCGCTCTTGCCGAACAGCTTCGAGAAGAAGCCCACGCCGCGATTGTATCCTTGGCGGGCAGTGGAGCCTGAGGGCATGCGATTTGCCTCGCGGACCCTCCACGGGGTCGGCGACGACGGCGGGCGTGAAGAGATCCTCATCTGGATCGAGCGCCGACCGGGAGCGGTGTGGGCGGTAGGGCGTGCCATCGACATCGACAATCGCCAGACGCCGCGGCCCCGTCCCGACGACTACGTCTTCGAGGGCTACGAGATGGGCGACGCCCTCTCCGCCGCCAACGACGCCCTCGAGGACGACCTCAAGGTCTCGGCCGGGGAGGGTGTGAACGAGGCGGTGGCGCCGTTCGCCGAGGACGAGCTGCTCAAGCCCCTCGAGCGCTGGTTCTTCGGGCACAAGCACTAAGCCTTTCGGCTTACCGAGGGGCCACCCCGGGCCACCACCCGCTTTGGACGCTAGCGAGGAGAACCGCACCGGTGGTGCGCAGATCGTGACGAGAGTGGAAAAGGCGCTCGGCGGCGGGTGCTACGCGATGCCGATCTGCATCGCGAGCTCGCGCGAGATGGCGTGCTCGGCCCCGTCCACGGCGACCGTCACCGGGCCGTCGAACGGCTCCGCGCGGCGCATGGTCACGCGGCCGCCCGGAACGAGTCGGAGCCCCGCGAGGTAGCGAAGCAGGTCGGAGTCGCCGTCGGGCACCCGCTTGACCGTCGCCTCCTCGCCCGGCTCGAGCGCGTCGAGCGAGCGCAGCCGGTTGGTCTCCACGCGCAGGCCCGCGTCCGGGATGGGATCCCCGTGCGGATCGTGGGTGGGGAAGCCGAGCTGCTCGTCGATGCGGGCCTCGAGCTCCTCGGAGAGGACGTGCTCGAGCCGGTCCGCCTCTTCGTGGACGGCGTCGATCGGCACACCCAGGGTCTGCGCGAGGTACTGCTCGAGCAGCCGGTGGTGGCGCACGACCTCGAGCGCGATCTGCGTGCCCGTCTCGGTCAGCTCGACGCCCTTGTACGGCGAGTGATCGGCGAGTCCGAGCGCCGCGAGCTTCTTCAGCATCGACGTCGCCGACGAAGGAGCGACTCCCATGCGGCGCGCGATCGCAGTCGTCGTCGGCTTCGTGCCGTCGGACTGGAGCTTGTAGATCTCCTTCAGATAGTCCTGGATCGCAGCCGAAAGGACAGGTTTAGACACATCTCAAATTCTAGTCGGAGGTCAGCTGCCAGGGCAGGTCCCGCAGACCCTTGGTAGCCTCGCGCCCTCTGCGCATTCGTCTAGGACATAGCCCGGACCCGGACGACGCGTTCATGTTCTGGGGCCTTGCGGCCGGCCGCGTCGACGGGCGCGGCTTCGAGTTCGAGCACGTTCTCGAGGGCATTCAGACCCTGAACGAGTGGGCGCTCGAGGGCCGGCTGGAGGTCACGGCCATCTCGCTCCACACGTACCCGTTCGTCCAGGACAAGTACGTGATCCTCCCGCACGGGGCGAGCATGGGCTCGGGCTACGGCCCGGTCGTCGTCGCCAAGCGCCCGATCTCGCGCGAGGAGCTGAAGGAGATCGAGGTCGCCGTGCCCGGGAGGATGACGACCGCGTTCCTCGTCCTGCGCTTCTACCTGGGCGGCGACTTTCGCTATCGCGAGGTGCCGTTCGACGAGATCATGGAGGAGGTCGAGAGCGGCGAAGCGGAGGCGGGTCTCCTCATCCACGAGGGCCAGCTCACCTACAAGCAGAGCGGCCTCGAGCGCATCGTCGATCTCGGCGAGTGGTGGCTTCTCGAGACGGGGCTCCCGCTCCCGCTCGGCATCAACACTGCACGGCGCGACCTCGGCGCAGAGACGCTCCGGACGCTCTCCGACGTGCTCCGCGACTCGATCCGGGCGGGCCTCGAGCACCGCGAGGAGGCGCTCGAGTATGCCCTCCAGTTCGGGCGAGGGCTGACGCCGGAGCTCGCCGACAAGTTCGTCGGCATGTACGTGAACGAGCTGACCGAGGACTACGGCGACGAAGGCCGCCAGGCCGTCGCCGAGCTGCTTCGCCGCGGCGAGGAGTCGGGCGCGTTCGAGCGTCCGGTCAAGGTCGAGTTCGTCGAGTAGCGGACGGCTTCGGGCGGCGGTAGCCCGAGGGCGCGCGAATACACTTCGCGCGTGGCCGACGCCGTCATCCTCTCCGCCGTCAGGACGCCCGTCGGCCGCTACGGAGGCGCTCTCGCCGGCGAGCGGCCGGACGATCTGGCCGCCCTGGTCATCCGCGAAGCGGTCGAGCGCGCGGGTGTGCCGGCCGGCGAGATCGAGGACGTCTACTTCGGCGCTGCGAACCAGGCGGGGGAGGACAACCGCAACGTCGCCCGCATGGCCGCGCTCCTCGCCGGGCTGCCGCAGGAGGTCGCCGGCGTCACGGTCAACCGCCTGTGCGCATCGGGTCTCGCCGCGGTCGTCTCCGCCTGTCACGCGGTGCGTGCGGGCGACGGGGATCTCTTCGTCGCCGGCGGTGCGGAGTCCATGAGCCGCGCGCCGCTCGTCATGGCCAAGCCCGAGCGCGCCTACCCGCGCGGCAATCAGACCGTCTGGGACACGACGCTCGGCTGGCGCTTTCCGAACCCGCGCATGGAAGAGATGTTCCCGCTCGAGTCCATGGGCGAGACCGGTGAGAACGTGGCCGAGCGCTTCGAGGTCTCGCGTGAGGAGCAGGACGCGTTCGCGCTCGAGAGCCAGCGGCGCCATGCGGCCGCCGCCGAGGCCGGGCGCTTCGACGACGAGCTCGTGCCGGTCGGCGACGTCGTCCGTGACGAGCATCCGCGGCCTGACACGTCGGCGGAGAAGCTCGCCGCCCTCAAGCCGGCCTTCCGGGCGAACGGAACCGTGACGGCGGGCAACTCGAGCGGCGTCAACGACGGGGCAGCCGCGCTGGTCGTCGCCAGCGCCGAGCGGGCCACCGAACTCGGCGTCGAGCCGCTCGGCCGTTTCGTTGCCGGGGCCGTGGCAGGTGTCGACCCGCGCGTCATGGGCATCGGCCCCGTGCCCGCCGTGCGCAAGGTCCTGGCCCGCGCGGGCGTCGAGGCCGGTGAGCTCGACCTGGTCGAGCTGAACGAGGCCTTCGCCTCCCAGAGCCTCCAGGTCATCCGCGAGCTCGGGCTCGACCCAGAGAAGGTGAATGTGAACGGCGGTGCCATCGCCATCGGGCATCCGCTCGGGATGAGCGGCGCGCGCCTTGTTGTCACGCTTCTCCACGAGCTCCGCCGCCGAAAGGGCCGCTACGGCCTCGCCACGCTCTGCGTCGGCGTCGGCCAGGGGCAGGCCGCCCTCTTCGAGCGTTAGCTCAGCTGCGCGGCCAGGTAGCGGCGCGAGCGCTGCACGAGCTCGTGCGCCACATAGACGACCGCCAGCGCGTTCACGACGTGCAGGGCGGCGATCTCCTCGATGTCGATCTGGGCGAGGACGAGCTGGACGACGTTGAGCCCGAAGAGCGTGAACGTGAGGGCGATGAGCGAGCGCGGCACCTTCCCGACGAAGGCGAGGACGAGCATGATCAGGGACACGAGCCCGAGCCCCAGACCGACCGCGCGATGTGCGTCGTACGTCGTGGCGCCGAACGTTCCCAGGCCTGCGAGGAAGAACTGGACGACGACGCCCGCGAGGTAGATCGTCGCGAGGCCGAAGAGGATCACCCGCGCCTGCGCCACGACCCGACTGTACGCGACCTCGGGGACGGCCACCGCGCTATCGTCCCGGCGGATGGCTGTGGCAACCGAGCGCGACTACGGGCTCTTCATCGACGGGGAGACGGCGGAGCCGTCCGACGGCGAGATCCGCGAGCTGGTCGAGCCCGCGACCGGTAGTCCTCTCGCGAAGGCCGCCGTCGCCGGTCCGGGTGACGTGGACCGTGCCGTGGCCGCCGCGCGGGCGGCGCTCGAGGGCCCGTGGGGGAAGACACCTCCGAACGAGCGCTCGCGCCTCCTGCACGCGCTGGCCGACGCCATCGTCGCCAACCGCAAGGAGCTGACCGAGCTCGAGACCCGCAACGTCGGGAAGGCGGTGAGCTCGAGCAAGCCCGAGGTGCTTCGTCGCCGCGGAGAGCTTCCGCTACATGGCCTCGGCGATCGGCTCGATCGAGGGCGGCACGCGGCCGATCGGGGGCTCCATCCTCACCTACACGCTCAAGGAGCCGGTCGGCGTCTGCGGGCAGATCGTCCCCTGGAACTACCCGATCATGCTCGCCGGCTGGAAGCTCGCTCCGGCGCTCGCGGCGGGCTGCACGGTCGTCCTCAAGCCGGACGCGGCCACGCCGCTCACGGCGCTGCGGATCGCTGAGCTCGCGGTCGAGGTTGGGATCCCGGCGGGCACGCTCAACGTCGTGCCGGGCGACGGGCCGACGACCGGCGCGCACCTCGTCTCCCATCCCGGCGTGGACAAGGTCTCCTTCACCGGCTCGACGGCGACGGGCTCCGAGATCATGCGTCTCTGCGCCGACCCGGTGAAGCGCGTCTCCCTGGAGCTGGGCGGGAAGAGCCCCGCCATCGTGTTCGCCGACGCCGATCTCGACGACGCGATCGCGTCGACGGCCTACGGCATCTACTACGCCGCCGGGCAGAGCTGCGACGCCCGCTCGCGCCTCCTCGTCGAGCAGTCGATCTACGACGACGTCGTCAACCGCGTCGCCGAGAAGGCCGGCGCCGTCCGTGTCGGCGACCCGCTCGATCCCGAGACCCACATGGGCTCGCTCATCTCGCTCGCGCACCGCGAGAAGGTGCACGGCATGGTCGAGACCGGCCGCGGCGAGGGCGCAGAGGTGGTCGCCGGCGGCGAACCGACGGAGGGCGACGGCGCCTTCTACCCGCCGACCGTGCTCGCCGGCGTCGCGAACGAGCAGACCGTGGCCCAGGAGGAGATCTTCGGCCCGGTGATCGCGGTGATTCCGTTCGAGGACGAGAAGGACGCCGTCCGGATCGCCAACGACGTGCGCTACGGGCTCGTCGCGACGGTCTGGACCGGCGACCCGGCCCGCGGCCACCGTCTGGCGCGGAGCATCAAGTCGGGCACGTTCACGATCAACCTCCCGTACGGCGCGTTCCCCGGCGTGCCCTTCGGCGGCTACAAGCAGTCCGGCTTCGGCCGCGAGCAGGCGCTCGAGACGCTCCAGATGTATCTGGAGACGAAGAGCGTCCTGCTCTCGACGGGCGCCCGCCCGACGAATCCCTGGGGCCTGTAGCTCCCTAGCGCTTGAGGACGAGCAGCGCGCCCGCGGCGAGCAGGGCGAGCCCCGCGACGCGTGCCGGGGTGACCGGGATCTTCTCCAGGCCGAAGAGGCCGAACGCGTCGATGATCACGCCCATGGCCAGCTGCCCGGCGATCAGGAGCCCGATCGTCGCGAACGTCCCGATGCGGGGCGCGGTGAACGTGATCGAGGTGACAACGATCGCGCCCATGACGCCGCCGAGCCAGAGCCACGGCGGCTCGCGGAAGCCGGCGCCGACGCCGGCGAAGGTCTGCCGTGCCACGAGCAGGACCCCACAGACGATCAGCGCTGCGCCGAGCGACCCGAATGCGGTCGCCTCGAGCACGCCGATCCGCTTCCCCAGCGCGCCGCTGACCGCGACCTGGATCGAGCCCGCGAGGCCGGCGACGAGCGAGAAGACAACCGCAACGGACGTCGCGGACACGGCGGCGAGGATAACGCCCTGGATTGGGACGCGAGGGCCAAGGTGATCTCGGAAGGCCGGGAGTAGACTCGATCGATGGCCCTCCAGGAGCGCAGCGCGACCGACGAGCTTCTCAAAGCCCGTGCCCGTTACGTGGCCGCCGGCGTGTCGACTCCGCCGCTGGTGGTCGCCCGCGCCGAGGGCGCGCGCATCGAGGACACGGACGGCAACACCTACATCGATTTCGCGGGCGGCCTGGGCTGTCAGAACACCGGCCATCGCCTGCCCGCTGCGGTCGCCGCCATCCACGAGCAGGTCGACCGCTATCTCCACCAGTGCTTCATGGTCGGCATGTACGAGCCGTACCTGGACGTGTGCCGGCGGCTCGCAGAGCTCTCGCCCTGCCGCGGCGACGAGCAGAAGAGCCTCCTCCTGAACTCAGGCGCCGAGGCCGTCGAGAACGCGGTCAAGATCGCGCGCGCCGCCACGGGGCGACCTGCGGTCGTCGTCTTCGACCACGCGTTCCACGGCCGGACGCTCTTGACCATGACGATGACGAGCAAGGTCGTCTACAAGCGCGGCTTCGGGCCCTTCGCCCCCGAGGTGTACCGCGCTCCAGGGCCGTACCCGTACCGCGGAGTGAGCACGGACGACGCGATCGCAGGGCTCGAGGCCCTCTTCAAGTCCGAGGTCGACCCCCAGGAGGTCGCCTGCGTCGTGCTCGAGCCCGTCCAGGGCGAAGGCGGCTTCATTCCGATGCCGCATGACTTTCCGGCGCGCCTGCGAGAGGTGTGCGACCGCTACGGGATCCTCTACGTCGACGACGAGGTGCAGAGCGGCGTCGGGCGGACGGGGCCGATGTGGGCGATCGAGCACTACGGCGTCGAGCCCGATCTCCTCGTCTCCGGCAAGTCGCTCGGAGGCGGGCTACCGCTCGCCGGCGTCACCGGGCGCGGAGAGGTCATGGACGCGGTCGGGCCGGGCGGGCTCGGCGGCACGTTCGGCGGCAACCCCGTCGCCTGCGCGGCGGCGGTCGCCGTTCTCGACGAGGTGGCGAGCGAGACCTTCCAGCGGCGCGCGCGCGAGCTCGGCGAGTTCATCCGCATGGCCCTCGACGGAATCGCCCAGCGGGTGGGCTCCGTGGGCGAGGTCCGCGGGCTCGGGCCGATGCTCGCCCTCGAGCTGGTCGGGGACCGGGCGACGAAGGCGCCCGCCGGCGAGCTGGCGGCCTCGACGGTCGCCCGCGCCCGTGAGCGCGGTCTCGTCCTTCTCACTTGCGGCCTCTACGGGAACGTCGTCCGGATCCTCGTTCCCCTCGTCATCGCCGACGACGACCTCGAGCGCGGTCTCGAGATCCTGGAGGAGTCTCTTGCGGGCGCCGGGAGCTAACACGCCTGCCTGCGGCCAAGCGTGGACGGAAGGTCTGCGGAGAGCCCAGCTCCGCTAGACCGACCTCTGCGGACGCGGCGCCGCCGCCCCAGTCGATGCTGGGGCGGCGGACCGCCGCAGCGTGCGAGCGCGGAATCGGGAATCCTTCGCGGGCGACACACACGACGCGAGGGAAGGGAGAACGTTGGTCAGGGTCTTCATGGTCTACGAGCAGGAGCCGGACGCCGAGCGCTACGAGCAGCACGCCGAGCTGTGCCGGCAGGTCCCGGGCGGCACGTTCCGCCACGGCCGGGTCTTCGGCGCGCCGAAGGGCGAGCCGCGCTATCCGTACTACGCCGAGTGGGAGTTCGCGGACCTTGACGCGTTCAAGGCGGCCGCACGCACGGACGAGTTCATGGCGACCGGCAAGGACGCGATGGAGATGGGCCTGCCCTTCCACGTCCACTTCGCGGACGTCGAATGACGGAGCCGTCCTACCCGGCGCCGCGCGACCCGGCCGAGCTCGGCTTCGAGGCGATCGTCTACGAGAAGGCGCCGCCGCGCGCGACGATCACCCTCAACCGCCCTGAGGTTCTCAACGCGTTCGACTTCCGCATGCTGCGGGAGATCGCGCGCGCCTGCGAGGACGCGTCCTGGGACGACGCGATTCGCGTGGTGGTCGTAACCGGTGCCGGGAGGGCGTTCTGCGTCGGCGCCGACCTGAAGGCGTGGAGCCGCGACTACCTCGGCAAGCCTGACGAGTACTGGAAGTGGTTCGGCGCGTTCAAGGACGCTCACGACCGGATGCGGGAGATCGGCAAGCCGACGCTCGCGCGCATCAACGGCGTCTGCGTCGGGGGCGGCAACGAGCTCCAGATGGCCTGCGATCTCTCCGTCATCGCGGATGACACGTACATCCGCCACGTCGGTCCCCAGCATGGGTCCGTCCCCGCCGGCGGCGCCACGCAGTGGCTCCCGATCATGGTCGGCGAGCGTCGCGCGCGCGAGATCATCCTTCTCTGCGAGGAGATCCCGGCGCGCAAGGCCGAGGAGTGGGGCCTCGTCAACCGCGCGGTACCGGCCGCCGAGCTGGACGCGACCGTCGACGAGCTGGTCGAGAAGCTGGCCGCCAAGCTCCCGCAGACGGTGCGCTACACGAAGCAGCAGCTCAACTTCTGGCGCGACCTCGCCTGGCACGAGACGATCAACCATGCCCGCGACTGGCTCGCCCTCTCGATGGCGACCGAGGAGCCGAAGGAAGCGGTCCGGAAGTTCGTGGAGGGCAAAGAGTGAGCGTCGTCCTCGTCGAGCGCGAGCCGCCGATCGGGCATCGTCCTCCTCAACCGGCCGGAGGCGCTGAACGCGCTCAACGACGAGGTCATGGGCTCGCTCGTGGACGCGCTCGTCGAGCTGGACGAGGACGACGAGATTCGCTGCATCGTCCTCGGCGGCTCGGAGAAGGCCTTCGCGGCCGGAGCCGACATCGGCCAGATGGCGGAGGCGAGCGCGATGGACATGTACGAGGCGCGCCGCATCGACCGCTGGGACGCGATCCGCCGGATCCGCACGCCGCTCGTCGCGGCCGTCTCCGGCTTCTGCCTCGGCGGCGGCAACGAGCTCGCGATGGCCTGCGACCTCATCGTCGCCTCCGAAACCGCGCGTTTCGGCCAGCCGGAGACCGGGCTCGGGATCATCCCCGGCGCCGGCGGCACGCAGCGGCTGACGCGCGCGATCGGCAAGGCGAAGGCAATGGACGTGATTCTCTCGGGCCGCTTTCTCACCGCCGAGGAGGCCGAGCGCGCCGGGCTCGTCGCGCGCGTCGTCGCAAAGGAAGCCTGGCTCGAGGAGGCGAAGGCCGTCGCCCGCGCTATCGCCGAGAAGGGCCCCATCGCCCAACGGCTGGCCAAGGAGGCCGTCAACCGGGCGTACGAGTCGACGCTCGAGACCGGCCTCGACTACGAGCGCAAGGCGCTCTACCTCGCGTTCGCGTCCGAAGACGCGCGCGAGGGTCTGACCGCGTTCACGGAGAAGCGCAAGCCGGACTTCAAGGGTCGCTAGGTCCTTCCCACCCGCATGGCGACACCGTCGCGTTGGCACGACCCGCCCCGGCTCCGCACGCTCGAGGACGACGGGGACGAGCGCCACGCGACCTGGCTCGAGCTCTTCTTCGATCTCGTGTTCGTCGTCGCGGTCGCCCAGCTTTCCGACGGGCTGGCCGAGGACCCGAGCGTCCACGGCTTCCTCGTCTTCGCAGGGCTGTTCGTCGCCGTCTGGTGGGCGTGGGTCGGGTACACGTTCTACGCCGACCGCTTCGACACGGACGATCCGCCGCACCGGATCCTGATGATCGCCGGCATGTTCACCGTGGCCGTCCTTGCCTCGGTGATCCCCGACGCGTTCCACGGCGCCACAGCGAGCTTCGCGTTGGCGTACGCGGGCGTCCGCGCGGTGGTCGTTCTCCTGAACGCGAGGGCCTGGTGGCACCTACCCGCGGCGCGACCCCTGCTCAACGTCTACATCCCCGCCTTCAGCGCGAGCATCGCGCTGTTCCTCGTCTCGGCGGCGGTAGAGCCGCCGTACCGCTACTGGATCTGGGCCGTCGCGTTGACGATCGATCTGGGGACGCCGCTGGCGAGCACCGAGCGGATCCGCAAGGTCCCGATTCACGGCTCCCACATCCCGGAGCGCGTCGGCCTCTTCACGATCATCGTCTTCGGCGAGAGCGTGCTCGCGGTGGTCGTCGGCACGACGAGCGTGAGCTGGGGCCTCGAGTCCGGGGCCGCCGCCGCACTTGGGTTCGCGCTCGCCGGCGCGCTGTGGTGGCTCTACTTCGACTACGTCGATTCCTCGATCGTCAAGCGGACGATCGCCGCCGGCCAGACGTACCTCTACGCGCACCTGCCGCTCCTGGTCGGCCTCGCCGCGCTCGGCGCCGGGGTGAAGCTCGCGATCAAGGCGACGCAGGAGTCCGGCCTCACGGACGAGGTGTCGTGGATCATCGGCGTCGCCGTCGCGCTCTTCATGGGCGCGGTGGCAGTCCTCCACCTCGTGACGACGCAGTCCCGCGGCGACATCGACGTCTGGCTGCGGGCCGGGACGGCGGTGCTCGCGCTCGGCGTCGGCGCGATCGGGGCCGAGATCGGAATCGTGCCCGTCCTGGCAGTGCTCTTCCTCGCGGTCGCCGCCCAGATCGTTCTCGAGCTCGCGCAGCACGACCGCCACGGCCGGGCCGAGCCGGGCGGGATCGAGATCGGCTAGACCTCGAGCTCGACCGGGACGAGCCGGACTTCGATCCGGTTTCCTTCGCGCAGCACCGTCGCGTTGACGCTCTCGCCGATCAGCTCGCCCGTCATCAGGCGTTGGAGGTCGTCCACGCCCTCGACCGCCGTTTCGCCCACGGCGACGATCAGGTCCTCGCGCCGGAGCCCTGCCTGCGCTGCTGGGCTGCCCTCCACGACCTCGACCACCTCGACGCCCGTGGTCCGTTCGAGCTCGCGCGCGAGCCGCGGGGGCAGCGGCCTGGAGCCGCCGGCGATCCCGATGTAGGCGCGCGTGAACCGCCCGTCGCGCATGAGGGCGCCGATGATCTTCCGCGTCGTCGTGTTGATGGGAACGGCGAGCCCAAGCCCCACACCCGCGACCGCGGTGTTGATGCCGACGACGCAGCCGCGCCCGTCCGCGAGCGCCCCACCGGAGTTCCCCGGGTTGAGCGCGGCGTCGGTCTGGATGACGTTCTCGACGATGCGCCCGGCCGCCCGGGAGCTCACAGGTAGAGACCGCCCGAGCGCGGAGACGACGCCCGCCGTGACAGAGCCCGCGAAGCCGTTCGGGTTTCCGATGGCGACCACGAGCTGGCCGACGCGGAGGCTCTCGGCGTCGCCGAGGACGGCGGGCTCGAGGTCTGCGGCGTCCGAGCGCAGGACGGCGAGGTCGGAGAGCGGGTCGGCGCCGACGACCTCGGCACGCACCTCACGGCCGTCGACGAATGAGGCGTCCACGGTCCCGTCGGTCCCGGCGACGACGTGCGCGGAGGTGAGCATGAACCCGTCCGGGGTGATCACGACGCCGCTGCCTCCCCCGGTCGCCAGGCGACCGCCGCGGACGCGCCGCGCCACGCGCAGGTTCGCGACCGACGGGGAGAGAAGCTCGGCAACGCTGACGACGGCGCGGGAGTAGGCGTCGAGCGCTTCCTCGTCCGAGCCGCGGCTCTCGGCCGGCGGCTGCTCGGGCCCGAGGAGCGCGTCGATGAACGTAAGATCGGCCATCGGTTCCACGCTACCGAACACGTTCAGGTCTACCGAGGAGCGGCATGGCTGAGGTCGAGACGACACGCGACGGCGCGGTGCTGACGATCGCGCTCAACCGCCCGGACAAGCTCAACGCGTTCGACGCCGCGCAGCACAAGGCGTTCTCGGCAGCCCTCAAGGAGGCCGCCGATCCCGAGGTGCGCGCCGTCGTCCTCACCGGCTCGGGCCGCGGCTTCTGCGTGGGCCAGGACCTCACGGAGCTCAGTGGAGGCGATCGCGACGTTGCCGGGCTGCTACGCGAGCGCTGGAATCGTCACGTGCTCGGCCTTCAGGGGCTCGAAAAGCCCGTCCTCGCGGCCGTCAACGGGGCCGCGGCCGGGGCCGGGCTCTCGCTCGCGTGCGCGTGCGACCTGCGGATCGCGGCGGACAAGGCCGCGTTCGTCCCGGCCTTCATCACGGTCGGCCTCGTCCCGGACACGGGCGGGTCGTGGCTCGTCCCGCGGCTGCTCGGCTACTCGCGAGCGTTCGAGTGGATGTGCTCCGGTCGCAAGATCGACGCGCAGGAGGCGCTGGCGTGGGGGCTCGTCTCCGAGGTCGTGGAGACGGACGCCGTGCTGGCGCGGACGCAGGAGCGTGCGGCCGACCTGGCCGCTCTTCCCACGCGGGCGATCGCGATGACGAAGCGCCTCTTCCAGCGCGCGGCTACCTCAAGGCTCGAGGATCAGCTCGAGCTGGAGGCGCAGCTCCAGGTCGCCGCCACCCGCACCGAGGACTTCGCGGAGGGCGTCGCCGCCTTCCTCGAGAAGCGCGAGCCGCGCTTCAGCGGCCGCTAGCGCTGCTCGAGCGTGATGCCGGTCGGCGAGCAGTCGGCCAGGCCGAGCTCTTCGGCGAGCTCGTCGGCGCGGGCCTGGGTCTCGCGAATCTCGCTCAGCCCGGCCGCGACGCCCGCTTCGTCGTGGTTGTTCCCGGCCTCCTGGACGGCGCGCATGGACGTGAGCAGGTCGGCTCGGAGCCCGATCCACTCCGCGTAGGCGTCGGTGAGGTCGTCCGGCGGCTGGACGAGCCGAAGCTCGTTGACGGAGGCCTCGAGCTGGTCGCCCATGTCCGCGCCGACCGCGCCCCACTCGTCGATGTCCTCGAGCGGAGGCGGGATCGCCTCGATCTTCGGCCCGTACTCGGCGCAGATCGCGTTCGCTTCCGAGAGGAACTCGTCCGAGCCCTCGTTCTCGTCACCGCCGCAGGCGGTCAGAGCCATGCAGGCGAAAAGAACGGCGAGCGCGCGGGTCGTCATCGCGGGAAGAGTCTAGTTTCGGGCTGCTAGCAGCAGGGCTTCTAGCGCGTCACGTTGTACGTCAGCGTGGTCGCCGCGCTGGTGTTCCCGGCGCGGTCGGTCGCGGTCACGAGGTAGGTGACCGTGATCGGGTTCGAGGTCTGCCCGTCGACGCGCGCCACGGTCACGGTGTAGGTGCCCGTGCCGGAGGCGGTGGCCGTGTAAGGGCCGGCTGCCGACGGCACCGTCCGCGTGGCCGTGATCGTGGCGTTCGCCTCGCACGTGCCGTTGATCCGGTCGTTCTGGTTGTTGCGATCGTCGTAGGTCGCGGTCGGCGCGCTCGGCGCGGCCGTGTCCTTCGTGGCTGTGACCGACCGGGTCGACGACGTGTTCCCGGCCGCGTCCGAGGCCGTTGCCGCGATGGTGACCGAGCCGTCCTGAACGGCGGTGGTGTCGATGCCGGTGATCGTGACCGTTCCGGTGCCGTTCGTCGCGGGCGCGCTCTTGGAGACCGAGGTGCTGTTCCTGGAGATGGTCACCGTCGACGATGTCGGTGGAGACCGACGTGGACGGAAGTGTCACGGTGACGGAGACCGACGCTCGGTTCGCAAGGTTGATGTACGCGTTGCCCTGTCCGCCGCCGTTGGCGAGGAGGATCGCCGTGGGCTGGGACGGGGCGGTCGAGTCGGCGCGCGCCGTCGCGGTCGGGCTGTCGACGCTCTCGAAAGAGGGCGTCCCGCTCGAGACTGCTCGCACGCGATAGGAGTACTGGGTGCCGTTCGTCGGGGACGTGTCCGTCCAGGTGGTGGCCGTGATCAGCGAGGTGTTGCGCTTCGTCCAGCTTCCGCCGGTCGAGCGGTACACGTCGTAGCCGGCGAGGTTCGTCGTCGTGGCGGAGGCCGGCCAGTCGAGCCTGATGTCGGCAGCGACGATCGCCGTGGCCGACAGGCTTGCAGGCGCCGCGGGCGCCGCGTCGAGCGAGACGGAGTAGTCGCGGTAGAGCCAAGTCGAGTTGCCCAGCTTGAGCCTGATCTGGCCCGAGCCGCGACCGGCGACGGAGGGAGAAGTCGTCAGGGAGACGGCGCTCGAGGCTCCCGGGGCGAGCGTGACGCTCGCGCTGCCGGACTGGGCGAAGGTTGCAGAGCCGAGCTGGTTCGGGCCGAGGACGACGAGCGTCGCGGTCCGGGTCATGGAGCTCACGTTCCGGACGGTGAAGACGTTGGTGATCGTCTGGGGCGAGGTGACGAGGCCCAGGTTGATCGAGAGCGAGTCCACATTGCCCGTCGCCGAGGAGCCGGGCGTGACCGCGAAGTGGTTGGAGAGCTTGTCGACGGTGACGGAGTTTCCGCCGGTCGTGAGGCCGTCCGTGAACGACGCGGACGTCATGCGCGTGAAGCCCCCGACGGCCAGGACGGCCGAGAGAGCGACGATCGAGCAGACGAGGAGTGTGCGGGGTCTCACCTGGCCGAAGCCTCGGCCGGTGTATCGGGCCGTCGCCAGATCGCCTGGAGGAGAAACGCGAGCACGAGCCCGGAGAGGAGCACGATCAGGCCCATGCGCACCTCGCGCGTCTTGGCGTACCAGAGCGCGTAGCCGACGTACGGGACGTCGAAGGCGAGGCGGCCGGCCTTGTCCGGGAGGGCGATCGCCCAGGGATCCCGGTTGAGGTTCGCGTCGCCCTTCGTGCGGAACGCGAGCTCGCCCTCGGGGGTCTCGGCGGTCTCGACGATGCGATGCGTGACGAGACGGCCGGTCTGGTGCGGGTCCGTGAACGTGATCACGTCGCCGACGCCGACCTCCTCCGCGGGGACGCTCTTCACGAAGGCGAGTGTGCCGACGGAGAGCCCGGGCTCCATGGAGCCGGAGTAGACGACCACCGGCCGGTACCCGGCGAGGAAGAGCGCCACGTAGGCGAAGGCCGCGAGGACGGCCAGCCCGGTGACCAGGCCGACCGTCCTCTTTAGCACCGACGTGAACCGCATCTGCATTTGCCGTCTTGCTCCGGGGTTGGCGCGCTTACGCCTGGGTCGCCGACCAGGTGAAGCTGGCGCTGGCCGACTTGCCCTGGAGGGCGTTGTCGCCTGCGTCCGACCCGGTCGTGGGAAGGGAGACGTGGAAGTAGAAGGTGTGGCTGCCACCGTCGGCTGCGAAGGCGCCGAGGTCGACGGAGTCGAGGTCGTCGAGGGCGCCGTCGTAGATCTTCGAGCCGGCCTGACCGTCGTTGTCCTTGTAGATGACCAGGTCGAGCGCGGGGGCGAGGTCGCCGCTCGCGGAGCCCGAAAGGGCGTAGTCGCCGGCCAGCGAGCCGCTGTTGGTGATCGTGACCGAGCCGGAGGCGTCGTCGCCGATCGCCATACCGGCGGCGGAGAAGATGGCGCCCGAGCCCGAGCGATCCATCTCGAGCGTGCCGGCTGCGAACGCGTTGTTCGAGATCGTCACCGGGGTGGCGGTGAAGTTGGCGTAGGTCCCGCCGGCCGCAGCGATCGAAACGGCGCTGACGGCGGCGGCCGTAAGGGCAATCTTCTTGGAGGTGTGGAGCCTGATCCTGCGCATGTCGGTGTCCTTTTCCGTTTCGGGGGAGTGGCTGCTTGCACACTCACCATCGGCGGCCAACGAATGGAGAAGGGCGGCGGTCGGTATGAGCGCCGTATGCCGTCAATGCGCAAAAGGGTGATCTTTGCTCACCTTTCTGGGGGAGCAACGGACGGGGTTGCCGCGCACCTGCAGGGCCTCTTTACACATAATCTCATGTCTGCTATATAGCAAGCATGAGATCACAACGGTTCGCCATCGGAGCGTTCGCCTATCTGGCGGTCGGCGTGCTGTGGGTCTACGGGGTCGTGGACCAGGGCCGGCTCGAGGGCAGTGACTGGCGTGACTGGTCGCTCGTCGCGGTCGTGTTGGCCGTCCACGTGGCCTTCGGCTGGGTGATCCGCGAGTGGGCGGCGCTGCTCCTGCCGATCGCGCTCGTGTTCCTTGCCATCCCCGCCGGGTTTCCCGAGTCGCAGTTCAGCGAGCCCCTGCCGGTCTGGCTCGGCCAGATTTTCTTCGTGGTGCTCGAAGTCCCCGCGATCGCGGCTGGTCTTGGGCTCAGGGCGGCGTACGACGCCTGGCGCGAGACGCCCTCGCCTAGCCCCTAGCAGGCTCGATCTCGGCCGGCAGAACGTCCGGCTCCCGATCGGGGTCCAGCTCGTCGCGCACCCGTGCATCGAAGTAGATGTACGCGGTCGAGAGGCCGACAAGCGGCATGGCCACGACGTAGACGAGCCCGGCGACGACGTTGATGAGCGCCAGCGGCGCGCTGGTCAGGAGGATCAGGACCGCGCCCAGCACCGGCCCGGCAGCCAGTGCGAGCGCGCCGCCTGCGATCACCAGCGTCGCGACCTTCAGCCAGTTCAGGCGCACGAGCCGCGCACTTCGCCGCAGCCCTTCGAGCGCGCGGACGTCCTCGAGCTCGACGACAGGCGCGATCAGCGCCCAGCGCACCGCGAGCCAGATGGCGACCGGGATCAGGAAGACGGTGGTGGTCAGGACCGAGACGAGGACGACTGCGATCGCGAGCCCGCCGAGCAGCGGCCTCACGCTGTCGAGCGCCAGCGCGTAGGCGGCGACCGGCCCGACCGGGCGGCCCTCGTCCAGCTCGACGAGCGCCCTGGCGACCGCCGCATGCACGAAGCCGACGCCGGCCAGCGTCAGCGTCGTCACGAGGGCCAACACCAGGAGAACGAGCATGCTTCCGCTCTCGCCGTCGGCGTCGATCCCCGCAAAGCCCGAGGCTCGCAGAATGATCGCCTGGAGAAGGGCGACGACGATCGAGATCGGCAGCATCACGAGGCCGATCCCCAGGAAGAGGCCTGGACGCTTCCAGTACATCCTCAGCGACGTGAAAAGGATCTGCCCCCAGGCGCGCCGGCGTGCGAGGCGCAGAGGCGCCGACGGTCTCCAGGTCGCCCGCGAAAGGAGCAGGAGGATGAGCGCGACCAGCGCGGCAAGAACGCCGATGACGAGCGGCGGGTTCTCGAGCGCCCGCTGAAGCGCCTTCGAGCCGCCGGCGATGGCGTCGCAGAAGAAGTCCGTCGCCCCGGTCCCGAGCGCGCCGCCGGCCGGCACCGCGTAGCTCTGGTCGCGCCAGCCTTCGGACCAGACGACGGGCTCCTTCCACTGCGTCTTCAGATTCGGGCCCGTGGGACCGTTGAAGAAGGCGCGCTGGAGCTCGCCCCAGCGGCCCTGGTAGTCGATCCAGGGATACGTCTCCCGGGCATCGTCAGGGTCGCTCGGGATCGTGATCACGGTCGGCCGTAGGTCGACAGTGGGGCCGCTCGTGTCGTCGCAGCCGACGCCCTGCTCCGCCGAGCTGCCGAGGAAGAGCCCCTCCTCGAAGAAGTTCGCGTGCGAGCCGGCGGCCGGGTGGACGACGGGATGCGTCCCGTCCACGAGCTCGAGCTTGTCCTCGCCCCAGTCGGCCTGCTCGGCGCCCTCGTGCTGGCTGTAGCCGATCCTCGTCGGCTCGCCCTCGAGCGCCTCGGCGGCGTCCTCGGCCTCGAAGAGGAGCTGGATCATCTCCCAGTCGCCCTCGTGGAGGTTGTTCCAGTCGTTGTAGGCGTAGAAGAGCCAGTACTGAAGCGCCAGCTCCCCGGGGTGGCCGGGTCGCCCACGACGTGCGCGTAGACGGCAGGGGCCTCGCCCTCGCTCAGCCGACGTGCCCAGAGCTCGTAGGTGCAGCCCGGGTCGAGGGCGTTTCCGGGGAAGTCGAGGTGGTACTCGTAGAGCCCGCCGGCGAGGTCCTCGGCGGTCGGCCCGATCTCGACGAGGTCGCCGCCGCCCCAGGGCCCGCGCAGCGCGACTGTCGGCTCGTCGAAGAGGAGATCGACGTTCAGCGGCTCGTACGGCTCTCCGGGCCCGCATTCCTCGAGCTGCTCGACGAGGCGGACGACCGGCGCGTAGCGCTCGGCGAGGGCGATCTCGTCCTGGAGGTCCGCCGCAGCGGGCGGGGCGCCAACAAGCGCCGCCGCCACGAGTGCTGGAAGAAGGGCCCAGGCGCGGATGGCCCATTCTCTCCATTCGCGTGACTGGCGGCGCCGCCCAAGTCCGTCCCTTGCAATTCGGGTGCGGTAGGAGTTTGATTGCGCCTTCTGTCACTTTGGGGGAAGGAAGGAGGGGCTTCCATGCTCCTGAAGTGGGTATTGGCCGCCCTCTGTGGCGTACTCCTGACAGGCACGACAGCTGCGCTGGCCGCGGCGCCAACGGGCGACGAGCTTGCGAAGGCGAAGTTCGAGGCCCGGCACAGCGGCGGAGGGTCCGGCGTCGGGACGGGTGACGTTCCTCGCACGAAGAACTTTCGCGTGCTCGGTCATCACGACCTGGGACTGAGCGAGTCGAACGCCGACGTCTGGGTGCACGGGAACTTTGCGTACGTGGGCACCTGGGGCAATCCCTGCACCGGCCGCGGCGTCAAGATCCTTGACGTCAGCGACGTATCCGATCCGCAGCTGATCGGGACGCTGGCGGCGCGGACCGGCACGAGTGCCGAGGACATGGTCGCCCGGCGGGTCTCGACGCCGTTCTTCAGCGGAGACCTGATGGCCGTCGGGATCCAGCGCTGCGGCGAGGATCCGGCGCTCGACACGCAGGAGTTCGGGCTTCAGCTCTGGAACGTCACGAACCCGTACGCGCCGGTCTTCATCACGGAGTTCGGCGTCGGCCACGGCAACGGCGGGGTCCACGAGCTCGATCTCTTCCAGCGCGGAGGCCGGGTCTATGCGCTCCTGGCCCACCCGTTCAGCGAGTGGTTCGACCCCGCAGGCCACGGCGACTTCATGATCGTCGACGTCACCAACCCGAGCCTGCCGGTCATGACTGCGAGCTGGGGCGCCGGGATGAACGGCTTCTCGCGCGGGCCGTTCTGGGGCCAGGGCGACTTCGGCGCGTCGTTCGGGCACAGCGCACGGGCGAGCGCCGACGGCAGGAAGGCGTATGTGTCGTACTGGGATCTCGGGGTGCTCACGTTCGACATCACTGACGTGACGAACCCCGTGCTCCTGACCAAGACGACGTTCGAGGAGTGGGAGGACGGCGACGCCCACTCGATGACGCCGTACCGGACGGACCGCGGCCGGAAGCTGATCCTCCAGAACGACGAGGACTTCTCCGCGAAGACCCCGGCACAGATCCACTACGGCAAGCGGCGAAGCGGCGTGGCCAACGAGGGCCCCGCAAGCCCGCCGATCTGGCTCGAGCGCAAGCACCGCATCTCGGGCCGCGTCGTCGAGGCGGCGAACCAGGGCTGTGACGTCGGCGACTACCCGGCCGGCACGGCGGGCAAAATCGCGGTCGTCTACACGCCGTTCCCGTTCTTCGACGCGAGCGGAGACGAGCCGGTTTGCCTGCAGCCGGAGCAGGAGGCCGCGGCGGCGGCCGCGGGCGCAATGGCGGTCGTGCACGACTTCGTCGCCGAGAACACGAGCCCGCAGTGGTTCGACGCAGCCGAGATCGACATCTTCGTGCTCTTCACAGATCACGAGACGGCGCAGGGCATGGTCGAGTCCGGTCATGCCACCATCAAGGCGCGCGAGCCTGCCTGGGGCTACCTGCGGGTCTACGACGCTCGGACGGGCAGGCAGGTCGCCGACGTTCGACGACGCACCCAACGTCCGAGCGCTCCCGGTGCCCGAGGGCGAGTGGAGCATCCATAACACCGAGGTGAGGGGCGACCACGCGTACAGCTCCTGGTACTCGAACGGGATCGTCGCGCTCGATCTCGGGCCGCTCGACAAGCGCAAGCCGCGTGATCCGAGGATGGTCGGCCAGTTCGTCCCGACGGGAGAGTCGTCGTGGCCGTACCCGTCTGTCTGGGGCGTGGCGATCAGGTCGGACGGCCTGATCTTCGCGAGCGACATGGGCAACGGCCTCTGGATCGTCAAGCCGAAGGGCAAGGCGGCTCCGTAGGCCATTCCGACTGGAGCGGGCCTCGCTGCTATGCGGCGGGGCCCGCCTCCGTCTCGGCGACTAGATCGTCTTGAACTAAGAGGGGCATGACGGTTCGTGCTGGCCGGCCGCGGGCCTCACGATTCTCGTCTGGGATTGGGAGCCGCCGCGACGGCTTCGCCCGTGACCGGTCTGGCCAGCGGGGCAGTAGCGGAAAGTTCCAGCCCCGCCGCCCTGAATAGTCGCTCCCACGTGGGTGTCTCGACACGCCCCTGGAACCAGGAATCGATCAGCAGATCGTTTCGTTCACGGCGACTTACGAAGCTGCTGCGTGCCACCAAGATCGCAAGCAGGCAACCCAGGGCAGCCACCACAGCCCACCAGGGGCCGGAGGCCTCGATTGCGACAACGACAGTGAGTCCGAAGAGCGGTGGAACGATTGCCGTTCGGAATTCCGCTTCGGACTCGAGGCGATCCTGGGCAGCGAAGAGCTCGGGTTCCTTGCCGATCATGCGTGAAGCGACGTACGGCAGCTCCGAAAAAATGTCATAGCCGAGCGAATCCGCCAGGTCCGATTCGTGTTTTTGTAGGTGACCTACGCTGATGCCGAGCTCTCTCACGATGAGATCGCGAGGGTCTGCTCCGTTGAGCTGCTCCCTTAAGTCGGATAGTCGGCTGAGCGTTCCCTGAAGCAGGCTCCTTTTCGCGCGCTTTGAGATGAAGCCGCGTGCGGCAAGGCTAGTTGCCGTCAAGTCCGTCGTCCCCCTCAACGGCGTCTTGACTATCGCGTCAAAGAGGGTCACCGAAAGCATGCCTACCACGTAGGCAACAAAGCTGAGCGCGATGCCGAGTCCGATTGCAGTCACAAGATCGCCAAGTCGGTAGACCGACTCAAAAAGGCCCTTCGCCTCGTCCTCATCTGGGATGTGCTCCGCCGCGACCAGCCAGATCGTCACGAGCCACAGGTAGCCAGCGGCAAGCGGCGCCCGAAGATCGCGAATCCCGGGCAGGAGGCTTGTGAGCACGGCTAGTCGATGAAATCGCTACAAGCCGAGGTAGTCAAGCCACGCACTGAGGCACCGGGGCGCGCGACCGGCAGGCGAGGTCAGCCTACGGCGTGCCGGCGGTGCTCGCCGGTTAGCGCCCCGTTCGCAGGCGGGCGACGAACCCGCATCGTTCTGCGGAAAGAGCTAGATCGTCTTGAACTGCTCGAACGGCTGCCGGCAGCTCTCGCAGTAGCGGATCGAGCGGCACGGCGTGGGGCCGAACAGGTTCTCCAGGCGCGTGTCCGAGGAGCCGCAGTACGGGCAGCGGAAAGCGTGCGCCTCGAGCTGCACGAGCGTCGGGCCGGTCGCGGTGCGCGGCCCCGGTGGGGCGAAGCCCGACTCCTGGAGCTTGCGGCGGCCCTCCGGCGTGATGCGGTCGGTCGACCACGAGTCGTCGAGGACGACGTCGATCTCGGGCTCGGCGCCGAGCGCGCGCACGGCGTCGGCCATCTGGTCGCGCATGACCTCCTGAGCCGGGCAGCCGAGAAACGTCGGCGTGAACTCGACGCGCACTCGCTCGCCTTCGACCTCCACCTCGCGCACGACCCCCAGGTCGACCAGGGAGATCACGGGGATCTCGGGGTCGGGCAGCTCGGCGAGCGCTGCCCAGACCTTCTCGGCGGTCACCATGCCGCACCCGGAATCGAGCGTCGCACCATGGTCATCTCCTCGTGCAGCTCGGCGAAGCCGTCGGCGTGCGAGCCGCGCTCGACCGCCTCGACCTCGTCGCGTCCGACCAGCTTCGCCAGCTCGCCGCGCTGCTCCGGCTCGAGAATGCCGAGCGCGTAGGGCCAGAGCTCGGTGAACGCGGCCTCGAACTGCTCGTTCCCCTCCAGCTTCTCCATCCACATGCGGGCGTGCATGCGGTGGTAGTGCTCCTCGCGGTCCATCTTGGCGGCGAGCCCGGCGAGCTCGGGCCAGTCGGAGCCCATGAGCGTCTTGACCCTGATCGTGTCGGCCGTCTCGTAGAGGCCGTGGCGCGCGATCGTCGCGGCCCAGTCTCCGACGAGCTGGAGCTCGACGAAGGGAGCACACCGATACTCGTCCGGCCGCCGGTCGAACGCGAGTGCGTCCGCGTCGCCTCCCTGCACGCCGGCGACCAGCTCGTAGAGCGCCCGCGCGTGGCCGATCTCCCCCTGGGCGATCGACGAGAACGCGACGTCCTCTTCGAGGAAGGGGGCGACGCCGGTCCACTCCGAGTCGCGCCAGCCGAGGACGAGCTCGTCGTCGGCGAAGGCGAGGACCGCCTCGACGGCGGCGCTAGGTGGTGCCTGCGCGCTCACGCGCTTCCCTCAGCTTGACCTTCAGCGAGTAGCCGTCCACGCGCCGGTAGTCGCGGTCGAAGACGTCGGCGACGTAGGGCTCCTCGATCTCCCGGATCGAATCGCGCGGAACGACCCACAGGGCGACCGACTCGGCTCGCCGGCCGTAGAACTCCACCGCGTAGGCCTCGGCGAACTCGAGGTTGGGCGCCTCGAGCGAGCCGCCGTGCTGGAACGGCTGGCCCTCGCGCTCCTGGCGGAAAACCTCCCAGATCACGCTGCGTCGGCGAGGACTGCCCGGCGCACCCAGGCCGTCTCGTCGCGCGAGGCGCGCCGGAGGCCGAGGCGCCGCTCCGTCTCGGGGCCGTGGCCGGTGACGACCCACTTGAGCTCGTCCCAGTCGGGCTCCGAGTAGTGCCAGACGCCGGTTTTCGCATCCTTGCGGAGGGCCGGGTCGGGCACGGTGAGGCCAAGCTCCCAGATCTGGTCGACGTATCCGTCCAGGAACTGCTGCCGTGCGTCCTCGTTCGCCTGGCTCTTGATCCGCCACTGGAACATCGGGTCGTCCTCGGCCGGGATGGGGTTGCCGTGAAACTGCATGAGCGGGCCCCACCAGCGGTCGAGCGCCTCCTGGACGAGCTCGCGCTGCTCGTCGGTGCCGGTCATCATCGTGAGCACGACGTCGCGGCCGTGGAGGATGTGGAACGACTCCTCCCAGCAGATCTTTTTCATGATCCGCGCGTACGGCGCGTACGAACACTTGAGGAGCGCCTTCTGGGAGATGATCGCCGCGGCGTCGACGAGCCAGGCGATCACCCCGACGTCGCCCCAGGTCTTGGTCGGGTAGTGGAAGACGTTGTGGAACTTCGTCTTACCGGCGATCAGGTCGTCGAAGCAGGCCTCGCGCGGCTTCCCGAGGTCCTCGACGACGCGGTAGATCAGCTGGCCGTGGCCGACCTCGTCCTGCACCTTGGCCGTGAGGGCCAACTTCCGCTGCAGCGTTGGCGCGCGGAGGATCCACTCGCGCTCGGGCAGGACGCCCATCAGCTCCGAGTTGCCGTGCATCTCGATGAACTTGATCAGGGCCTTGCGGTAGTCGTCCGGCATGGGGTCGCCGGTCTCGACCTGGCCGCCTTCGGCGAGATACGCGCGAAACTCGTCGTCCGCCATCCGCTCGAGCACTGGCAATACCTCCCAACCGAACGATCGTTAGGATAAAAGCCTACCATGACCCGTCGCGAGGAGCTTGCGCGCGAGGCAGCCCGCCTGTTCGCAGAGAAGGGCTACCACGGTACGTCCATCGGCGCGATTGCCGAGGCGATCGGCGTCCAGAAGGGCTCGCTCTACGCCCACATCGACGGCAAGCAGGACCTCCTCTTCGAAACCATGCGTCAGGGTGCGGAGGCCTTCCACGGCGCGCTCGACGCGATCCCGGAGGAGCTGCCTCCGACGGAGAAGATCCGTCTCGCGCTCCGCGGCCACCTCAGGGTCGTCGCCGAGCAGATCGACCTGGCCACGGTCTTCGTCCAGGAGTGGCGCTACCTGGACGGGGAGCGCCGCGAGCAGTTCGTCTCCGAGCGGCGCCGCTACGAGGAGCGCGTGCGCGCGTTCTTCCGCGAGGGTCGGGAGCAGGGCGAGCTCCGCTCCGATCTTGACGAGAACCTGGCGGCGCTCCTCTTCCTCTCGGCCGCGAACTGGGCCTTCACGTGGCTCCGTGCCGGCGCGGACACCGACGCGCTGGCAGACGCCTTTTACGGCCTGCTCGTCGACGGGATGCGCGGCTACTCGACGCCTGCCTGAGCGGCCTCCGGGCAGGTCCCGGATTCCTTGACATTCCTAGCCATCGGGCGGAAGATCGCCCGGCTCTCCTCGGGAAGCAAACGTCAGTCGAACGGAAAAGGGGGAATCGCTATGGGTAGACGACCATGGATCGTGGTCGCTCTCGCAGCCGTTCTCGCCGCGATGCTCGTCCCGGGCTCGGCCGTCTCCGTCGTGCAACACAGTGACGACGGCGACTCGGCCGAGTTCGACGTGCGGACCGGCGTGGCTGCGCCGACAGCGGCGCAGCGGGCGGCTGTCAAACGTCTAGGGGCAACGGTGATTTGGAACCGGTTCGGAACGCCGGCCTCGCTGAGCAAGCGGGGCAAGTTCCTCGCGACCGGCATGAGGGGTGCGAACGCCGTCGCGGCTGCACGGGCCTGGCTGAACGCGAACAAGGCCATTCTCGGCCTGAGCTCGACCGCCGGCCTCGTGCTCGATGCCGACACGCGACTGGCCGCGAGCAACGGCCACGCGGTCAATTTCCGCCAGGTGTTCGACGGGCTCGAGGCGGCGGAGGGCGGCCTCGTGACCGTCGGGGTCACCGGCTCGGCGGCCAAGCGCTGGAGGGTCGCGTACGTCTCCTCGTCCCTCACGCGCTCGAAGTCGCTTGTATCGGGCGAGATCGAGCTTTCGCCCGCAGAAGGGCTGGCGCAGGCGGCGCAGGCGGCCGGTGACGGCTTCTCGATCGCGACTGTCACCCAGGCCAAGGACGCCGCCGGCTACGAGTCCTTCCAGGTCAGCGGCAACGACTCGCTCCAGCACGTGAAGCTCGTGAGCTTCCCGACGCCGCGGGGCGGTGTGCTGCCCGCGTACGAGTCGCTCGTCGTGAACAAGGACGCCGGCGAGGCATTCCGCATCTATGTCGACGCGCGCGACGGCCGGTTGCTCGCCCGCTTCCCGGCGGTCTTCAACCTGGCCGACCAGGAGCTCGTACCGGTGACGATTCCGTTCTCGGGCACGCTGCTCACGACCCCGAACAGCTGTGCTCCGAGGCACGGGCCGTTCGTGGTCGGCTCGGGCGTCCGCTTTCTACGGGTGTTCGCGAACGCCGACAACTCGGGCCAGGACATCCTCCTGAGGCTGTACCGCGACGCGGCGATCGTTGCGCAATCCGATATCGGATTCACGCCCGAGGCGATCCAGTACGCGCCGACCGGCGGCGTGCCGGCCGGCAACTACTTCGCCGAGGTCTGCGTGTTCGGGACGCCTCTCGAGCCGCGGACGTACACGGGCACGTTCACCATCGACGACACGGCCGCGCCGCACCCGTACCTGGCTCGGTGGCAGCTGTTCCCGGCCAACCCGCCGCTGGCCCCGATCCTGGGCGACCCGTGGGGCAACCCGAGCACCGACACGCGCGAGCTGTGGTGCTGGGACGCCGGTGAGGCCGCCGACTGCGACAAGGTCGTCGGCAACCTCGCCTCGCGTGCGCCGTGGGATCACAACCTCAGGACGAACACTCCGACGCTTACGACGATCGGGAACAACGCGGTCACTGCGACCTCCTGGGTCAACTCCGAGGTCCCGAGCCCGCCCGGCTATCGGCCGACGAGCCCGAGCCGCGACTACCTGTTCCCGTGGACGAACGAGTGGTTCAACAGTGACTGCGCGCCGAAGCCTCCTGCCGCTCTCGTTCCGGGGGCGACCTGGGACGACTCGGCGGCGGTGACGAACCTGTTCGTCGCGCACAACCGCATGCACGACTGGTCGTACTTCCTCGGCTTCACCGAGCGCAACTGGAACGGCCAGGACGTCAACTTCGGCCTGACCGAGACCTGGCGTGAGAACGACCCGGTCATCGGCGACAGCCAGGCCGGCGCGCCCGCGGGCGTTCGGGACAACGCCAACATGTACCCGTTCCCCGAGGGCCTGTCGCCCATCACCAACATGTACATGTGGCAGGCGCTGCCGGGCGCGTTCTATCCGCCCTGCGTCGACGGTGACTACGACATGGGCGTGATCGGCCACGAGTACGGCCACATGATCGAGAACCGGCTGATCGGCAAGGGCGGCCTCCGGTCCGGTCACCACGCGGGCGCCATGGGCGAGAGCCACGGCGACCTGATGGCCATGGAGTACCTGAACGGGAACAACCTCGTGCCGACCGGCGACGAGAACCGCTACGCGGTCGGGACCTACGCAACCGGCAACAAGCAGCGGGCGATCCGCAACTACGGGATGAACTTCCCGATGTCGGGCGGCGTGCCCGAGCCGAGCAAGCAGCTCATGATCAACGCGCTGAACTTCAGCGACATGGGCTACGACCTCACCGGCCCGCAGGTTCACGCCGACGGCGAGATCTGGAGCAAGGTCAACTTCGACATCAGGAAGGCTCTGAGCGCGAAGTACGACGGCAAGTTCCCGCCGGACGACACCGACCTCCAGATCGCGTGCGCGAACGGCGAGCTGCCTCCCCAGAACTGCCCGGGCAACCGGCGCTGGGTGCAGCTCCTGTTCGACGCGATGCTGCTCATGCCGACGAACCCGTCCATGCTCCAGGCCCGGGACGCCCAGCTGGCCGCCGATCTGATGCGGTTCGGCGGGGCGAACCAGAAGGAGCTGTGGCTCGAGTTCGCACGGCACGGGATGGGTCGCAACGCGACCAGCACGAACACCACGGCCAACACCGACACCGATCCGACGCCGGACTTCGAGCCGATCGGGACGACTCCCGCCACCGTGACCTTCGTGGCGCGGAGGCTGAACCAGAACGTCCCGGTCAACGCGCGGATCTTCGTCGGGCACTACGAGGCCCGCTCCTCGCCGATCGCCGACACCAACGCGGCGACGACGGGCCCGAACCTGGACAACGTTGCCAGGTTCGCACCGGGGACGTACGAGTTCGTCGCCACCGCACCCGGGTACGGCCACGTTCGCTTCCGCGAGCAGATCCGCGAGGGCAAGAACGTGACCATCACGCTGCGGTTTGCCGACAACTGGGCGTCCGCCAACGCAGGAGCCGTTGCGACCGGCGACACGAGCGGGGCGGATGCCGCCGCGCAGGCCGCACAGCTCCGCAACCTGATCGACGACACGGAGGGCACGACCTGGACGACCGCCGGGACCATCACCGGTGGGAACCTGTCCGCCGACGGCAAGAAGGTCACGGTCGACCTGGCCGGCACCGCGACGCAGAGGATCAGCCACCTCCAGGTGAGCGTCCTCCTCTCGAACAACGTCAACCGCTTCACGGCGGTGCGCAAGTTCGAGATCTGGGCGTGTGACGCCAACGACGGCGACGACTGCGCGACCGACGCGGGCTTCTCGCTCGCGTACACGAGCGCTGACGACGCCTTCCCCGGCAACCCGCCGAGGCCAGTGGCGCCGCACATGATCCTGCGCACGTTCGACATCCCGAACACGCGGGCCACGCACCTGCGCCTCGTGGTCAAGACCACGCAGTGCACGGGCGGGCCGGCGTTCCAGGGTGATCAGGACGCCGATCCAGCCGTCAATGCCGACTGCGACTCGAACGTCGCGGCCGGGGCCTCGCGGAGCTTCGTCCGCGCGGCCGAGCTGCAGGCGTTCAGCTCGAGCTCCAGGGCCGACTAGCAGCCAATCGACCTCGAACGAAGGAGGGGGCCCACCCGGCCCCCTCCTTCACGTTCCGGGCGCGACTACAGTGGCGCCGTGACCGAGGCGGCCCTCATCGTCAACCCGCAGGCGACGCGGGTTTCGCCCGAGCTGACCGTGGCGGTCGAGCGGGAGCTCCAGGCCGGAGGGCTGACCGTGCAGACGCTGCTCACCGAGCGGCCACGGCACGCCGCCGACCTCGCCGCGGCCCTGGGGAGCAGCGTCGAGCGGATCTACGTCCTCGGCGGCGACGGCGCGTTCAACGAGGTCGTCAACGGCGTCGAGGAGGACGTCGCCGTCGGCTTCCTCCCGGGCGGGGGCACCAGCGTGCTGCCGCGTGCGCTCGGGCTCCCGCGCGATCCGGTCGAGTGTGCCCGCCTCCTTGCCCGCTCGGAGCGCGAGCGCAGCATCTCGCTCGGCCGCGTCAACGGGCGCCGGTTCACGTTCGGGGCCGGAGTCGGGCTCGACGCCGAGCTCGTGCGCCGCGTCGACGGGCTCGGCCGGGCGAACGGCAAGCGGGCGGGGGACATCGCCTTCGTTCGTACGCTGACCGGCATGCTCGCCCGCCGGCTCGGGCGCCTCCAGCCGGCGATGACCGTCCTCGGCCGCGACCGCGTTGCGTTCGCGCTCGTGGCGAACTGCGACCCCTACAGCTTCGCCGGGCCTCTGGCGGTGCGGGTTGCGCCCCGCGCGCGCTTCGAGCTCGGGCTCGACCTCGTCGCCCCCCGGGCCGTGGCGCCCTGGCAGCTCCCCAAGGTCGCGGTGTGGGCGCTGGCCGGCCGCGGCCAGACCTCGTCGCCGCACGTCCTCTACATGCACGACGTCGACTCGGTGGAGATCGAGTGCGACGTCCCGACGCCGCTCCAGGCCGACGGTGAGGACCTCGGCGACGTCATCTCGGCGCGCTTCGAGGCCGAACGCGACGCGCTGCGGGTGCTCGTCGGCGATAATTGACCCCGTGGCACGGGTGCTTCCGGCCGAGCATGACGTTCGGCGGATCATCGGCGATGGGGATCTGGTAGCGGACGGCGAGGTCGACGGCCTCGACGAGGCTGCCCTCCTGGACCTCTACCGGGGGATGGTCCTCCTGCGGACCTATGACGAGCGCTCGGTCGTCTACCACCGGCAGGGGCGCATCGGGACGTACGCGATCTTCTGGGGTCACGAGGCCATCCAGGCCGGCTCGGCGCTTGCGCTTGCGGACGAGGACTGGATCTTCCCCTCCTACCGGGAGTCGGCGATCGGCCTCCTGCGCGGGATGCCGCCCGAGACCGTGCTCGCCTGGTGGCGGGGCCACCCGGCGGGGTGGTGGGACCCGCGCGAGTTCCGGCTCGCCTCGATCACTGTGCCGATCGCCACGCACGTGCCGCATGCCGCCGGCTACGCATGGGGTGCGAAGCTGAAGGGCGCGAGCGCCTGCGCGATCGCCTATTTCGGCGACGGCGCCACCTCCGAGGGCGCCTTCCACGAGGGCGCGAACTTCGCCGCCGTGATGCGCGCGCCGGTCGTCCTGCTCTGCAACAACAACCAGTGGGCCATCTCGACGCCGCTCGAGGCGCAGACCCGCGCGGAGTCGCTGGCGGACAAGGCGGTGGGCTACGGGATGCCCGGCGTCCGCGTCGACGGAGGCGATGTCCTCGCCGTCTACGAGGCGACCTCCGAGGCGCTCACGCGCGCCCGTGCGGGCGAGGGGCCGACCTTCATCGAGGCGCTCACCTACCGGGCGGCTCCGCACGCGACCGCCGACGATCCCAGCGCTTACTGGGACGAGGAGCGCGTCGAGGAGGAGCGGCGCAACGAGTGCCTGGGCCGCTACGAGAGCTACCTGCGGCGCGTGGGCGTCCTCACCGACGAGCTCGCCGAGGAGATCCGCGCCGACGCGCTCGGGCGGATGAAGGCGGGCATCGCGGCGGCCGAGGCCCTGCCGCCTCCGGACCCCGAGGTCGTCTTCTCGCACGCGTACGTCGACCCGCCGCCAGGGCTCCGCGATGGCTGAGAGGACGCTCGTCGAGGCGGTCAACGACGCCCTCCACGTGGAGATGGAGCGCGACGACGCGATCATGGTCATGGGCGAGGACGTGGGTCGCGCCGGCGGCGTCTTCCGCGCCACCGCGGGCCTGCGCGACCGCTTCGGCGTCGACCGCTGCGTCGACACCCCGCTCGCCGAGGCGGGGATCCTCGGCACGGCGATCGGCCTCGCCATGGCGGGCTGGCGCCCGGTGTGCGAGATGCAGTACGAGTCCTTCAGCTACCCCTGCCTCGACCAGCTGATCACCCACGTCGGCCGCTACCGGTGGCGGACGGGCGGCGCGATGGAGTTCCCGCTCACGATCCGCATGCCGACGGGCGGCGGCGTCCGCGCGCCCGAGCTCCACGAGGACTCGCCCGAGGCCTACTACGTGCACACGCCCGGCGTGAAGGTGGCGATCCCGTCGACTCCCGCCGACGCCAAGGGCCTGCTCGCCGCCGCGATCCGCGACCCGGATCCCGTCGTGATCATGGAGCCGAAGGTGCTCTACCGGAGCCCGCGCGGAGAGGTGCCCGAGGGCGAGCACGTCGTCCCGCTCGGCAAGGCGCGCATCGCGCGAGAGGGCACCGACGTGACGCTGATCGCCTACGGGGGCATGGTGCCGATCTGCCTCGAGGCGGCCGAGCAGCTCGACGCGAGCGCCGAGGTCGTGGACATTCGCAGCCTCAAGCCGCTCGACGAGGAGACGATCCTCGTCTCCGTGGGCAAGACCGGCCGCGTGGTCGTGGTGCAGGAGGCTCCGCGTGTCGCCGGCTTCGGGGCGGAGATTGTTGCGGTCATCGCCGAGAAGGCGATTCTCGACCTCCAGGGCCCCATCCTGCGCGTGACCGGCTACGACGTGCCCTTCCCGTACTGGTCGATCGAGCACGAGTACCTGCCGACGCCCGAGCGCGTGGCCGAAGCAGCGAACAGGGTCCTGGCGTACTAGTGGCCTACGAGTTCAAGCTTCCGGACCTCGGCGAGGGGGTCGCCGAGGGCGAGATCGCCCGCTGGCTCGTCGAGGTCGGCCAGCACGTCGAGGAGGACGACCCGCTCGTCGAGATCAACACCGACAAGACGACGGTCGAGATTCCCTCGCCGGCCTCCGGCACCGTCGCGCGCATCCTCGTGGCCGAAGGCGAGCTCGTCCCGGTGGGGACTCCGCTTGTCCACATCGGCGACGGCGAGGTCCCTGTGTCCGAGCCTGCCGCGGCCGCTGAGGCGCCGACGCCCCACGCCGAGAAGCCCGCTGCGCCGCCGTCCGAGCGCGTCCAGGCGACGCCGCTCGTGAGGCGCATCGCCGCCGAGCTCGGGGTGGAGCTCTCCCTCCTGGCCGGGACCGGGCCGGGCGGCCGCATCACCGAGGAGGACGTCAGGCGCTACTCGTCCTTCTCCGGCGGGCCGGCGCCGGCCGCCGGCGCCCAGCACCGGATCCCGCTCCGCGGCGTCCGGCGGCAGATCGCGCAGCACCTGGCGACCTCGCACCGCGAGGTGCCGGCCGTCACCGTGGTCGAGGAGTGCGACTTCACGGCGCTCTCGACCGCGCGCGGGGAGCGTTCCTACGTCCCGTATCTCCTCCAGGCGGTCGTCGGAGGGCTGAAGGAGGTGCCCGAGCTGAACGCGACGCTCGACGGCGAGGAGATCGTCGTCTGGGAGCGCTACGACCTCGGTCTCGCCGTGCAGACGGAGGAAGGGCTCGTCGTCCCGGTTCTGCGCGAGGCCGACGCCAAGTCCCTCGACGAGCTCGAGGCCGAGGCCCGCCGCCTCGCCGACGGCGCGCGCGCCGGGACGCTCAAGCCGGAGGAGCTGCGCGGCTCGACCTTCACGGTCACGAGCGCCGGGAAGCTCGGCGGCCTCTTCGCCACGCCGCTCGTCAACCACCCCGAGGTCGGCATTCTCGGCCTCCACCGCATCGGGCCGCGCCCGGCGGTCGTCGACGGCGAGATCGCAGTGCGGGAGATCGGCTGGCTCGCCTGCACGTTCGACCATCGCGTCGTCGACGGCGCCCGCGCGAGCACGTTCCTGCTCGACGTCATCGCGCGGCTCGAAGCACCCGAGTAAAAGAAGAGCCCGGCCGGAGCCGGGCTCTCCAGTGCTGCGTGAACGGTCGAGCTAGTTGTCGTTCGCGCGGTCGTTGATCTGCGCGCGAATCTCGCCGCCCGGCCACGCCGGGTTCCCGCCCGTGCTGTGGACGTTCACGTACGTGTTCCCAGACGCGCATCGCGGCCACGAGCTCGTCGAACTCGCCCAGCCCGATGCCCTGACCGACCGGGCCGATGATGTCGGCCGCGTCGATCACGCCGGTGACCGTGCCGGCGGTCGCCGGGCACGCGGGCTTGTCGCCGCCGCTGCACAGGAACGCGGACACGCCGCCGTTCACCGCACGCTTGCCGAAGTGGATGTGCGCGGCGGACGCGGTCCCGCCCTCGATCCCGGAGTAGGTCAGCTCGTAGGTGATGGTTTGTGCGTCGTCGTCGATCGTGACCTCGAAGGACCCTGTCGCGCCCGTCGAGACATCCGGGTTCTCCTGATACCCGGTCAGATCGTCGGCCTTCAGGTTCTTCTTGCCCCCTGATGCACCCGCCAGTGACGCGACCAGAAGCCCGGCCGCGAGGACGGCGATGGCCAACAGAATGCTGCGCCTGCGCATGGCATCCTCCCTCAATCCCCTACTGGTTCGTCCCGCACTGCGCGGGTTCAGCCGTTACTACGCGAGGAGACTGCGGTCCGGATTGCCCCGTTTCGAGGCGTCGAGATGGCGGCCGATCATCCGTTCGATGCGAGGCGCGCTCGACCGGCCCTCGAGGCGCGCCACGGGCTTGCGGCCGGCAAGCAGTACGAGGGTCGGGACCTCCGTGACCTCGAGCCGCTCGACCAGGTCCGGGTGGTCGTCGACGTCGACGCGCGAGACGCGCAGGCGGTCACGCTCCTTGCGGGCGAGGTTGGCGAGCAGGCTCTCCATCCTGCCGGCCCGGGCCCGAGCGGGCCGACGTGAAGAAGAGGAGGAGAGGTCGCTTCGCCCGGTCTGCCATCAGTAATGCGATTCCCGGCGAGCCGCTCCCGCAAACGGCTCGGCGCGCGCGGCTACACTCAACGCAATGGACGGCCCCCTCGACTGGTACCTGCTCGGAGTCGTGCTCGGCTTCGGCGTCCTGGCGGGCGTCGGCCTGGTCGGGGCGGTCCGGAAGCCGGCCTGGGCGCTGCTCGCGCTCGCGGCGGCGGTGCCGGGCGTCGCGCTCTCGCTGGTCGCTCTTCCGTGGTGGTCGCTGATCGCGCTCGCGGCAGCGGCGCTGCTTGCCTTCGTCGGGCTCAGGCGTCTCTCGACCGAGGCGCTCCCGGCCGCCGCGCTCGGCGCACTGGTGCTGGCGGCGATCCCTGCCCTCGGCTACGTGGCCGCCGTGGCGACGCCGATCGCGGGCGCACGACTGGGGCGGCGCGCCGACCAGCGCTACGCGGGCCTCAGAGTTCTCGCCAAGGACTGAGCTGACGGGCTCCGAGCGGAAGAAGCTCGTCCTCGTCGTCATCGACGGGCTCACACCCGAGGCTCTCGACCGTGGCCTCGACGAAGGCAGGCTTCCCGCTCTCGGCGCTCTCGCCGATGCGGGCTGGACCGGCCGCGGCACGAGCGTGTTCCCGTCGGTCACGCCTGTCTGCCTGACGTCGATCGCCACGGGCGCCTTCCCCGACGTCCACCACATCCCCCACCTCGTCTGGTACCACCGGGGCGAGCAGCGCGTGGTCGAGTACGGCTCGTCCTTCTCGGCGATGCGCGCGGTGGGCGCGCGCCAGGCCCTCCGCGACACGGTCTACGGCATGAGCGGCGAGCACGTCTCCCCGCGCGCGACGACCGTGTTCGAGGCCCTCGAGGACGCCGACCTCGAGCCGGCCGCCATCAACTTCACGTGCTACCGGGGACGGACCCGCCACCCGATCCGGCTGCCGGCCCTCGCTCGGCGGAACCGTTGGTACGAGGCGGTGTACGGGCCCCGTCACTTCTTCTTCTTCAACGTCTTCGAGTCCGACCGGACCGGCTCGCCGCTCGCGGTCCGCTCCCGGCTGGGCGGGTCGATCGACGACTACGCCGCCGTCGTGGGGCGATGGCTGGTGACCCGCGACGCCTTCGACTTCCTCGTCTTCTACCTCCCGGACTACGACTACGCGTCGCACCTCTCGGGCCCCGACGGCTCCCTCGAGGCCCTCGAGCGCTCGGACGCGGCGCTCGGCCGGCTGCTCGGGGCGGCCGGCGGCCCCGAGGCCTTCCTCGAGCGCTACGCCGTCCTCGTCTGCTCGGACCACGGCCAGACGCAGGTCGAGCGCCTGGCCCGCCTGCAGGATTCGTTCCCGGAAAGCCTCGAGGGCGTGCTCCCCCTCGCCTCCAACCGGGCCGGGATGATCTACCGGCTCCCGGGCTGCCGGCTCGACGCTTCCGCGCTCGCCGAGCGTCTCGACGACGAGCCCGCCGCGGACGTCGTGCTCTTCCGCGAACGCGAAGCCGCGGTCGCACGGAGGGACGGCGCGGAGCTCCGCTTCGCCCCCGACGGTGACGGCTGGCGCCTCGAAGGCGACGCCGGCGTGCTCGACCTCGACCGCTACCCGAACGCGCTCGAACGGTCCTGGGGGGCGCTCGCCGCACCAACGGCCGGGGACGTGCTCGTCTCGGCGACCGAGGGCTGGGAGCTCGTCGACGGCGGAGGCAGCCACCACCTCGGAGGCGGCAGCCACGGCTCGCTGGTCGCGGGCGACTCGACGGTGCCGCTGATCGCCGCCGGCTTCGAGTCGACCCCGTTCGGCGCCGAGCCGTCGATCACCGACCTGGCCCCGATCGCCCTGGAGCACTTCGGCCTCCGCCCGCCCGCCTCGATGCGTATCGCCCGTGAGGCGGCGCGAGCCTGACTTCGACGCGCTGCGCGCGCGGATGGTCGCGGAGCAGGTGGAGGCCCGCGGGATCCACGACGAGCGCGTGCTCGACGCGATGGGGAAGGTCCCGCGCGAGGCGTTCACGGACGCCGACGACCGCAAGCGTGCCTACGAGGACATCCCGATCCAGATCGGCTGGGGCCAGACGATCTCGCAGCCGTACATGGTCGCCCTCATCTGCGAGGAGGCGTCCGTTCGCCCGGGCGCCCGCGTCCTCGACGTCGGGACCGGCTCCGGGTACCAGGCCGCGGTGCTCGCCGAGCTCGGCGCCGAGGTCCACTCGGTCGAGCGCCTGCGCCAGCTCGCCGAACGCGCGCGGACGAAGCTCGACGCCGCCGGCTACGACGACGTCCAGGTCCATCTCGGCGACGGGTCGCTCGGGGATCCCGAGCACGGCCCCTTCGACGCGGTGACGGTTGCGGCCGCGGCGCCGGACCTGCCCCGTGCGCTCTACGACCAGCTCGTGACGGGCGGCCGCCTGGTCGTCCCCGTCGGCGACCGTCGCGCGCAGCGGCTCGAGGTGATCGTCAAGAGCCCGGAAGGCCCGGCGGTCGCGCACTCGGTCGCGTGCCGCTTCGTCCCCCTCGTCGGCGAGGAAGGCTATTGAGCCGACCGGGTTTGGGTGGAACGGACGCAGGGCATCCTGGCGGCTGGATGGGGCCACTCCACCGGACCGGCGCGCTGGTCGGCCGCGCGGTCATGTATCGGGACATCCGGCTCGGAGTCGCCGTGGACGCGCTGCTCGACGGGCTCGTCCACCGCCTTGTCGGCCTGGACGTCCTCTGCGGGGACGGTGCCCACCGCTTCCTGCCGTTTCCGGCGTGCGACGTGGTCGAGACCCACATCTCGGTCGACTCCGCGCTCGTGTTCCTCGAGCGAGATGTCGATTTCTATCGCGCCGGCGGGCGCGTCTTCTCCAAGCTCCAGGGTCTCCCGGTGCGGCTGTCGGGGATCGAGGTCGGCACGCTCACCGATGTCGTCGTCACTCCGGGCGGCGACGTCAGGCACGTCGTCGCTGCCACATCGAGCGGCGACCGCGAGCTCGACCCCGGGCCCGGGCTCGTCGTCGGGAACCTCGACCTGCGCCCGGCAGTCTGACGTAACGATCTAACCTTTCCTCCCGTGGCGAAAGGAGCACAGGCGACCTCCTCGCGCGCGAGCGCACTGACCGATGCGGCCACCGGCGCGCTGCGCCGGCCTGCCAACTGGGTCCAGCTGGCGAAGTTCTGCGCGGTCGGGGCCTCGGGCTACGCGATCAACCTGGCCGTCTACGCGACGCTTGCTCGCGTTCGACGTCCACTACCTGCTGGCCGCCGTCGGCTCCTTCCTCGTCGCCGTCACCAACAACTACTGGTGGAACCGCCACTGGACGTTCCGGCGCCAGCGCGGTCACCTCGTCTTCCAGGGCTTCCGCTTTCTCGTCGTCTCCACGGTCGCCCTCGCGGCGAACCTCGCGTTCCTGAGCATCCTCGTCGCCCTCGGCATGCCCAAGCTCCCGGCGCAGGCGATCGCGATCGCGCTCGTGACTCCGTGGAACTTCGTCGCCAACAAGCTCTGGAGCTTCCGACGGCGGCGCGCCTCCTAGTCGTTCGCGCTCGTCGCGCTGGCGGTCGCGGCGCCCGCGGCCGGCCAGACGGCGCCCACGACGCCGGTCTACGACTCGCGCGGGAACCTGATCGGGACGCCGTTCGTCCCCGAGCCGACGCAGCCTCTCCTCACCGAGGACGACGCGCTCGCGCGCGCGCTCGCGGACGAGAAGGTCGCGGACTGGCTCGAGCGCTACCCGGCGACCAGCCTGACGAAGCAGGCGGAGCTCGACGAGGACACGAAGGTCTGGACGGTGCGCGTCTGGTCGTCGCTCCCCGACGCCGGGCAGGTCGTCCTCGCCAAGGTCGACGACACGTCGGGCGAGGTGACCGAGGCCTGGACCGGGCCGCAGGTGGCGTGGAAGATGGCCCGCGGCTATGACGGCGCCTTCGGGCGGAAGATCAACAACCCGTGGATCTGGCTCTCGCTCTGCCTCGTCTTCTTCGTCGGCCTCGCCGACCTGCGCAGGCCGCTCTCGATCCGCAACGTCGACCTGCTCGTCCTCCTCTCGTTCGGGATCTCGCTCTACTTCTTCAACCGCGGCGAGGTCTTCACGGCGATGCCGCTCGTGTACCCGCCCTTGCTCTACCTCCTCGGCCGCATGGCCTGGATCGGGTGGAAGGGCCGCGGGAGCCCGTCGCGGGCGCTCTGGCCGGTCTGGGTGCTCCTGGCCGCCACGGTCTTCCTCGCCGGCTTCCGCTTCGGGCTCAACGTGCGCGCGTCCAACGTCATCGACGTCGGGCTCGCCGGCGTCATCGGCGCGCAGCGCATCGCCGAGGACGGCGAGTCGCCGTACGGGAACATGCCGACGGACGAGGGGAAGGAGTGCGGCCCGGCCGACGCGGACGGGTATGTCCGCGAGCGGATCCAGACGAACGGCCGCTGCGAGGTGGCCAACGGCCGGGGCGACACGTACGGGCCGATCAGCTACCTGGCATACGTCCCGGGCTTCCTGACCATGGGCTACGACTACAAGTGGGACGACCTGCCGGCGGCGCACTTCACGTCCCTCCTCTGGGACGGGCTGGCGCTTCTCGGCATGGGGCTGCTCGGCCTGCGGTTCGGAGGGCCGCGTCTGGGGGCGACCCTGGCTTTTGCCTGGGCGGCGTACCCGTTCACGCAGTACGTCTCGAGCTCGAACTCGAACGACGCGATCATGCCCGCATTCCTCATCTGGGGCCTCGTCTTCGTGACGTCACATCCGGCGCGCGGGCTCTTCGCCGGCCTGGCGGGGTGGACGAAGTTCGGAGCGTTCCTGCTCTTTCCGCTGTGGGCGTCGTATCCGAACGCGACCCGCTGGCCGCGAGCCCAGCTCCTCTTCCTGGGCGGCTTCCTGCTGGCGACCGCGCTCGCCTTCTGGATCCTGCTCCTCGAGCCCGATCCTCTGCACGCGGCCCGCGTCTTCTGGGACCGCACGTTCGGCTGGCAGCTCGGCCGCTCGTCGCCGTTCTCGATCTGGGACTGGGACGAGTACCCCGGCTACCCCGACCTGCACGTCGTGCAGACGGCGCTGAAGGCACTCCTCCTGCTGGCCGCCGGCGTGCTCGCGTTTGTGCCGCGGACCCGGAACGTCGTCCAGCTGGCCGCGCTCAGCGCCGCGCTCCTGATCGGCTTCGAGCTTGTCCTGACGCACTGGTTCTATCTCTACATCCCGTGGTTCTTCCCCTTCGTCGCGTTCGCCGTGCTCGTGCCCTGGTCGGCGCGCGTCGCACAGGGCGAGGCGGCGGCCGAGGAGCCCGCCGGTGAGCGTCCAGTCGAAGAGCTCGTCCCGGCCCGCTGACGCCCGGCGCGTCCTGCTCGCCCTGGCCGTCGGGCTCGGGCTGCTGACGGCGTCGTGGGCGGCCCTGCACCTGCCGCCCTTCGACCGCTACCAGATCATCGACACGCCCGTCTACCAGGACTACGGCGAGCGGATGGCCGCCGGCGAGGTCCCGTACCGCGACTTCGAGCTCGAGTACCCACCGGGTGCGCTTCCGGTGTTCTGGCTGCCCACGATCGGGCCGGCCGAGCACTACCGCTCGATCTTCGAGGTGCTGATGTGGACCTGCGCGGCCGCGCTGCTCGCGCTCGTGGTGCGAGCGGTCGCGGATCTCGGGGCCCCACCGGGTCGGGTGCTCGCCGCGGCGGTTCTCGTCGGGCTCTTCCCGCTGCTGCTCGGCTCGGTCGTGCTCACGCGCTACGACCTCTGGCCCGCAGCCCTCACCGCAGCCGCCCTTGCCGCGCTCCTCTCAGGCCGGGAGCGGCTCGCGCTTGCGGTGCTCGGGCTGGCGGTTGCCGCAAAGATCTACCCGCTCGTCCTGCTGCCTCCCGCCCTCGTGTACGTCTGGCGCCGCTACGGGAGCCGGGAGGCCGTGGCCGCGGCGGGCGCGTTCGTCGCCGTGCTCGCCCTCGTCGTCGCCCCCTTCGCGCTCATCGCGCCGGAGGGCCTCGCCGACTCGCTCAGCCGTCAGCTCGGCCGGCCGCTTCAGATCGAGAGCCTCGGCGCCTCGTTCCTCCTGGCGGCGAAGCAGCTCGGCTTCTACGACCCCACGGTCGTCTCCACGCACGGGTCGCAGAACCTTGCCGGCCCTCTGCCGGATGCGCTCGCCACGGCGCAGACGGTCGTCCAGGGTCTCGCCCTCATCGGCGTGTGGCTGCTCTTCCTCCGGGGCCCGGCAACGGCCGCCCGCCTGACCGCGGCGTGCGCCGCCTCGGTGGTCGTCTTCGTCGCCTTCGGCAAGGTGCTCTCGCCCCAGTTCCTCATCTGGCTCGTCCCGCTCGTGCCGCTCGTCCTCGCGTGGCCGGCGACGACCGTGTGGGTCCTCGCCGCGGTCGCCTACGTCACGACCCACCTCTGGTTCCCCTCGCGCTACTGGGACATGGTCGACCTGCAGCCGGTGGGCTGGCTCGTGCTCGTGCGGAACCTGTTGCTCGTCGCGCTGGCGGTCGTGCTGGCGGTCGCGCTCGCTACGCGTCGACCGGAACCCGCAGCGCCTCACAGCGCGTAGCGCGCCCGTCCGCACCGCAGTCGATCACGACGCCCTCGATGCGCACGTCGCCGTCCGCCGGGTGGAAGCGGACGGGCATCCCGGTCTTCATGCGCCGGATGGCGAGGTCGGCGCGCACGCCGATGACGGAGTCGTGCGGCCCGGTCATGCCCGCGTCCGTGATCGCCGCCGTCCCGCCGGGAAGCACTCGCGCGTCGTTCGTCTGCACGTGCGTGTGCGTGCCGATGACCGCGGTGACCCGGCCGTCGAGCATCCGCGCGAGCGCGACCTTCTCGCTCGTCGCCTCGGCGTGGAAGTCGATGAAGACGACGGGCGTCCGCGCGCGGGCCTCGTCCACCAGCCTGTCGACGACGCGGAAGGGGTGGATCGGCGTGGCCAGAAAGAGCGCTCCCTGAAGGTTGAGGACGGCGACCTCGGTCCCGTCGCGCGCCTCCGCGAAGGCGAGGCCGGTGCCGGGGATGCCCGAGTCGCCGAAGTTCGCGGGCCGCACGATGCGCGGGCTCGACTCCAGTAGCGGCACGAGGTCGCGGTGGCGCCAGACGTGGTTGCCGGTCGTGATCACGTCGGCGCCTGCGGCAAGGATCTTCTCCGCCAGCTTCGCGGTCAGCCCGACGCCGTCCGCCGCGTTCTCGCCGTTCACGACGCAGAAGTCGATCTCGAGCTCGTGGCGGAGCTCGGGCAGCCGGTCCGTCACGGCCCGCCGGCCGGGCGGCCCGAAGACGTCACCGATGAAGAGGATCCTCAGTTGGGAGAACTGCCGATCTAGGAGCTCGTGAGCGCGGCCGCGGGGTGCACCTCGATGTGCACGTGCTGGCCGTTGTCCTGCGTGTAGCGGGCGAGCCCGGCCCGCTCCACCTGGGAGAGGTCGATGACGCGGCCGATCTTCGACTTGCCGGCCGAGACGGTCGAGCCGACTGTCAGACCCGGGTCGGCGCGGAGGTTCTCGAGGAGGACGGTGACGCCCGGCGTCCCCGACGGCTGGATCTCGATGCTGACGCCGTAGGCCTTGCCGTTGACGATGTGGTCGGTGATGGCGGTGACGCTGCCGTCTACGGGCGCGTAGACGTCGGTGTCCACCGGTGCGCCCACGTCGAGCGAGCCGGTTCCCGTGCCGACGCCTCCCTCGAGCATGAAGTAGCGCACCTCGGATCCGCTCGATCCGAAGAGCGCTCGGAAGACGCGCTCAGCGAGACCCGCGTTCGCGCGCGTCCCGACCGGCTCGAGCGGAAGCGCCCCGGTGCCCGTCGCGTGGTAGCCGATGGCGGTCACGCGACTCTGGTTGACCGGCAGCTGGATGCGGAGCGAGTCCTGCATGGCCACGATCTGCGGTCGGGGCGGTCCGGCCGGCAGCAGCCGGTCGGCCGGGGCGGGCCCGGTGATCGTCACGGCGCCGCGATCCCCCGCTCCGAAAGCGGTGAGGAGGAGGGCGACGAGGCATCCGCAGGCAACCACGACGAGCGCCGCGGTGCGGCGTGCTCGGCGCGCTCTGGCTCGTGCCTCCTCGCGTTTTCTCTGACGGGCGCGTGCGGCGAAGCCAGGGGCTTCGGTCGTAGCCATCCGCGGCAGGCTAGCCGAGGTGACCAGTCGCTTCAAACTGAACCTTCGCCGCGGCGGGCGTTCGGGCCGGGGCTGCTGGATCTCCTCCGGCTCCTCGAGGGGTTCGGGCTGGAGTGCGAGCGCGCCCGAGATCGGGAAGGCCCAGTCTTCCTCGACCGCCCAGAGGTCGACGACATTCCCCTTGTTTGCAGGGATTTCGTGCTCGTGGTCGTAGAGGCGGTTCCCGAGCGGCATTGCTAGCCTTGCGGCGTGCTCGCCGTCCGAACTCACCTTGCCAGGGGCTTCGGACAGCGATGCCGGACGTGACGGCGCTCCTGAGCGCCCGTGGGATCGCACGGAGCTTCGGCCGGCACGCTGCCCTCGAGCCCATGAGCCTCGACGTTCGCGGCGGCGAGGTCCTCGGCCTCGTCGGGCCGAACGGAGCGGGCAAATCGACGCTCGTCTCGATCCTCGCCGGCGCGCTTACCCCCGACTCGGGCGACGTCGTGCTCGGCGAGTCGCGGCCGCGTGTCGGCTGGGTGCCTCAGCGCCCCGCCCAGTACGGCCGCCTGACCCCGCGAGAGAACCTGGAGCTCTTTGGGCGGCTCGAGGGAGTTCCCGACCCGGCGGCCACGGCGTTGCGGCTGGTCGAGGTCGTCGAGCTCCCTGACGACGGCCGGCTCAGCTCCGAGCTCTCGCTCGGGAACCAGCAGCGCCTGAACCTCGCGATCGCGCTCCTCGCCGACCCGGACGTCCTCCTCCTGGACGAGCCGACCTCGTCGCTCGACCCACGCCAGCGCCGCCGCTTCTGGGACCTGGCTCGAGCCGTGCGCGATCGCGGCGGCGCCGTCGTCTTCGTCACCCAGAACCTCGAGGAGCTCGAGCGCTTCGCCGACCGGGTCGTGGTGCTCCTCGACGGGCGGCTCGTCTTCGACGGGTCGGCCGAGGAGTACGCCCGCTCGCCGGAGGCCGACGTCTTCGCGTGACCGCCGTCCGGCTGCTCCTCGCCAAGGACCTGCGCGTGCTCCGCCGCTCGCCGGCGCTCCTGGCCGCACTCGTTCTCTATCCACTCCTCGTCGCGCTGCTCGTCGGGCTCGTCGTGCGCTTTGCCTCCGACCAGCCGCGCGTGGCCTTCGTCGACCTCGACGGCCTCCCGCAGGCGCTCACCATCGCGGGCGAGCGGTTCGACGTGGAGAACGTGATCGAGCAGGTCAACGACAAGGCGGAGCTCGTGCCGATGTCGGAGGAGGAGGCCGAGCGGCAGCTCGAGACGGGTGAGGTGACCGCGGCGATCGTGGTGCCGCGCGGGTTCGCCTCGAAGCTGAGGGGCATGGTCGAGAGCCCGGAGCTCGTCCTGCGGACCGGGCGCGGCGGCCTCGCCAGCCGCTTCGAGCTCCAGACGGAGGCGCTGGTCTTCCGCCTCAACCGGCTGCTCCAGGAGGCCTACATCGCTGCGAACCTCCAGTACGTGACGCTGCTCGTCGAGGGCGGCGAGGCCGACTTCCTCGGCGAGGAGTTCGACGTCGTCGGGCTCGAGGAGGCCGGCCGGCTCCTCGAGCAGCTGCGCGGGCGCACCGACGACCCCGAGGCGCTCGACCAGATCGACGAGCTGGCCAACTTCGTGAGCGAGGCGCGCCTGGCGCTCGAGCAGACCGACGAGACGCTTCGCGCGACCGCGAACCCGATCCAGCTGAAGATCGACCGCGAGGCCGGGCGCACGTGGCTGCTCGGCGCGCAGCTCCAGGCCTACGCGCTCGCGCTGACGCTCTCCTTCGTGTGCGTGCTCCTGGCCGCCGGGGCGATCGCGGCGGAGCGCGACGAGAACGTCGTCGGCCGCCTCGTCCGCGGGCTCGTCGGCCTGCGCGAGCTCGTCACCGCGAAGGTGCTGCTGGGCGCGACCGTGGCGCTCGCGCTCGGCCTCGTCCTCGCGGTCGTCTTCGGCGTGGCGGCCGAGGTGGCCGACGTCGACGGCGGCCAGCCGTGGAGCCGCCTGCCGCTGCTCGCGCTCGGGCTCGTCCTCGCCGGCGCATCCTTCGGCGCCTTCGGCGTCCTCCTGGGCGTGCTCGCGCGCGAGTCGAGAGCCGCCGTGCTCGTGGCGTTCCTCGTCACCTTGCCGCTCGTGCTCATCGGGGTCGTTCCCTCCGGCTCGGTCGCGGTGGCCGGCTGGATCTCGGCGCTGTTCCCGTTCGCGCACGCGGTCGACTTCTTCGAGTCGGCGCTCTTCGCGCTCGACCCGTGGCGCGAGGTCGGCGTTGCAACCCTGTGGCTCCTCGGCCTCGCCATCGCGTTCGCGACGGCCGCCAGGATGGGCGTGCGAAGATTCCTGGCGTGAGCCGACAGGATCACGTCTGGGGAAGGGTGTCGGGAAACCGGGAGGTTTCCCGCGGATCTCCGCGCGCGCAGCGCGCTCTGACATGGAAAGAGGGGGTCCGTGGGGGAACCTGGTTCCCCCACGGGAGCGAGACGAAGGGGAGCGACCTGGCGTGAGCACCTTTCCGGTCACCCGGCTGCGGCGGTTCCGGCGCACGGCCGCCCTCCGCTCGCTCGTCCGCGAGACGCGGCTTTCGCTCGACGACTTCGTCTACCCGCTCTTCGCCTGTCCCGGCGACGGGGTCGAGCGCCCGCTCGAGGGCCTGCCCGGGATCGCTCAGCGCTCGGTCGACAAGCTCTGCGAGGAGGCGGCCGACGCGCACCGCCTCGGCGTCAGCGCCGTGCTGCTCTTCGGGATCCCCGAGGAGAAGGACGAGGCGGCCTCCGGCGCCTACGACGACGACGGGATCGTCCAGCGGACGCTCCGCGCGCTGCGCGAGCAGGTGCCCGGGCTCGTGCTGCTCACGGACGTCTGCCTCTGCGAGTACACGTCGCACGGCCACTGCGGGCTCGTCGAGGGCGACGAGGTTCTCAACGACGTCTCGCTCGAGCTCCTGGCCAAGACCGCGGTGAGCCACGCCGAGGCCGGCGCCGACGCCGTCTGCCCGAGCGACATGCTCGACGGGCGCGTCGGCGCGATCCGCGGGGCGCTCGACGGCGAAGGCTTCGAGCAGCTCCCGATCGTGGCCTACTCGGCCAAGTACGCCTCGGCCTTCTACGGGCCGTTCCGCGAGGCGGCCGAGTCGACGCCCGCATTCGGCGACCGGCGCAGCTATCAGATGGACCCGCCCAACGTCCGCGAGGCGCTGCGCGAGTGCGAGCTGGACCTCGCCGAGGGCGCCGACGCGATCATGGTCAAGCCGGCGCTTCCCTACCTCGACGTGATCCGAGCTGCGCGCGAGCGCTTCGACGCGCCCCTGTTTGCGTACAACGTCAGCGGCGAGTACGCGATGGTGAAGGCGGCCGCGGCGCGCGGCTGGCTCGACGAGCGCCAGGCCGCAGTCGAGGGTCTGACCGCGATCAAGCGCGCGGGGGCCGACGTGATCGTCTCGTACTGGACGAAGGAGCTGGCGGAGTGGCTCTGACGGCGAGCGGCCTCTTCCGCCGCGCGCGCAAGGTCATCCCCGGCGGCGTCAACTCGCCGGTCCGCGCCTGGGGGGCGGTCGGGGCCGAGGATCCGTTCTTCGCCGCGCGCGGCGAGGGCCCGTACCTCTGGGACGCGGACGGGAAGCGCTACATCGACTGGGTCATGTCCTGGGGACCGCTCGTGTTCGGCCACGCCGATCCGGAGGTGGTCGAGGCGGTGCAGGAAGCCGCTGCCGACGGGACGACCTTCGGCGCGCCGACGGAGCGGGAGGTCGAGCTGGCCGAGGAGATCGTCGACGCCGTGCCGTCGGTCGAGCAGGTGCGGCTCGTCTCCTCGGGCACGGAGGCGGCGATGAGCGCACTTCGGCTCGCGCGCGGGTTCACCCGGCGCGACCGCATCCTCAAGTTCACGGGCTGCTACCACGGTCACGCCGACGGCCTGCTCGCCGAAGCCGGCTCCGGGCTTGCGACCCTCGGCCTCCCGGCCACACCGGGCGTGCCCGCGGGCGCCGCCGGCGACACGGTCGTGACCACCTACAACGACGTCGACGCCGCCGCTGCGGCGGTCGAGCGCTACGGCGAGGGGCTGGCGGCGATCATCGTCGAGCCCGTTGCCGGGAACATGGGCGTCGTCCCGCCCGACCCAGGCTTCCTCGAGGTCCTGCGCGCGCTCTGCGACGCGTCCGGTGCGCTGCTCGTCTTCGACGAGGTCATCACCGGCTTCCGCGTCGCCCGCGGCGGCGCGCAGGAGCTCTACGGCGTCACGCCCGACCTGACCGTGCTCGGGAAGATCGTGGGCGGCGGGCTGCCGCTGGCGGCCTTCGGTGGACGCGCCGACGTCATGGAGGAGCTGGCTCCGGCCGGGCCGGTGTACCAGGCGGGGACGCTCTCCGGAAACCCGCTCGCCACGGCCGCGGCCCTCGTCGTCCTGCGCCGGTTGCGCGACCCCGCCGTCTACGAGCGCCTCGAGGAGGCGGGCGCGCGGCTCCAAGCGGGGCTCGTGGAGGCGTCCGCCGGGGAGCAGGCGTGCGTGCAGCGCGTGGGCGCCATGGCCACGCTCTTCTTCCGGGAGGGACCGGTCCGGAGCTTCAGGGATGCCTCGGAGAGCGACACGGAGCGCTTCGCCGCGTGGTTCCGGCACCTGTTGGCCAACGGCATCTACGTGGCGCCGTCGCAGTTCGAGGCCGTGTTCGTCTCCACGGCGCACGGCGAGGCAGAGATCGACGCAACCGTGGAGGCTGCGCGTGAGTTCTTCGGCCGCTGAGCTGTCCGTCTGGGAGGTCATCGCGGGTGAGGCCGAGCGCGAGAGCGCGCTCTGGGCCGCCGCGCTCCGGCCGGCCGGCGAGCGGGACGAGACCCCCGTCTTCTCTGCCCTGGCGCCGGCGCGGTATGCACTCGGGCTCGAGTCGATCTACGAGGGGTACCTCCTCCACTACGGCCGGCCGCGACTCTTCGCGCCGGCGGACTCGGACACGGCGATCCTGCTCGGCGACTATCTCTATGCGCACGGTCTCGTCCGCGTCGCCGCGCAGGGGGAGGTGGCGGTCGTCGCCGACCTGGCCGAGCTCGTCTCCCTCTGCGCCCAGCTGCGCGCCGAGGAGCGAGAGGGGGACGGCGCCGCCTGGGCGGGGACCGTCGTGCTCCTCGGATCGGGCGACGTGAGGCTCGAGACCGGCCGCGCCGCGCTTGCGGCTCCAGGAGGATCCGACACCGCTCGAGGCGGTCGCGGAGCTCGAGGCCGGGGCCGACGCCGTCGCGCACGCCCTGGCGCTCCACGCCGACCGCGTGCATTAAACTGGGCGAGCGATGAGCGCCTTCGCCAACGCACTCGTTCTCGCCGCGGAGAAGACCACCGCGGAGGAGGGCCGCGACATCATTCTCTCGATGCTGGTCGTCGGCCTGATCTTCATCAGCGTGATCGCGCTCGGCCAGCTGAGCCGCTGGGCGTCGCACCGGCGCGGTCGCGGGCACTAGCGCGGATAAACTCGACAGCGGTGCCTGCCGCTGATCTGCGCTCCTGGATCGACCTGCTGCGCCGGGAGGGCGAGCTGGTCGAGATCGTGGCCGAGGTCGATCCGTACCTCGAGGTCACGGAGATCACCGATCGCGTGGTCAAGAGCGGCGGCCCCGCGCTTCTCTTCACGAACGTCAAGGGCTCGCAGCGCCCCCTCCTCATCAACCAGTTCGGCACCGAGCGACGCACGTGCCTGGCCTTCGGCGAGGAGAGCCTCGACGCGGTCGCGCGCAGGCTCGAGGACGTGCTCGAGATGCAGCCACCGCAGGGACTGGTGGAGAAGGTGAAGGGGCTCGGCAAGCTCAAGCGACTGGCCGACTCGATGCCGAAGAGCGTCTCGCGCGGCGCCTGCCAGGAGCTCGTCCTCGAGCCCGACCTCGACGCGCTGCCGATCCAGCACTGCTGGCCGGGCGACCCCGCGCCGTTCATCACGCTTCCAGCCGTGATCACGAAGGACCCGCGCACGGGCGTCCGCAACGTCGGGATGTACCGGATGCAGAAGATCGACGCGAAGTCGACGTACATGCACTGGCAGGTGCACAAGGACGGGCGCGCCGACTGGCTTGCGGCCGAGGGCTCGATCCCCGTGGCGGTGGCGCTCGGGCTCGACCCGATCACGGCCTACTCGGCGAGCGCGCCGCTTCCCAAGCACATCGACGAGTTCATGCTCGCCGGCTTCCTGCGCGGCGAGGCCGTGGAGCTCGTGAAATGCAAGACGGTCGACCTCGAGGTGCCCGCGAATGCCGAGATCGTTCTCGAAGGCCGGATCGAGGCGGGCGACATGGGCACCGAGGGCCCCTTCGGCGACCACACCGGCTACTACTCGCCGCCCGAGCCCTTCCCGGTCTTCCGCCTGACCGCCATGACGATGCGGCAGGACGCCATCTACCCGTCGATCGTCGTCGGCGTGCCTCCGGCCGAGGACGCCTGGCTCGGGAAGGCGACCGAGCGCATCTTCCTACCGGCGATCCGCATGACAGTCCCGGAGATCGTCGACTACGACCTCCCGGTGGCCGGCGCGTTCCACAACTGCGTCATCGTCTCGGTCCGGAAGGCCTTTCCCGGTCATGCGCGCAAGGTCATTCACGCGATCTGGGGCCTCGGGATGCTCTCGCTCTCGAAGTCGGTGGTCGTCGTCGACGAGCACATCGACGTGCACGACTACGAGCAGGTCTTCTTCCACGTCTGCGCGAACGTCGACCCCAAGCGCGACGTCGTCCTCACGGAGGGCCCGCTCGACCAGCTCGACCACGCGGCCATGCTGCCCTGCTACGGCGGTAAGCTCGGGATCGACGCGACCCACAAGTGGCCTGAGGAGGGCGCACGTGAGTGGCCGGAGCGGATCGAGATGACCGAGGAGGTTCGTGACGTCGTCGACCGCCGGTGGGGCGAGTACGGCATCGACCGTGAGGCGTCCGGAAACGGCGGGATTTCCCAGGTCTTGAGGCAGAAGGTACGTCGTTGACAGGATCGAACGCTCAGGGGAAGAATGCCCGACGCTTGTAACAACGAGGATCTGACGGAGGAAGCTGGGTGGCGGACGAGCTAGAGCGGCCGGAGGAGAGCTCCGAGACACACGAGCACGACGACCCCGGCGCCCACCTCCCGCCGCCGACGATCTGGCCCTTTGCGTTCGCAGGCGCGGTCGCGCTGATCCTCGTCGGGCTGATCGTGAGCACCTGGGCGTCCGTGATCGGCATCGTGCTCGCGGTCATCTTCGGCTTCCTCTGGATCCGCGACGTCACCCGCGACGTCCGCGCCGCCCCGGAGCCGGAGCCGGTCGTCGCACCCCCGCCCCTCACGGTGGAAGAGGGCGAGTTGGCCGAGCCGGAGCGCTATCCGCGCTCGAAGTTCCTCGAGGGCGCCACCCTCGGCCTCGGAGCGGTCATCGGCGGGATCATCACCGTGCCCGTGCTCGGCTTCGCAGTCGCGCCCGCGTTCGTCGGCCAGGAGTCGCCCGACGTCGACCTCGGGCCGATGGACAACTACCCGGAGGGCGAGTGGCGCATCACGACCTTCACCGGTGACCCGGAGAAGGGCGACGTCACGAGGCGCACCGCCTTCATCCGCTACAACGGGCTCAAGGACGAGGTTCCGAGCTACACGATCCTCTTCAACCGGTGCGTTCATCTCGGTTGCCCGACGCAGCCTCAGGGCCGCCCGGGCGACGAAATTCAGGTCGAGACCTCGAAGGCGACGGTGACGCTCATCCCGACCGAGCCTTCCGGCTTCGGCTGCCCCTGCCACGGCGGCGCCTACGACATCGAGGGAAACCGGACAGCCGGGCCGCCCGTGCGCGCCCTCGACCGCTTCGAGTACTCGATCATCGACGGCAGTCTCTGGCTCGGCGAGCTCTACGCCGTCGCCGAGGTCGAGGGCGAGGGAGCAGATGCCGTCGCCGTCCGTTACCGCGCTACCGATCCCGGCGTCCACGTCGACGGGCCCGAGGAATACCTCTACCCGATCACTCCGTAGATGGCGCAAACCAAGACCAAGGGGCAACAGGTAGGGCACCTCATCATGGTGCCGATCGACTGGCTCGAGGAGCGCTCCGGCCTCGTCGGCGGGATCAAGTACTTCCTCTTCCGCCGGGTCCCGCACGACACGAACTGGTTCCACACGCTCGGCTCGGCGACGCTGACGGCGTTCATCGTCCAGGCGCTAACCGGCGTGATCCTCGCCATGTACTACAAGCCGTCGCCGAACGAGGCATATGCCTCGATCCAGATGATCACGAACGACCTGACGCTCGGGTGGCTCGTGCGCGGGATGCACCGCTGGGGCGCCAGCGTCTTCATCATCTTGCTCTTCCTGCACATGGGGCGCGTGTTCCTCTTCGGCGCCTACAAGTACCCGCGCGAGCTCAACTGGCTGATCGGCGTCCTGCTGCTCGTGCTGGCGATGCTCGAGGGCTTCACGGGCTACCTGCTCCCCTGGGACCAGACGGCCTACTGGGCCACCGTCGTCGGCATCAACCTCAACGCGACGGCGCCGTTCCTCGGCCCGTTCCTCGCGGACTTCCTGCGCGGAGGTCAGGAGATCGGGACCAACACGCTCTCGATCTTCTACTCAATGCACATGCTGCTGATACCGGGCGCGCTCATCGCCCTCATCACGCTTCACCTCTACCTCGTCATTCGCCTCGGGGTCACGTCGCCTCCGTGGTCGAAGGACGCGGCCGGCTCGGAGCGCGAGGAGGTCGTGGTCGGTAAGCGCGGGCTCGTCGAGCCCAGGCCGCGCGGCGACGGTGCCGGCGCCGAGGTGCGAGGACGGCCGCAGCCATGAGCAACGAAAAAGAACGCGCGTACTTCAAGCGCTACAAGGAGGACGTCGACAAGCGCGGGAAGGCGTTCTACCCGTGGGCGATGTTCCACGACACGGTCATGAGCCTCGTCGTGGTGTGCGTCATCGTCGGGCTCGCCTGCGTCTGGTACTTCACCTCGGGCGAGGAGGCGGGCGACGCGGGGATCCTTGGGCCTCGCTACACGGAGGAGGCCGACCCGGGAACTACCTCGTTCGTGCCGCGGCCCGACTGGTACTTCTACTTCCTCTTCTACCTGCTGCGGATCTTCAAATGGCCCGATTCGGTGATCCTCGGCACGGTCGGGATCCCGACCCTCGCGCTCATCCTGCTCCTCGCGCTGCCGTTCATCGACCGGCGCCGCGAGCGACGGCTCGTGCGGCGGCCGGTCGCGGTCGTCGGAGCGCTGCTCGTCGTTGCCTCCATGGGCATCCTCACCTACCGCGGCGCCACGGCCGAGGAGTCGCTCGCCTCCGAGAACGTCGAGCTCGTTGCCGAGTGGACGGAGGTGCAGGGGTTGTCCGAGGAGGGCGCGGAGGGGGCGACGCTCTTCGCCGAGATCGGGTGTATGACCTGCCACACCTACCTTGGCGCCGGGTCGAGCAACGTCGGTGCGCCCGACCTGTCCGAGATCGGCAACTCCGGCAGGACGCCGGAAGAGTTCGCCGCCTACATCGCGAACCCGTCCGAGTTCGGGAACAACGTCATGCCGCAGTACGCGAGCCAGGGCGACGAGGTCCTAAACCTCCTTGGGGTCTTCCTCTCGGAGTCGAAGGGCGAGGGCGGCGGCGAGTAGGCCGCCCGGCCCGGTGAACGTCTTCCTGGGAATCACGGGCGCGTCGGGCGCTCCGTATGCCCGACGGCTTCTGCAGGCGCTTTCCGCCGCCGGCGCGGAGGTCGGCCTCTGCATCTCGGACGCCGGCGTCCAGGTCTGCGCGACCGAGCTCTACGGGGACATCTCGCTCGCGCGCGACGACGTGACCGCGCGCTTGACCGAAGGGCTCGACGGCGTCACGGTTGTCGGCCTGCGCGACTACACGACGCCCTACGCGAGCGGCTCTGCGAGGGTCGACGGCTACGTCGTCTGTCCTTGCTCGATGTCCACCGCCGCGAGCATCGCCGCGGGAGCGATGGCGAACCTCGTCCACCGCGCGGCCTCGGTCGCCCTCAAGGAGGAGCGCAAGCTCGTGCTCGTCCCCCGCGAAACGCCGCTTTCAACCATCCATCTGGAGAACCTCCTGCGCCTCAGGCGCGCGGGCGCCACGGTCGTCTTCGCGGCCCCGGGCTTCTACCATGCCCCCCAGACCATCGACGATCTGGTCAACTTCGTGGTAGCGCGATGTCTCGATCAGCTAGGAATCGACCAGACGCTCGTGAGCAGGTGGGGCCAATGAGCTCCGGCGTGCTCGCCCCTGACGCCGTGGAGGCGATGTTCGACCGGATCTCTCCGGTCTACGACCCCATGAACCGGCTCATGACCGCGGGCCTCGACCGCCGCTGGCGCCGCCTTGCGGTCTCGAGGGTCGTTCGCCCCGGCGACCGGGTGCTGGATGCGTGCTGCGGGACCGGCGACCTGGCACTCGCTGCGGAGGAAGCCGGCGGGACCGTCACCGGCCTGGACTTCTCCGAGCGGATGCTCGAGCGGGCGCGGCGAAAGTCCTCAACGGTCGAGTGGGTCCGCGGCGACGCGATGGCGCTGCCGTTCGAGGACGGGAGCTTCGACGCCGCCACCGTCGGCTTCGGGATCCGCAACGTCGCGGACCTCGACGCGGGCCTGCGGGAGCTGGCGCGTGTCCTGCGGCCCGGCGGACGCCTGGCCTGCCTCGAGATCACACGTCCGCGCGGCGCGCTGCAGCCGTTCTTCCGGCTCTGGTTCGACGGGCTCGTGCCGCTCGCGGGACGGGTCATCCCAGGCGGCGGCGCCTACAGCTATCTGCCGGCGAGCGTGCGGCGCTTCCCGGGCCCCGACGATCTCGGCGCCGCAATGCGGCGGGCGGGCTTCGCCGAAGTCGGTTGGAAGCTCCTCGGCGGCGGGATCGTTGCGCTCCACACCGCCAGGAGGGTCGCGTGAGCGCTCTCGCCACCGTGCGCGCGGCGCCGGGGCTCGACGCCTACCTCGAGCTGCTCGAGGAGCGCCTCGAGCGCTCGGTTTCCTCGCACCCGGGCCTGGTCAGCGCGATCGGCGCCGACACGCTCTCCGCCGGAGGCAAGCGACTCCGGCCGGTGCTCGTCTTCCTCTGCACGCCGGCCGACGAGCGCGGTGGCGAGGGTGCGGTCGCCGGAGGGGCCGCGGTCGAGCTCATCCACATGGCGACGCTCGTCCACGACGACCTTCTCGACGGCGCCGACCTGCGCCGCGGCCGCCCCACGGTCTGGGCCGAGCACGGCGAGCCGGCGGCGAAGGCGGCCGGTGACTACCTCTTCGCGCGTGCGTTCTCCGAGCTCGCGGCGACGGGCGATGCCCAGGGTGTGGCCGTGCTCGCGGAAGCGGCGCTCGCGCTCGCTCGGGGCGAGGCGCTCCAGCGCAAGCAGGCCTACCGGCCGGACACGACCGTGGACGAGTACATCGCGCGCTGCTCGCTGAAGACCGGGAAGCTCTTCGAAGCCGCCTGCGTGCTCGGGGGCGGAAGGCCCGAGCTGGGCGCCTTCGGCCTTGCCCTCGGAGTTGCGTTCCAGATCGCCGACGACATCCTCGACTGCACGGGCGAGTTCGACACGACCGGGAAGGCGCCCGGCGTCGACCTCCGCGACGGGACGCCGACGCTTCCCTTGATCCTCGCCGCCCGCGAGGATGCGGCGGTCCGGCGGGCGCTTGCCGGCGAGCCCGTCGAAGGTGCGCTCGAGCGGGTCGCCGCCACCGGCGCGATCGAGACCGCCCGCGGGTTCGCGCTCGAGTTCGCGGCCCGCGCCCGCACCGCCCTCGACGGCGAGGCCGACCACGCCTCCCTCGAAGCTCTCACGCACCTCGTCGTGGATAGGGACGGATGATCGTCACCGAACAGCGGGCGCTGGACGAGATCCGGGAGAAGGTGGAGGCGAACGAGCGCCTCGCGCTCGAGGACGGGCTGACGCTCATGGAGTCGGACGACCTCCTCCAGCTCGGCGAGCTCGCGGACACGGCCCGGCGCGTGCGCGGCGGCACGGACGAGGTCTTCTTCGTCCAGAACCTGTACTTGAACCAGACGAACGTGTGCCGCGTGAAGTGCAAGTTCTGCGCGTTCGCGGTCACGCAGAAGCAGGCCGACGCCTACACGACCACGCCCGAGGAGCTCGTCGAGGACGCGCTTCGCCAGCGCGAGCTGACCGGGTTCACCGAGATCCACATGGTCAACGGCGAGAACCCGCACGTCGGCTTCGACTTCTACGTGGACACGATCCGCTCGCTGCACGAGGCGATGCCCGACGTGCACCTCAAGTGCTACACGGCGAGCGAGATCCACCACATGACGACGCTCTCCGGGCTCTCGCACGAGCAGGTGCTCGTGGAGCTCAAGGCGGCCGGCCTCGGCTCGCTGCCCGGCGGGGGCGCCGAGGTGTTCGCCGACCGCGTCAGGCGGCTCATCGCTCCCGGCAAGGAGCATCCGGACTTCTGGTTCCACACGCACCGGACCGCGCACGGCCTCGGGATCCCGACGCACTGCACGATGCTCTACGGTCACGTGGAGACGTACGAGGAGCGCGTCGACCACCTTCTGCGCCTGCGCGACCTCCAGGACGAGACCGGCGGCTTCCTCGCCTTCATCCCGCTCGCGTTCCACCCGGAGAACACCGTCTTCGAGCGCCGGGGATGGACGCACACGGCCGGCTCGGACGACCTGAAGATGATCGCCGTCTCGCGGCTCCTCCTCGACAACGTGCCGAACGTGAAGGCCTACTGGATCATGATGGGGATGCCCCTCGCGGCGGTCGCGCTCCATTTCGGCGCGAACGATGTCCAGGGCACCGTCGTCCGCGAGGAGATCTTCCACGCCGCGGGCGCCACGACCGAGACCGAGCAGAAGATCGACGAGCTCGTCCGGTTCGTCCAGGAGGCGGGCCGGATCCCTGTGCAGCGCGACACCCTCTACAACGAGCTGCGCCGATGGTGACGCTGACCCAGACGATCCCGGCGCTGCCCGTGCGCGACGCCGCCGCGGCGGTCGAGTTCTACCGGGGCAGGCTCGGCTTCGACGTTCTCCACCATGACGGCGGCTTTGCGGTGCTGGCGCGCGACGATGCCGTCCTGCACCTCTGGGAGGCGGGCGACGAGACGTGGCGCGAGCGCGAGTCGCTCGACCGGCCCGTCCGCTCGGGCGCGGAGTCGTTCATTGCGGGCACGGCAAGCTGCCGGATCGAGACGGCCGGCGTGGACGACCTGTACGTGGAGCTCGCTCAGGCCGACGTCCTCCACCCGGTTTCGAGAGACGGTGTCAGCGAGACGGACTACGGCACGCGTGAGTTCGCGACCGTCGACCTCGACGGCAACCTCGTCACCTTCTTCGAATGGCAGGCTGAGCGTTGACACACATCCGGCACACGCCGTCGCACACTGGCGCGAAGCCCGTCGATAGGCTGGAACCGAGCAGGGGGCGGGTCGGGACCCGAGGTTACTCGCGTCTAACTCAAAGCCCGGAGAGCCCCGCAGGAGTGCGCAGATGATCCGTCTCGGCCGCATCAGCTACGTGAACATGGCGCCGGTCTTCCACCGGCTCGACGTCGACGTCGAGGAGGTCCCCGGCGTCCCGACTGAGCTGAACGAGCGGCTCCTCGCCGGCGAGATCGACATCGCGCCCATCTCCTCGATCGAGTACGCGCGCAATGCCGACCGCCTGCGAATCCTTCCGCGGCTCTGCGTCTCCTCGGAGGGCGCGGTCGACTCGATCCAGCTCGTCTCGCACGTGCCGCTCGCGCAGGTCGACTCCGTCGCGATCACGCCCGAATCCGCGACCTCGGTCGTGCTGACGCGGATCCTGCTGCCCGACGCCGTCCTCGTGCCGCTCGGCAAGAAGGCGGACGCGACGCTTCTGATCGGCGACGCGGCGCTTCGCAGCGCTTTCGAGGACCCGACGCCGCACTACGATCTCGGCCGTCTCTGGCTCGAGCGCACCGGGCTTCCCATGGTCTTCGCTGTCTGGGCCTGCCCCGAGCCGGCCCCGCCGGGCGTGTTGCTGCTCGAGGAGGCGCTCGTCTCCTCCGTGCGCCACGCCAGATCCGAGCCCGAGCGTCTCGCCTACGAGGCGAGCGAGCGCTACGGCTACCCCGCGGGCTTCCTCGCCCGCTACTTCGAGAAGCTCCGCTACAGCTTCGGGCCGCGCGAGCGCGCCGGGCTGATCACGTTCTTCGAGCTTGCCCGCGACGTGGGCGAGCTCTCGCGCGTCCCCGAGCTCCGCTTCGTCGCGCCCGAGGCGGTGTCCGCGTGACGGGCAACGGCAACGGAAACGGCGCAGTCGGCGAGGTCCTCGAGCGCACGCTCGGCGGCGAGCGCCTCACCGACGAGGACGCCCTCGTCCTTCTCCGCAGCCGCGACCTCGTCCGGGTCGGCCGGGCCGCCGATGAGCTGCGCAACCGCCGGGTGGACGCGCGTCGGGTGACGTTCATCATCGACCGCAACGTCAACTACACGAACATCTGCCACACGGACTGCGACTTCTGCGCCTTCTACCGCCGTCCGGGCGACCGCCGCGAGGGTTATCTACTCCCGAAGCCCGTCATCTTCAAGAAGATCGAGGAGACGCTGGAGATCGGCGGCACCGCGCTCCTCATGCAGGGCGGACACCACCCGGATCTCGGCATCGAGTTCTACGAGGACCTCTTTCGCTCGATCAAGGAGCGCTACCGCATCCACCTGCATGTGCTCTCGCCGCCCGAGATCCAGCACATCGCGCGCCGGTCGAAGCTCACGATCCCGGAGACGCTGACTCGCCTGCGCGATGCGGGCCTCGACTCGGTCCCGGGCGGGGGCGCGGAGATCCTCGTCGACCGGGTGCGCGACATCATCGCGCCCAAGAAGACGAAGTCGGCCGACTGGCTCGGAGTGATGCGCGAGGCGCACCGCCTCGGCGTCTCCTCGACGGCGACGATGATGTACGGGCACGTCGAGACGCTCGAGGAGCGCGTCGAGCACCTGCGCCGCATCCGGGAGCTCCAGGACGAGACCCGCGGCTTCCGTGCCTTCATCTCCTGGACGTTCCAGCCGGACGGAACGCGTCTGGCGGACAAGGTCACGCACTTCCCGACCTCGTTCGACTACCTCCTCACGCAGGCGGTCAGCCGCATTTACCTCGATAACGTCGACCACATCCAGTCCAGCTGGGTCACGCAGGGGATGAAAGTCGGCCAGGTCGCGCTCGGCTTCGGGGCCGACGACATGGGCTCCGTGATGATCGAGGAGAACGTCGTTTCGGCCGCCGGGACGACGCATCGCGCCACGACGGACGATTTCGTCCGGGCGATCAGAGCGGTCGGCAAGGTGCCGGTCCAGCGCGACACGCTCTACCGCGACGTCAAAGTCTGGAACTAGTCCCAGCGCTTGCCATCCTCCGGCACCTGTGATTTGGTGTCTGCGGGGTGACGAAGAGGGGTCTTCTCCCCGTCGCGCTTGCGGCGCTGCTTGCATCCCCGTCAATCGCGGGGTCTGCCACCACCTTGCTTCCGAACGTGACGTACGAGCGCGAGAACGCGATCGTCGGAGGCCGCGTGGTCACCCTCCATGTGGTCCGCTCTCCAGGGCACGGTGGGCTCTACCAGCTCCGGCCCATGCTCTCGGCGGGCACTGTCCTCGGCAAGCAGACGGTCCCGTCCATGCAGGCTGCCGTCGCCGCCCAGGCGACGACCGTGGGCGTGAACGGCGACTTCTTCAGCATCGCGTCCGGCCGGCCGAGCGGGATGTTCCTCCGCAACGGCGTGCTTTCCATCCCGCCGACGATCGACCGCTCGGCACTCGGCATTGCCTTTGACGGCCGGCTGCTCGTCGACCGCTGGCGCTTCGCGGGCTCCTGGAAGCCGGGCTCTTACCCCGCGCATCCCTTGACGACCGTGAACAAGCCGCTCCTCCAGCCGCCCGGCGTGGCGCTCTACACGCGCACGCTCGGGGGCAGAACGCCGAGGGTGCCCGGCTCGGTCGAGGTCGTGCTCGGCGGGTTCCCGCCGGCGCTCGTCAACGGCACCCTGACCGGAAGGGTCACGGCCGTGCGCCGCCACGGCGGCACGCTCGTGCCTGCCCGAGGCGCCGTCATCCAGACGCGCGGCTTCTGGCGTGGGAGGCTGCTGGCCGAGGCGCCGGTCGGAACGCAGATCACCGTGCAGCTCCGCATCCCCGGCTTCCCGGACGACGCGGCGGACGGGATCGGCGGAGGGCCGGTCCTCGTGCGCGACGGCAACCCCGTCCAGCAGGCGGACGAGCAGTTCACCCTTTCGCACCTCAACGGGCGCCATCCCCGCACCGCCGTCGGCCAGCTCGGCGACGGCCGCCTCATCTTCGTCGTCGCCGACGGCAGGAGCTCGGTTTCTCGCGGGCTGTCCAACTGGGAGCTCGCCCAGCAGATGGCTCGCCTCGGCGCGGTGACCGCCATGAGCCTCGACGGAGGCGGCTCGTCGACGCTCTCGTTCGACGGCCGCGTCCTCAACCGGCCCGCCGGCGGATTCGCGCGACCCGTGGCCGGCGGGCTCTTTCTCTTCTACCACGGGATCTACGCGCCGAAGGCGTCGCGCGAGCTGATCACGCCGAACCGGGACGGAGTCAGCGAGCGGGCGACGCTCACCGCGAAGGTGGTTCGCCCATCCGTCATCGACCTCAAGTTGCTGCGCCCGAACGGGACGGTCGCGTGGCGCTACCGTCGCGGCTCCTTACCCGGGAAGATCCGCAAGGTCGTCGGCTTCCCCGGCATGAGCGACGGCGTCTGGCGCTGGGTCGTCGCGGCGACCGAGAACGAGAGCGGCCGCGTCAGCACCATGACCCGCAGCTTCAACGTGAACCGCACGCTCGGGCACCTTCGTCTTTCGAGAGAGAGTCTGCGGGTCGTCCCGGGGCGTCACGGCCGGGTCTTCATCTCGGCCGTCCTTGCCCGCCAGGCCAAGGTTGGGGTCGTCGTCCTGACTCGCGGCGGCCAGGTGCGCCGCATCGTCTACCAGGGCGATCGCGGCCGGGGCAAGCACGTCTGGGCCTGGGACGGGCGGAGGGCTGCGGGCGTGCTCGTTCCGGGAGGCGTCTACGTGGTTCGCGTGCGGGCCACGAACACGTTCGGCACCGTCACGCTGCGCGACACGGTGCGTGTGATCCGGGCCCGCTAGAGGCGGGAGGCTGCACGGGGCGCTGGCTAGACTCGGCTGGTGCACGAGATCACCGAGGCCGTCACCAACGTCATCGGGGACTACGGCCTCTACGCCGTCTTCATCCTGATGTTCATCGACGCCGTCTTCCCCGCGGCGAGCGAGCTCGTCATGGTCTACGCGGGCGCACTGGCGGCCGGCGCCTTTCCGGGATCGAGCGTGACGCTCTTCGGGACGGAGATCGAGTCGACTGGCTGGGCCTACGTGGCGATGGCGATGGCGGGGACGATCGGCTACACGCTCGGGTCCGTTGCCGGGTGGGCGATCGGCAAGTACGGAGGCCGGCCCTACCTCGAGAGGCACGGCCGCTGGCTCCACATCACGCCGGCCAAGCTCGACAAGGCGGATGCCTGGTTCGTTCGCTACGGCGACGCCGCGGTCTTCGTGTCGCGCATGCTTCCCGTTGTGCGCTCGTTCATCTCCATCCCGGCCGGCGTCGGCGAGATGCCGCTCGGGCGCTTCACCGTTCTCACCTTCGCCGGCACGATCCCCTGGTGCTTCGGCCTCGCCGGGGTCGGCCTGGCCCTCGGGAGCAAGTGGGAGGAGTTCCACGACAGCTTCCGGTATGCGGACTACGCGATCATCGCGCTCGTGGTCGCGGGGGTGGCCGCACTGGTCTACCGCGGCTACCGCAGGCGGGCCCGGCGGCGTGCGGTGGAGCGTTCTGCCGAGGGAGTCGGCCGGTAGACTGGCCCGCGAGTGAGCGTCCCTTCCCCAGAGGCCTCATGACCATTCCGCACGTCGACGTGAAGGCGCAGTACGCGCCGCTTATTGAGGAGTTGAAAGACCGCCTCGGAGCGGTCGTCGACTCCGGCCGATTCATCCTCGGCCCGGAGGTGCGCGCCTTCGAGGAGGAGGCCGCCTCCTACCTCGGCGTCCGCGACGCCGTCGGCGTCGCCAACGGGACGGACGCACTCGTCCTCGTCCTCGATGCGCTGGGCGTCGGGCCGGGCGACGAGGTGATCTGCCCCGCGTTCACGTTCTTCGCCACGGCGGAGGCCGTATCCCGCCGGGGTGCCACGCCCGTTTTCTGCGACATCGACGCCACCACCCTGAACCTCGATCCTGCCGACGTCTCCGACCGAGTTACCGAGCGGACGAAGGCGGTCCTCGCCGTGCACCTGTTCGGCCGTCCGGCGGCGCTCGACGAGCTGCCCCCCGGCGTGCCGATCGTCGAGGATGCCGCACAGGCCTTCGGGGCCGAGCTCGGCGGCGTGCGCGCGGGCGCGGTGGGCGTCGCCGCGACGTTCAGCTTCTTCCCGACCAAGAATCTCTTCGGCCTCGGCGACGGCGGGCTCGTGGCCTCGCGTGAAGCCGGGGTCGCCGACCGCGTGCGCGTCCTGCGCTTCCACGGGTCGCGCGACAAGGAGCGCTTCGAGGCGATCGGCTACAACTCCCGCCTCGACGAGCTCCAGGCGGCCGCGCTGAGGCTCTTCCTCGGCCATGTCGACCGCTGGAACCGCGAGCGGCGCGAGGCTGCCGCGCGCTACGCGGAGCTCGGCCTCGGCGAGCTCGTCGAGCTGCCCGAGGACGACCCTGGCCACGTCTACCACATGTTCGTCGTGCGCTCGCCCGAGCGAGACCGGATCGCCGCAGCGCTCCGGGAGGCGGGCATCGGATGCGCCACGTACTACACGACGCCGCTGCACCTCCAGCCGGTCTACGAGTCGCTCGGCGGCCGGCCGGGGAGCCTGCCCGAGACCGAGCGCGCCTCCCGTGAGACGATCGCCCTTCCGCTGTGGGCGGGGATCTCGGAGGCCCAGCAGGAGCAGGTCGTCGCCACGATCCGCTCCGCCGTCGGCGTGGGAGCGAACGCGTGAGGCTCGTGAGCCGTCACCGCCTCTGGCGCGTCGCCGTCGACGCGGGGCTCGTCACGCTCGCCTGGTATCTCGCCTTCCAGGTGCGCTTCGACAAGGGCGTCCCGGCGCGCTACGACGAGTTTCTCGGGCTCGACGTCTTCGTCGCCGTCGTCTCGATCAACCTGGTCGTCTTCGTCTTCTTCGGCCTCTACCACCACTGGTGGCGCTACGTCTCCATCCGCGACATGTGGCGGGCGGTGCTCGCCGTCTCGGTCGCCTCGGCCGCCTTCGTCGGCTTCATCTACCTCTGGGACCCGGTTCCCGGCTGGACCCTCCCGCGCGGGATCATCGCCATCGACTGGATGTTCACGCTCGGGTTCGTCGTCGGGGCACGCGTCCTCGCGCGGACGATGGTCGAGCGGTCACGGCGCCGGCTCGTCGCCCGCCGCAAGGCGGCGCTAATCGTCGGCGCGGGCGATGCCGGCCAGATGATTATCCGCGAGATGCAGAAGAGCCCGCAGCTCGGCTACACGCCGATCGGGCTCGTCGACGACCAGGCCGGCAAGAAGAACATGCGCCTCCACGGTGTGCGCGTCCTGGGGACGACTATGGACCTCCCGCGGCTCCTGAGCGACAACCGGCCGGACGAGGTCATCATCGCCATCCCGTCCGGCGCGGGAGAGGTCCGCCAGCGGATCGTCAACGCGTGCCGCGACGCAAGCGTCCCCGTGAAGACCGTGCCGGGCGTCCACGAGCTTATCGCCGGCGACTTCAATCTTTCCGGTCAGCTCCGCGAGGTGCAGGTCGAGGACGTCCTCGGGCGCGAGGCCGTCGAGCTCGACATGCCTTCGATCGCCTCGTACGTCACCGGCGCGACAGTGCTCGTAACGGGAGCCGGCGGCTCCATCGGCTCGGAGCTCTGCCGCCAGGTCGCCGCGCTCGGCGCGGGCCGGATCATCCTGGTCGATAACTCCGAGAACGCTCTCGTGGCGGTCGAGCGCGAGCTTCAGCGCGAGCGCAACTACACGGCCACGGTCCCGGCGCTCGCCGACGTCAAGGATCCCGGCAAGGTTCGCCGCCTCTTCGAGCGCCACCAGCCCTCGGTCGTCTTCCACGCCGCCGCCTACAAGCACGTCCCGCTCATGGAGGCGAACCCGCTCGAGTCCGTGCGCAACAACGTCTTCGGAACGCGCCACCTCGCCGAGCTCGCTGCGGAGAACGGCGTCAAGCGCTTCGTCCTCGTCTCCACGGACAAGGCCGTCCGGCCGAAGAACGTCCTCGGCCAGACGAAGGCGCTGTGCGAGTGGATCGTCGAGACCGCCGCAGCCCTGGAGGGCAACGGCACGAAGTTCATCTCCGTCCGGTTCGGCAACGTGCTCGGCTCCTCGGGCAGCGTCATTCCGCTCTTCCGCCGCCAGATCGCCCACGGCGGGCCGGTGACCGTCACGCACCCGGACATGGAGCGCTACTTCATGACGATCCCGGAGGCGGTGCAGCTCATCGTCCAGGCCGGGGCGATCGGCGAGAGCGGCGACATCTTCGTCCTCGACATGGGCGACCCCGTCAAGATCATCGACCTCGCGCACAACATGATCCGGCTCTCCGGGAAGGAGCCGGATCGGGACATCCCGATCGAGTTCATCGGCGTACGGCCGGGCGAGAAGCTCCACGAGGACCTGTGGGGAGACGACGAGGCCTCCGAAGCGACCTCGCATCCCAAGATCCTCCGCGCGAGCAGTGCGCCCGTCGATCCGCTCTGGCTCGAGGACGAGCTCGCGGAGCTCGAGCGGCTCGTCGAGGCCGGTGAGACCGTGGAGGTCGTGGCCCGGCTCGCCGAGCTTCTGCGCAGTCCGCACAGGTTGGACACGACCGCGGCCGAGGCCAAGGCGCCGACCGCGGCCGCGCTGCCTCCTACAGCTTCCTGATCGCGACCTGCTCGGCTAGGGAACGGGCAGGAGCAGGTCCAGGTAGATGCGCGGATCACGGCGCGTGCGCTCGGATTCGCCGCCGCGCTTGGCCAGCTCGAGCGTGTCCGGATCCTCCAGCGGGCGGAGCCGGCCCTCCCGGATGAGCCACTCGTCGACCCCGCCCAGGCGGCCGCCGAACGTCGTGTAGACGGGCACGCCGAGCGCGACCGCTTCGCGGTTCATCGTCCCGCCGGCCGAGACGACGAGATCGGAGAAGGCGATGAGGCTCTGAGCGTCCACGGCGCCGTCGGGCACGACGATCGAGGGAAAGGAGAGCCCGCGCACGTGGTCCCGCTGCTCGTCGGTTCTCGGGATGACCACGGTCTGGACGCCATCCTCGCGGCCGAGCCGCTCGAGGAGCCGGGGAAAGAGTGGATTCGACTTCCGGTGGTAGAGGGCGATGTCGGGCGGTGTGCGCACGAGGACGAGCACGTTGGACCGGTCGAGGCCGAGCTGGTCGAGCACGCCGCGGTCGGGCTCGAAGTCGGAGAGGTAGTACTCCTCTTTCAGTCCCGGGTACCTGCGGAGCTTCGGCGGCCGGACGCCGTAGCGCTCGAGCCGCTCGGGCGGGATCGCCTCCGGCACGAGAACGCGCGTCGCGGCCCGGCAGCCGAGCTGGTGCTGGACCATGGCGAACTCGTAGTCGAAGGTGTTCCCACTCGGGATTCCGAGTGACCGCGCAGCCAGCGTCAGATGGTGCGAGCCGTGGGCCAGCGCGACGTCGAAGTCGCGCCCCTTCGCCCAGGAGCGAAGCGCCCGCAGGCGGGTGACCATCGTGCCGAGCTTGGCGAGCCGCGAGCGGCCGCCGTGCCGACCGAGCAGTTCGGCCTCGAGCCCGTGGAGCTTCAGCAGGTCGACCGTCTGTGCGTAGTCCCGCGCGGTGATCTCGACCTCGTCACCGCGGGCGCGCAGCAGCTCGACCAGTGGCCTGAACACCAGCACGTGGGCCGGCGCGGTCATGTCGATCCAGACTCGCATCGGCCGTGAGTGTATGGACCGGGGGTCCAGACGACGTTGGGCGATGCCGAAGATTCCGGTGTGCAGGCGCACCTTTCCGACGGTCGTTCGGATTTCTGGCCGATCCTTGCCGCGGTCTTTGTTGCGGGCTGGCTAGGCGGCACTGCGGCAGCGTTGCTGTGGGGCCTGATCGGCTGTTACGCAATGGCGGACGTCCTGGCCGGCTCCCGGCAATCGAGTCGTCGACCGCCTAGACCTCGGCGCGCACTCGCCCTAACCAGCTATAAGGTGTCCTTATATGGACACCCGTCAGCTGGCGGCCTTCTGCGCCGTCGTCGACCGTAAGAGCTTCTCCCAGGCCGCCGAGCGGCTGGGCGTCACACAGCCTGCGGTCAGCCTCCAGGTCAGGGCCCTCGAGGAGCGCCTCGGCCAGCAGCTGCTCGACCGGTCCGGACGCCGCGTCGAGCCGACCGAGGCGGGGCGCCGGCTGTACCGGAACGCGCAGCGCATGATCCAGGCCGAGGAGCAGCTCCTCGAAGACGTCGCCGCCGCCGACGAGGGGGTGCTGGCCGGGACGCTGACGCTCGGCGCCTCGACGGGGCCCGGTGCCCACCTGGTGCCGCTGCTCCTATGCGAGTTCCAGCGTCGTCACGCCGACCTTCGCATCGCGCTCTCGATCTCGGACACGTACGCCGTGATCGACCGCGTCGCCGACCGCGAGCTCGAGCTCGGAATCGTCGGGGCGGTGCGTCGCCACCGCTCGCTGGTCTTCGAGCCGCTGGCGCAGGACGAGATCGTCCTGGCAGTGCCTCCAAGCCACGCGGCTGCGGGTGGTGAGATCTCCGTCGCCGACCTGCGCGAGGAGACGCTGGTCGTCATGCAGGAAGGCGCGGGCGTCCGCCAGGTCGTAGACGAGGAGCTGCGCCGGGCGGGGCTGCGGGTGCGGGAGCTCGAGTCGAAGCTCGAGCTCGGGCTCCAGGAGTCCGTGAAGAGCGCGGTGGGGGCCGGCTACGGCGTCGCCTTCATCTCGCGCACCGCGATCGAGGGCGAGCTGGCCGCCGGAACCTTGGCGGCCGCCCGCGTAGCCGGCATCGAGCCGACGCGGCAGATCTACGTCGTCCGCGCCAAGGGACGGACGCCGAGCCGGGCTGCGGCCGCGTTCCTCGAGTTCGCCGCCGAGCAGGCGGCATGATCGTCCGCTGGGGCCTCGACGCGCTCCCCGATGTCCTCGCGGAGCTTGGAAGCTCGAAGCCGCTCCTGGTCACGAGCCGCCGCTGGGACTCGCTCGACCTTCCCGTCGCCGCGCGCTTCGCGGGTGTCCAGCAGCACGTCCCGCGCGAGACGGTGGACGAGGCCGTCGCCGCCGCGGAGGGAGCGGACGGGCTCGTGGCCCTCGGCGGAGGCAGCGCGATCGACACGACGAAGGCGGTCAGCGCCGCGACCGGCCTGCCGGTCGTCTCCATCCCGACGACGTACTCGGGCGCCGAGTGGGCGACGGGCTTCGGCATGCGCGACCTCGAGCGAGGCGTGAAGGTCGGCGGCGGAGGCGCCCGCATCGAGGGCATCGTCTACGACCCCGAGCTCACGTACGGCCTCCCCGAGTTCGAGACCGGCGGGACGGCCATGAACGCACTCGCCCACACAGCCGAGGCGCTCTACGTGAAGGGGAGAAACCCTGACGCCGACCGGGAGGCGCTCGAGGGCGCACGCCTGATCGGCTCTTCGCTGCCCCGCGTGCTCGCGGACGGCAACGACCGTGAGGCCCGACGGGAGCTGCTCGAGGGCGCCATGCACGCGGGCGCCGCGCTCGGGAGCGCCGGGCTCGGGCTCGGCCACGCGATGGCGCAGGCGCTCGGAGGGCGCTACGGCATTTCCCACGGAGCGCTCAACGCCGTCGTGCTTGCACCGGCGCTGAGATTCAACGAGCCGGTCGCCGCCGCAGAGATCGCACGGTTCGGCGAGGCCATGGGCGCCGGCGAGGACGTCCCCGCAGCCGTCGAGAGTCTCGCGCGCCTCGCCGGCTTCGAGCGCTTGCGAGACCTCGGTGTGCCGGAGCCCGAGCTACCGGTCGTTGCTGCTGCTGCCGCCGAGCGCGTCGGCGCCAAGGCCAACCCGCGCGTCGCCTCGCCCGACGAGATCGCCGGCCTCCTCCGCAGCGTCTGGTGACGCGGCCGGCACGGGCCGGGCAGCGAGGAACAGGCGCGTGACCGCCAGATCCTCGAGCGCGTAGGCCCGAAACCGCGGCGCGAGATCGAGCTCCTTCAACCGCTCGACCGAGCCCTCCGGGGACTGCGCGCGCTCGGCAACGACGTCGAGCCCGGCCGAAGCGAACGCCTGCACGTAGTCCGGGCGCCGCAGACGGTTCTGGCGGGAGAGCCCCGAGTCGAGCAGGCGCCAGGCGCGGTCGGAGTAGCGGAGGAAGTGGTACGGCGTGAGGCCGCGGTCGGAGTACGAGTAGTGGTCGCAGAGGTCGATCCGGGAGCTCATGGCCCCGTCGGGGCGTAACAGACGCCGGCACTCGCGCAGGATCGGGACGAGGTCCGCGGCCGGGATGTGCTCGAGCGTGTTCGTACTCGTGACGAAGTCGACCGACTCGGCCTCGAGGCCGGTCGCCCGGGCGTCGCGCGGCGCGAGGTAGTCGATCCCGAACGCCCGGAGGTCGGCGGCACCGGCGATCCGTCGTTCGCCCGTGTCGCGCACGGGCCGGCCTGCCTCTTCCTCGAGCTCGCCGTGGAGACGGTGCAGCCGCTCGAGGGTGAGGTTCACGAGCTCCGGCCTGAGGTTCGGCCGGATGTCGACGAGCGTCTGGCGCTCGACCCCGAGCGCCCAGTAGGAGAGCTGAATCGCGAGGTCCCATCCCGCGCCGAACTCGTAGAACGTCGCGTCACCGAGCGCCCGCTGCGGCCCGTGCTCCTCGTAGGCACGGATGTGGCCGAGGGCGCGCCGGAACTTGCGGCGCAAGACGCCCTCGCCGGCGGGCAGTGTCCGGGACACGCGCCGCTGGAACACGTAGTTCACGCTCTCCGCATGCGGAAGTGCGCCGATTCCCTGCTGGAGAGCTGCCTTCGCCAGCCACCGCATGGCCTCGAGCCAGCATAGGGCAGAATGCCGGGTGTGAGCGACGACTGGCGTGTCACGGTGGACTTCGACGACGAGGGCGACGGCACGCAGCTCGTCGAGTGGCTCTCTGCCCGCCGCCTCGAGGCCGAGGAGCGCGAGCGGCTGGGCGGACGCGTCGTCGTCAGCCGCGACGGGCCGCGCGTCTACCTCTACGCGGACGAGGAGCAGCAGGCGCGCGACGCCGAGGGATTCGTTCGTGCGCACCTGTCCTCCGAAGGGCGGGCCGCAAAGGTCTCGCTCGAGCGCTGGCACCCGGTCGAGCAGGACTGGAGGGACGCGTCCGTGGCGCTTCCGGAAACCGAGGACGAGATCCAGGCCGAGCACGACCGCCAGCAGGAGCGCGAGGCCGAGGAGTCATTCGCCAGCGGCCACGCGGAGTGGGAGGTGCGCGTCTCGCTGCCCAGCCACGACGCGACGAAGGCGCTGGCCGCGCAGTTCGAGGCCGAGGGGCTACCGGTCGTCACGCGCTCAACGTTTCTCCTCGTCGGCGCCGCGAACCGCGACGACGCCGAAGCGCTCGCAGAGCGGCTTCGCGCCGAGTCTCCGGAGGGCGCGAAGGTCGAGGTCGAGCCAGGCGGCGGCATGGTCTGGGAGGTCATGCCGCACAACCCGTTCGCCGTGTTCGGCGGTCTCGGGGCCTGACAGCCGCCGCTCCGTCGGCTAGGCTTCTTCTGTTCGGTTCCGCGAGGAAAGGAGGCTGACAATGGATGTTGCCCCAATGTCGTGCCTCCGCGGTCCCGACGCTTTCTTTTAGCAGCCGAGCCTCCGAAAGCTTGCTCGGGACAGCGGTGAGCCGCGTCCAGAGCCCTTGCCCATGTAAAGGAGACTCAGGTTGCCCTTCGACTTGAAGGTGCTCGGGTGGAGCCCGAGCCGTGAACAAGAATTCGAGCTGTATGCCGCCGACGCCCTCGCGCCGGCGCGCGTCGCCGCGCAGCATCGCGGCGCCTACGTCGTGTACGCCGCATGCGGCGAGCGGCCCGCCGAGGTCGCGGGCCGGCTTCGCCATGACGCCGCGAGCGCCGTCGACCTCCCAGCGGTCGGCGACTGGGTTGCGGTTTCCGACGGCCCGAACGCCGACGCCGCGACCATCCACGCCGTCCTCGAGCGCGACACGGTGTTCCTGCGCAAGGCCGCCGGGGACGAGAGCGTCGAGCAGGTCGTGGCAGCCAACGTCGACGTGGTGTTCCTCGTGAGCGCCTTCGGCGACGACCTCAACGTCCGCCGCATCGAGCGGTATCTCGCCGCAGGTTGGGAGAGCGGCGCGCAACCGGTGGTCGTGCTCAACAAGAGCGACCTGGCCGAGGATCTCGACGCGGCGGTGGCAGAGGTCGAGGCAGCCGTCTTCGGCGTGCCGATCCACGTCATGAGCTGCCTCGAGGGGGCCGGCGTCGAGGAGCTCGAGCCCTACTTTTCCGGGAACCGGACGGCGGCGCTCCTGGGCTCCTCCGGTGTCGGCAAGTCGACGCTCCTCAACCGACTGCTGGGCTGGGATCGCCAGGAGACCCAAGGGCTGCGCGATGACGGAAGAGGGCGTCACACCACCGTGCACCGCGAGCTCGTCCCGCTCGGGAACGGCGGGCTCGTCCTCGACACCCCCGGAATGCGCGAGATCGCCCTCTGGGACGCCGGAGGCGGCGTCGAAGAGACGTTCTCCGACGTGGCCGACCTGGCGGCGGAGTGCCGGTTCGCGGATTGCGCGCACGTGGCCGAGCCGGGCTGCGCGGTTCGCGCCGCGCTTGCGGACGGCACGTTGCCCGAAGAGCGCTTCGAGAGCTATCGCAAGCTTCTCGGCGAGCTGAAGCACCTCGAGCTGAAGACGGACGCCCGGGCTATGGCGGAGCAGCGGAAGGCCCGACGGCGCTTTGCGCGATCGATGAGGAAGACGAGCTACTGAGTATCGATGGACACCCGGCGGGCACCCGAGAGCGGAAACCGCGCGAGCAGAAGCCGCGTCGGCATCCTGCGCCCGCTCGGGATCAGGGACTTCGCCCTGCTCTGGGCCGGCGCGACGGTGTCGCTCGCCGGCGACGGCGTCTACGTCGTCGCGATCGCGTGGCAGGTCTACGAGCTCTCGAATTCGCCGACGGCGCTTTCGCTGGTCGGACTGGCGTGGACGCTACCGATCGGCATCTTCGTGTTGATCGGGGGCGTGATCTCGGACCGCTTCGAGCGGCGCCGGATCATGATCGCCGCGGACATCGTGCGGGCGGTCGCGGTCGGGATGATCGGCGTCCTCGTGCTCACCGAGGTGGTCGAGCTGTGGCACCTGATCGTCCTCGCGGCCGTCTTCGGCACGGGTGAGGCGTTCTTCGGCCCGGCGTTCATGTCGATCGTCCCGGAGATCGTTCCGCGGCATCTCCTGCTCCAGGCCAACTCGCTCGACCAGTTCATCCGCCCTTTCGCGTTTCTGCTCGTCGGTCCCGCGCTGGGCGGCTGGATGGTCGCGACCATCGGCGCCGGGCAGGCGTTCATGCTCGACGCCGCCACGTTCCTGGTCTCGGCCGCGGCGATCTTCCTCATGCGCCACCGGCCGGCGCCGCGCGAGGCAGGTAAGGAGCGAACCTCGATGCTGCGCGACCTTCGCGAGGGCTTCGTCTTCGTCCGGGCGCACGCGTGGCTCTGGGCGACGCTGCTCGCGGCCGCGGTCTTCCTCCTCGCCTACTGGGGCCCGGTGGACGTCCTCGTGCCCGTATCTCGTCCGGAACGAGCTCGGCGGCGACGCCGGCGATTTCGGGCTCGTCCTCGCGTGCGGCGGCATCGGCGCCCTCCTTGCGGCGTTCTTCCTCGGGCAGCGCGGCTTCCCGCGGCGGCACATCACGTTCATGTACTGCGCGTGGGGATTCGGCTCGCTCGCACTCGTCGGCTTCGGTCTCGCAACCGAGGTGTGGCAGATGCAGGCGATCAGCCTCGTCGAGGGCGCGCTCTTCACCTCGGGCATGGTCATCTGGGGGACGCTTGTGCAGACGCTGGTTCCCGGCGAGCTGCTCGGGCGCGTCACGAGCCTCGACTGGTTCGTCTCGACGAGCCTCGTGCCGGTCTCCTTCGCCCTGACCGGGCCCGTCTCGGCGGCGTTGGGCGCGCAGACCACGCTCGTCGTCGCGGGCCTGGCCGCGGCGGGCGTGACCATGGCCTTTCTCTTCGTGCCCGGCGTGCGCGACACCGAGCGCGACGACAGCCTCAAGGAGGCGCGCGCGAGCGTGACGGGCGGCGGCTAGGCGGCCATCGGGCCATAAGCTACTCAAATGTGTGGGATTAGGAAGTCGGTGGTATAGTCAGACCGTCTTGGCCGAAGCCATCACCGTTGACGTGCTCGTGGTCGGAAGCGGGGCCTCCGGCCTCGCCGCCGCCGTCTCCGCCGAGCGGGCGGGAGCGCGCGTCGCGCTCGCGACGAAGGGCTCTGTGCAGTCCTCGAACTCGGCCAAGGCCCAGGGCGGCATCCAGGCGGCCTTCGGTGAGGACGACTCGCCCGACATGCACGCGGAGGACGTCTGGCAGAGCTCCCACCAGACCGCGGACATGAAGCTCGTCCGGATCCTGACCTCGGAGGCGCCGGGCACGATCCACTGGCTCGAGGATGCCGGCGTCGAGTTCACGCGCTCGAACGGCGGCTACCGCCTCGCGCGCTGCGGCGGCGCGAGCCGCAAGCGGCTGCTCCAGGTGGGCGACCAGACCGGGCTCGCGATCACGAGCGCGCTGCGCGAGGCCGTCGAGTCCTCGAGCGCGCTGGTCCTGCCCAAGTCGCCGCTCACCGAGCTCGAGCAGGCCGGCTCCGGCTGGCGGGCTCGCTGCGGCGACCACGTCGTCGAGGCCGGCGCCGTCGTGCTCTCGGCCGGCGGGCGCTGCTTCCGCGAGGCCGAGGAGCGGGGCGAGCTGACGACCAACCATCCCGGCGCCACCGGCGAGACGACGCAGATCGCGCTCGGGCTCGGCGCCGAGTCGCGCGACCTCGACGCGCTCCAGTACCACCCCAACGGCGGCACGTGGCCGGAGAACCTCAAGGGCTATTCCATTCCCGAGACAACGCGCGCGTACGGCGCTGTGCTCGTCAACGCCGACGGCGAGGAGTTCACCGACCCGCTGGCGCCGCGCGACGAGGTCTCGCAGGCGATCTTCGACGAGGTGGACAAGGGCAAGGGCGTCGAGACGCCCGACGGACGGCCCGCCGTCTGGCTCGACACGACCCGGATCCCCGAGGCGGACGCGGAGGTCTCGCTTCCGTACATGCTCCGCCGCTACCGGGCCGCGGGCGTCGACCCGCTCGCCGAGCCGATCCTCACCTATCCGATCCTCCACTACCAGAACGGCGGGCTCGTGATCGACGAGCACGGCGAGACGACCGTCGAGGGCCTCTATGCCTGCGGCGAGATCGCGGGCGGCACCCACGGCCGCAACCGGATGATGGGCAACTCGCTCCTCGAGTGCTGCGTCTTCGGCCGGCGCGCCGGAGCGGCGGCGGCCGCGAAGGCGGCGGCGTGATGGCGGTCGCCACCGATCTCCAGAAGGTCGTCGAGGACGCCGCGGCGTACCTCTACGTCTGGTCCCTGAAGGACATCCCGCAGGACCTCCGTGACGCGCTCGCGGACGCCGCCGAGACGGAGACGTCCGTCCCCGGGCAGCGCGTGCTCCAGACGATCCTCAAGAACGTCCAGGTCGCCGAGGACGAGAAGAACCTCGTGTGCCAGGACACCGGCATCGCGGTCTACTACTGCCGCGTGGGCGAGCACTTCCCGCTCCACCCGGCCCGCATCTACGAGGCGTTGTACGACGGCACCGAGCGCGCGACGGTCGAGCATCCGCTGCGCTCGAACACGGTGCACACGCTCACGCGCGAGAACACGGGCCAGAACGTCGGCTACCGCGTCCCCATCGTCCACTGGGACTTCGTCCAGGGCTGGGACGGCCTCGACGTCAAGTGCGTCCCCAAGGGCTCCGGCTCGGAGAACATGAGCTTCCTGAAGATGTGCACGCCCGCCGACGGCGTCGCGGGGATCAAGCGCTTCGTGCTCGACTCCATCGTGGGCGCCGGCGGCAAGCCGTGCCCGCCCGGGATCGTCGGCGTCGGGATCGGCGGGTCGGCCGACTACGCGATGCATCTCGCCAAGGAGGCCATCGCCCGCCCGGTCGGGACGCGCAACCCCGACCCGCTCGTGGCCGAGCTCGAGGACGAGCTCAAGGGGTTGCTCAACGAGACCGGCATCGGCCCGATGGGCCTCGGCGGGGACGTCACCGTCCTGCAGTGCCACATCGAGCACGCCGACACGCACATGACCCTCAACCCGGTCGCCGTCAACTACCAGTGCTGGGCAGCGCGCCGGGCCTCCGCGCACGTGAGCGCCGACGGCGTCGTCGACTACGACAGGGAAGCCTGATGGCCGAGCATCGCGTCACCTTCCCCGCGTCCGAGGAGGCCATCCGCGAGCTGCGTGCCGGCGACGAGGTGCTCGTCGACGGGCACATCATCGGCATCCGCGACCGCACGCAGGTGCGCATCTTCGACCAGGGAGTCGAGCCGCCCATGGACCTCAACGGCGCCTTCCTGCTCCACACGGCCCCGGGCGTGCGCAAGGTGGCCGAAGGCAAGTACGAGAAGGTCTGCATCGGCACCACGACGAGCGCGCGCATGGTGCGCTTCACCGAGCCGCTCGGCCGCGACCACGGCGTGCGCGCCATCTGCGGCAAGGGCGGGCTCCCCGACGAGGCGATCGAGCCGATGAAGCGGCTCGGAATGGTCTACTTCGCCATCGTCGGCGGGGCGGCGGCGCTCGAGACCACCCAGATCGAGGAGATCGAGGAGGTCTACTGGGAGGAGCTCATGCCCGAGTGCCTCTGGAAGTTCCGGGTCAAGGACTTCGGCCCGCTGACCGTGGCGATCGACTCGCACGGCACCTCGCTCTACCACGACGTGCAGGAACAGGCGAAGAAGCGATTGGAGGATCTCTATGCCCGGCTCTAGCCACGGCCCCAACGGGTTCCTCGACGTGCCGGCGCGCTCGCCCAAGCCGCGCACGAAGGGCCTCACCCACGTGATCGACAAGGGGATGAACCTCCGCGACATCGAGGGCCTCTTCGACACCGCCGGCGAGTACGTCGACATCGTCAAGCTCGGCTGGGGCACGTCCTACGTCACGAACAACCTCGAGAAGAAGATCGCGCTCTTCCGGTCGTTCGAGACGCCCGTCGTCTGCGGCGGCACGCTCTTCGAGGCCGTCATCGCAAAGGACAAGCTCGACGAGTACAAGAGCTGGCTGGCCGAGAACCGCCTCTCGCACGTCGAGGTCTCGGACGGGACGATCGACATCCCGCGCGAGCGCAAGCTCGAGCTGATCGCCGATCTCGCCCGCGACTTCGTCGTCATGTCCGAGGTGGGCTCGAAGGACGAGGAGGTCGTCTACGCGCCGTACCAGTGGGTCGAGTGGATCCGCGAGGAGCTGGACGCGGGCGCCTGGAAAGTGATCACGGAGGGCCGCGAGGGCGGCACCGCCGGTATCTACCGGCCGACCGGCGAGATGCGCACCGGCCTCATCGACGAGATCGTCCACGAGATCGACCCCGCCGACATCCTCTTCGAGGCGCCGCAGAAGAGCTCGCAGGCCTGGTTCGTGCGCAAGCTCGGCCCCGAGGTGAATCTCGGGAATATCCCGCCCGACGAGGTCATCCCGCTCGAGACGCTCCGGCTGGGGCTCCGGGCCGACACGCTGAGGGAGGTGCTCCTCCGTGACCGCGAGCCTGCAGCAGCTCTCCCGGACTGACGCACAGATCGAGGCCATGACCGCCGAGGAGGTCCTCGGGTGGGCCTTCGAGGAGTTCGGCGAGAGCCTCTGCATCTCGTGCTCGTGGCAGAAGCAGTCCTCCGTGCTCGTGCACATGATCTCCGAGCTCGGGCTCGACGTCGACATCGTCGAGCTCGACACGCACCTCTTCTTCAAGGAGACCTACGAGACGCGGGAGCGGCTCGTCGAGCGCTATGGGCTGACCCTGATCGTCCCCGAGGTGATGACGATCGCGGAGCAGCACAAGGTCGAGGGCCCGAACCTCTGGGAGTCGAAGCCCGACCACTGCTGCCACATCCGCAAGGTCGAGCCGCTCATTCGGGCGCTGGAGCCCTACCATGCGTGGGTGTCCGGCATCCGCCGGGAGCAGTCGCCGTCACGCGCGAACGCGAAGAAGCTCGAGCGTTCCGACCGCTACGGCGTCTGGAAGGTCCAGCCCCTCGCGGAGTGGACAGAGAAGGACGTCTGGCGCTACATCATGACCAACGAGATTCCGTACAACCCGCTGCACGACGCCGGCTACCGCTCGATCGGCTGCATGCCCTGCACCCGGCCCACGAAGCCGGACGAGGAGGAGCGCGCAGGCCGCTGGGCCGGCTCCGACAAGCTGGAGTGTGGGATCCACGTGGAAGAAACCTCAGAAGGAGACCGATGACCGACAACATCTTCGCCCACGAGCACCCCGAGTCCGAGCGCGCCCGCGGAGGCGGGTTCACGCTCTGGTTCACGGGGCTCTCGGGCTCCGGCAAGACCACGATCGCCCACCTCGTGGGCCCCGCGCTCGACGAGCGCGGCCACGTCGTCGAGTATCTCGACGGCGACACGATCCGCACGCACCTCTCGAAGGGCCTCGGCTTCTCAAAGGAAGACCGCGACACCAACATCGAGCGCATCGGCTGGGTCGCCTCGCGCATCACGCGCCACGGCGGCACCGCCATCACCGCCGCCATCTCGCCCTACGTCGAGACGCGCCAGAAGGCGCGCGACCTGGTGGAGGAGTTCGGCCCGTTCGTCGAGGTCTACGTGAACGCGTCGGTCGAGGAGTGCGCGCGCCGCGACACCAACGGTCTCTACGCCAAGGCCTACGCCGGCGAGATCAAGGGCTTCACCGGCGTCGACGACCCGTACGAGGCGCCGGAGAGCCCCGAGATCGTGGTCGACACCGAGGCGCAGTCCCCCGAGGAGAGCGCCCGGATCGTCGTCCAGAAGCTCGAGGAGCTCGGCCTGGTCGGCTCCGAGGTGCGCGCGTGAGCGCCGTCACCACCGACCAGCTCATCGCCCCGCACGGCGGCACTCTGGTGCCGCGGGCGGGCGAGCGCCCCGGCGACGTCGACTCGCTCGAGGTCGTCACGCTGACCGCTCGCGAGCTGGCCGACCTGGACATGCTCGCCTCCGGTGCCCTCTCGCCGCTGACGGGCTTCATGGGCAAGGAGGACTACGACGGCGTCGTCGAGTCGATGCGGCTCGCCGGCGGGCTTCCCTGGGCGCTTCCGGTCTGCCTGTCGGTCGCCGAGGCGCCGAAGGGCGACCGCGTGGCGCTCGCCGACGAGAACGGCCGGCCGCTGGCCGTCCTCGAGGTCGAGGACGTCTACTCCTACGACAAGGAGCGCGAGGCGGAGCAGTGCTTCCGGACCGCGGATGGAGAGCATCCCGGCGTTGCGCAGCTCTACGCACAGGAGGGCTCGTACCTGGCCGGCCCGGTGACGGTCTTCGAGCGGCTCGAGCCCGGCTTCCCCGAGCTGCACAAGGACCCCGCCGACACGCGCGGCCTCTTTGCCGAGCGCGGCTGGAAGCGTGTGGTCGGGTTCCAGACTCGCAACCCGATCCACCGGGCGCACGAGTACCTGACGAAGTGCGCGCTCGAAACGGTCGACGGACTGCTCATCCACCCGCTCGTGGGTGCGACGAAGTCCGACGACGTCCCCGTGGAGGTTCGGGTCGAGGCCTACCGCGTCCTGACCGAGGGCTACTACCCGGCCGACCGCGTCGTGGTCTCCGCCTTCCCGGCCGCCATGCGCTACGCCGGCCCGCGCGAGGCGATCTGGCACGCGATCTGCCGCAAGAACTACGGCTGCTCGCACTTCATCGTCGGCCGTGATCACGCAGGCGTCGGCAGCTACTACGGCACGTACGACGCACAGCTGATCTTCGACGAGTTCGAGCCGCACGAGCTCGACATCGAGCCGATGTTCTTCGAGCACTCCTTCTGGTGCAAGGTCTGCGGCCAGATGGCGACGCCGAAGACCTGCCCGCACGGAGGCGACGATCACGTCTTCCTCTCGGGCACGAAGGTGCGCGAGCTCCTTTCGGAGGGCAAGCTTCCGCCGGTGGAGTTCACGCGGCCCGAGGTCGCCGAGATCCTCATCGAGGCCTACCGGACCTCGTAGAACGGGGGACGGCCTTCGGGCCGTCCTTACAATCGCTGGGTGCGTCGGTCCACGCTTCTCGCCGTGCTCGCGCTCGCGTTGATCGCGGCCACTGCTGCCGCGTTCGCGTGGACCGAGTCGCTGAAGCTCGAGCGCCTGCCCGTCGTCGGCCCGCGCTTTCCGGAGAGCTTCTCGCCGGTCTGCGTGTGCCCGACCGAGACCGCGAAGCTGCGTCTGCGCTTCCGCGTGAACGACACGGTGGACGCGGAGATCCTCGATGCCGACGGCGAGGCGGTGCGCTCGCTCGGCGAGCGCCGTGTGCGTCCGGGGCTCGTCACCTTCGAGTGGGACGGCCGCAGCGACGAGGGCCGGATCGTTCCGGACGGCCCGTACCGGCTGAAGGTCGAGTTCGAGGACAAGCGGCGGGCGATCGTGATCCCGAACCGGATCTTCGTCGACACGGTGCCACCCGAGGTTGTGCGCATGGAAGCCAATCCCATCGCGTTTTCCCCTGACGGGGACAGCCGTGCCGACGTCGTCCGGGTCACGTATCGGGCAGACGGCCCAGCGGGCCCGCTGCTGTACGTCGGTGACCAGCTCGCGGTCGAGAAGCCGCCTCGTCGCGCCCGCAGCGCTGTCATCTGGGACGGCACCGTGGGCGACCGGCTGCTGCCGCCCGGTAGATATCGGCTGACGCTGCGTGTCCGCGACCAGGCCGGCAACCTTTCTCCCGAGTCCGAGCGGGACACGGTCGAGTTGCGCTACATCACGCTGTCTGCGGGAGTGTTTCGCGTTCGGCCGGGCGGCTTCCTCACGTTCGGGGTCGACACCGACGCTCAGGAGTGGAACTGGCGCCTTCAGCGGCTGCGCGGCGGGAAGCTCCGCAAGGTGGTTCTCGGCGACGAGGGTCTCGCCGCGAACGAGATCGTCCGGCTCAGCCGAAGAGAGCTGCCCGCAGGCCGCTACCAGCTGCAGGCCTATCTCACCGGCGAGAACCCGGCCGATCTGCCCAGGTTCGACACAGCGCTCGTCATCGTCGCGCGCCGCTAGCTAGCGACAGGCGGCGCAGAGGCCGGACACCTCGAGGCGGTGCCCGGTGGTGACGAATCCGTGCGCCTCCGAGATCCGCTCGAGCCACGGATCGAGCTCGCAGTCGGCGAGCTCGACGACGCGGTGGCAGCTCGAGCAGACGAGATGGTGATGGTGGCCCGGGCCGCACACGCGGTAACAGAGCTCGCCGGGACGGTGTGAGAGGGCGTCGATGACGCCGGCCTCTGCAAGCAGGCCGAGCGTCCGGTAGACGGTGGCAAGGCCGAGCTTCTCTCCGCGCGATCGGAGCCGGTCGTGCAGCTGCTGGGCGGTGACGTCGTCCCGCTCGCTCATCAGCTCGTCGAGCACCCGCACGCGCTGACGCGTGGGGCGGACGCCGGCGTCGCTGAGTAGCTCGATCGCGCTCTCTTGCACGGTTTCGGGCACCTGGCTATGCTAGCACCCTTAGTGGTAACGAGAATCGTTCTCATCTTTACTCTTGGCCTGGCCGGCCTGTCGGTCGCCGCCTGCGGCGGCGAGGCCTCCAGCGCCTCCGACGGCCGCACGCAGGTCGTCGCGGGCTTCTATCCGCTTGCGTTCGCGGCGGCCGAGATCGGGGGCGACCGTGTGGAGGTCACGAACCTCACGCCTCCCGGAGCCGAGCCCCACGACGTCGAGCTCTCGGTCAGGGATGTCGAGCGTGTCCGCGACGCGGACCTCGTGCTCTACCTCGGCCAGGGATTCCAGCCCTCGCTCGAGGACGCCGTCGAGGACGACGGTACGGCGCTCGACCTGCTCGAGGGCCTTGAGCTCCGTGAAGGCGAGGAGGACGACGAGGATGCTCTCGATCCCCACGTCTGGCTCGACCCCGTTCGGTTCGCCCAGGTCGTGGAGCGAATCGGCGCGGAGCTGGGAGGCGAGGCCCCTGCCCGGCAGCTCGCCTCCCAGCTGCGCGCGCTCGACGGGGAGTACAGCGCCGCTCTCGCAGACTGCGAGCGCAGGGAGCTCGTGACCGCCCACGACGCCTTCGGCTACCTCGGCGAGCGGTACGGGCTCGAGGTCATCCCCATCACGGGCATCTCTCCCGAGTCGGAGCCGAGCCCGCAGGACCTGGCGCGCGTCTCCGAGCTCGTGAGCGAACGCGGCGTCACCACCGTCTTCGTCGAGCCGCTCCTCTCCCCGGAGATCGGCGAGACGGTCGCGCGCGAGGCCGGTGCGGAGACGGCCGTCCTCAACCCGCTCGAAGGGCTGACCGAGGAAGAGCTGGACCGCGGCGAGAACTACTTCACGGTCATGCGCGCGAACCTCGAGGCGCTGAAGGACGGGCTCGGATGCCGGTAGCGGTCGAGCTCGCGCAGGTCGGCTTCTCGTACCGCCCCGGTCAGCCGGTGCTCGCGGACGTCGACCTCACGGTCGAGGAGGGCGAGTTCGTCGCGGTGGCCGGGCCGAACGGCGGCGGCAAGACCACGCTCGTGCGGCTCGCCCTCGGTCTCGCGCGCCCGACGGCGGGCGACGTGCGCCTGTTCGGAGAGCCGGCCCACCGTTTCTCCCGCCGGGAGACGCTGGGGTATGTCGCACAGCGGGCGCAGGTGGGCACGCAGGGCCCGGTCACCGTGCGCGAGGTCGTCTCCTCGGGCCGGCTTGCTCAGAGCGGCCTCTTCGGCCCCTTGCGGCGCCGCGACCGCGCCATCGTGGACGAGGCCATTGCGGACGTTGGCCTGGGCGACCTGGCCGACGCCCGGCTCTCGGACCTCTCGGGCGGCCAGCAGCAGCGCGCCTTCATCGCCAAGGCGTTCGCCGGGGAGCCGTCGCTCCTCGTCCTCGACGAGCCGACCGCGGGGGTCGACGCGGAATCGCAGGAGGCGCTCGCCCGCCTCCTCGGCCGCCTGCACGCCGACCGCGGCGTGACGACGCTCTACGTCTCGCACGAGTTCGGCGCCGTCGAGGGCATCGTCGAACGGCTCGTCCTCGTCCGCGGCGGGATCGTCTTCGACGGCCCACCGCAGGCGCTCCCGTCCGCCTGGCACGACCCGTCGCACGCCCATGCTCGAGAGTGAGTTCATGCGCCTGGCGTTCGCGACGGGGGCCGTCATCGGCCTCCTCGCGCCCGCCGTGGGCTTCTTCCTCGTCCAGCGGAACATGAGCCTCGTGGGCGACGGCGTCGGCCACACCGCCTTCGCCGGGGTCGCAGCGGGCTACCTGCTGGGCGTCTCGCCCGTCCTCACCGCGCTCTTGGCGGCGGTCGCCGGCGCCGTCGGGATCGAGTGGCTGCGCTCGCGGCACCGCGCCGCCGGGGACCAGGCGCTCGCGCTCCTGTTCTACACCGGGATCGCGGCCGGGGTCGTCCTCGCCTCCTCCGCCGGCGCGCTCGACGTCGACCTGTTCTCGTTCCTCTTCGGCTCGATCCTCACGGTGACGCGGGGCGACCTGGTGCTCGTCGTCGTCCTCGGCGTCGCCGGGCTCGCGCTCATCGGGCTCCTCTACCGGGCGCTCGCCGCCGTCGTGATCGACGAGGAGGGCGCGAGGGTGGCCGGCGTTCCGGTCGCCGCGCTGAACGTCCTCGTGGCGGGGCTCGCGGGCGTCACGATCGGCCTCTCCATGCGGATCGTCGGGATCCTCCTCATCGCGGCGCTCATGGTTCTCCCGGTGATCGCAGCGGGCCGCGTGGCGTGGAGCATGAGCTCGTCCGTCCTGCTGGCCATGGGCATCGGGCTCGTCTCCGTCTTCGCCGGTCTGACCGTGGCGTACTACGCCGATTGGCCTCCGGGAGGGGCGATCGTCCTCCTCGCAGCGGCCGCGTTCGTGGTCACGAGCGTCCTCGAAGCCGTCCGCGCGCGGGCGTGATCCGTATGCTCACGCGTCGGTGACCCGATGATCGAAGGCTGGAAGCGCGCACTCGTCCTCGCCCCGCACACCGACGACGGTGAGTTCGGCTGCGGCGGGACGATGGCGCGTCTGGTCGAGGCGGGGACGGAGGTGCGCTATGTCGCCTTCTCCATCGCCACGAAGTCGCTCCCGGAGGGCTTCCCGCCCGACACGCTCGCCCGCGAGGTGCGCGAGGCGACGACGGAGATCGGGATCCCCGAGAGCGGGCTCATCGTGCACGACTTCGAGGTGCGCACGTTCCCCGAGCGTCGCCAGGAGATCCTCGAGCTCCTGATCGCGCTCTGGGAGGAGTGGGCGCCCGACGCCGTCTTCATGCCGAGCCTCCGCGACATCCATCAGGACCACCAGGTGATCGCGGCCGAAGGCCTGCGGGCCTTCAAGCGGACGACCGTGCTGGGGTACGAGATCCCCTGGAACAACTTCAACTTCGACCACCAGGCCTACGTGGGACTGGAGGAGCGCCACGTCGAGCGCAAGGTCGCGGCGCTTGCCCGCTATGCCTCGCAGCAGCACCGCAACTACGCCAATCCCGAGTACGTCTGGAGCCTCGCTCGGACTCACGGGATCAACGTGAACCGAGAGTACGCCGAGGTCTTCGAGGTTTACCGAATCGTTACCTGACCTCCCTGCGTGGTCCGCAGGGGTCTGTTAGCGTCCCGCGCTTCGTGAGCGTGATGAGCCTGAATCCGCTCGAGGACGTGAAGCGCGATCTCGGGGAGCGCGAGTTGTGGGAGCGGTCGCGCGCGCGGTCCCAGGAGCGCCGCGCGGGCCGCCACACGCCGCGCAGCCTCGCCTCCACGGCGCTCGCCGACCTGGACGGTCCGGTGCGAGTGCAGCTCGACGCCCGCGACCTCTCCGACCCGGAGCTCTGGGACTACTCCGCGTCAATCGCGAACGGGAAGCGCATTGCCGCCCAGCCCGGCTTCCTGCCGCAGGCCCGCGTCGCGGGCGCGACGCTCGTCCTCGCTGCATGCGCCGCAGCCCTGCCGAACCCGAGCGGAGGCGCAACGCGGGCCAAGTCCTCGGGCGCGTCGACACGTGTGCACGTCGAGTTGCTCAAGGTCGGCAGCCGCGGCCCGGCCGTCGCGCGCGTCCAGCGCGCGCTCGGCATCCGCGCCGACGGGGTCTACGGGCCGAAGACCAAGCGCGCGGTGCGCGCGTTCCAGAAGCGCCACGGCCTGCTCGCCGACGGCGTGGTCGGCCCGCGGACGCGCAGGGCGATCTTCGCTGCGAAGCCGGCGCCGAAGGCCAAGCGGTCGGCGCCGAAGGCCAAGCAGCGCTTCATCCACGCCTGGTGGGTCGTGCCCGTCCAGCGCAAGCTCGGCGTGCCTGCGGATGGTGCGTATGGGCCTGTCACGCGTCGGGCCGTGCGTGCGTTCCAGCAGCGGAAGGGCCTGATCGTCGACGGCGTCGTCGGCCCGCAGACGCTCCGCGCGCTGGGTATCACGCGCGGCGCCCCTACTCGCAGCAGCACCGGCAGCCGCCGGCCGGCTACGACCGTCTCGACCCGCGGCGCTCGCGTGGCGAGCATGTCGAAGCGCTACCTCGGCATTCGCTACCGCTGGGCCGGGTCGTCGCCCTCGAGCGGCTTCGACTGCTCCGGCTTCACCATGTACATGTATCGCAAGGTCGGCGTTGGGCTCCCGCACAACGCGGCCATGCAGTACCGCTACGGACGGGCGGTCTCGCGACGCAACCTCCGACCCGGCGACCTCGTCTTCTTCAACGGCCTCGGGCACGTCGGGATCTACCTCCGGGGCAACAGGTTCATTCACGCGTCGAGCTCGGGCGGCAACGTGAAGATCTCCAGCCTGAGCGGCACCTGGTACGGCGCCCGCTACGTGGGCGCGCGCCGGCTCTAGCGCTACCCCTGCGGGGTAGTGCTCTCACGAGGAGGAGGACACCGGGCAGCGCCATGGTGCGTGTGCTTGCGCGTGCGTACAGTGGCCTGAGTGACCGCTCCACCATTCTTCACCGAGCCTTTCCGCCTCAGGACGTGGAAGGAGACCGCGTACTCCCTGATCAGCCTCCCGGCGGGCGTCATCTGGTTCTCCGTGCTCCTGACCCTGCTCGTGGTCAGCGTGAGCACGTTCTTCCTCCTCGGGATCCCGCTGCTCGTGGGGACCCTCATGCTCGCCGGGGTCGGCGCGCGAGTGGAACGGTTCCATTCCCGCTTCTTCCTCGCGCAGCCCATCCCTGATCGGCCGCAGCGGACCTACGACTGGTCCAAGTGGCGCGACTGGCTGAAGCCCCTGATCGACCTCGGTGCCTGGCGCGAAATCCTCTACCTGATGCTGCTCTTCCCCTTCGGGCTCGTGCTCTTCCTCGTCGCCGTGATCGGCTGGTCGGTCGCGGTCACCCTCCTCACCGCCCCGATCTGGTACTTCGCCATCCCGTCCGACGATCGCGGGGACTTCCTCTGGCCGGGCAACAAGTTCGACAACCCATTCGAGTGGGTCCTCACGATCGGCGGCGGCCTCCTGCTCCTCCTGCTGACGCCGTGGATCATCCGAGGCGTTGTCTCGGTCCACAAGGCGGTCATGCGCAGCCTCCTCGGCCCGACCCGCCGCGAGCTCGAGAAGGCGTCGGAGCGGCTCGCCGAGCAGCGCGATCTCGCCGTCTCGTCCGCCTCGGGCGACCGGCGGCAGATCGAGCGCGACCTCCACGACGGCGCGCAGGCGCGGCTGGTCTCCTTGGCCGTCGACCTCGGCCGAGCCCGCAGGCGCCTCGAGGAGGGCGGGTCGACCGACGAAGCCGCAGAGCTCGTCCGCGTCGCGCACGAGGACGCCAAGCAGGCGCTCGTGGAGATCCGCGACCTCGCGCGCGGCATCCACCCCGCCGTCCTCACCGACCGCGGGCTCGACGCGGCGCTCTCGTCGCTTGCGGCCCGGTCTCCCGTGCCGGTCTCGCTCGCGACCGAGATCGGGGAGAGGCCGCCGGAGGCCGTCGAGGCTGCCGCCTACTTCGTCGTCTCCGAGGCGCTCGCCAACGTCGCGCGCCACAGCGGAGCCGAGCGGGCGGCCGTCTCTGTCGTGCGCGCCGGCGGCATCCTGGTTGTCGAGGTGCGCGACGACGGCAAGGGCGGCGCCTCGCCGAACGGCGGCTCGGGGCTCACCGGTCTCGAGGAGCGCGTCGGCGCCCTCGGTGGGACGCTCGTCGTCGAAAGCCCGCCCGGCGGGCCGACCTCGATCACGGCGGTGATCCCGTGCGGGTAGTCATCGTCGAGGACTCGGGCCTCCTGCGCGACGCGCTCACGCGGCTCCTGACCGACTTCGACGTCGAGGTGGCGGCCGCCGTGCCGACGGCCGAGGAGCTGTTGAGCGCCGCCGAGGAGCACAAGCCCGACGTCTTCGTCGTCGATGTCCGCCTGCCGCCTACGTACACCGACGAGGGCGTCCACGCCGCGGCCGAGCTGCGCTCGCGCGACCCCGAGGCGAAGGTGCTGCTGCTCTCGCAGGCCGTCGAGGAGCGCTACGCGCGCGAGCTGCTTGCCCAGCGGAGCGAAGGGCTCGGCTACCTGCTCAAGGACCGTGTCGCGGACGGTGCCGAGTTCGTGGACGCGCTCCGGCGCGTCGCGGCGGGAGGGACGGCGCTCGACCCGGAGGTTGTCCGCCAGCTGCTCGTCCGCCACCGTGCGATCGACGAGCTGACGCCGCGCGAGCGCCAGGTGCTCGAGCTCATGGCCGAAGGGCGTACGAACGCGGCCATCGCGCGGGCACTCGTCGTCACCGACCGCGCGATCGAGAAGCACGTGGCGAGCATCTTCGGAAAGCTCCGCCTCCCGCCGAGCCAGGACGACCACCGCCGTGTGCTCGCGGTTCTGGCCTGGCTCAACGCCGCCTAGACGGCGCTACTCGTCCCACTCGACCTGGTCGAAGAAGCGAAGCGCGCGGCGGCTTGGCCGAATGCGGGCTCGATACTCGGCGAGTTCCTCGTCGGAGAGCTCGCCGAGGGCGTTCCTGACGCCCAGCCAGGGCATGTTCACGTCTTCCTGATAGACCCAGGTGGAGATGCGCGGGTTGATCTCGATCGGGACCTCGCCGACGACGTTGACGCTGAAGAAGTGGTCGAGCCCGAGGCCGCCGACGATCTTCTCCGCCACCTCGTCGAGGTACGGCGAGTCGAGGGTCTCGAAGTACATGGCCAGGCTGGCCCTGAACGCGTCTTTGACCTTGGGGTGGGCGAGCAGCACCTTGCCGTCGCGGGCGAAGCCGTCGACGGCGGTCTCCGTCCCTTCGGCGAGCTCCATGACGAGCAGCTCCTCGCCGCCCTCGGCCGGGAGGATCTCGACCGCCTCCTCCAGGCGCATGGCGACGCTCCCGGGCCTGCCGTGCAGGAGCTCGTGGGCGCGGTCGATCGTCGGATCGAGGATGCGGAACCCGCGACCGCCCTTCTCGACCGGCGGCTTGAAGCAGACCGGCCGGTCCGGGTAGCCGAGCTCGCGGGCAGCCGCCTCGAGCTCGCGACCGCCGTGGATGCGGCGCCATTCGGGCGCCCGCACGCCGACCTCGTCCAGGAGCTCGAAGAACGACCCCTTGTTCTCCGCGCGCTCGATCGCCTCGGGGCGGCTGACCATGACCCTGATCCCCTCGGCCTCGAAGGACGCCTTGTTCCGGGCCAGCTCGAGGATGTCGTTCGACGACTCCGGGAGGAGCACGTCGACGCCCTCGCGCTTGCAGATGTCCAGCACGGCAGGGGCGAACTCCGGCGTGTGGCCGGCCGGGACGACATGGAACGCGTCGGCGACGAAGCGGCCTATCGAGCGCGGGTTCATGTCGCAGCCGACGACGCGAACCTCGCGCTCGCCGTTCTCCTTGAGGGCCCTGAGGAGGGCCCGCGCACCCGGCGCGCCCGAGGCCGTCACGAGCAGCGTCAGAGGCGGCACCCGCCGGAGATTACTGGCTACGATGCCGCCCGTGCCCCAGGTCAAGCGCGTCTCTCAGCGGGTCTTCGGGTCGGTCACGCCGCATGTTCCCGTCTCCGTCAAGCGCCCACTCAAGCGTGCTCTGCCACGGCGCTACTGGCGCTACGTCGACCCCGACTGGCACCGCAAGGCGATCGGACTGCCGTGGGCCGAGCTGGGGCAGCTGCAGTTCGACTTCCTCGTCGAGAGGGGGCTGAAGCCGGAGCACTACCTCCTCGACGTGGGCTGCGGGCCGCTGCGCGCAGGCGTCCATTTCATCCGCTACCTCGAGGCCGGCCACTACTACGGGATCGACCTCCACGCCGAGCTGCTCGCGGCCGGGCGGGACGTCGAGCTGCCGCGCCATGGCCTCGTCGACAAGCGGCCCGTGCTGACCGTGATGGCGGACTTCGACTTCCGCAAGCTCGACCGCCAGTTCGACTTCGCGCTCGCCCAGTCGGTCTTCACGCACCTGCCGCTGAACCACATCATCCGCTGCCTCATGCGGATGGAGGAAGCGCTCGCGCCGGGCGGCCAGTTCTACGCGACCATCTACGAGAACGCCAAGGGCAAGCGGAACCTCGACCCGGTCGAGCAGAAGCCGGGCCTCTGGACACACTTCGACGAGGACTTCTTCCACTACGACTTCGCGACGTTCGAGTGGATCTGCGAGGGCACCAAGCTCCGCCCCGAGTACGTGGGCGACTGGCAGAACCCCCGCAATCAGAAGATGCTCGTCTTCACCAAGTCCGAGTAGCACTGTCCGCTCCGGACCCGTCCGGGGTCTGACCCCGGACACGGCCGCGTGGGACGGCGCCTGCGGGCCCCGGCCTCGCTGCGTCGCTGCGGCCGTTCGGCTCCTGGAGCCGGTTCGTGCCCTCTTGACCTGCCCGGAGTGGACACGTCCAGGGTCTGACCCCGGACGTGGCTGGCGGGGACGATCTAGGGACGGCGCAGGCGCACGCGGTCGCGCATGGCCTCGAGGTCGCTGCGGGGGAAGAAGCCGAGCGCGACGAGGACGAGCGGGTAGGCGAGCGTGAGGACGGCGCGGACGGCCAGCGAGACGTGGAACGGGACCCAGGCGTCGAGTGCGAGCGCAGCAAAGCAGAGGGCGACCGTGAGCCCGACCGCGAGGGCGATGCGGCGCCACTCCCAGGGCACCGGGTAGATCCGCTGGCAGATGACGAGCATCCCGACCGCCATCGCGGCGAACGAGACCGCCGTCGCCCAGGCAGCTCCGAGGAACGAGTACGGCGGGATGAGCAGGAAGTAGAGCCCGATCGCCAGCAGCGCTGCGGCGCCGGAGAGCGGCAGCAGCAGGCGCATGCGCTTCGTCACGTTCACGCCGACTGCGAAGACGGTGAACGCGCCCGTGCCTGCTGCCGCGAGGGCGAGCGGCGGCACCGCGTAGGTGGCTTCCCAGAAGCGCTCGGGCATGAGCAGATGGAAGACCGGGAGGATCCAGAGCGAGACGAGCGCGACGAGAAAGCCGATCGCGAAGAAGAAGTAGTTCGCGCCCCGGGACACCATCTGCGGGTGCCGCTCGGTGTTGAGCCAGGAGAAGTGCCACTGCGACCAGCCCATGCGGAACGCGAACACGCCTACGACCACGACCTGGCTGTAGCGGAAGGCCGCGCCGTAGAGACCCGTGTCCCCAGTGCCGTGGTAGTGGGCGACGAAGAAGCGGTCGAGGAAGTTGAGGGCGTAGAACGCGATCCCGCTGAGGATCGTCGGCCAGGAGAACTCGAGCATGTCCCTCGCGAGGCCGCGGGGGATCCGCGGCACCAGGTCGCGCACCCACTCGCGCGCCGAGAGGACGAAGACGACGCAGGCGCTCGTCAGCGACGCGAGCAGGATCCCCTTCACGCCGTACTCCCACACCGCGACGAAGAGGACGCTGAAGACGACCATCGTGACGGCGCGCGAGAGCGCGTAGAAGGCGAAGGTGATCGGCTTCCGGCGCAGCCGGCAGAGCGCCATCGGCAGGTCGACGATGTTCGTCAGGTAGAGGTCGGCCAGGGCGATGATGAAGAGCGTCGCGTAGGTCGTCTTGCCCGCGACCCCGTCGGCGAGCGGGCCCGAGAGCAGCATCAGGCCCGCGATCAGGACCGCGGGGTAGGCCGCTTCGATGGCGAAGTACGTCGTCACGACCTCTCGTCGCCACATCCGGTCGTCCTGGTCGAAGAAGAAGCGCGCGAGCGTGCCCGGGAGGGCGATGAGGACGTCGATCAGCGCCATCGTCGCCAGCACGAGCTCGAGAACGCCGAACTCGGACGGGCTGAGGAAGTGCGCGTAGAGCGGGACGAGCAGGAACGCGAGCGACTTGACCGCGACGCGCGTGCCGCCGTAGACGGCTGTGTCGTAGGCGAGGGCCGCGATCCCGAGCTTGCGCGGGACGTCCTCGTCATCACGCAAGGGGTCCGAAAACGTCTCCTCGCCGCGGACCTCGCTCACAGGCCAACCGGCCTGTGAGCGTGTGGAGGGTGTGTGAGGGAACCGGGAGGTTCCTTCACTGCATCAAAGAAGGGGGCACACGGGGGAAACATGGTTTCCCCCGTGGGAGCGGGCCGAAGGCACGCGACGCTCATCGTCGGGAGACGTTACTCGGCGCCGTGGTCGCCCCGGCTACTCGTAGCCGAGGTCGCGGAGCCGCTCGAGGATGACGCGCTCTTCCTCCTCGGAGTAGACGGCGCCCTCGGCCGAGCCGGTCGACGGGGCCTGACCCTGAGCGCGCCCGACCGTCTCCAGCTCGCCGAGGATGTCGTGGAGCGGTGCGCCGTCGAGGCCCTCCGCCTCGAGCCCGAAGAGGCGCAGGATCGTGGCGGCCATCTGGGTGATCTCCGCTCCCTCGGGCACGGCGGCCGGCTGGATGCCCGGTCCGGCTGCGGCCAGGATGCCGGTGAGGCCGTGGTGGCCCGAGAAGCCGTAGGAGATGCTCGGGTCGAGCTTCTCGTGGCGGTCGAAGGGCGTGGTCCAGTGCCTCCGGCTCGCGTCGACGTAGACACGTTCGTCGTGCGGCATGAGGACGAGCTCGGGGGCCTTGTTCATATGCGGGCCGTGGTAGAGCTCCTCCTTGCGGTGCACGGCGAACGCGGGCTCGCCGGTGCCCGGGTGGCGGATCTCCGTCAGCTCCTCCGCGAGCCGCTCAGCGATCTTCGGGTCGCTCCTGGCGCCGCTCGCCTCGCCGAGGAAGATCTGGCCCCCGGCGCCAAAGCTGTAGGCGCGCGTGGAGCCGAAGTCGATCTCGCCGAACGCCCGCTCCTCGCCCGGCTGCGGCAGGAAGGGCAGGTAGTCGAGGCCGCGCCCGTAGCGGCGCCTCGTCCGCGCCAGCCGCTGGTCGACCTTGGACACGTAGTCGAGCCGCGTTCCCTTCAGCCGCTGCAGCGAACGTTTCCGGTAGCGCAGGTGCCCCGCCTCCTCGAGCCACCGGTTGATGTGGAACATCCAGTGGATCGGACGCATGCCGTGGTCGGAGAGGACGATCGCGGTCGGCTCCTCGTCGGAGGCGGTGCCGGCCACCTCGATCAGGTGCGCGCAGGCCGCGTCGATGGCCTCGTAGACCCTCACGATCTCGTCGCCCGGGTCGTCCGGATCGTGCGCCGGATGCTCGGGGTCGAGCCGGTGCCAGCCCAGGTGCCCGATGTGGTCGGAGCTCATGAAGTCCACGCAGAGGAGGTCGAGGCCCGGCTCGAGCTCGTAGGAGAGCCGGCAGACGTCCGCGATCTGCTCGACGTGGTCGATCACGCGCTGCGTGTAGCGGGGGAAGTCCTCCCACCAGCGCTCGGCCATCGGGTGGTGGGCGGTGACGAGGTCCGGCTGCGCCGTCTGGATCCGGCGGCGCGCGCTCTCCGGCAGGATCGCGGGGTGCTCGGGCCCGCCGTAGCCCGTGACGAGCACGCCCTCGATCGGCTCCGGCGGATACGTGAACGGGATCGTCACGAACGCCGAGCGCACGCCCGCGGCGCCGAGCGGCCGCCAGAATGGCGTCCCCGAGCGGCTGAGGGCGTTCTCGACGCGCGACTGGGCTCGGTTCGGGTTGCTCGTGAAGTTGAAGATGCCGTGCCCGCCGGGGTTGAGGCCCGTGAGGAACGACGACCAGGCGGTCGGCGTCATCGCGGGGATCGTCGAGCGGAGCGGCCCGAAGGCGCCCTCGGACGAGAGCCGTGCGATCGTCGGCAGCTTGCCCTTGGAGAGGAGCTCGCTGACGAGCTCGTAATCCGCGCCGTCAAAGCCGAGGACGAGGGCCTTCATGCGGCCACCAGCTCACGGTAGATGCGGTCGAGCTCGGGGCCTGGGTCGCCGACGGTCTCGCGCACGACACGCTGGTTGCGCTCGCCGTACGTCCGACGTAGCGAGTCGTCCCGAAGAAGGCGGAGTACGGCCGCGGCGGTCGCCGGCTTGTCCCGAACGGGAACGATCTCCGCGCCCTCGCCGGGGCCGACCCACTCGTCGATCGAGGCCGCGTCGGCGCAGACCATCGCGCGCCCGGAGGCCATGGCCTCGAGGAGGGACGGCGGCGTCGAGTCGGAGTTGGCGATGGAGACCACGACGTCGGCGGCCGCCACGAGCGGCGGCAGGTCTCTTGCGTGCAAGCGATGGAACGCGACGCGGTCCTCGAGCTGCATTTTCGCGGCCAGAGACTCGAGACCCGGACGCATCGGCCCGGTGTCTCCGGCGAGGAGGAGCCGTGCGCGCGGCTCTTCCTCGGCGACGCGGACGAACGCAGAGAAGAGCGTGTCGATGTTCGTGTCCGGGCGAAAGTTGCGCAGCGAGAGGATCACGAGCGCGTCGTCGGGCCAGCCGAGTGACGAGCGCAGGTTCGGGTCTGCGCGCTCGGGCGCGAAGCCGTCGAGGTCCACGTGCCAGAACACGTTGCGGATCTTGTCCGCGTCCGCGCCCAGCTCGAGGGAAGCCCGCTCCAGCGCCTTCGAATTGACGACGACGAGGTCCGCGGCCCGCACGGCCTGCTCGGCACGCGACCTGCCAGGCTCTTCTCGGCCGTCCACGAGCGCATCGCTTCCCCATGGGCTCATGACGAGCGGGCGGGCTCCGGAGCGGGCAGCCCAGTAGCCGTAGGGGAGGAGGTAATGGGCGTGGACGACGTCGGCGTCCAGCCGCCTGGCGAGGCGGCCGAGTGCGGGCGCGATCGCGGCCCGACGAGCGATCGGGATCCGCGTTGCGACCCCGAGCGACTGGATCGAGTGGAAGTGTGCGGGCGGGTCGTCCTCGCGCGGCTCGCGATCGCTCGCGAGGTGCACGTCGTGCCCCGCCGCGGCGACCGTTCTCGCCCAGCGGAGGAGGTGGATCGAGCGCACGTTCCCGATCCCGAGCACGCGAAGAGGACGGTCGGGCACGGCGGGCCATTGTAGTTACGAGGCGGCCGCGTCAGGCGTCACTACGATACGGCGGCGTGAGCGACGGGCAGCACCGCCTGGTCTTCGTCTGCGGCCTGCACCGGAGCGGGACGACGCTGCTCGCGCGCATCCTCGGCGACCATCCGGACGTCAGCGGCTTCGCGGACACCGGTGTCCCGGAGGACGAGGGGCAGCACCTTCAACGCGTCTATCCGCCGGCGAAGGTCTACGGCGGGCCGGGCCGTTTCGGCTTCGATGAGCGCGCGCATCTGACGGAGGCTTCGCCGCTCGTCGGGGAGGGGAGCAGGGAGCGGCTCTTCGCCGAATGGTCGCCGCACTGGGATCTCTCCAGGCCGCTCCTCGTCGAAAAGTCACCCCCGAACCTGCTGAAGACCCGCTTCCTTCAGGCGCTCTTCCCGGAGGCGTCCTTCGTCGTCCTCGTCCGCCATCCCGTGGCGGTCTCGCTGGCCACCGCGAAATGGCGCCAGACCCGGCGCTACGACCGCCTCGTCGAGCACTGGCTCCATTCGCACGAGGTCTTCGAGGCCGACCGCCCGTACCTCGAGCGCGTCCACGTGCTCCTCTACGAGGACCTCGTTCGCGACCCGGCGGCCGCGCTCGCGGGCGTCTTCGGTTTCCTCGATCTCGAGGGCGACCCGCCGGCCGCCGACCTCGACCCGGGCCCGAACCGCCGCTACTTCGAGCGCTGGCGCGGGCTCGCGAGGTCAGGGCTCTTCTGGCGCGCCTACTTCCCGCTGCTCACGGCGCGCTACGAGCGGCGCACGCGGCGCTTCGGCTACAGCCTGCGGGATCTCGAGCGCGCCGACGGCTGGCGTTAGGCCGGCGTCGGGCGCTTGAGGAGCTCGTAGCCCTCGGCGAGGAACGGCGTGCGGTCGACGAGCGCGCCGATCTCGTCCGGCGCGTAGACGCCTTCCTCGGTCACGTAGCTCGTGATCTGCTCGGGCGGCGTCAGGTCGACCCGATCCTCGTCGGCATCCACCGGGTAGTCCGGTGCGAGCTTCAGAACCTCGCAGGCGACGACCACCGGGACGCCGGCCTCGATCGCCGCCTTCGTGAGCGGCTCGGTGTGCACCTTGTTCAGGAGGGACCCGTCGCGGAAGACCGTGTCCGCACCGAGGAGCAGCAGGCCCACGGTCGCGACAGCGTGGGCGGCGTCGGTGTCGTTGACGACCTCGGTCGTCAGGCCGGTCTCGGCGAGCTCCTCCGCGAACGCGCGTCCTTCACCGACGGGATCGGAAACCGTGCAGACAACGCGGGCCGGGTGGCCGTGGATGAGCGCCTCGCGCGCGGTGGCGGAGGCCGAGTGGGTCATGACGACGCGCTCGGAGATCTCGGGAGCGACCAGGACGGCGATCGTCGCCGCCGCGCGCTCGCGCGAGCCGATGACCGCGTTCGCCTCCTCGACGAGCTGCTCGGGCGTCCGTCCGGCCACGAGCACGCGGCCGAGCGCGCCGGCGATGGCGCCGATCGTGGGGCGCGCCTGGACGAGCTCGCGGGCGACCGCGATCGGGTCCTCGTCGAGCTCGACGGCCGCCACGATGGCCTCGACCGCCTCCTTGGCGAGCCAGCTGGCCCCGTGCTTGTCGTCCGCAGCGATGCGCTCGACGCGCGCTTGAATCTCGGCGTGCACTGGGTCGAAGGGTACCCTGAATCGCGCCGAGCGAGATCGTGCCGATGGTAGCCTGCGGCCGATGGCCGAGGCAGAAACGGCGGCGCAGCCCGCTCCACGACTGGCCGAGGCACCCCTCCCAGTCATCAGCCTGGTCGTCCCGGTCTTCAACGAGGAGGGCACCCTCGAGGAGGTCTGCAGGCGGTCGCTCGCGACGCTCGAGAGCCTCGGGAAGCCCTTCGAGCTGATCATCGTCGACGACGGCTCGCTGGACGGGACGTGGGCGATCGCCGAGCGGCTCGTCGCCTCTGAGCCGCCCGTCCGGGCCGTGCGGCTGAAGCGGAACTTCGGCCAGCACCCGGCCATGCACGCGGGCCTCTCGCGGGCCCGGGGCGACATCATCGTGACCATGGACGCCGACCTCCAGAACGTCCCGGAGGATCTGCCGAAGCTGATCGCCGCCGTCGAGGGCGGAGTCGATGTCGCCAGCGGGCGGCGGCGCGGCCGTGACGACTCGTGGGGGCGCACGTTCCCCTCCAAGATGGTCAACGGCATGCTCCGGCGCTTCACGGGCGTCGAGATCGCCGATTTCGGCTGCGCCTTCAACGCGTACTCGCGCTCGGCAATCGAGCCGGTGCTCGGCCTCATCGGCAAGCAGAAGTTCACGAAGGCCCTCGTGCTCTCCGCCGGCGCCAGCGTGGTGGAGGTCGACCTCTCGCACCAGGCCCGCGCGGACGGCTCGCGCTACTCGCCCTTCCGGCTCATCCAGCTGGCGCTGCACGTGCTCGCGGGCTTCTGGCCGCAGCCGATCCAGTGGGCCGGGGTTCTCATCGGCGCCATCTGCGGGTTCCTCACGATCGCCGTCGGCGTGTGGGGAATCGTGGTCTGGATCGTCAACGGCGACTTCCCGGGCCTCCTCTTCCTCGGTGGCCTCGTCCTCGGCGTCCTCGCCGTGCAAGGATTCATCCTCGCCCTTGTCGGGGAGTACCTGGGGCGGATTCAGCGTGACGTGGAGGGACGGCCCCTCTACACGATCGATCAGGAGCTCTCGTGACCCGCAAGCGCATCCTCGTGACCGGCGGCGCCGGTTTTATCTCGTCGAGCTTCGTCCGGCACCTGCTGGCGACGACGCCGCATGACGTCGTCTCGCTCGACGCGCTCACGTACGCGGGCAACGTCGACAACCTCTCGGACGTGATGGGGCACGAGCGGCTCTCGTTCGTGCACGGCGACATCCGCGACCGCGCGCTCGTCGCCGAGATCGTCCGCGAGGTCGACGTCATCATCAATGCGGCCGCCGAGTCGCACGTGGAGAAGTCGATCGTCGAGGGCGCGCGCGAGTTCGTGACCACGAACGTCGAGGGGACGCAGATCCTCCTCGACGCCATTCGCGAGGATCCGGTCGAGCGCCTCGTCCTCATCTCCTCCAGCGAGGTCTACGGGACGGCCGAGAGCGCTCCCATGGACGAGGAGCACCCGCTCAATCCCCGTTCGCCCTACGCGGCGACGAAGGCGGGAGCGGACCGGCTTGCCTACTCCTACTACGTCACCTACGGGCTCCCGATCGTGGTCGTGCGCCCGTTCAACAACTACGGGCCGTACCAGCACCCGGAGAAGGTCGTGCCGCGCTTCATCACCCAGGCGCTCGCCGACCTGCCGCTGACCGTGCACGGCGACGGCCACGCCTCACGCGACTGGCTCTACGTCGAGGATCACGCCGCAGCAATCGACGCCGTTCTCGAAGCCGACATCTCCGTCGTCGCGGGCGAGGTCATCAACGTCGCCACGGGCGTCGACATCTCCGTCTCGCAGATCGCCGACATCGTCCTCGAGCAGCTCGGAAAGCCCGCGTCCCTGAAGGTTCACCTCCCCGAGCGGCCCGGCCAGGTCGACCGCCACATCGGCTCGACCGAGAAGGCCGAGCGCCTGCTCGGCTGGCGTGCGGCCACGTCCTTCGAGGACGGACTGGCGCGCACCATCGCGTGGTACCAGCAGAATCGTCCCTGGTGGGAAGCAGCCCTCCGAGCGGAACAGACAGCGAGCGGAAGCGCCTCCTCGTCCTAGGCGCGGGGCCGGCGCAGCTCGGCCTGCACCGCGCAGCGCGGGATCGGGGGCTCTACGTCATCGCCTGCGACCGCGACCCCGCCGCGGTCGGCTTCGAGTACGCCGACCGCCGCGCCGTGGTCTCCGTCGAGGACGAGTCCGCCGTCAGCCAGCTCGCCCGCGCAGAGCAGGTGAACGGGATCATCGCGCCCGGGATCGACTGGCCGGTGGCGATCGCCGCCCGCATCGCCGCGCACGCCGGGCTTCCGCACCCGCTCGATCCCGACGTCGCCGCTCATGCCGTCCTGAAGCATCGCCAGCGCAAGCTGCTCGACGATCACGGCGTCCCGCAGCCGCGCTGGGAGCTGACGACGGGACCGACGGACGGTCTGCCGCTGCCCAGCGTGGTCAAGCCGGTCGACCGCCAGGGTCAGAAGGGGCTCTCCGTCGTCGGCGAGCACGTTGGGTTCGAGGAGGCGATCGCGCGAGCCGTCCAGGCCTCGCGCACCGGGCTCGCCCTCGTGGAGGAGCTCGTCCCCGGTCCCGAGGTGACCGTGAACGCGTTCTCGGTCGGCGGCCGCTTCCATCCGCTGACCGTCACCGACAGGCTCACCGCGGGCGAACCGGCCTTCGGCGTCGCGCTTGCGCACGCCTGGCCGAGCGCGCACGCCGTCGAGGAGGCCGTCGAGGCGGCCCGCCGGGCGGCGGAGGCTCTCGGCGTGACCGACGGGCCCACGTACACGCAGATCGTCCTCGGGCCCGAGGGACCGCGGGTCATGGAGCTCGCCGCCCGACTGGGCGGTGGCCACGACGCGGAGCTCTGCCACGCGGCACTCGGGATCGACCTGAACGGCCTCGCCCTTGCCGCGGCCCTCGGCGAGCCCGTGGAGATCCCCGAGGCCGACCCCGTGGGCGGGGCCTGCGTCCGCTTCCTCGTCCCTCCCGAGGGGACGCTCGAGGACGTCGAGGGCCTGGACGAGGCGCTGGCGGTCGACGGCGTCCTGGACGCGCGCGTCTACCGTCACCCGGGCTGGCGCTTCGGCCCGTTCCGCCGCGGCAACGACCGCGCCGGCTTCGTGCTCGCCCGCGGCGACAGCCGCGACGACGCGCTCGCCCGCGCCGACCGCGCAGCCGAGCTCATCCGCCTGAGAACAGCTCATGCAGAGGCTCTCCTCGCGCCGTAGCACCTTCCTCTCCTTCCAGCCGCCGGCGATCGGCCAGGAGGAGATCGACGCCGTCACGGAGACCCTCCGGAGCGGGTGGCTGACGAGCGGTCCCCGCGCGGAGGAGCTCGAGCGCCGTTTCGCCGAGTACGTCGGGGCGAAGCACGGGGTCGCGCTGGCGTCGGGGACGGCCGCCATGCACCTCTCCCTGCTCGCCGCCGGTGTGGGGCCGGGCGACGAGGTGATCACGACGCCGATCACGTGGCCGGCGACGGCGAACGTGATCGTGCACTGCGGTGCGCGGCCGGTCTTCGTGGACGTGCGCGACTCCGACCTCAACATCGATCCCGACGCCGCGGCCTCAGCGGTCACCGAGCGCACGAAGGCGATCCTCCCGGTGGACCTCGCCGGCCAGCCGTGCGACCTCGATCCGCTCCTGGCGCTCGGCGTGCCGGTGATCGAGGACGCGGCTCACGCGACCGAGTCGGTCTACCGCGGGCGCAAGGTCGGGGCGATCTCGCTCGCCACCTGCTTCTCGCTCTACGCGACGAAGAACGTGGCCGCGGGCGAGGGCGGCATGGTCACGACCGACGACGACGACCTGGCCGCCGAGCTTCGCAACCTGCGGCTCATGCGCCGCGGCGAGGGCTCGCTCTACGACGTCACGGTCGCCGGCTGGAAGGCGAACCTCTCCGACCTCCTTGCCACCGTGGCGCTCTGCCAGCTGGACAAGATCGAGGAGCATGCAGCGATCCGCAGGCGCCACGTCGCCGCCTACGACGCGGCCGTCGCGCAACTCCCCGGCATCGACACGCTCGCCCGCGACGAGCGCGACGGGCATGCGTTCCACCTCTACGTGATCCGGATCGACGCTGAGCGGGCAGGCGCGGATCGCGACGCCTACCAGCGCGCGCTCGGCGAGGAGATGATCGGCACGAGCATCCACTTTCTGCCCGTGCACCGGCTCACGTACTACCGCGAGCGCTACCCCGACCAGCCTTCGCTCCCTGTGGCCGAGCGCGCCGGGGACGAGGTGCTCTCGCTGCCGCTCTCCCCGGCCCATTCCGACGCGGACGTCGAGGACGCGATCGAGGCGCTGCGGCGCGTGCACGCACTTTTCACGGGCCGTCAGACGTGAGCCGTTCGAGCAAGGTCGGCCTCCAGCTGCTCGTCAGCGGGGCGGTCCTCGCGCTGCTCTTCTGGCAGATCGACCTCGGGCAGACGATCGACATCCTCCGCGACAGCCGCTGGGGCTACGTGGCGGCCTCGTTCCTGATCTTCCTTGCCACGACGTGGCTGATGGCCTGGCGCTGGTGGGCGCTCCTCCGCGTGCGCGGCGTGCACGAGCCCTACGTCTGGCTCGTGCGCATGTACTTCGTCAGCTACGCGGCCAGCCAGGTGCTGCCGACGGCCGTGGGCGGCGACGCCGTCAGGATCGTCGAGCACGCCCGGCGCCGGCCCGACGTACGGGCGACGGCCGCGGGCGCCGTGGTCATGGAGCGGATCCTCGGCTCCGCCGGGACGCTCGTGCTCGTCGCGATCGCCCTCGCGCTCGCGGCCGGGCGCTACGAGGGCGTGCGCCTCCTCGTCATCCTGGAGCTCGCCCTGCTGGCCGCGCTGATCATCCTGGGGCTTCTGCTCTTCTCCAAGCGGCTCGGGCGCCATCTGGAGGAGCGGCTCTTCCCACTCGGGAAGCGCCTCAAGATCGACGCGGCGATGCAGAGCCTCTACAGGGCGATGCACGAGTACCGCAACGCGAAGGGAGTGATGCTCCAGGTCCTGGCCGTCACGCTCGTCGCCCAGCTCGGGCGCGTGATCGCCATCTGGCTCTGCGGGGAGGCCGTGGGGGCCGACGTCTCGCCGGTCGTCTACATCATCCTCGGCCCGCTCCTCTTCCTCGTGCAGATGATCCCGTTCACGCTCAACGGCATCGGCGTCCGCGAGGCCTTCTTCGTCGGCTTCCTGGGTCGCTTCGACGTTCCGCAGGAGGTCGCGTTCGCCGCCGGCTTCCTCTACTTCGCGGTCTCGATCGCGGTCTCGCTCCCCGGCGCCTTTCTCTTCTGGCGGAACATGCGGCCCGCCGCGCCGGCGCAGTGAGCGTCTCGGTCGTCGTCGTCTCGTACAACGTCCGCGACCACCTCGTGCGGTGCCTCGAGGCCGTTGTCGATCGAGGGCACGAAGTCGTGGTCGTCGACAACGCCTCCACCGACGGGACGCCGGAGCTCGTCCGCGAGCGCTTCCCCTCGGTGCGCCTGGTCGAGCTGCCCGAGAACCGCGGCTTCGGCGCGGGCAACAACGCCGGGATGGAGGTGGCCGGAGGCGACTGGTTCCTGCTGCTGAACCCCGACGCGTGGCCCGTGGGCGATGCCGTCGAGCGCCTGGCCGCCTTCGGCGACGAGCACCCGGAGGCCGCCGTGGTCGGGCCGCGCCTCCGCAACCCCGACGGGTCGCTCCAGCGCTCCGTGCGCGGCTTCCCGACGCTCTGGCGCCTGGCCACCGAGTACCTCTTCCTGCGCAAGCTCGCTCCGCGCACGCGCGCGCTGAACGCGTTCTACGGCGCGCGCTTCGACCACGAGAGCGTGCGCGAGGCCGACTGGCTCTACGGCGCGTGCCTGCTCGTCCGGCGCGCGGCCACCCAGGAGGTCGGGCTCTTCGACGAGGACTTCTTCCTCTTCAGCGAGGAGACCGACTGGTGCTACCGCTTCCGCGAGGCCGGGTGGAAGGTCCTCTTCTATCCCGGAGCCGAGGTGGTGCACGTCGGCGGCGCCTCGCACGGCGGCCGGATGTTCCGCGAGAACGTGCGCGGGCACCTGCGGTTCCTCGCCAAGCACCACGGCTCCCGGGAGGCCGAGCGCGCGAGGCGGCTCCTGCTGCTCGGGGCGCGCCTGCGGAGCGTCCTCTACCGCGGCGAGCGGGGCGAGGCGTACCGCGACGCGGCCGGCTGGCTCGCCTCTGGCAGCGCGACGGCCCTCCTAGAATCCCCCAGGTGAGCGTGGCGTGGCGTCGCTAGCCGGCCGGGTCGCCGAGGCCGGCGGCCGAGTCCACACGCGCCTGCCCTTGCCGGTCGTGGTGACCGGGGGAGCGCTGCTCGCGCTCGGGATCGCGCGCCTCCTGCCGGCCGAAGGCGTCGGCCTCGCCCTGCGGCTCGCCGTCGCGGCGTTCCTCGTGCTCCTGCTGCCCGGCTGGCTCGTGCTGCGGCCGCTCGGCCTGCCCGGGTCGGTCGGCGTCGCGGTGGCGGCGTCCTTTGCCGTCAGCCTCGTGGTCGTCCTGCTCGCCCTCGGCGTCGTCTTCCTCGTGGGCTCCTCGCTCGCCGTCGGGCTCGTCGTCCTCGCAGTCGTCGTGGCTGCGGCGCTCGCGGCCGGTGCCTGGCTGGGCCCCCGGCGCGAGGAGATACCGGTCGACGCGCGCGCCGACCGGCGGGTCGGCCTCACAGTGCTCGGCGCCTCCCTTCCGCTGGCCGGCCTCGTCTGGTGGTCGGCGGGACCGATCGGAGGCGACCTGCTCTTCCACCTGGCGCGCATGCGCAAGCTGGCGGAATTCGACGCGCTCCCGGTGCTCGGCTCGGTCAACGAGTTCCAGGACGGGAGCCTCCATCCCGGCTACGCGTTCCCGCTCTGGCATGGGGCGGTGGCGCTGATCGCGCGAGTCGCCGGCGCGGATGTCGTCGATGTCGCGCTCTACCTGCCGGCGATCCTCGTGCCCCTCGCCGTTCTCCTGGCGTACGGCGCCGGGACGGCCGTCTTCCGGCGGCCCGCAGGCGGCGCGGCGCTCGTCGTCGCCCAGGTGACCCAGCTCGCGCTCTCGGGGGCAGGCGGCCGCTCGGGCACGGGCGTCTTCGAGCTGCTCGCCTCGCCGCCGACCACGAGCCGCGTGTTGCTCGCGCCGACGGTGCTCGCGCTCGCCTTCACGCTCGTCGAGCGCCGCACGTGGCCTCTCGTCGGGGCCCTGGCAGGGTCGGCGCTCGCGCTCTCGGTCATCCATCCGAGCTACACGCCCTACGTGGCCATGCTCCTCGGCGGCTTCCTCGTCGCCCGTCTGATCGTCGTCAGGGCGTTCGACCCGCTCGTCAAGCGAGGCGTTCTCGCGCTCGCCGGCGTGACCGTCCCGTTCGTGCTCTATCTCGCCTGGCTCTTCCCCGTCGTCGCCGACGACCCGTCCACGCGGCCGACGGCAGCGCGCCGCGCCTTCGAGATCCAGCACTACGGAAACGCGTTCGACACCTTCGGCGACTCCTTCCGCTTCGCGCCCGAGGCGATCGCGCGCGGCGGCCCGGTCGTCGTCGCCGGCCTCCTGGCGATCCCGCTCGCGGGCTTCGCCGCGCGCCGGCGCTGGGCGCAGCTCGTTCTCGGCGGCTCGCTCTTCGGGCTCGCCATCCTGCTCGTGCCGCAGCTCTTCACGCTGCTCTCGGACGTCTTCTCCGTCTCGCAGGCGCGACGCCTCTCGGCCTTCCTTCCGCTCGCCTTCGCGCTCGCCGGGGCGTTCGTGCTCGCCGGGCGCGCCCGCCTGGCCGGCGTCGCACTCGCCTTCGGCGCAGGGCTGGCCGCGGAGCTCCTCGTCAACGGCGAGTTCACGTACCGCGTGCAGGAGGGAGGGCCCGGCTGGGTCGTGTGGGTCGCGGTCGTCGGCGGCCTCGTAGCGCTCGCCGTGGGCGCCTTCCTGCGCCCGCGCGGGCCCGAGCCCGGCCGCTGGGCCGTGCTGGCCGGCTGCGCCTTCGCCGTGCCGGTCGCCGTCGCCGGACTCGCCGATCTCGAGCGCCAGGCGGATCCGAACGCGATACCCGCCGAGACCGCTGCGGCGGTGCGCGCGATCACCGGCCCCGGCGACGTCGTCTTCTCTGACGCGACGACGGCCTACAAGATCGCCGCCTACGCGCCCGTCTACGTGAACGCCGCGCCCACGGGCCACGTCGCCTCCTCGGCGAAGAACCGCCCCCGGCGGCGGCGGATCGACTCGGAGCGCTTCTTCCTGGTGCCGCTCTCCGACGCCGAGCGCAGCGAGCTGCTCGCCCGCTACCGCGCCGACTGGGTGCTCGTGGACAAGGAGCTGCGCCATCCCGAGAGCTACCTCGACGGGCTGCGCCTCGTCTACGACGGCGGCCGCTACGCGCTCTATGCCGCTCCCAGCCGCGGCTGAGCCGGGCTCACGGCCACAATGGACGCCGTGAAGGTGCTTCTCGTGACGTTCTACTTCCCGCCTGCGGGCGGGGCGGGCGTGCCGCGCCTCCTGAAGCTCGCCGAGCACCTGCCCGAGCTCGGGATCGAGACGCACGTCCTGGCACCGGACGATCCGAAGTGGCTTCACGTGGACGAGTCGCTCGAGCCGCCCCCGGCGGCGATCGTGCACCGGGCGAAGAACCTCGGGCCGCGCTCGCGCCGGCCCGCCGAGGAGCTGGCCGCCGCGCACGGCGTCGCCCGGCTCGGCGTGCGGGCACAGCTCCTCTTCCGCGGGCTGCTCGTCCCGGACGCGAGCGTCGTCTGGGCGATGACCGCGGCGACCGCTGCGGCCCGCCTGGTGCGCAAGGAGGGGATCGACGTCGTCGTCACCACGTCGCCTCCCGGCTCGGTGCACCTCGTCGGCTCCTTCGTGCGCCGGTTCACGCGGGCGCGCTGGGTGGCCGACCTCCGCGACTCGATCGCGTCGCACCCCCACCGGCGCCGCCAGATCCGCGGCGAGGGCGCGCTCGCGCGGCATGTCGCCCGCCGGGCGGACGCGGTTGTCGCCGCCTCGGACGCCATCGCCGCAGAGATGCAGACGCTGGGGCCGCCGCGGCGCCTCCAGGTGATCGCCAACGGGTGCGACTTCGAGGACTTCGACGGGCTCGAGTACCGGCCCGGGGAGCGCCTGCGCGTCACGCACGCCGGCAGCTTCTTCGGACGCCGCGACCCCCGGCCGTTCCTGGACGCCCTGGCGAAGACGGACGGCGACGTGGTCGCCCGCTTCGTCGGCGGCTTCCCGTCGGCCTACCAGGACTATGCGAACCGGATCGGGCTCGGCGACCGCGTCGAGGTCGTCTCTCACCGCTCCCGGGAAGAGGTGCTGGCGCTCCAGCGCGACTCGGACGCCCTCCTGCTCCTCATCCCGGAGAACGACGGCCGGGGGCGCGGCGTGCTCTCGGGCAAGGTCTTCGAGTACCTCGCGGCCGAGCGCCCGATCCTCGCCGTGGTGCCTCCGGACGGGGAGGCCGCGGCGCTCATCCGCGGCACCGGTGCCGGCACCGTCGTCGCACCGGACGACGTCGACGGGATGGCCGCTGCGCTCTCCGAGCTCGACGAGCAATGGCGGGCCGGCAAGCTCAACGAGACGCCGCTCGCGCCCGAGTGGCGCGACAGGCTCTCGCGACGTACGCGTGCCCGCGAGTACGCGGAGCTGCTCGAGGCCGTGGCCAGATGAGATCCGGGCGCGCGGCCGACCTCGCCCTCCTCGTCTCGGTCTTCACGATCACGCTCGTCCGCCTGCGCTGGTCGGTGGGTGGTGGGAACGACATCTACCTCTCGGACATGACCGTCGCCGCGTTCCTCGGGCTCTTCCTCATCCACCGCCTCGTCGCCAAAGACCGCAACGTCCCGCGCACGGTCGTCGTCCTGCTGGGCTTCCTCGCGCTGCTGTCGGTCGTCTACCTCGTCGGCTACTTCAACCTCGAGACGAGCGCCGACCGCAGCCAGTACACGAAGGGCCTGGCGAAGTTCGCCCTCCACTTCGCGTTCCTGATCGCGGCGGTCGCTCACCTTTCGCGCCGGTCGACGCGCTTCTACTGGCAGACCCTCGGCGCGTTCGTGGCGGGGATGGCGCTGAACGGCGCCTATGCGGTGCTCGAGTTCCTCTACGCCATGGGCGGCCGAGGGTTCCTCGACCCCCTCATCCTCGGGCCCATCACAGGCGACAGGAGCGAGGGAATCTTCCGCTTCGGCGTCGTCGCCGGGGTGGACATCTACCGGTCGAACGGGCTCATGCTGGACGTGAACCACCTCGGTGTCGCGCTGATCGTCCCGATCCTGATCCTCCTGCCCCTCTACCTGCGGCTTGAGCGCGGCCACCGGATGCGCCTACCGCTCGTGCTCACGCTCGCGGTGCTGGCGCTCGCGGAGGTGGTGACCTTCTCGCGGAGCGGCGCCCTCGGCCTGATCGTCGGACTGCTCGTGCTGGCGGTCCCGTACCGGCGGCTGATGGTCTCGCGGCGCCTCCTCGTCCCCGTCGGAGCGCTCGCCGGGATCCTTCTCGTGGTCTCCCTCCAGTACTCGACCATCGTCTCCGGGCTTCTGCGCGCGCGGACGAGCCTCAGCGGGCGCGGGACGCAGACGCACTTCGACCTCTACGAGCTCCTGCCGCCGGCGCTCGACACCAACCCGCTCTTCGGCCGGGGGCTGAACACGTTCTCGACGTACTTCGAGTTCCTCACGGGCCGCGACAACTGGGGCCCGCACTCGTACTACATCGCGCTGCTCGTGGAGACCGGGATCGTCGGCGCGGTCCTCTTCCTCGCCTTCATGGTCTACGTCTTCCGCCGTCTGGGCTTCCTGCGCGACGTCGGCCGCGCGCTGGCCGTGGCGGGCGACGTGACCGCGGCGCGCGTCCAGCCGCTGGCCTGGGGCCTCACGGCTGCGCTCGCGGGTACGCTCGCCGCGAACGTCTTCTACCTCACCATGCAGATGTACTACTTCTTCGTCTTCCTGCTCCTGGCCGTCGCGGCGCCGGTCGTGTTCTCCCGCCGATGAAGCTGCCGGCGTTCGGGCGGGTCACGGACGAGTACGACCGCGCCTTCATGGAGCGGATGGCGCAGGCGTACGTCGACCGCACGCCGTGGACCGAGATCCGGCTCGCGGCCGTGCGCGACCTCGTCCAGCCGAAGCCGGGCGACCGCGTCGTCGACCTCGGGTGCGCCGCCGGCGCGATCACGCACTTCCTCACGTCGTTCGGCTGCGAGGTCGTGGGCGTCGACAGCGAGCCGCTCGCGATCGAGGCCGCCACGGATCTGTTCCCCGACCTCCGCTTCGAGCTCGCGGACGTCACCCGGCTCCCCTTCGAGGACGACTCACAGGACAAGGCTGTCGCGGCCGACTTGGTGGAGCACCTCGACGACGAGACGTTCGCCGGGATGCTCGGCGAGGTCAGGCGCGTCCTCGTTCCCGGAGGGACGCTCTCCCTCTACACGCCCAACCCGCTCCACCTCGTCGAGCGCATGAAGGCGCACGATCTCGTGGTCGCGCAGAACCCGACCCACATCGGCCTGCGCTCCGCGCCGGAGCTCGCGGCCGGGCTCGAGCGGGCCGGCTACGTGATCGAGATCAACTCCTGGCGGCCCAGCTTCGTCCGCGTTCTGCGCAGCGTCGAGCGCGTCGCCGGCCCGCGGCTCCAGCTCTTCCGCTACCGGCTCTGCCTGCGCGCGCGCGTCCCGGAGCGATGAGGGTCGTCTTCCTCACGACCTCGTACCCGCGCGACGAGCGGGACTACGCCGGTCGCTTCGTTGCCGACCTGGCCGAGCGGGTTCGCGCGCGCGGCGTCGAGGTGGACGTGGTCGCGCCGGGGACGTACAGGGACTTCGGCCTCGCCTACGGCGCGGGGCTGACGAAGAACGCGATGCGCAAGCCGTGGGCCGTCCCGCCGCTGCTCGCCTCCATGGCCCGGACGGTCAGGCGGGCCGCCCGCGGCGCCGATCTCGTGCACGCGCACTGGCTGCCCTCGGTCGCCCCGGCCCTGGCCTCCGGGCGCCCGCTCGTGACCACGCTGCACGGCTCCGACGTTGCGCTCCTGAAGCGCTTCCCGCCGCTCCTGCGGCTGCTGATCCGGCGTGTCCGCGTCGCCGTGGCCGTGTCCGACGCGGTTGCCGACACCGTCCGCGGGCTCGGCGCGACGAACGTGCGCGTGATCCGCAACGGCGTCGAGGTCCCCGCCGCGACGACCGACGGCGAGGCCGAGCCGCCCGAGCTCCTCTTCGTCGGCAGGCTCGTCCCGGAGAAGGGCGTGGCAGAGCTCGTCGAGGCGACCGAGGGCCGCAACCTCGTCGTCGTGGGCGACGGCCCGCTCCGCCCCGACGTTCCCGCGGCGCTCGGTTTCCTCACCGGGGCGGAGCTGGAGGAGCGCTACGCGCGCGCTGCCGTGGTCGTCTGCCCGTCCAGGCGCGAGGGCTTCGGGCTCGTCTGCGCCGAGGCCATGGCCCGCGCGCGACCGGTCGTGGCGAGTGCGGTGGGCGGCCTCACCGAGCTGGTCGCCGACGGCGAGACCGGCCTCCTCGTTCCGCCGCAGGACCCGCCCGCCCTGCGGTCGGCGATCGACAGCCTGCTCGCCGACCAGGCGCTGCGGCGCCGCATGGGGGAGGCCGGCCGGAAGCGCATCGCCGAGCTGTGCGACTGGGACACCGTCGTCGACGCCTACCTCGAGGCCTACGAGGCGGCGCTGGCGTGAGCGCGCGCCCCGCCGTCGTCTTCGGGCTCCTCCACGCGGGGCTCGCCGTCGTGCGCGCGCTCGGGCGAGCGGGCGCGCCCGTCACCGGCATCGCCTGGCGCGGCAACGAGTTCGGGCTCTCCTCGCGCTACGTGAGCGAGCGCGTGCTCCTGGGCGACAACGGCCTTCGGAATCCCGGCGACGCGCTGCTGGACACCCTGCGCCGCATCGCCGACGGCGGGCGTGTCGTCCTCTTCCCGGAGCGCGACGAGAACGTCGAGCTCGTCCTCGACCGCTGGGACGAGGTGGCCGAGGTCGCGGACGTCCCGCTTCCCGGCGACCCGGAGGTCGCGCGCCGCATGCGCCGCAAGGAGATCCTCGTGCTCGAGGCCGAGAAGGCCGGCGTGCCCGCGCCCAGGACCGTGCTGGCGAGCGACGAGGAGGCCATTCGCGCGGCCGGCCTCCAGCCTCCCTTCCTCGTCAAGCCGGCGGAGGGCCAGGAGTTCGCCGCCGTCTTCGGGGAGAAGGCGGTCGTCGCCCAGGGCCTCGACGACGCGGTAGCGGTCTGGAGGCGCGCCCAGGAGCACGGGTTCGACATGATCGTCCAGGAGCTCATCCCGGACGCGACCGACCGCATCTACTCGCTCTTCACCTACGTCGGCCGTTCGGGCGAGCCGCTCGGGAGCGTCGTCGGGCGCAAGGTGCGCCAGAGCCCGATCGACTTCGGCTCGTCGGCGGTCTTCGAGGTCGACTACGTCCCCGAGGTCGAGGAGCAGGGCCAGCGGCTGCTCCGCTCCGCGGGCTACACGGGCTTCGCCCACATCGAGATGGCGCACGACCTGCGCGACGGCTCCTTCAAGCTGATCGAGGTCAACACGCGCACGCCCATCTGGGGCGGTCTCGTCATGACCCGCGCGTTCGATCTCGCCGAGCTCGCATACCGCGACCTGGCCGGCGAGGAGGTCGAGCCGCTCGGGACGTTCAAGGAGGACGCGCGCTGGATCTTCCTCGCCAAGGACGTCTGGGTCTCGCTCCAGCTCGCCCGGCGACGGCGGATCGGCGTCCGCGAGTTCGCCGCGCCCTACGTCGGCGGTCGGAAGGTGCGCGCGAACTTCGCCGTCGACGACCTGCGCGGGGCGGTCGCGTCGCTCGGGTACCTGCGCCGGCGGGTCTGATGCGCGTCGCGCTGGTCGACCCCGCGAGCTTCACGCCCCCGTACGACCACGGGCTGGCCTCGGCGCTGGCGCGGCGAGGCCTCGACGTCGACCTGATCACATCGCCGTTCGCCTACGACGACCCACCGACGCCCGACGGCTACCGCCGCCACGAGCTCTTCCTTCCGCTCTCCTCGAAGCTCACACGCCGGTTCCCGCGCTCGCCGCTGCGCCTGCCGCTGAAGGGGCTCGAGTACGCGCCGAGCGTCCTGCGCTTCCGCCGCCGCGTCGACTCGCTGAACCCGGACGTGGTGCACCTCCAGTGGCTGCCCCGGCCGAGCGTCGACGCCCGTTGGGTGCAAAAGCTGGCGAGGAAGCGCCACACCGTGCTGACGGCGCACGACGTCGTCCCGCGCCGCGAGGGGCAGCTCGATGTCTGGCTCGAGATCCTGCGCACGGTCGACCGCGTCGTCGTGCACTCCTCGCGGGCCGTCGAGCGCCTGGCCGGTCTCGGGATCCCGCGCGAGCGGCTCGCGCGCATCGCCCATCCGATCTTCGACGTCTCCGCCGAGCCGCTCGGTCCTCCGGAGGGCAAGACGCTCCTCTTCTTCGGGCTCCTGCGACGCTACAAGGGACTCGACGTGCTCGTCTCCGCTCTTCCAGCCGTGCTCGACCGCGTGCCGGACGCCCGACTTGTCGTCGCCGGCGACCCGTTCGACCCGATCGAGCCCGTGCGCGAGCAGGCGAGACAGCTCGGCGTCGACGGCGCGATCGACTGGCGCCTTCGGTATATCCGCGACGAGGAGATCGCCGGCCTCATGGCCGAGACGGCCGCCGTCGTGCTCCCGTACCGGGAGCTCGACTCCTCGGGCGTGCTGGCGACCGCCATCGGCTACGGGCGCCCGGCCATCGTGAGCGACGTGGGCTCGCTGGGCGAGACCGTGGCCGACTACGGCGCCGGCCTCGTCGTGCCTCCGGAGGACCCGGCGGCCCTCGCTCACGCCTGCGTCCGGCTGCTGACCGAGCACGGCGGGCTGCGGAAGGCGTACGACGGCACGGCCCGTGCCCGCGAGGCCCTGACGTGGGACGAAGCCGCCCGTGCCCACGAGGAGCTCTACCGGGAGATCGTCGCGTGAAGGCGGTCAAGTGGCTCCTCGACCGCCTCGGCGCCGCGTTCCTCCTCGTCGTCCTCTCGCCGCTCTTCGCGGGCGTCGCGATCTGGATCCTGCTGGAGACCGGCCGTCCCGTCTTCCTCGTCCAGCAGCGCGTCCGCCGCCGCGGGAAGCCGTTCGGGCTCTTCAAGTTCCGGACGATGATCCAGGACGCGATCGAAGAGGGAAAGCGCATGGGCCTCGCCGACCCCTACGGGATCCTCCCGGACGACCCGCGCATCACCCGCAGCGGGCGCTGGCTGCGCCGCACGAGCCTGGACGAGCTCCCGCAGCTCGCCAACGTGCTCGTGGGGCAGATGTCGCTGGTCGGGCCGCGGCCCGACCTCGTCGAGCAGGCCGCCCACTACACCGAGCGCGAGCGGAGGCGCCTGGAGGTGCCGCCCGGGATCACGGGCTGGTCGCAGGTGAACGGGCGCGACGAGATCGCCTGGCCGGAGCGGATCGAGCAGGACATCTGGTACGTCGACAACTGGTCGCTCCGGCTCGACCTGCGCATCCTCGCCATGACGGTCGGCCAGCTCCGGCGTCCCGAGCCGGCGCCCGTCGAGGACACGACCAACATCGAGCGCGCGCGGGTGAGGAATGGCGATCTGCGCGAGGTCGACGCGGAGGAGTGGGAGGCCCTGACCGCGGACGCCGACGTGTACTTCCGCCGCGCCTATGTCGAGGCCTCGGCGCTCCTCGACGACGGGCGGCCGCTCTTCCTCCACGCGCCGGGCGAGAACGTCGCCTTCGCCGCGATCCTGCGGGAGGAGCCGGCCGACGTGACGAGCCCGTACGGCTACGGCGGTCCGCTTCCCCTCAAAGAAGGCGCCGAGCTCGGCGCCTTCTGGGAGCGCTACGACGCCTGGTGCCGCGAGCGGGGCATTCCCGCGAGCTTCATCCGCTTCCACCCGCTGCTCGGGAACGAGCGCGATGCCCGCGGGGTGCACGTGGAGGCCCTCGGCCACACCGTCGCCTGGCGCCTCGAGCCCGGACGCGACCTCCTCGCCGGCATGGACAAGCACCATCGCCGCCTCGTGCGCAAGGCCCAGCGGGAGGGCCTCGCCGCGACGGTCGTTCAGAGGCCCGCCTCGCTCGACGAGTTCGTGGCCCTCTACGAGGAGACGATGCGGCGGAACGAGGCCTCGCCCTTCTACTTCTTCTCCGCTGCGTACTGGGAGGCGCTCGCGCGGCTCGGCGAAGGGCTCGTGCTCGTCAACGTTCGCCGTGGCGAGGAGCTCGCCGCGAGCGTGCTCTGCCTGGCGGGCTCGCCGTGGCTCCATTACCACCTCGGCGGCGCGAGCGACGAGGGCCGCCGCCTGGGAGCGAGCCACCTGGCCCTGCTCACGGCCGCGGGCTGGGGGCAGGCTCTCGGCTACGAGGCTCTGCACCTCGGCGGCGGTGTCGGCGGGCAGGAGGACTCGCTCTTCGACTACAAGCGCCGCTTCGCTCCCGAGGATCTCGTGACGGCCTCCGTGGGCAAGGCCGTGCACGACGAGGAGGCCTACCGCCGCCTCGCCGGCGTCACCGAGATCGACTTCGGCGGCTACTTCCCCGCGTACCGGGACCGTGCGCGGTCGCTAACGTCCTGACGTGCTCGTCAAGGGAGTCTTCTGGGGAAGCCTGGGCGCGCTCGCGTGGACGCACGCGGGCTACCCCCTCGCGGCCGCCGCGCTCGCGCGTGTGCGGGGCCGGGCCGTGCGCAAGGACGAGCAGACGCCGAAGACGGTCGTCGTCGTCCCGGCGCACAACGAGGACGCGGTCATCGGCCGTCGCGTGGAGAACCTCCTCGCGCTCGACTATCCGCCGGAACAGCTCGAAGTCGTCGTCGCCTCCGACGCCTCCGACGACCGCACCGATGAGATCGTCGAGGAGATCGCCGCACGCGAGCCGCGGGTGAGCCTGCTGCGCGCGCCCCGCGAGGGGAAGCGCCCCGCGCTCGACCGCGCGGTGCGCGGGACGGACTCCGAGCTCGTTGCCTTCTCCGACGCCAACGCGACCTGGGCCCCCGACGCGCTGCGCAAGCTCGCCCGCAACTTCGCCGATCCGGACGTCGCCTACGTCTGCGGTCGGCTCCAGCTCCAGCAGCCCGACGGGACGAATCGCGAGGGCGCCTACTGGCGCTACGAGCTCTGGCAGCGCGAGCAGGAGTCGGCGCTCGGCTCCGTCACCGGCGGCAACGGCTCCATCTACGCCGTGCGGCGCAGCGACTACGTCGAGTACCCGCTCGGCCACGACCTCGGCTTTCCGTACCTCTTCACGAGCAAGGGCCGCCGCGCGGTCTACGAGCCCGAGGCGCTCGCCTTCGAGAAGCCTTCGCGCGACAACGAAGAGGAGTACCGCCGGAAGGTGCGGATGTTCGTCTGGTGCTGGCGGACGGTGTTCGAAGGCCGGATGCTCTCGGGCGTCCCGCCGGTGTACGCGCTCGAGCTCGTCTCGCACCGCCTGCTTCGCTACGCCAGCGGCCTGCTGCACCTGAAGCTCCTCGCGGCGAGCCTCCTGCTCGCGCGGGAGGGAGGGATCTACCGCACGGCCCTGGTGGGCCAGCTCGCGTTCCTCGGCCTCGCGGCGGCCGGCCGGCTGCGCATGCCCCTGCCCGGCGCCACGCTCGCCCACTACTACACGCTCGTGAGCTGGGCGACCGTGGTCGCGCTGGCGCGGTATCTGCGCCAGGGCGGCGTGTCGCCCACCTGGGAGAAGGCCGAGGGAACCCGCTAGGCCGCTCCAGGCCGCGCAGTAGAGTTGCGCGCGGCCCCGTGGAGACCGACTCCGTCATCCAGCTTGCTGCGCTCGGCGGGGCCGTGGGCGCCACGCTCGTCCTGCTCGCGCGCGAGCGGATCGCGCTCCTGGCGGGGATTGCCGTCCTCGCCGGCGCTGAGATCACGCTCGCCTTCGCGCTCGTGCCCGAGGACGACCTCGAGCGCTTCGTCGACGGTCCCCTGCGGATCGGTGCGCTGGTCGTCCTGGCGGGCATCGTCGGCGGCCTGGCCGCAGTCCTGACGCGCTACCCGGCGGTGTGGCCCGTCGCCCTGCTCGCGGCGGCGCCGTTCCGGATCCTGCTCGACGTCGGCTCGCAGCGAGCCTTCCTGCTCGTGCCGCTCTACGGCGTGCTGGCCGCGGCGGGCATTGCCCTCGCCGTGCGCGCGCTGCGAAGCCGCGAGGTTGTCGCCGTGCCGCTGCTGCTCGCCGTGCCCGTCGTCGCCTTCATCGGTCTCGCCGCGGTCTCCTCGCTCTGGTCACTGGACGTCGACGCGAGCGCCGTCGACCTCCTGTTCTTCTACTTCCCCTTCGCGCTGCTCGTCGGGATCGCCGCACGTGCGCCGCTCGCGCCGTGGCTCCCGCTCGCGCTGGGCGGGACACTCACAGGGATCGCGATCGTGGTCGCGGGCGTCGGGCTCTGGGAGCGCGCGACGCGCCAGCTCGTCTTCGCGCGCGACCTCGAGGTCGGGAACGCGTACGAGAGCTTCTTCCGCACCGCATCGCTCCTGCGCGACCCGAGCATCTACGGGCGCCACCTCGTCGTCGCGATCCTCGTCGTCCTCGTCGGTCTCTGGCTGACGCGCCTGAGCATGGCCGCGGGAGCGGCGGTCATCGCCTTCCTCGCGCTGGCGCTCTTCTTCACCTACTCGCAGTCGAGCATGGTCGCCCTCGTCATCGGCGTGCTCTTCGTCGCGGCCGCGGCCGGGACGGGGCGCACCAGGACAGTCGTCCTCGTCGGCGCGCTGGCGCCCTTGCTCCTGGCGAGCGCGGTGCTGGCGGCGGTGGGGAAGGACGAGTCGCTCCTCCGCGTGACGGGCGGCCGCTCGGACCTCGTGGCGAACTCGACCGACATCGTGCGCGAGCACCCGCTCGGCGGCGTCGGGATCGGAGCCGAGGAGAAGGTCAGCGAGGAGCTCGGGCAAAGTCGGGACCGGCTCGCGAAGTCCTCGCACACGGCCCCTCTCACGGTGGCGGCTGAGCTCGGCCTCGTTGGAGTCGCCGTCTACCTCGCGTTCCTCGTGGCGGCGGCACGGCTCTTCTATCTCGCCTGGCTACGCGACCGCGTGCTCGGCCTCGGCACCGCGGCGGTCTTCCTGGCGATCTTCGTGAGCTCGCTCTTCTACAGCGGGTTCTTCGAGGACCCGCTCGTCTGGCTCTCGCTCGGCCTTGCGGGCGCGGTGGTCGCAAAGCCGCTTGCCGACTGAGCTGCGGGACCCTTCCGGGGCCGCTGGCATACTGGGCGGCTCGGGGTTTTCGTGAAGAAGAAGGTACTCATCGTCGCGTTCGCGGTCGTTGCGCTGGTCCTGGCCGGCGTGGCGGTGGCCGCCTACCTGCGCGCGACGGATACACCCGACGCCGGCATCGACACCGAGCTCGCCGGAGTCTCGGTGATGACGGCGACCGAGGAGCTGCCGACGACCACCGAGGAGCAACCGGTCGAGACGGTCGAGGAGCCGGACGAGCCCAAGGGAGAAGGGCCCTGCTGGCTCTCGTTCGGCGGGAACCCGCAGCGCACCCTCGCCCGCGAGAACATCGATCTCGGGAGGCCGACGCAGGCGGTCTGGGGCCGGGCCATCGGGTTCATGGAGTATCCGGCGACGTTCTGCGACGGGACTCTGTACGTCAACAACGCGAAGGGGACGACCTTCGCGATCGACGCCGAGAACGGCGACATCATCTGGCGACGCAAGGTGGCGAGCCTCATGGCTTCGTCGCCGGCGATCGCGGGCCCACGACTGATCGTCAGCTCGCACGACGGCACCGTCACCGGGCTCAATCGTGCGAACGGGAAGGTGCTCTGGCGTGTCGGGACGGCGGGTCGGGTCGAATCGTCGCCGGTCGCGGTCGACAACACCGCCTACTTCGGCTCGACCGACGGGAGGCTCTTCGCCGTCAACGTGGCCAGCGGGGCCGTCCGCTGGGCCTACGACACGGGGGGACGAATCAACTCGAGCCCGTCGATCTGGGGAAACCGTGTCTGCATCACGACCTACGCCGGCTCGGTCGTCTGCCTGCGGCGCTCGGACGGCAACGAGCTCTGGACGACGTACGTCAAGCGCGACCTGCTCCGGTACGAGAGCTTCTACGCGAGCGCCTCGACCGACGGCCAACGGCTGTACACGACCTCGAGAGCCGGGAAGATCGTCGCCCTGAACGTGCGCAGCGGTGCGATCGTCTGGACGCGCTCGATGGGCACCACGGGCTACGCGACCCCGGCCATCGCCGACGGGCGCATCTTCGTCGGCGGGTTCGACGGCCAGTTGCGTGCGCTCCGAGCGACGACCGGGAGCCAGCTCTGGTCGCGGAACGTCGGCGGCAAGGTCCTCTCGCCCGCGCTGGTCGTCGGGAACCTCGTCTTCGTCTCGACACTCAACGGCAAGACGGCCGGGCTCCGGGTCGCCGACGGGAAGATCGTCTGGCGCCACAAGCTCGGCGCGTACGCGCCGGGGATCGCAACCAGGAACCGCTACTACTTCTCGCTCAACGGGTTCCTCGCCGCCTACAAGGGCAGGCTCAGCCCGCGGGGCACCCGCTAGCCGAGAGGCGGGTGGCGGCGGGGCCAGAGGGGCGAGCGCCTGACGGCGCTCCCGGTAGTCCGCCATCCCCATGCCTGCGCGCGGTACGCGAGGAGCTTGGCGCGTGCCCGCGCGCCGGGGGCGCCTCCTCGCTGCGGGTCGCCGAGCTCGTAGCCGAGCTCTGCGAGGACGTCGCCCGCCACCTCCTCGAATCCCGCGACGTCGCCGGGCGCGAGCTCGGTTCGCCAGTTCCGGAGGCCGCTCGTCGGAGGTCGCTTCAGGTTCTGCTGGTGTGGCCGCGCGCTGACGTCCACCTCCGTCGCGTAGTCGAGCATCGAGGGCTCCCAGGGCAGGCCGGCGAAGGAGCAGATCTGTTCGAGCACGTCCTCTGGCGACTCGACGAGCCGCTCGTACCGAAGCTCGAGGTAGCGCCCGGGCCCGACACGCCGGCCGAGGGCCTGCGCGGCCCGGATCTCGGTACCCCACTGACAGGCGAAGTCGGCGACCGACTTCGGGTGCCCCCAGGACTCCGTCACGATCCCCGCCGGCATCTGCAGGAAGGACGCCGCGGCGTCGCGGCCGTCGCGCACGAGGTGGACGTAGAGCGCGTCGGGGAACAGCCGCTCGAGCAGGCCCAGGTGCTGCATGTACATCGGCGTCTTGTCGCCCCAGCGCGCCTTTCCCCGCGCCGCTGCGTACGTCTCGTAGACGGCGCCGATCGCCTCGCCGGCCGACATGGCGGGCCGGAGCCGGGCGCGTACCTCCTCCGGGTCGACCTCCCACTCGCGCACCGTCCCGACGCGGCGCAGGTCGTCCACGAACGCGTCGACGTCGACACGGCCCCGATGGCGGTCCGCGAGCTGGGGGATGAAGTACGACTCGTCGGGGACCGCGAGCTGCGAGTTCCGGTCGAGCATGACCCGGAGGAGCGTCGTTCCCGAGCGCCGGACGCCGAGGACGAAGAGCGGTGGGTTCGGCGCGCTCACGCGGGCGCATGCTAGAGGAGCCCGCCGTCGCGACCGGCACGTCCCCGTAGACCGCTCCGCTAGAGTCGGGGGCCGCGATGAGCGCGGACACGGAAACCCGCCCGCCCAGGGGCCGCGAGCTCCCGGAGCTGGAGGCGGAACAGGAGATCGATCTCGGCCGCTACGGCCGCCGGCTGGCCAGGCGCTGGTGGCTGCTCGTCCTCGGGCTCGTCATCGGCGGGCTGATCGGCTGGATCTTCTCCTCGACGGCGTCGAGCGACGTCAACCGCGCCGAGGCGACCATCTATCTCGGCCAGCCGCTCTCGGCCACGGGAGGCTCCCAGGTCCCGAGCGTGCAGACGAACCCCGCCGCCGTGCGCGAGATCGCGCGCAGCGAGGAGGTCGTCGGGGACGTCGCCGAGCAGGTCGGCGTCGATCCCCGCCGCCTGCGCGCCGGCATCTCGACGAGCCAGGTCTCGGGCGCGGTCGTGCGCACGGGGCAGACGAACCAGCTGTTCGAGATCGCCGTCCGCGGGCCGTGGGCGCGCCGGACGGTCGCCGAGGCGACCAACCTGCTCGCGGCCGAGGTCGTCGAGCGGACGTCGGCCTACGCCGACACGAAGATCGCCGCCTACGAGGCGCGCCTGGAGGAGCTGGAGACCGACATCGAGGCCGCTGAGGCGGCCATCGCGCGGCTCACCGAGGCAGCCTCCGACTCCGGCGCCTCGTCGCAGGATCGTCTCACGGCTGTCACCCTCCTCGGCTTCGCGCGCGGCGATCGCTCCGATCTCTCCGAGGAGCGGCTCGACACCGAGCTCCTCCTCGCCCAGGCGCGCGACGTCGAGAAGGGCCAGGTCGTGACCGAGGCGCGCGCGTCCGCGGTCACGCCGCGCTCGAACCGGAGCTCCATGGTCGTCGGTGCGCTCATCGGCCTGATCGTCGGCCTGGTCGCCGCGCTGGCCTGGGATCCGATCGCCGGTCGGCGCCGCAGGGCCTAGCGGCCGCCGGTCGTCCACGCCCGCCCCCATACTTCCTGGCGTGTACGAGGGGAAGAGCGTCGCCGTCGTCGTCCCGGCCCACAACGAGGAGACCCTCGTGGGGTCGACCGTTGCGACCATCCCCGCGTTCGTCGACCGGATCATCGTCGTCGACGACGCCTCGAAGGACGCGACCGCCGAGCGCGCCCGGGCGGGTGACCCGCGTGTCGAGGTCGTGAGCCACGAGAGCAACCAGGGCGTCGGCGCGGCGATCGTCACCGGCTACAAGCGCGCGATCGCCGAGGAGATGGACGTCACCGCCGTCATGGCGGCCGACGGCCAGATGGATCCGGACGACCTCGAGACCCTCGTCCACGCGATCGCCGTCGGCGAGTGCGACTACGCCAAGGCGAACCGCCTCTTCACCGGCCAGGCGTGGAATCTGATCCCGCACACCCGCTACCTCGGGAATGCGGCGCTCTCGCTCTTCACGAAGGTCGCGTCGGGCTACTGGCACGTGGCCGACTCGCAGTCCGGCTACACGGCCGTGAGCCTGGAGGCGCTCAGGATGCTCGACCTCGACCGCCTCTACCCGCGCTACGGCTTCCCGAACGACATGCTCGTCCACCTGAACGTGTGGAACCGCCGGGTCCGCGACTATCCGTCGCGGCCGATCTACGGGGTGGGGGAGCGCAGCGGGATCCGTCTCTGGAGGGTGGTGCCGACGATCTCCTGGCTGCTTTTCAAGGGCTTCTTCTGGAGGCTCGGGTCGAAGTACGTGATCCGCGACTTCCACCCGCTCGTCCTCTTCTGGGCGCTCGGGCTGCTGCTCTTCCTCGCGGGCGTCGGGCTCGGCCTGGCGGAGACCGTGCTGCGCCTGATGGGGAACACGCTGCCGGCGGCCACGATCGTGCTCGTCGCCCTGCTCGTCATCTCCGGGCTCCAGCTGCTGCTCTTCGCCATGTGGTTCGACATGGAGTCGAACCGCGACCTGCGGTAGCTATGCCTTCCGCGCCAGGAAGATGATGGTCGGGATCGCCGGCCGGATCGCCTTCAGCACCGGCTCCGGAGCCGTGAGGATCCGCTTGGTCATGCCCGTCGGCTGCTCGATCTCGGCCATCAGCCGCATGGCCTCGAAGACCGGCTCCTTCCAGCGGAACCCCGAGTCGGCGAGCAGCTGCCGTAGGCGTCGGTGGCTCGGGAGGTAGCAGTCGTAGTCGCGACCGCGCCGCGTGACGCGGAGGTAGACGCCCGCGAGCGGGCGCGGGAACCAGCTCAGGAACGGCAGGTGGTAGTGCGGCTCCATCACGAGCCAGCGGGTGGCGGTCGCCAGGTACAGGAGCCCGTCGTCCTTCAGGACGCGATGGATCTCCGCGACGTGCAGGTTCTGCTCGGGCGTGTCCCCTACGTGCTCGATAACGTGGTTCGAGAGGACGATGTCGAACGTCTTGTCGGGGAAGGGGAGGCGCGGGTCGGTCACTTGCTGGAACCTGTAGCCCTCCTTCTCGACGCGCTCGTCACCGATGTCGAGCGAGTGCACCTCGCCCTCGGGCCCGACCCTCTGGGCGAGCGTGTGGGCGATCACGCCGGCGCCGGTGCCGATGTCCAGCACCGTGGCGCCGTCCCATGAGCTGACCGTCTCGACGAGACGGACGATCTTCTCCGCCTTCTTCTCGCGGAGGCCGCGCTCCAGGGAGGCGTGGGACCGGTGAGCATTCTCCTGCACGATTTCGGCATGGAGTATGCCGTTTCCGGGTTCTGACAGGCCGTCGGGTGAAGGACCCTCGACGAGGCCGGTGTGGTCGGGCGTCAACGTGACGATCGACTCGTGGCCCGACGAGTTGCCCCGGGGGCCGGCGTGATGCCTCAGACGGTGGGTGGTCGCCATGGCTCGTGCTCGTGCGTGAGCCAGACGAGCTCGGGGTCGAGCGCAAGGACCCGCTGCCGGCCTTCGGTGGGCGGCTCGTCGAACTCGCCGAACCACACCGCCACGTCGCCGCCGACGATGACCGGGCGCCCGCCGGTCTCGACGACGACCATCTGCATGCCGCGTGTGTGGCCCGGCGCCGGGACGAGTCGGAGCCCGGGCAGCAGCTCGTGCTCGCCGTCGACCGGCACATACCGCACGCCGGGCGCCTCGACCCACTCGCGAATGGTGTAGTCGTCCTCGCTGCGCGCGTCGTCGAGCTCCCGACGCTGGACGTAGATCGGCTTGCCGGCGAAGAGGTGGTTGCCGCCACAGTGGTCGGCGTGCAGGTGTGTGTTGACGACGATGTCGATGCCGGCGAGATCGAAGTCCTGCTCGCTCAGCGGCTGGAGGCGGGGATCCATGTCGGCCATCGCCGGGTGCAGCTCCGTCATGCCGGTGTCGACCAGCACGCGCGCATCGGGATGGTCGATGACGTGCACGTAGACCGGCATCCGCTCGCCCTCGACGGAAAGGTCGGCAACGAAGACTGGCGTGATGGTGATCGAGGCGGGGGTGTTCATTGTGTACCGACCGCCACGAACGCCTCGACTTGCTTCTCCACAGCATCCATTCCGGTCATCTCATGACTCCTTGTCCGACTGCCGCTTCGGCCGTATCGCCGTAGAGACTGACAAACCACCGAGAACTCATCGGAGCGGCCGAGTGTGTTGTGGCCTATTTGATCCACGCTACTCAGCGTGGAGGGCGGCCCTCGACGCGCTCACCGAAGGGGGAACGGAGACGGGGCAGCCCTTGAACCCGTCCCCGGGGGCTCAGGAGTCTTGTGGCGACGTGCGGAACGTGTTAGACGCCGCCTTGCAGTGGTTGCGAAGGCGATTGCGGCGGTGTTTGCCACGCCAGTCGGTTTCCTTGTTCTCTGGTTCCTCTTTGGGCGAGTTGACGAGTGCAAGCCTGTTTCTGAACTTACTGACGCGCCGGGAGCTGCTGGATGCGTCGATGTGAACATGTTTGGCGGAGATCCAGTGTCTGAGGCGGTACTTACGATCGGTGCCCTGGGCATAGGTTTTATGGCGTACCTCGTGACGCCCGCCAACATTCGGGACAACTGAGCCGCGGTTGGGGGTCGGCCAGGGTCGGCCGGGCACGCCCGTTGGGCATTCCAGGCGTCAGGCGCGACGAGCGATGTCGGACGCCCGGGCCGGTCGGGCCGCCCTGGCCAAGCTGTCTCAGTAGCCGTAGCCTCCCTCCGTAGACGTCGAGCCGCCGGAGACGGGGCCCACCGCGGCGACGTGCCAGGTGAAGCTCGTGCCGCCGAAGCTGTCGGCGAAGCCGTTTCCCGTCACCGTTTGCGGCGCGCGGTCCTCCACGAAGCTGTAGAGGGGCTTCCCCTCGTAGGTCACCTGCTCGGTCCCGTCGGGCCGCTGGACGACGCCGAGCTGTCCACTGACGTCGGACGAGCCTGTCGGCTGAGCGCCGTCGGGGAGCGTCAGAGGCACCCAGATCGAGGTGCAGGCGCCGGTGCAGAGCACCTTGCCGCCCGTCTCCTGGTCGGGCGAGTAGAGCGCTGCTCCCTGCGAGTCGACGAGGACGTCGCCCACGCCGTCGACCTTCGCGACGGCGACAGTCTCGCCCGAGGTCGTGCCGGTGGCCGGGCTGGAGTTCGAGGAGCCGTCGCCTCCGCATGCTGCGAGAACAAGGGCGGAGGCTGCGGTCAGAGCTGCGAGCACTGAATATGTTCTCGAGAGAGTCATGTCTCAAGCTACGGCGCGCCGCCGCCGTGGGATGTTGCGCCAGTGTTACGCGGTCGCGCGGTGGCTGACCGGGCTGCGCCTGTTCTGACCAATTTGTCCTATCTACTCAGCGCGGCAGGTCCTCCGAGCGATGTCAGGCGAGAGCTGGCACAGGTCACGGCTACCTGTCCCCCAAACCGTGTTTCTTCTTGCGGCGTGCGCGTGTCCGCTACACCGGATCGATTTCGCGGCTCAGGATCCAGGCGTGCTTGCCGACCTGCCGTCCTCTCGTGAACCCGTATTGCTCGAACAGCTCGGCGGTCGCGCTGAACAGGAACCGGCTTTGGGCCTCCCGTCCGGCGGTTACCTCGGAGATCACTTCGACGAGACCGCCGCCGGCGGCGGCGATCTGGGCGAGTGCGCCCTCCAGCCCCGCCCTCGCGACGCCGCGGCCGCGATGGCCCTTATCGACGAAGACGCAGGCGATCCGCCAGCGCGCACGAGGCGGCGGGTTCTTCGCGTACTCACGGGTGTGCTTGAGCCCGAGTTCCTCCGGACTGCCGTACTGGCACCAGCCCTGCGCGAGGTCATCCTCGTCGAAGACCAGCGCCGCATGTGCGCGGCCAGCCCTGACCAGCTCCTCCTTCAGAGTGCGGGGATCGCTGACGCCGCGTTGGTACTCGGAGTGATGGGCGATGCACCAGCACCCTCCGTAGACCCCGTTGTTGCGCTCGACCAGCTCCGCAAAGGCGTCCCACGTGGACGCGTCGAGCGGACGGGTCTCGTAGGAAGCCCCCTCGGCGGGGCTCGCCCCTCCGGATACCTGTGCTGAGAGCTTGGCCATCGGCGGCTTCAGTCGAGCTTAGCCCGGGTCGTCGAGAGCAGGCGGAAACGAGAGTGCTCGGGGACATTCCCGAACGCTGGCCCAGGCGAGTGTGTTCTGGCCTATTTGATCCACGCTACTCGCCGTGACCGTCCATCCCCGAGCCCGTCCGCCGGCGTGCCGCCCCGACGAACCTCTTCAACCACGGGCTAGGTGCTTGATCCGCGGCCAGCACTCCAATGCCGCGGGATCGACCGCGTACACCGTTTTGTCCCTGAGCCACGGCTAACGACCAGAAACCGTGAGTCAGCGCGAATGGGGCAGCCCGTGAAGGAGGTACGCATCGACCGCCTCCTCCCTGCCCTTCACCCGCAACCCCGGAACGGCCTCGACGATGCTGCCCTCCGGGAGCGCCCGACGGGTCTCGGCGCCGATCAGCACGCCGCCCTCGGGTGCCTCGCCCTCGAGCCGCGATGCCGTGTTGACCGTGTCGCCCACGACCACATAGCTGACGAACCCGTCGCCGCCCATCTCGCGCACAGACGCGAGGCCGCTGTTCACGCCGACGCGCAGCGGAGGCCATCCGGGGTTGGCCTCAGCGACGGCGGTCAGCTCCCGCTGGATCGCGAGCGCAGCCTGGGCGGCTCGCAAGGCGTGATCGGGCTGGTCGCCTCGAGTGTTGAAGGTGACCATCATGCCGTCGCCCATGAACTTCTCGACGTCGCCCCCGAACCTAAGCGTGATCAGCGGTACCGCGGCGGCGTAGTACGTGTCGAGCACCCTTGCGACGTCCGCGGGATTCGCGCGCTCGGCGAACGCCGTGAAGCCGGCGAGGTCGCTGAAGAGGACGCTCACCGGTTGCACCCGCTCGCGCGTGGTGGACAGGTAGAGCGTGCGGAACCGCTCGTCGCGCCACTGACGGTGCGCGGCGTAGCTGACCGCGGCGTACGCCGTCACGATGAGGCCGTGCCACCACCACCAGCTCGCGTGCCAGGCGCGTTCGCCGGTCAGCGCCACGCCGATCATCGCCTGGGCCAGGAGGGCGAAGCAGGCGATCACGCTCGCTTGGAGCAGCGCTATCCGCCCGCGATAGACGTACCAGTAGCGGGCCGCCGCGACGGCGTAGGCGAGCCCGCCGAGCGCCGCCATCGCCGTGATCAGGCCATTGGACCCGCCTTCGCTGTAGAGGTTGTCTAGCGGCGGCATCTCGATGACCGTCCAGAGGAGCCACACGGCCAAGGCGCCCAGCACCGTCCGGCGCAGCGCCACGCGGTGCCGAACGACGAACGGCGCAAACGAAGGACGCACATCAACGAACCCCGAAGCGAAAGCGAAGAGCGAAGCGAGGACTAAGCCGACGGGATTCGCGACTTTGAACCCCGCGTACTCGTGCGCGAACAGCACTCCTGTGGTCCCAAACGCGTGCAGGCCGAGGAAACCGCCCGTCGCGAGGAAGGCGAGCGAGATCAGCTGGACGCGGGCGTCGCCGCGGCGGTTCGCCGCTTCCCCGGCGGCGACGGCGAGTAGCGAGACGCCGATGCCGACCGTCAAGAACACGGTGAAGTGGACCTGTGGATTCAACCAGTTCGGATCGAGCTGCTCGCGCAGCACGAGCGAGACGAGGCCGACGAGCGGCAGCGCCCCGACCAGGACCCAGGCGGCTGCGGCGAGGGTGTTGCGCCGGCGTCGCCCGTAGCTCGGGGCGAGGGTCACGCGCGGTACAGGAAGCTCGGCGGTACTCACGACCCGAACGTACAGAGTCGCTAGGGCGAGGTCGGTGCGGCCAGCACTAGTGATTGGTACGGCCAGCACTAGCGGCTCTATGCATTCCGCACCGCCCCTGACGAGTAGGGCGCGTGTCCCTGAACGCTATCGCCGTATCTTGCGCCTCGTGGGCAGCGACGCTACGTCCTTACTCGACCGTCGCTGCTAGTGGTTCATTCCCGCGCTTGCCTCGCGTGGCACGTGCTCGACCACGGCCGCGAACAACGTTCGCTGGTTCTGCCCAATTCGTTCTACTCAGGCGGTAGTGGCCTGACGTGGGCCAGCGTTCACGAATGTCCCCCAGGCGCCTAGTCCCATTCGGCGGGGCGTCCACCCGGGCTAGACGTTTCAGACGGACTCGTAGGTGAGGTAGGCGAGGTCGTCGACGGTCCGGGTCTCGACGAGGCGCACCGGCCTTTGGTCGCTGATCTCGCCGAAGAGGCGCTCGCCGGCCCCGAGCACGACCGGGTAGATCATCAGCCGCAACTCGTCGACCAGGTCGTTCTCCATCAGCGTGCGGACGAGCCGAATGCTGCCGGCGACGACGATCTCTCCGTCTAGCTCCTCCTTCAGCTTCGAGACCTCCTTCACGACGTCACCCGGAAGCACCGTCGAGTTGTTCCAGTCGGGATCCTTCAGAGTCGAGGACACGACGTACTTGGGCATGTCGTTCAACCTGTCCGCCAATTCGCCACTCCGGGATGGCCACCGCGCGGCGAGGAACTCGTAGGTTCGGCGACCGAACAGCTGGGCTTCGGCGCCCAGCGCCTCGTCGAGCAAGACCTTGGCCGCCTCTTCGCGACCCCGCTCGCCGACACGTCCGACCCAGCCGCCGCGCCCGAACCCTTCCGTACCGGCCGGGTCCTGGACGACTCCGTCGAGCGTGACGTTCTCGCTGATCACGAGCCTTCCCATCTCGGTTCGATGCTACGCCGCAGCGACGTCGCGTGTGCGAGCGTGCGGGATTGTCGCTTGAACGGTTCGGTAACGGTTCCGCCGACCGCCTGACGCTGGTCGATGCGGGCGCCATGCTGCCCCGCCGGGCAACCTCTGCGATCATGCCGCCACATGCCCGTCGTCGAGATTCGCGATCTTCACAAGCGGTTCGGAAGAGTGGAGGCGGTCAAGGGGCTCAGCTTCGAAATCGAAGCCGGGCGCGTCACGGGTTTCCTCGGGCCGAACGGCGCGGGTAAGAGCACAACGCTCCGCGCGTTGCTCGGGCTCGTGCGGCCGACTGCGGGGACGGCGACCTTCGGCGGTCGTCTCTACCATCAGCTCGACCGGCCGAGCGCCCAAGTTGGCGCCGTGCTCGAGGACGCCGCCTTTCACCCGGGCCGAACGGGACGCAACCACCTACGCGTTCTCGCGGCTGCAGGCGAGCATCCCGACGAGCGTGTCGACCAGGTGCTGTCCACTGTAGGGCTCAGCGACGCAGGCAACCGGCGGGTGAAGGGCTACTCGATGGGAATGAGGCAGCGGCTCGCAATCGCCGCGGCACTGCTCGGCGATCCGGAGGTCCTGATCCTCGACGAGCCGACCAACGGCCTGGATCCGCCCGGGATCAGCTGGATGCGTGGGCTGCTCCGCGAGCAAGCGGGCAAAGGGCGCGCGGTCCTCGTCTCGAGCCACCTGCTCGCCGAGGTGGCCCAATCCGTGGACGACGTAGTCATTATCTCCCACGGAGAACTCCGCGGGCAGGGCACGCTGGAGCAGGTTCTTGGCGGCGGCGACGGCCCGGCAACAGAGGTGCGAACGCCCGACCCGGAGCGGCTGGCCCAGGCGCTCGAACGCCGGGGCTACACGGTCGAGCGCGACGGCGACGTCCTGCTCGTCCAGAGCGCCAGCCCTGAGCAGGTTGGCCCGATTGCGGCGGAAGAGCAGGTCACGATCCTCGGCCTCACACCCAAGATGCGCTCGCTCGAAGCAGCCTTCTTCGCGCTCACGGATGACGGATCGTGAAAGCGCTGCTGCGCGCCGAGCTGATCAAGCTGCGCACGACGCGGACATTCATCGTGCTCACCGCCGCGGCGCTGGCGATCTCGCTCCTCGTCGTGGTACTCACCACGACGCTCCAAGACGAGTGGACAGAGGACGACGCGCGCGATCTCTTCGCCACGGACTTCACGGGCCTCTTCATCTTGCTGCTCGGCGTGATGGGCATGGCCGGCGAGTGGCGGCACCGAACGATCACGAGCACCGTCCTTGCAGCGCCGAGGCGGCTGCGGCTGCTCAGCGCGAAGACGATTTCCTACGCGGTCGCGGGAATCGCGATCTCGCTCATCGTCACCGTCACGATCATGGCCATCGGCATACTGATCCTGTCCGCCCGAGACCTTCCGACCGTCGGTCTCGGAGACCTGGCCGATGGCCTGTGGCGCAATCTGGTCGTCGCTGCCTATCTAGGCGCTTTGGGGGTCTGCATCGGTGGGCTCATCCGGAACCAGATCGTGGCCATCGTCGGACTGCTTCTGATGACCTTCGCGATCGAGCCGGCGGTCATCGGGCTGGCGTCCGAAGTAGGCAAGTTCGGACCGACGGTGGGCGCACCGAACGGCTTTATCGGGCTCGAGGATGTCTTCGGTGAGGGTGAGGAGCAACTCACGCCCGCCGTCGCGCTCCTTGTGATGATTGGCTGGGTAGGGCTAGCGTTTGCCGCAGCCGCAGCGCGCCTCGAGCGCCGCGATCTCGTCTAGAGATCAAACTCCGCGGAGCCGGCTCAACCGGGCGTACGAACAGGGGCCGGAACAGCATGAAGGATCATCTCCGCACGGCTTGCCGGGAGGCAGGCCGCAAGGTCTCCCTAGGATTACTCTGCCCACGCCCAGGCAAGGGTCAGGCTACGACGCCGCGGCGCGGCTGCCTAGATGGCCGTTTGAGACGGGCAGCGGCGAGCGAACGCCGCCCCTGACGGGTATCCAGGTAGTGAGAACCGACCGTGCCGCGGATAGACTCACTACCGTGGACGCCCTCGCCCGCGCGTGCCCGTGCTCACGTACCCGTTTCGTACCCAGAAGTGACGTTTGAGGGATCGCCGAAGGTCTCGAGGACTGCTGCTCTGATCCTCATCGTTCCGGGGAAGCCTCCTCGTCTGGCCGAGCTGCCTCGACCCGCGCCCAAATGTCCCGGACATGATCCTTCAGCGACTGAGCCTCCTGCCATCGGTCCGAGAGCTCCTGCCCGTCGGCTCCCGTGATCGCGTACCACGGCGGGCCGAGCTCGCTGACGATACTCGATGCCTACGACGCGAAAAACGAGGCGTATGGGCATGGATTGGGCACCGAGCGCGGCCGCTAGGAACGCTACGGGGCCGCTCAATCCCGCTTGAATCCTAGAAGCCGACGCCCGGACTCGAACCGGGGACCCCTTCATTACGAGTGAAGTGCTCTACCAGCTGAGCTACGTCGGCACGGCTTGGAAAACCGGCTTCGAGTATAGCCCGGCCTCGCCGCAGTCCCAGATCGTCCGCCTGCGTCCAGGGGTCTGTTCCAGCGGCGTTCCACCGATCCATCACGTGCCCCGGCTCGGTGCGCTGGCGTCGTGATTGAGGCCGCTCGTACGAACCCCGCCCTCCTCGATCGGATCTACGACGAACTCCATCGCGCCTGAGTGCGGACAGAGGCGGGCTCGTCTTTGAACCTCGGGCGAGAGGCGGCTCTTGCGTCCCGATCCTGATGTGCGAGGCAGGCACTTCGTTCCCCTGTCGCAAAGGTAGTGAGGGCGCCCCTTTGGACGCCCTCCAAACTGGCTCTATGGCCCGTATGGAGCGAACATAGTCGCTGCAGCTCGGTTGGTCAGCCGTTCTCGCTCAATCCGCACCTGGCTAAGCGTTCCTCGGCCTTCGCCCGCGACGCGCCACCTGTCGACCTTTCCGCCCTAGCTCCGCCGCCTCGTCGGCGGTCGCGTCCACTTCGTATGACCCACGGCGAGCGTCATCGAACGTGATCCGGATCTTCGCGCCCTTACCTTCCTCGATCGCCTTCCCTGAGAGATCCGAAACGAACACCGTCTTCCGCGCCATTGCCTACTCCTCTGCTGGGAAAAGGGAAAGGGCGCGATCCTAACCAACGCTGTCCAATCGCAATTGATGAAGGGCGCTCTTGGCCCGTGCCTCAGCTTCGCCACCACTTTCTCTCGAGAGCGCGGTCGGTGCCACCAGTGCGGTCGAGCGCGTCGAGCTCCGCGAGATCCTCAGGGGAGAGCGAGAAGTCGAAGACCTGGGCGTTCTCGGCGATGCGCTCTCGGTGGGTCGACTTCGGGATGATCGGGATGCCTCGCTCGACGCACCAGCGCAGCAACACCTGGGCGGGAGTGCGCGCGTGACGCCGTGCGATCCGCGCGACCGTGTCGCTGCCGAGGTGACGGCCTGATCCGAGTGGGCTGTACGCCTCGAGCGCGATCCCGTGCTGGTCGCACGCCTCAAGGAGGGCCTTGCGGTACTCGTACGGACTGAACTGCACCTGATCCACGGCCGGCGAGACCGTGGTCGTCGCCAGCAGCTTCCGCAGGTCGTCGACGCCGAAGTTGGAGACCCCGATCGACCGGGCGTAGCCGAGCTCACGGGCTTGCTCCATCCCGGGCCACGCCCAGGTCGGGCCGCCCGCGGGCCAGTGGATGATGTACAGATCGACGTGGTCGACTCCGAGTCGCTGCAGGCTGTGTTCGATCTCCGCGACCGGATCGTTTCGCCGTGGAGAGAACTTCGTGGTGATGAAGACCTCGTCGCGTGGGACTCCGCTTTCGCGCAACCCCTGTCCCACGCTTTCCTCGTTGCCGTATGCCTGCGCCGTATCGATGTGTCGGTACCCGAGCTCGAGTGCCCACCGGACGGCATCCACGCACTCGTGGCCGTTTGGTATTTGCCACACACCGAGGCCGAGCAACGGGATCGCGTTGCCGTCCGCGAGCACGCGGCCTCGTCCGTCCGCCGTGATCACATCCATCGACATCGCATCTGCCATTACACCAACGCCTTGCGGTGATTCCGAGCCGCGTGAGCTGAATTCCAGTCTGCGGCCACCTGACGGCTAGCCCGCTGCGGCACGCCGATAGCCCCCGCTCACCCAGTCGACGATCAGGCGGCCGTATTCCTCCGCTGCTTGCTCCCACGCGAAGTGGCCGGCGTCGAGGGGATGGATCTCGCTGTTGGGGAGGAGGTCGTCGAGGTACTGGTTGTTCGACCACGGCACGAGGTCATCGTCGCGCCCGGCCACGATCTGGGTCGGCGTGGTGATCGTCGGCAGCAGGTCGCGCAACACCGGGTTCTGCTCGGGGTAATGCCGCACGAACCGTGCAGACTCCGCGAAGCGCCCGAGGTCGTAGGCGCTGACATAGTCCTCGTGGACTTCGGGCTCGCTGGCGCTCGCGGCAGCGGCCTCGACGGCGTAGCCGATGTTGGTTCTGGCGTCCAGCCCGCGCACGACGTCCAGACTCGGCGCTTCGATGATCTCCTTGAGCGCGCCGCCGCTTCGATCGGGAAGCGGACAGCACCGCCGCCGAGGGTCAAGCTCGTAACGCGCTCCGGAGCCTTCGCGGCAAGGAAGAGCGCTGCGGCCGTGCCGACGTCCGGGCCGACGACGTGCGGAGCCCCCAGGCCCCACTCGTCGATCAGGCCGGCCAGAAACGCTCCCGAGGCGTCCGGGGCGATCAGTTCCGGGCGACCGTCGGAGTGGCCGAATCCCGGCATGTCGATGGCGACGACCCGCCCGACTGCCGAGACGCGGTCCCAGATGCGACGGAAGGCCCACAGGCTTTCGGGCCACGGCGCCAGCAGCAGCACGGTGATGTCCGAGTCTGCCTTGTTGTCGGCGAACCTCACTCGCACTCCGTCGCAGACTCGGAAGTAGGTAGTGATCGGCGAACCCGCCTCTGCGCTCATCTACCTTTCTCCTCCTTCAGCCCCGATGGGCCTTTCGCCAGTCGACGATCGGCCCGGTCGCGCTGCGATTTCCAGCCGATCGCGTCGGCGAAGAATCGGCGGACGTTGCTCTTGGCCGATCCGGCTTTCGATGACGGTCGTCATCGGAAGCAGACCCTAGCAGAAGCGATGACGGTCGTCCTCGAAATGTCCTACCCTGGCGCTATGGCTGCAGAGCGCGAAGCGAAGGACACGCCCGCGGGTCGACGGCGTTCTCCAGCTCGCGCGCGCATGGTTCAGAGCGCCGCGACGCTCATCCGTGAGCGTGGCATCCACGGCACAGGGCTCCGCGAGGTCGTCGCCCACTCCGGCGGCCCCCGCGGCTCGCTCGGCCGCTTCTTCCCGGGCGGCAAGACACAGCTCGTGACCGAAGCCATCGATGTCGCACTCGGTGAGCTCTTCGACGGTCCGAACTCTTGCTCAGCGAAGCTGAGACCTTTCCCGAAGCGATCAGCGTGATCGTGACCCCATGGCGGCGCCTGCTCGTCGACCACGACTTCGCCTTGGGCTGCCCACTGGCCGCGACCATTTGCGACGCGGCCGACAAGACAGCCTCCGAACCCATATCAGCGAGTTGTTCGCAGGGTGGCCAGCGTCTGTCATGGACGTTGACACGAGGTTGGGGCGCCGAAAGCGGAAGCCGAAGCACACGCGACGGTGCTCATGGCCGTGCTCGAGGGCTCCCTCATCGCTCGCTCGCGCTCAACGCAACGTCGAGCCGCTCGACGCGGTCCAGCGCTTCTTCGCGTCACGTGCTCAAGACCCACGCCGAGCGTAAGGACTGCACGTGGGATGGGAGGACGGCGGCCGTAGACCCACGGCGAGGAGCCGACAGCTCCATGATCATCAACCGAACCGACCCTGAGGAGGCACCAATGGCCGGCGACACCGGTTTCACCATGACCGAAGCTGCCGAACGGCTCGCCTTGCGCGATCTTTTCGACGCGTACGCACACTGGTCGACCGCCGCGACGCGCACGGTCAGAAGGCGCTCTTCACCGAGGACTCCGTCTTCGCGGTCCACATGGACGGCGAAGGCAGCGAGCCGACCTACGTCCTCCACGGACGACAAGCGCTCACACCCGTGTTCGACGACCTCAACCGCGACGAAGCGACGACGCACTTCAATGGCGAGAGCATCGTCACTCTCGACGGCGACCGCGCGACCGGAGAGAGCTACACGATCGCGCACGACGTCTACACCGAGGACGGCGACCGCAAGATCATTCGCCTCCCTCCGATCCTCGACACCTTCGCGAAGGTCGACCAGAGCCGGCACTTCGCCGAGCGCAAACTGATCCCGACTGGAGCGAGACTCCAGCAATGACCGCACCCGCGGCGTAGCGGCCCCGGCAGGATCTCCACGCGGCCGACACCGGTCGCATTCGATCGCATCGCCGCCGGAATTTCGCGGGGAGTAATCGAACGCAGCCGGTGGATGTGCCGCGACATTCACTCGGCGCGCGCCCGACGAACGGCTAGGTCTGCTCGGGTACGCTCAACCCACCCCAGGAAAGAGCTCTCATGAGCACGTCCGAGACCCCCACCGTTGTCCTTGTCCACGGCGGTTTTGCAGACGGCTCCGGCTGGCAGGGCGTGTACGAGCACCTGAAGAAGGACGGCTACACCGTCAGTGTCGTCCAGAACCCGACCGTCACGCTCGAAGACGACGTCGCGGTGACCAGACGGGCGATCGACGCAGCGGGCGAGCCGGTCATCCTCGTCGGCCATTCCTATGGCGGTGCCGTGGTCACCGAGGCGGGCACGCACCCAACGTCGCCGCCGTCGTGTACATCACCGCCTTCGTTCCGGACGCGGCGAATCGGTCAAACCCTCCTCGAGGCTTTCCGACGGACGGGCCGCAGCCGCCGATTCTCCCGCCGCAGGACGGGTTTCTCTTCCTCGACCGCGAGAGTTCCATGCGTCTTTCGCGGACGACCTGCGCGAGGAACAGGCCGCGTTCATGGCCGACTCGCAGGTCCTCGGGTCTGGGCGCGCTGGTGGCACGGTGAGCGACCCGGCGTGGCGGAGCAAGCCGACCTGGTATCTCGTCGCGACCGATGACCGGATGATCCCGCCGTCGGCTCAGCGCGAGATGTCGGCGCGTCGGGGTCGACCGTGACCAGTCCGAGGGCAGCCACGCGATCTCATGTCCAAGCCCGCAATCGTCACCGAACTCATCGAGGCAACCGCCACCGCAACGGTGCCCGCCCTCCACTCCTAACCATCAGATCAGCGCCGGGGCGTAGACCGAAGGGCCTCTGCGCCCTGGCGCCGATGCTGCGGGTGAGGTCTGTCCCCTACATGAGAAGGACAATGCCGATCGCGAGAAGCCAGAGCGACCACGTGGTGT
>CAWAQJ010000011.1:0-44974 GCA_963784175.1 uncultured Actinomycetes bacterium | reverse complement strand
CGCCGGCGTTGCCGCGGTACGTGAGTGCGACGAGCTTCGCATTCGCGCCCACATGTGCGTTGATCGCCGCGACCACCTGGGCGGCCGTGCTCGACAGAGCGCCGGTCGCGTTGGTCGCGAGGCTGACCGAGAGGTCGTCGCCGATCATTCCGACCATGAGCGGTGCGTCCGCCGCGCCGGGGTTCACGAACTCGGCAGTGATGGCGTTGCCGCCCTCATGGCCCCACGCGCGGGACGTGAGAACGACAGTGGCGCCGGTCTGCGAGCCGGGCGGGCTGCTCCCCGGCGCCGTCGGCGTGCCGCCCGGCGTCGTGGAGCCGGCCATGTTGGCCTGCGCCTTGCGCTGATAACCGTTCGTCTTGAACGGCAGCTTCACGAGCTCGGCGATGTTCGAGTACTCGTCGGCCAGCGCGAAGAAGCGCGCTCTGACCTCGGTCGGATCCATGTACCGCGTCGTGAAGTCGGACAGGTAGCCCGGAACCGCCGGCGGCACCCCGGTGCCGAGCCACGTGGAGACGTTGCCCTCGAGGCTTGCGCCGGTGCTCGACCCGAGGCGGATCTTCGTCGGCGCGGCGGCGCCTTCGCCGACGTTGCCGATGCGGATGAGAATCCGGTGCTCGATGTAGGTATCGGGCGTGGTGTCCGGGTCAATGTTGATGTTCATCGGCCGCGGGCCCTGGTCGATCGGGCCTGCGCCCGCGTTCCAGGAGACGGACACGGCCGGACCGATGTAGGTGCTGCCCGAAGGCGCGGCGGCGCCCAAGCGGTCCTTCGCCTCGACGGACAGGTATCGGCCCGCGTAGTTCTCGAAATAGTCCGCCCGCAGGATGACGAGCTCGTCGTCATCCGCGATCACCGGCGGATCGCCGAGGGCTGCCTCACCGGACTTCGCCTCGAGCGCGCGCGCCGAATTCATCTCGGAGAGCGACTCGAACGAAGCGCTCGGGCCCTGGAGCGTCGTGCCGATCTGGTACCCGGCGGCCGCCAGCGCGTCGAGCTCGGCCCCCGAGGCGAAGACGGTCACGGTGAACGTGCCGTCGTCGTTGTGCCGTAGATAGTGGTCGTTGAACTCGACGCCGAAGTTATCGGCTTTCAGCTGGAGGTCGATGGCCGCAGCTTTGCTCGCCACGGTGACCTCGACGAGGCTGTCATCAACTTCCAAGTTGATGCTGCCTTCGTCATTTTGTGCGACCGCGCTGCCTGATATGGCCAGCGCGATCACCGAAATGGCGAGCAGCACTCGCCACGTCCCCCTCAGACTCATAGTGACCTGCCTCTCTCTCCCTATTGCCCGGCAACAGTACGAAGGGCAAATGAGATCACTTTTTTGGCCCCTCAGGTCAACCGTTGGGCGGGTTTCCGGGATCAGAGGCTGGGAATGACTTCTGCGAGTGTCAGATATCGAGTGAAGGGGTCAAGATGGCAAGCATCAAGAAGTTCTCGGAACAGGTGATCGACCTCGGTGAGCGCATCGGGAACGTGGCCGACGCGGCGCAGGGCAAGGATGTGCGGAGAGGGCCGCGTGCGCGCTGGCTGGTCCTCCCGGCAGCGGGTGCCGGCCTGTACGCCCTCACCACGAGCGGAGCTTTCGCGCAACGGGCCTCCGACGCCGTGAAGGAAGTGCGCGTGCGCGCGTCCGACCTGCCGGACGAGCTCATGAGCCGCGTCCACGACGCCACGAGCTCGAGCAACGGTCGCCGGTCGACCAGCAGCAGCACGACGAGCCGAAGTGGGAACCGGCGTCGCAGCACCAAGGCCAAGGCTGCTCGCTGACCGCGAAGCACGGGTGGTGAGAAAGCGCCGAACAGGCTGACATTGCGCTGACATTTCGGCGCAAGCCCTCGCGGATCCGCGATCGGAAGAAACGAAAACCCCCGTCAAAGCGGGGGTTTTCTCATGGAGCGGGCGAAGGGAATCGAACCCTCACCACCAGCTTGGAAGGCTGGGGCTCTACCGTTGAGCTACGCCCGCAGGCTCTCCGCCAACCATAGCCGGTTCCCCGAACAGGGGATATCCGGGGGCCGGAGGAGCCACGAACATGCGGTCAAAGCATCTTCAAACAGGCGGCGCGGCAACGCCATCGGACGGAGGGGAGTCGAGTGACTCTCGAACGGATCAACGAGCTCACACCGCGCGAGGCCATCCTCGTCTACTGCACGGCCATGACGGCCTGGATCATCTTCTTCGCCGCCACGGAGACGGCGCTCCCCGCGGTCGCGGTGCTTGTGCTTCTGCTGGTACCGCTCGTCGTGCATTTCGGCCTCGGCTACGTCGTCGACGACTGGAAGGCCCTCTACTTCGCAGCGGTGCCCGTCGTCGTCGCGGCGATCGCCGGCGGGCTCCCGTCGGCACTCTGGGCGACGGTCGTGCTGCTCACGGCCTTCCCGGGGATCCCGCTAATTGCGGGCGGCATCTACGTCCGCAGCTGGGTCGCCCGCAAGGATCCGGCCTACGTCGATCCCTGGCTGATCTAGGAGCGTCGCGCAGGCGCCCGCGCCCCGTATCCTTCGGGGCGTCGTGGCGCCCTCGCCGTCGAGCTGGCAAGCGGCGTGGGTGGAGCTCGCCGCCGTCGCCGCGCTGACGGTCGCCTACCTCCTCGCGGCGCGCAGGCATCGGCCATCAGCCGTCCGAGCCGGGTGCTTCGTCGCCGCGGTCGTTCTGTTCCTCGCGGTCTCCGTCACGCCGCTCGGCACGCTCGCCCTTCACTACCTCCTGACAGCGCACCTCATCCAGAACGTCGCGCTGGCGGAGTGGATCCCGCTCCTGCTCGTCGCCAGCGTGCCCCCCTCACTTGCCGAGTCACTCGCGCGCGTGCGAGTTATTCGGTTCCTCACCGCTCCCGCTGTTGCGCTTCCGCTCTGGCTCGGCGGCTACCTCGTCTGGCACATCCCCGCCGCCTACGACGGAGCCCTCGAGCACCACGCGCTCCTGCACCTGGAGCACCTCACGTACCTCGTGACCGGCTTCTTCCTGTGGTGGCCGGTCGTTCAGAGCCGGCCGCGCGACCTCTCGGCCGGCGCGAAGTGCGCGTACCTCTTCATCGCGTTCGTCTTCGCGAGCCCCCTGGGGCTCCTCCTCGCCCTCCTCCCCAACCCGATCTACGACTTCTACGAGCACGCGCCGCGCCTTCGCGACCTCACGCCCCTCGAGGACCAGCAGATCGCGGGCATCGCCATGGCGGTGAGCGAGGCGCTCGTCTTCTTCGTCGCCTTCGCGGTCGTCTTCGTCAGGTTCATGGCCGAGGAGGAGTCGACGCCGGATCCCGAGCCGAACCACTGACGGGAGAAGATGTGACGCTTCCGGCACACGGCGTGCGCCATCCGCGCGGTTTTCGACGTTACGCTCGAAAGCGGGAGGAGGGCGGGGTGCCCCTAGAGATAGAGCTTGCGATCAAGGGACCGCGCCGACACCGCCCGAGACAGGGGCCCGGAAGGTGTCCCCAGGACACTCCGCCGGCTAGGCGCCGCCGTCGCGGCCCGGGAAGCTCTTCGCCGCGTCACGCACCTGATCGACGTCGAGGGTCATCTCGAGCAGACCGACCTGCTCGTCGTAGACGCCCGCGTCGACCTGCTCCTTGACGCCCTCTTCGAGAATATGAACGACGGGAAGCCCCAACTGGACTCCTGCCAATGGACCGACGTACGCCGGGTCACCCATCGTGACCGTCTCGGCTGCGACCTCGAGCGACTCGAGGTCTGCTGCGCCGAGGACGACCACGAGGTCGCCCGCGCCGTGCTCGTCGACCAGGGCCATGATGCGGTCCTGGTTCTCCGGGTCCATGGCGCCGGCAGCCGTTCAGACGAAGCACTCCGTTTCGACGAAGACGACCTCGGCTCCCGCCGACTGGACGCACGCGGCGATTGCGGGCCCGGACACACCGTCCCGCTCGCCGAGCGCGATCACCTTCTTGCCGTCGAGCTTCATACAGCCTCACCTCCTTTCGCGAGCGTCGCGAACGCGCGCTCGATGTCGTTCTTGGACACGTCTCCCGAGAGGCGCTCCAGCTCCTCCCCGTTCTGCATGAGGACGTAGGTCGGTAGGCCGAAGACGCGCAGCTCGCGGCAGATGTCGCGGTTCTCCGCCGAATTGACCTTGACCACGCGGACGGCGCCGCCCGCCTCCTCCTCCAGCTGCGCGATCGTGGGCATCATCGCGAGGCACGGCTGGCAGCGCGGGCCCCAGAAGTCGACGAGGACGCTGCCGTCGCTCGTCAGGTCGTGGTAGGTCTCGACGGTCGCTTCGACCGGCATGGCTACTCCTTTCCCGGTTCCAACAAGATTGAGAGGCCGTCGGCGAGCTCGGTCATGCGGCCGAGGAAGAGCGAGCCCTTCGCGAGCAGCATGGTCGAGCCGATCTCGCCCGCCCGCAAAGCCGAGAGCCCGTGCGGAAGCCACGGCACTGCAGAGGCGACGTGCCCCTGCGTCGGAGAGAAGCCGGGCAGGCCGTGGGCGCGCTCGAAGCCGTCCAGCTCCTCGCGGGCAAGCTCCCCGCGGCGGACAGCGAGAGCGCCGATGAGCTTGTAGTTGCGGCTGGGGACGTTGCCTGCACCCGCCGGCTCCGTAATCTCCGGATCGTGGAGCTCGGTCGCGTAGCGGTCGACGTCGAGGATCCGCCTCCCGAGCCGTTCGAGGGGCTCGACGACGAGGTCTTCGAGCACGGCCTGCTGGGCCGAGCCCGAGCCGACGCGGTGTCGTCCGACGGCGTCGAGTCGGATCTCCGGCGCGCCGTTTCCGGCCGAGCCGACCACGACGGCGAAGCCGGCGAGGACGTCCTCGAGGACGGGCACGCCGTTGCGGAGCGCGCCCGCGAACTTCATCCCCAGCTTGGCCAGCGATCCCCCCGCGACGACCACCACCTGCGGGTACACGCCGGCCGCGACGAGCGATCCCGCGACCACGAGCGCGTGCACCGGGCCGCAACAGAACGCCTTCACGTCGCTACCCGAGGCGTTGATGCAACCGGCCTGCTCGGCGATCGCCTTGGCGAGGTTCCCGCCGCCGCGCTGGTACCGGTCGCCGACGGCCTCCTCCCCGCTCCCGATCACGTACTGAACATCCTCCGCGGCGAGCCCGGAGAGGCGAAGGACGTGCTCGAGCGCGAGCGCGCCGGTCGCCTTGCACGCGAGGTTCTCGAGGAGGACGGCGGCCGAGAGGCTCTCGTCCACGTCGTGGGCACCCGCCATGGAGCCGACGTCTCGGCCCTCCTCGGTCAGCGTGAGACCTCCGTTGCCTGCCGGGGCTCCGTCCAGCTTGAAGAGCCCGAACCGGTCGGCGTCCTGCATGCGGCGGTAGAGCTCGGCCTGGTCGACGATGACGCCGTACGGGCCCTCGTTGCGCGGCTCGACGGGATGCCGCCACCAGGGCCGCTCGATCTCCCAGAGCGCCTCGGGCCGGAGATTCCCGATCAACGCCTGGTTCGGCGGGTAGGCGAGAGCGTCGTCGTAGCTGCGGAGCGCGCCCGAGATGGAGGCGAGCAGGCCGTCGGAGTCGGCGGCCAGCTCACGCGTCGGCTTCGAGCCGTGCCGGACGAGGTCCGGCGCGTGCGCGAGGACCATGGAGCAGGCGTGGATCGCGGCCCTGCCGGTCATCGGCCGGTCACGTTTCCATCTCCCAGACTGTCGCGGGCTCGACCTCGGATTCGAGCATCTCGAGCGCGCGCTCGACGATCCGGCGCCGCTCCGCCTCGTCGAGCCCGAACGGGTGCGTGATCGCGGGCCCGCGCACGATGCGGTTGGCGCCGATCATGGTCGCGATGGTCGGGAGCGACGTCACGAACACCGTCGGAATCCCCGCCCGCTCGATCTCCTTCGCCAGCACTGACCCGCAGCGCGTTCCTGTCCCTCAGGTCCCGGACAAGAGCACGGCCTCGACTCCTGCCTCCGTGAGCTCGGCTGCGATCTCCCGACCGAACTGCGTCGAGACTGCGACAGGCGTCCCGTTGCCTGTCGTGGTGTAGAAGGCGTCGTGGATCCGGCCCAGCCGGCCCTCGCTCTCGAGAGCCCGGACCGTGTCGAGCGGAACGAGGCGGTTGGGATCCTCGTTCGCCAGGGTGACGTCGAATCCGCCGTGGACGGACTCGTACTGTCCGGAGAGGAGGCTCGCCTCGCCGGCCAGCGAGTAGCGAAGCCAGCCCTGTGCGCGGATCGTCGGGAGGCGGTCGGGGTTGCCCTGCGGGACGCAGCCTGCCTCGGTCACGAGGGCGACGAGCGCCTCCGAGAGGTCCGCGACGGGCGCAGGCGGCTCCACCCGGTCGAAGCCAGCGGCCACCTCGCTGCGCGTCTCGCCCGCGAGCTTCGAGAGCAAGAGGTCGACCGCCCGCTCGGCACCCGGCTTCTCGGCAAGCCGGTTCCGCCGGAATCCACGCGGCAGGTAGCCCTCCTCGTCGGGCGGGCCGAGCTCGCGGCCCGAAGCGAGGGCCTGCGCCAGCTGGGCCATGCGCGGAAGCGCATCCCGCATTCCGGCCACGTTGACCGCCGTGCCCACGATGAGAGCCTTGCCCTCCGTGGCGCCGACACCCGGGTTCTCCTCGTGCATCGCGGCGAGCGCGGGGATGTCGAGACGCTCGACGGCCAGGCGCGAAAGACGCGCACACGCGTAGCCGTACCGGCCGGAGCCGAAAGCCGGCCCGGCGATGAGCACGTCGGGCCGCTCCGCCTCGAGGAGGCCGAGCAGGACCTCGAGCGCCTTGTCCTCGTGCTCGCCGAAGTAATCGTCGCCACAGGCGAGGGTCGCGACGATCTCGATGTCTTCGAGCGCTGCCGCCAGGCCCCGACCCGGGCCGACAGCGCCGTCGAGCCGCGTCGGCGGAGTCGTCGCAGCCTCCTCCCCGCCCAGGCCGGCGAAGAACTGGTTGAGGTAGTGGACGGCCCTCACCACGCCACCGCCGACAGCGAGTGCTGGCCCATCTGGTTGGTCGCCCCGAGGTAGTTGCGCGCCGGGATCGGGCCGGCGCTGCGCGCATCGCTGCCGTCGAGCAAGGTGTCCCCGCCGATCACCCTCTCCGGCGTCCACGCGGGAACCAGCTCCTCGGCGTTCCCGGCCGAGACGATCGAGTCGGCCTCGGGCACCCAGTCGGTCAGGCCGGGACTGGTCGAGCCCGGATCCGCCATCTCGGCGACGATCGTCGTCGTTCTCACCCCGGCCTGCTCGCACGCGCGGACGGTGAGCATGGTGTCCGTGTGGGAGTTGCCGCCGGCGTCGGTCGTCACGACAGCGCCGTCGGCGCCGAGGCCGACGGCCGCCTCGGCTGCGGCGGTCGCGGCTCGCTGCTTGTCTTCGGCCGTCTGCTCGTAGCCGCGCATCAGCACGACGCCCGCGAACCGCAGTCGCCGGCCGTGCTCGCGATAGAGCGCGCGCACGAGCGCGTTGCGCTGGAACACGATGGTGGGATTGCGGAGACCAGCCCAGTGGTACTCGCCGCAGGTCACGGCGCCGTCGAGGAGCTCCCCCGGATCGATCGAGCGCGGCAGCCCGGCCTGCCCCACCGGCACGCCGTAGAGGTACTGGTAGTAGAGCGGGCCCAGGTCGGAGAGCTGGACGAGCGCCGCGACCGACGGCAGGCTCGCGTCGGCAGGGCCGCGCTCGAAGGTCTCGAGATCCACAGGGTCGGCGGCCAGCGTCGGCCGGGCGAGATCCTCGGCGACGGCAAGCGTCGTCGTGCGCGCCCACGCCTCGAGCTCCTCATTGCCGAGGCCGTCGCGCGGCCGGAACGTGAGGACGACGTTCGTCGCCTGCGCGAACGGCGTCAGCTCGGCGCCCGGGCCGACAAGGTCGATGACGGACTCCTGCTCGTGGAGTGGCCGCTCCTCGGCGGGGAAGTCGAGGCACGAGAGGACGACGACGCCGTCCAGCCGGTTCGTCCGGCCCTGGCCGGCCGGGCCGTCCGTGGGAAACGCCGCTCGCCCGTCGGGGCGCACGCGCGGCTCGACCGCGTCGAGCACGTGAGTGATGCGCACTGGGTCGCCGCCGCGGACGACCTCGACCTCGACGCCGTCAGGCGCCGGAACGTCGCCCATGAGCTCGGCGGGGAACGTCGCGAGCTCCCAGCCCATCAGGCCGCCCTCCTGTAGCCGAGCCGCCGGGAGATCTCTTCCGCCGCCGCTGCGCAGAGCTCGCCCGCGGCCGGAAGCTTCGGCTCCGGGAGCCTGTACGCGGGCCCGGAGACCGACACCGCGGCGACGCAGGAGCCCGACGCGTCGAAGACGGGCGCGGCAACGGCATTGAGCCCGACCTCGAGCTCCTCCACGGCGACCGCGAAGCCCGCGTCGCGCGCACGCGCCAGCTCGGCGCGCAGGTCGCTGCGGTCGACGATCGTGTGCGTCGTCAGCTTCGGGAGCCGGCCCGAGAGCTGCTCTCCACCGAACGCCAGCAGCGCCTTGCCGTTGGCCGTCGCGTGCAAGGGCGCCGCGCGGCCCGTCCAGTCGGTGACGCCTACGAAGTGGTCCGCGTCCACCTGCAGCACGTTGAGGGCACGCGCCCCTTCACGGACGGCGAGGTTGACGGTCTCGCCGGTCCGCTCGGCCAGGCGCTCGAGCGTCGGCCGCCCCGCTTCGACGAGGGTGATTCCCCGGACCGCGAGCCCGCCGAGCCGTGCGAGCTCAGGTCCAGGCGCGAAGCGGTCGCCCACACGGCGCACGAGGCCTCTGCGCTCGAGGGTGGCGAGCAGCCGGGAGACGGTGCTCTTGTGCATCCCCAGCTCGGCCGCGAGCTCGGAGACGCCGAGATCCTCACGGCCCTCGTCGAAGGCAGAGAGGATTGCCATCGCCTTGTCGGCGGACTGCACGTTGCGCATTGTGCAACACATGCGCTCAGCGCGCAACCAGGCATCGAAGAGGATCTGTGACCGCTGTCACGAACGACGCGGCATGAAGAACGAGCAGGAAACAACCCGCGCGCAGCTCGCGCTCCTGGCCGCCCTCGCCCGCAACCGCGGCGAGCTCGACGCGGCGACTCTCGAGCGCCTGCTCCGGCTGGTCACGCCGAAGCCGGCCTGACCCGGGCTAGCTGCGAACGCCGTCGAAGACGGTCTCGATCTGTGCGTCGAGCACGACGCCGCCCTCGGCGATCCGCACGAGCGCCGCGGAGAATTCCTTCACGTCCGCGATCCGGTCCTTGAGGAGATAGCCGACTCCCTGCTCGCCGGTCTCCAGCAACTCGCGCGCGTAAGCGTGCTCGAGGCTCTGCGACAGGAGCAGGACGCCGGTGCCCGGGTAAAGGCTGCGGATGATCTTCGCGGCCCGCAGGCCTTCGTCGCTTCCCGAGGGAGGCATGCGGATGTCTACGACGGCCACGTCGGGGCGTGACGCCGCGACCTGCTCGAGCAGCTCGTCGCCGTCGCCCGCCTGGGAGACCACGTGCATCCCGGCTTCCTCGAGGAGCCCGGCGATGCCCTCCCTGATGAGCACGGAGTCGTCGGCAAGCGCGACGCGCAGGCGGCTGTCGTCGACGCGGCGTGCGCGGCGCAGTGGGGGAAAGTCGTATGGGAGCCCGTCGGCGACGAGCTGGAAGACGCGCTCGGCCTCGGGCAGGCCCGCGAGCTCGTAGCAGCCGAGATCGCGCACGGATGCGTCGGCGAGCGTGGCCGTCCGGGCGGACAGGAGCACCTGGCCGCCGTGGCCGGCTGAGCTGATCCGCGCGGCGCGATGCACGTCGAGGCCCACGAGCCCGTAGCCGGCGTCGATCGCAGTGCCGGTGTGCAGGCCCATGCGGACGCGGACTGCCGCCTCCTCCGGCCAGGTCTCGGCCAGAAGGGCGCGCTGCGCGTCGAGCGCGGCGGCGACGGCGACGGGCGCCGATTCGAAGACGGCGAAAAACTCGTCGGCGCGGCACTCGATCTCGCGCCCGCGGTGCTCGGCCGCGGCCGTGCGAAGCTGGACGCGGGAGGACGCGAGGACGTCGCAGAAGTCGGCGCCGAGGCTCCGCACGAGCCCGGTCGACCGCTCGATGTCGGTGAAGAGAAAGGTGAGCTCGTGCTCAGGCATGGCCTCGAAGGATTCAGCACCGTCGGGCGCTTCACTAGGCGGCCAGCCCGCTGCAGAGGGTGCGGTTATCTCTACCCCGCGCTCGACACCGTGCGATCTACTGAGAGTTCGCGACAGTCATCGCCGACAAAGCCCGTAGCGTTGATCCGCGGTTCGTTTATGACCCGGAGAGCCGACGGGCCGTGCCGAATCCGTCGCCGTAGCCGAAATCGAAGGTGCGGTGAGGAAGCCGGGCGCCGCAGAGGACTCGCCCAGCCCAATGCTTCTTCCCCCGGGGGGAGTGGGGGGTTGTTGCCCGGCTCCCTCACTGCGTCCCTTCCCATGCGCAGGAGGTCAAAAACCAGCCGCTCGAGAGGCGTTCGCGTGGAATCGTGGTCTACAGCGAGGGCGCGTCGGTGCGCATCAGCGGACTTTCCAGGTCACCGCCCGGCCGAGCCAGGTCTGGAGCCGGGACGCCTCCCGGCCCCAGCCCCTTCGTGCAGCCGCAGCCTCCCCCGTGAAGGGCATTCCCAGACCCCTCGCCTTTACAGACGCTCGGAGATGAGGAAACTTGTGGCGGGGTCTCGCACTCGGGGCCGCAGGGCGTCGGGGCCTCCCTTCACGAAATGGCGGGAGGCGCTGACCAGGCCGCTGACCCTCGCCTCCCGAAGCGGTCTGCCCTGTGCGGACATCTCACAAGCTGAAGCAGCATCGTTCGATCGATGGAGTCTTCGTCGGTTTCGCGGAAATTCGGAGCGGGGATGGAGTCGTCCATGGCAGGCATGGCAGGAGTCGTGGTCGCGATGATGGGAATCGCAGGACTCGGGATTCCTCTCACGATGCTCCTACCGGGTGCGGGCCTCATCGCCGCGGCGTACGTTGTCGTTCTCGGCGGGGGAAGCGTTGCCTGTCTGCTGTTGGCGATTGCTAACCGGCGAACATCAACACGACCAAGGAGGCTGCGGTGACGTGCACGACTTACCTGATCACGCCAGTGACGTTCGACAATTACGTTGATCCAGATGAGGTTGCACGGCAGTTCACCGAGTTTGTCCATCGTGCCTTCCGCGAGGCTCCGGGGATGCTGGACGCCGTCGGAGTGACATTCATCGGCACGAGCGTTGTCCAGCCCGGAGTTGACGACACCGTGCTCGGCTTCTCAAGCGTCCGCCCGTAGCGCGTCCGTCTCCTTCGAATCGCTTCGCGTCGAGCAAGGCGGAGACACCGTTTCTGCTCCCCGAGCGTCGTCCAGCGATCCGCTTCGTGATCAAGCCTGACGCTCCGCAGGATGCGGCGGCGTGTATGGCCGACCCTGCGTGCCCGCCCGACGTCCTCCGCGCCTTCAACTCTGTGATCGCCGAGTACGAGCGGAAGGCCGCCGCCTAGACCGGGTCTAGACCGGCCGCCCCAAGCGCCTCGTCCGTCTCTTGGTCTGTCGGCTTCGCGTCGTCCTCGAACGCTCTCCGCTCCCTCTTGGGGCTCTCGGGTTCTCGTTCGTGCTTCTCTTCCTCGAGATGCCCGGAGGGATCGCCTGCGCCTTCACCCCACATCGTTGACCTCCGTCCTCACGATGCTTCGGCAACGAGGTACCGCAGAAAGCCGGTGTCGAAACCGCTTGCAGCCCGCCGGGTTTAGCCGTGAGCCCAGCGCGGGAATTTGATCGGTCAGACGGGTTGCAGGTACCTGACCGTGGAACTGGGCCACGGCACCGGGGTCGACACCCTCTTTGTCCCCCTCACGCGGCCGTCGGATCAGGGCCGGGCTCTAGGGGCGCCGGCCCTGAGTCTGTGGTGATCGCAGCCGGCCCTCGAGATAGCCGTTCCGGCCTTGACGCGCAAGACAGCTTGAACCCCTCGTCCTTACTCGGATGCGCCTGCCGGCCGATGTGTGGATGCGGAGTTAGTGCAGTTCTGCGCAGGAATCTGCGTCGGCGAACGCGGTCAGCAGCTCGCCGCTGACGTCGGCATCCTCGAGCGTTTGCACGGCACCGTCGACCTCGGTGCCCATATCCGTGACCGTGGCCGTGATTGTGTCGATCGCTGACGGAATGTCGGCGATACTCGCAACCCCTTCGACGGCGGTCTCGATCTCGTCCGCGCCGTTCTCGACGTCCGTCGCCAGATCCTGGACGGAGCTCCTGATCTGCTCTCCCGAACTGATGTCTGGGCGTCCGAGGCCGTTCAGGCTCTCGGAGAGCGTCTCGGTTGCCGTCTTTGCGTCGTCAGCCGCCTGCTGGAGGCTCTCCTCTGAGAGCGAGGACAGATCGGTGAGCGGCTCAGCGGCCTCCTCCAGATCGTTCTTCCACGTCGTCAACGCCGAACAGAAGCTGTCTGCCCACTCGTCGGTCGACGCCCCGGTCGACGCCTCGGTGGTTGTCTGACTCGAGGACTCGTCTTCTCCGCCGCAACCCGCCACGAAGAGCACGAACGACGCGAAACACGCGGCCAGTGCAAACGTGAGTATCGGCTTTTCCATCGTCGGTGTCCGTTCTCGCGGCGAGAAAACGAGTCTGTCCCCTAACCGCCTCTGATGCGGCCGTGAAGCGCTCGCAGTCCGCCGGCGAGACCGACAAGCAGACAGAGCACCATCAGGGCGAACAGGGCGAGGACGGGTGGGCTCGCAGCCGCGGCGGCACTGGGAACGAGGCTTTCGCCCTCGAGCTCGCCTATCGATTCGGCGTCGGCCGCATTGCGGATCGCCTCTCCTTCTCCGCGGTTGGTGAGGGTGCCCGGCGGGTCGCACTCTTCCGAACAGCCAGTGCGACTCACCAAGGAACTCAGGTCCTCTTCATCTCCCGAGCTGGAGCCGTTGGTCGACCGATCCATGCCTGCTGGATCATCGCCTCCTGGGCCGGCTTCTTTACCGTCGGGGTCGCCCTTTTCGCCTTTGGGGACGCCCTCTTCGTCCCCCTCGGGCGGCTTCGGTTCGTCCCCCTCGGGCGGCTTCGGTTCGTCCCCCTCGGGCGGCTTCGGTTCGTCCCCCTCGGGCGGCTTCGGTTCGTCCCCCTCGGGCGGCTTCGGCACGCCCCCCTTGGGCGGCTTCGGTTCGTCGCCCTTGGGCGGCTTTTCTTTCTTGACCGGCTTCTCTACGTCGGGAGGTGGAGGCGGGGAAACCTGCGCAACCGTAGGCGGGCTCGCAGTCGCAAGAATGATTGCGAAGAAAAGAAAGACGACCCCGAGCCGCATCCCGATGACCCCGTTCCCCACGTCGGTTGCAGCAGCATGTTAGCCGTTCGGCTTTAAGCCCGCGGGGCTTCCTCAGTCGGGACGGCCGGATTCGAACCGGCGGCCTCCTGCTCCCAAAGCAGGCGCGCTACCAGGCTGCGCTACGTCCCGCAGCTCCGGCTCAGTGTACGGCCGGGAACGGCGGCCCGCCGTCGCGAGCACGACTCCACCGATGATGACGGCGACCCCGGCGAACTGGACTGACGACGGCGACTCGTCCAGGAGGATCACGGCGAAGATGACCGAGAGCGCGGGCTGGAGCGTCAGCGTGATGGACGTGAGCGCGGCCGGCAGCCGGGGCAGGGCGGCGGCGATGAGAAGCCAACCCACGACCTGTGAGGACAACGCGAGGAGGAGAAGCCAGCCGTGCTCGGGCCATGTCGGCTCGAGGTCGAGCTCCCCGAGCGCGGCCCCGACCGGCAAGGTGATGAGCGCCGACGAGAACGTCGCCCAGTAGAGCGGGCCCGCCGGGCGCCGGAGATCGCTGCTCCCGGCGCGCAGCACCAGCAGGAAGCCGGCGTACGTGATCGCCGTGAGGACGCCGAAGAGGACGCCCAGCCCCGGGTTGGAGCCGTAGGCGTCCGCGCCGACCACGCCGGAAATGAGGACGACGCCGGCGAGCACGACGGGCACCGAGGCAAGCGTCCGCGCGCCCGGCCGCTCGCGCAGGAGCGCCCACGCGACGAGCGGGACGATGACGACCTGGATGTTCCCCAGGACCGTCGCGAGGCCGGCGCCGACGGCGGCGATGGCGTGGTGCCAGAAGACGAGGTCGCCCGTGAAGAACACCCCGGCGATCAGCGCGAGCCACAGCGCGCGCCTGCCCAGCGGCCCGAAGCGACGCCGCTCCCACCAGGCGAGGAGCGCGAGCGGAGGCAGCGCGTAGAGGCAGCGGTAGAAGGCCGCGGTCGACGGAGGCACGTCCGCGAGGCGGACGAGGATCGCCGAGAAAGCGATGCTCGCTGCCCCGGCCATCGCCATCAGAACCGGCCGCGATCCCATCAGGCCGGACACGCTACGGGAGCCGGATGCCGCCGCGGACGCCCCCGACGGCAGTTATCTTCCGCGGCCGTGGCCGACGCACCCTTTGCGCCGGCGGCCCTGGACTCGCGCCGCCCGGTACCGAGACCCGCGCTGGGCTACGTGTTCATCTGGACGGCGGTCACGCTCTGGTCTCTGAACGCCGTCGTGGCGAAGGTCGTGCTTGACTCGGCCGGCGTCTCCGCGTTCCGGCTCGCGGAGGTCCGGGCGACGGGATCGGCCCTGATCCTTATCGCGGTCGTCCTCGTCATCAACCCCGCGAGCATGCGCGCGACCGGCCGGGAGCTGGCGAAGTTCGCAGTCTTCGGCGTTCTCGGCCTCGGGGTCGTCCAGCTCTTCTACTTCATCGGCATCCGGCGGCTCGACATCGGGATCGCGCTCGTCATCAACTACCTCGCACCGGTGTTCGTCGCGCTCTGGGCGCGGTTCTACGTACACGAGCCGGTGCGCCGGCGGCTGTGGCTCGCGATCGCGCTCAGCCTCTTCGGGCTGACGCTCGTCGTCGAGCTCTGGGGAGGCTCGTCGCTGGACTGGGTCGGCGTTGCCGCCTGCATGGTGACCGCAGTCGCCTACGCCGCCTACGTCCTCATGGCCGAGCAATCGCTCGCCGGCGGCCGCGACGTCTACTCGCTGCTCGCCTGGGGCTTCCTCTTCGCCGCTCTGTTCTGGGCGATCTTCAAGCCGTGGTGGAGCTTCCCCTGGGACGAGGTCGACGGCAGCACGTCGCTGCTCGGCAAGCTCGACGACGTCAGTGCGCCGGTCTGGCTCCTCCTCGCCTACATCGTCATCCTGGGGACGGTCGTCCCCTTCGTGCTGCTCGTGAGCGCGCTGCACCACGTTCCGGCGACCCGGGTCACCATCGTGGCCATGCTGGAGCCCGTGCTCGCCGCCCTCGTCGCCTGGGTGTGGCTCAGCGAAGAGCTCGCCGCGATCCAGATCCTGGGAGGGCTGCTCGTGCTGCTGGGCGTCGTCCTCGCGCAGACGGCCCGGCCGGATCCTCGTAACGATTAGCACGAGGAAGTCCGCAAAATCCGCAAAGATCTGGCAATCTCCCTGGCCTCGCAGGTCGAAAACCCGTGAGATCGCCCAGTTCAGACAACCCTAACGCTTTGCCCACGAACTGCCGACACTTGTCCGGCACTGTCTCTCGCATGCCTGGACCTGTGAAGACACTCATCGCCCTACTCGTGTGCGCCGCGGCGCTCGCGCTCGCGACTCCGACCGAGTCGGCGGCGCAGACTCCGATGGAGCAGCGCCTGATTGCCAAGATCAACCAGACGAGGGCTGCCCACGGCCTTCGGAAGCTGCGTATCGGCCCGGCGCTCCAGCGTGGGTCGCACGCGTGGTCGCGTCATCTGATGCGGGCAGACTCCTTCCACCACTCCTCGACGCTGGGCGCCGGCACGGGCGAGATCCTCGCGTGGGGCACCTGCTCCTGGTTCACGCCGCTGCGGGCCGTGCGGATGTGGCTCGACAGCCCGGGTCACCGCGTCCTGCTCCTGCGGCCGGGCTTCCGCTACGTCGGCACCGGTTGGACGCGCGGCAACTGGCGCGGCTACAACTGCGTCGAGATGGCCGTCGCGCGCTTCCGCTAGCGCGGCACGCTCTCAGGCGCTCTCGAACAGCTCTCTGAGCTGAGCGATCTTGTCGCTGCGCAGTCGCTCGCGCTCGCCCTGCTGCACCGCGGTCAGCACCTTCCGCACCAGGGTCGCGAGCTCGACCGGGTTGAACGGCTTCGTGATGTATTCGAGGCCGCCGAGGTCGATGCCGCGGGCGCGGTCGCGGACGTCCGCACGCGCCGTGAGGAACACGATCGGGATCTCGCTCGTGGCCGGGTCGTCGAGCAGCATCTCCGCGACACGCCACCCGTCGAGGCCGGGCATCATCACGTCGAGGAGGATGACGTCGGGCCGCTCGGCGCGGGCGAGGTCGAGGCCGCCGGGCCCGTCGCCCGCCTCGCTCACGCCCATGCCTTCCGCCTCGAGGTTGACGCGGCAGAGGAGCCGGATCGGCGCCTCGTCGTCGATGACGAGAACGTGCGTCACTGCGCTGCCGCGGCCTCCACGCGCGGCCCTTCGGCGGGCTCGCCGCCGGCGAGCGGGAGCTCGAACGTGAAGCGCGAGCCCTGGCCCTCGTCGGACTCGACCCAGATGCGCCCGCCCATGGCGGTCACCAGGCCGCGGACGAGGAAGAGCCCGAGGCCGGAGCCCTGAGGGCCGCCCTCGCGCTCCGACCGGAAGAACTTGGTGAAGATCCGCTGGAGATCGGCACGGGCGATGCCGACGCCCTCGTCGGCAACGACGATCTCGGCCATGTCCGCGCGGCGCCGAGCCGACACTGTGATCGTGCCGCCTTCGGGCGAATAGCCCACGGCGTTGGCCAGAAGAGCGGCCAACACCTGGCCGAGCTTCTCCCGGTCCGCGTGGACAACGAGCTCGCCGGGCTCGATCTCGACGGCGAAGCGGTGACCCTCGCTCGCATGCCCCTCGATCCCTATCGCCGCCTCGCGCGCCACGCTCCCGAGATCGGTCGGCGCGAGCGCGACCGCCAGCGTCCCCGCCTCGAGGCGCGCGACGTTGAGCAGGTCGTCGACGATCCCGATCAGGCGCTCGGACTCGGACGCGATGTAGCGCAGGAAGGTCGTCCGCTCGGGGTCGCTGAAATCGACGTCGCTTCGCATCAGCGTCTCGGCAAAGCCGTAGATCGAGGTCAGGGGGGTTCGCAGCTCGTGCGAGACGGTAGAGACGAAGTCGGACTTCATCTGCTCGACGACCCTTTCGCTCGACACGTCCCGGAAGGCGAAGACCCTGCCTGCCACGCCGCCGGAGGGGTCGAGCATGACCGCCTCGCTGAGGGCGATCCACACCTCGTTGCCCCCACGGCGGACGGCCACGTACCGCTCGCCCGGGGGCTCGGACTCGCCCGCGGCCAGCTCCCGCTGCAGCACCTCGGGCACGAGCCGGCCGAGTGCCTCCGAGGCAGGGACGCCGGTGATGTGCTCCGCCATCGCGTTCCACAGCACGATCCTGTCGTCGCGCCCGACCGCGACGATTCCGTCCGCGATGTTGGCGAGGATCGCGGCCCCGCGCTCGCGCTCCTCCGCGACGCGCTGGTAGAGCTCCGCGTTGGCGATCGACGCCGAGGCAGCCGCGGCGAGAGCGGCCAACGACTCGAGCTCGTCCTCGCGCCACGTCCTCGGTGTCCGGGCGTAGACGGCGAGCACGCCGTAGAGCCCGCTTCCGTGCGCGACCATGGGCACGGCGACCGCCGCCCTCATATCCTCTTCGAGGAGCAGGTCGCCGCGCGTGAGCCTCGCCTGCTCGCGGCCGTCGCGGACGACGTGCGGCGCCCGGGCCTGGACGACGGCGCCCGACAGGGCGAGCGAAGAGCTCGACGATGTGGCTTCCAGGCGCTCTACGCCAGGGCCATGCGCCGCGCGCACGACGAGGTCGTCGCCGTCGAGGAGGCGAATGACGGCTGCGTCGGCGTCGAGGAGCCCGGGCGCCTCGCGAGCCACCTCCTCGAGCACGACCGCGGGGTCGAGCGTCGTCCCCAGAAGCGTGCCGAGGCGGGCGAGGCGCTGCGCGAACATGCGCGCCCGGCGCTCGCCCTCGAAGAGCTCGCCACGCTCGAGCGCGCCCTTCGCCGCGTCGCTGACGTGCCTCGTGAGCAGCACGTCCTCGTCCGTGAAGGTGCGGTTGCCCTGGAAGAGCACGACACCTGCGTAGGCCTGCTCGAGACCGCCGGCGACCGGAGTGCAGATGAGAGAGCCGTAGCCCTCGGCGGCGAGCAGCTCGCGAAGCTCGGCGTCGAAGCGGTCGTCGCCGGCGAGCTCGGTCGAAGCGAGGATGCGCCCTTCCTCGGAGTCGATCGCCAAGGGCCAGGCGGAAGCGCCGACCCCAACGGCGAAGCGCCTGCGGATCGAGTCCGGCAGCTCATGCGCGCCGGCGAGGACGACCTGGTCGCCGGTGCGCTCGAGCACGACCGCCGCCGCGCCGCCGAGCGCCTCGGAGGCCGCCTGCGCCAGCGCGTCGAGAGTCTGCTCGAGCGAGAGCGGCGAGCCCAGCACCTCGGCGATCCGGTAGAAGCCGCGCTGGACCTGGGCCTGGCGCTCGCGCTCCTCGAAGCTTTCGGCGTTGTGGAGCGCCAGGGAGGCGAACCGCGCGAAGGCCTCGATCACCTCGACGTCACCGGCCTCGAAACGGCCGGGCGCGCGGTCGCAGACGCCGAGCACGCCCCGTACCTCGCCGAGCCAGGTGATCGGCGCGCACATGACGTCGTTGAAGACCGCGTACGGCGGGCTGGGCGCGGGCTGCTCGGTCGCTGCGAAGTCGTGGGTCAGGACCGTGCGCCCCGACTGGAGCGCCCGGCCGATCGTGCCCTCCGGCGGGATCTGGCGGCCGACGTTCCATTCCGGGACGCCCACGACGGCGCGGCACCGGAGCAGCTTGCGGTCGGGCTCGAGGATCCAGCAGTCCGCGGCGTCGGCGCCGATGAGCGACACGACCTCCTGCACCAGGCGAGTGATGACCGACTCGAAGTGCAGGTCGCTCGTGAGCACCTGGGCGGCCTTGATGAGTGTCTCCTGCTGCCGGAGGCGCTGCTCGTTCTCGCCCAGCAGGCGGGCGGTGTGGATGGCGAGGCCCAGCTCCCTGGCCACGGCCTCGGCGAGCGCGATCTCGCCGGCCTCCCAGGGCCTGACCTCCCCGCGGTGCAGGCTGAACACCCCGATCATGCGGTCGAAGACGAGGATCGGGGTGGCGAGGGTCGAGCGCGCTCCCAGGGCAAGGAGGGTGTCCGGGCTCCCGAGCGAGGGGTCCTCGCGGAGCTCGCTCGCCGCCGCAACGTCGGCAATCGCCACGGTGCGGCGGTCGCGAGCCGCGAGGTTCATGGCCGGCAGGTTCGGCGCCTCGTCGCCGACAGGCTCGACGCCCGGCGCGTCCCATTCGGCGAGCACGGGCATCGGCTCCCCTTGCTCGCCGAGGCGGATGAAGCTCCGTGTGACGCCGATCGCTTTCGCGGTCTCCTCGACCGCCACCTGCAGGACCGTGTTCAGATCGAGCTCGGAACGGACACGGCGGCCGATCTCCGCGATCAGCCGCTCGCGCTCGAGCGCGACGCGCAGGGCCTCGGTGGAGCGAGTCCGGCTGAGGGCGAGGGCCACCTCGCTCGCCAGGCCCTGGACGACGTCGATCTCGGTGTCCGCGAAATGCCGGTGGGCCGTCCTGGTCACCACGACGAGCACGCCGGCGACCTCACCCTCGGAGATGAGCGGGATGAACGCGGCGCTCTTGGCCGCTACGGCCTCGGCGAGCCGCCGGTTGACGTTGGACGCGGTCGGGACGTCGTACACCGACAACGCCTCGCGCGTGTGCGCGACGTTCACGATCGCGCCCGTGTCCTCGTCGAGGTCGAGCGTGACCTCGGACCACCAGTCCTCCTCCAGGCCGCGCGAGGCGAAACCGAACGCGCGCCTGGTCTCCTCGTCGATCCGGGCGAGTAGGAGCGTGTCGGGCTCGAGCAACGCCTCGACCTCGTCGAAGAGCGACTCGACCGCCTCTTCGGCGGTATGCGTCCGTGAGAGCGTGGCGGAGAGGCGCGAGATCGCGTCGACTTCTCGCTCGCGCTCGGTCGCCCGATCCTCGGCTTCGCGAACGCGCCGGCGCGCCTGGAACACAAGGCTTCGATCGTGCCCGCGGAAGAGCATGATCAGGCCCGGAATCGCCACCGCGATGGCTCCTCCGATCACCAGCCAGGTCGGCTCCTGCTCGAAGACGTCCCGGTCGGCGAGCGCGAGGCCCCCGAGGAGCCCAGCGAGGGCAGCAACGAGCGCAAACAGGAGCCAGATCCCGACTCCGAACCACGATGTCCTCCGTTCGCGGACGAGCGAGATGGCGAGCAGGATGGACACGAGCCCGTAGAGCACCGCGAGAATCAGCAGCGGCACGGCGTGGAGCATCGTTTCTGTTTCGTCGCTCACGGCGTGTGGCCTTGATGATAGGGAGGGCCTGCGGTCACCGCCGCTCGGAGCCCGTGCTTATACGTTGTAAGTTATACGCTTAGCTCTTTCAAAGATAGGCCGTTCGGCCTATTCCAACTCACAGGCGAGAGCGGTAGCGTGGCTCTCACTGGGCGATGCGAACCGCGGTGTGTGTCCCTGGCCATGTAAGCCGCGGTGAGCAATCTGGAAAGGCCCGCCGCGCTTACCCCCCGAGCGGCGGGCCTTTTCCTTTCTGAGATCAGGCTTTGCGAACGGCGAGCTCGGCGCCGCGCTCGATCTCGACCGCGAGCGTCTCAGACTTGATCCAGTCCGCGAACCGCTGGAGGTCTTCGCCGTCGGGCAGCGTGAGGACGATGCGGTCGGTGATCTCGAGCCCCTGCTCCTTGCGCATCGAGTTGACCGTGTGCACGAGGTCGTAGACGCGGCCTTCGAGCTCGAGCTCCGGGTCGAGACCGATGTCGAGCGCGACCGCGAGGCCCGTGCCCTCCGCAAGCGTCCAGCCCTCGGGCGCCTCTCGCTGGACGAAGACCTCGTCCGGGGCGAGGTCGTACCCCTCGACCCGCACTCCTCCGTCGGGAAGGTGCTCGAAGCGGCCTTCGGCGAGCGCCGCGCCGATCTTCGGCAACTCCGCGCCGAGCCTGGGGCCAAGGAGCTTCAGGTTGGGCTTCGCCCGCACCGTCGCGCCCGCGATGTTCTCGAACGAGACCGACTTCACGCGGAGCTCCTCGGCGATCTCGTCGGCGTGGCTCGTCGCCCGCTCGGCGCCCTCGACGACTAGCGCTTGGAGCGGCTGACGCAGCTTCATCCCCGCGGAGTCGCGCGCGCGGTGGCCCAGGCCGACGATCGCCCGCAGCTCGGCGATCTCATCCAGGAGGGCGGAGTCCGGCTCGCCCGCCGACGGCCAGCCGGCGAGGAAGACACTCTGCGGTGCGTCCTCGCACGCATCGGCGACGAGGCTGCGCCACAGGTGCTCGGCGAGGAAGGGCATCACCGGCGAGATCCCGCGGATGCCCTGGACGAGCGCGTGCCAGAGGACACGGAGCGCCGCCTCGTCCCCGTCCCAGAAGCGGCGGCGGGAGCGGCGGATGTACCAGTTGGAGACGTCGTCGACGAAGTCATCGAACCCCTCCACGAGGCGGTAGGTCAGCTGGTCGTCGAGCGCCTGCGTCGCGTCGCGGACGTACTGCTGGGTCCGCGCCACGAGCCAGCGGTCGAGGGCGCGAGCGCCGTCGGCAAGCGGGGGCTCGTCGAGGTCGGCGTAGCTCGGCGTGAAGCCCTGGATGTTCCCGTAGTCGACGAGGAAGCGAACCGAGTTCCAGAGGGTGAGGAGCTTCTTCTTGATCTCGTGCGCCGGCCCGTAGCCGAAGAGCAGGTTGCGGTCGGGCGGCTGCGCGCAGAACTGCCAGCGCATGACGTCCGCGCCCATGCGCGCGAACGCGTCCTCGGCGTCGATCATGTTCCCCCACGAGCCGTGCATCTCCCTGCCGTGCTCGTCGAGCATCTTCTCGTAGCCGAGCACCTCGCGGAACGGCGCGCGGTCGACGAGCGCGACTGACATGAAGAGCTGTGAGTAGAACCAGAGGCGGATCTGCTCGCGCATCTCGGAGACCCAGTGCGCGGGGAACCAGGTCTCCCAGTAGGCGTGGTCTGGAAGGTCCGCGCCCGTCAGCCCGGCAGCTGCGCCGGTCGCGTAGCCGTGCTCGATCCATTTCGGGCTCTGCCACCCGAGCGTGGAGAACGGCACGATCCCGGCGTCGAGCCAGACGTCCCCGACCTCGGGGATGCGCTGAACGTCTTCGTTGGCGCACGCGTCGCAGCGGACGGTGACGGCGTCGATCCACGGACGGCGGAGCTCCTCGAGCCCGTCCAGGCCGGCGGTCGCCTTCTCCTCGAGCTCGGCACGCGACCCGATGACGGTCACGTGGCCGCAGTCACACGGGTAGATGGGGAGCGGCAGGCCGTAGTAGCGGCGGCGCGAGATGTTCCAGTCCCCCATGTTCCGAAGCCAGTCCTCCATGCGCTTGCCGAAGTACTCGGGCGTCCACTTGACCGTGTCGTTGGCGGCGACGAGCCGCGGGCGGAGGTCGTCGACCGCGATGAACCAGTCGTCGGCGATGCGGAAGATGAGCGGTGTGTGGCAGCGCCAGCAGAAGGGGAAGCGGTGCTCGATCTCCTCGGCGGCGATGAGCCGCCGGCGCTCGGCGAGGTCGACGACGATCTGCTCGGCGGCCTCCGCCGTCCCCTGTCCGTGCAGCCAGCCGAAGTCCGGGTAGAAGCGGCCTGCCTCGTCCACAGGCGCGAGCACGGGCAAGTCGTGGACGCGCGACAGCTCGAAGTCCTCGGCGCCGCAGCCCGGAGCGATGTGGACGATCCCGGTGCCCTCTTCCAGCGAGACGTCGTCCCAGGGGATGACCCGGTGCTCGATCCCTTGCACCGCGGGAAGATGGTCGAACGGGCCCTCGTACCGAAGGCCGACGAGCTCGGAGCCCTTGGCCCGCTCGGCGAACTCCTCGTGCGGGTCGCGGGCGACGGCGACCCACTCGCCGTTGTCGTGGCGCCCGTACTCGGCGTCCGGATTGACCGCCGCCGCCACGTTCGCGGGGAGCGTCCACGGCGTCGTCGTCCAGACGGTGAGCGACTCGCCGGGCCGGTCGAGCAGCGGGAAGCGCACGAAGAGCGACGGGTCGGTGCGGTCCTCGTAGCTCCCGACGAGCTCATGGGCTGAGATGGACGTGCCGCAGCGGGGGCACCACTCTGTCGAGCGATGACCGAGGTAGAGCTGGCCGTCGTCGTGCATCTTGCGGAGGAACCGCCAGATGTACTCGATGTTCGTGTCCGAGAACGTGAAGTAGTCGTTGCCCCAGTCCATCCACTGTCCGAGGCGCTTCGAGCCGCGGGTGATCTCGGTCGCCGACCAGACGACCTTTTCGCGGCACTTGCGCGCGAACTCGGCGAGCCCGTACTCCTCGATCTCGCGCTTGGAGTTGAGCCCGAGCTCGCGCTCGACACCGACCTCGATCCAGAGCCCCTGGCAGTCGAACCCGTTCTGGTATCGCTGGTCGAATCCCTGGAGCGCCTTGTAGCGCTGGAAGACGTCCTTGAGGGTCCTCCCCCACGCCGTGTGGATCGCCAGGGTCTTGTTCGCGGTCACCGGGCCGTCGACGAAGCTCCAGGCGGGGCCGCCGCGGTTCTGCTCGCGGAGCTGCTCGAAGGTGCCTCGTTCCTCCCACCAGTCGAGGATCTCCAGCTCGAGCGCAGGGTGATCGGGGACGCGCGCTAGGGTGCGGAACATCTGGCGGTCAGTCTACGTTTGGAGAGGTATGGCAAACCCAATCACGACCACTGAGTTCGACACCGAGGTTCTCAAGAGCGAGACCCCGGTGATCGTCGACTTCTGGGCGGAGTGGTGCGGCCCGTGCCGTGCCGTCTCCCCCATCCTCGATCAGATCGCAGACGAGCGGAGCGACGAGCTTCGCGTTGTCAAGGTCAACATCGACGAGGAGCCCGAGCTCGCACACCGGTACGGGATCCTCTCGATCCCCACGATCGTCCTCTTCAAGGGCGGTGAGCCCGCGGCAGCCGCGATCGGCGCTCAGCCGAAGCGGATGCTCGAACAGTCGCTCGGCCTCGCAGAGACAGCGCAGGCCTAAGCGCTCGTAGACCGGCTAGTCGCGGTCTTCGAGAAAGGTGTCGAACGCCGCATGGTTGCGGAGGAACGCCTCGACGGCGTCGAGGCCCTCCGCAATCCAGGCATCGAGCCATCCCTCGTGCAGATGATCGTCGATCCGGTGTGTCCCGTAGTCCATATGAGCCGATTATCGGCCGCAACGCTGCTGGTCCGTATAGGCCGTTCGGCCTATCGTTCCTGGCCGTCCGGATAGTCCTCCGAGCGGCCGATCAGCCGGCCGTGATGAGCGCGATGCCTGCAAACGCGCTCAGCACGCCCACCTGCTGCGGGCGCGAGATCCGCTCGCCGAGCACCACACGCGCCAGGAGCACGGTGACCACCGGATAGAGCTGTGCGAGCACCGCTGCGACGCTGAGGAGGCTCTCGGTGGTCGCGAGGGCGAAGAGCGCGTTGCCCGCGGCGTCCAGCACGCCGATCAGCGCGAGCGCTGCCAGGTCATTGCGTCCGAGCGACAGGCTCGGCCTGACGACCAGTGCCGTGATCGCGAGGAGCGTGAACGAGGTTCCCCGCATGGACAACGTCGCCCAGAGGGCGTCCCCGTCGCTCGCGGCGCCGAGCGCGACGAGGAGGAGGCCGAACGCCACCGCCGCGACCAGCGCCAGGCCGACTCCCTCAGCGATGCCTCGGCCGCCGCCATCGGCGCGGCGCTCGCGCGAGGCGAGCACGACGCCGGCAAGCGCGAGCGCGATCCCTGCACCTTGCGCGGCGCTCGGCCGCTCGCCCGTGATCAGCCCCGCCATCACCGGGATGACGGCGGCCGTGGCCGAGATCGGCGCGACGACGCTCATCGAGCCGACGGCGAGCCCGCGGTAGAGGGCCGCCAGCCCGACGGCGCCGGCGATCCCGGCAAGCGCCGCGTAGACCAGATAGCGCGCCTCGGGCGCTTCGCTCCCACGCACGGCAACGAGCACGACGAGCGACGTGAGCCCGGCTGCCTGCGAGACGAAGAGGACGGTGAGCAGCTGGAGCTTCCGGCTGCTCAGCCCGGCGAGGAAGTCGCCGACGCCCCAGCTCAGGCTCGCCGCCAGGGCGAGGAACGGACCGGTCACGCGGAGCGCTACCCGGGCGGCTCGAGGAAACGCGCCCCGTACCGCTCCAGGAGCGTGATCGTGTTGGCGAAGGCGAACTCGGCGCGCGGTGGAAGCGCCTCGCGCGGGAACCAGGACAGCTCGGCGACGTCGTCGCCCGGCCGCGGGTCTCCCAGGATCGTCGCCTCCCAGTAGAAGTTGATCGTCCAGATGCCGTCGTCCCCGTAGCGGTCGGGCAGGCCGCCGAGGAACTTCCCCACCTCGATCTCGCACCCGGTCTCCTCGCGCAACTCGCGCCGCAAAGTCTCGAGCGGCTCCTCTCCCTCGTCCATGAAGCCGCCCAGCGAGGTCCCACAGGCCCTTTCCCGGCTCGCCGGCCCGGCGCGCAAGGAGCAACCCCTCGCGGTGGCGAATCACGGCGCTTGCCGTGGGCGCCGGGTTGGCGTACTCCTGGAGCCCGCACGAGTGGCATGACACGGAGCCCTTCTCATGCTCCAGCGCCGTCCCGCACCGCGGGCACGCGCGCCATTCCCGAAGCTGCTCGCTCGTCGCCATCGGGGCGAGCTTACTCAGGACGCTGGCTCACCCGGCCGCGTCACAGTGCCTGGCACTTCGACGTGGCCCACGTGGCCACGTACGGGGCTTGGATCGTGACTCGAGAACGAACGGCTCGCCCCTTGCCGCCACGTCCAAGTGCCTGGCACCAAGGCGTGTCCGGATGGGACAGGCGGGTAGGATCGGGCCATGTCTACACCCGAGCCGCCGGAGCCGACCGAGGAAGAGCAGGAGGCGCCGCCCGAACGTCGCGTCGAGGAGGACGCGCAGCGCGGGCCGGGTCACGAGGATCCGGACGACGCCCGCACCTCCGAGCCGTGAGGCACGAGGCGGCGACCGTTTTCGAGCTCTCGCGCGTTGCCGAGCTGGCCGGCCTGCCCGGCGAGACGCTGACGAAGCTCGCGCGGGAGATGGAGCGCCACGATCTCGGCTCGGGCGAGGAGCTCGACCCGGGAGGCGAGGTCGCCCTCGTCCTCGGCGGGATGCTCACGGGCGCCGGTGGCGTGCTGCGTCCGGGAGACCGGCTGTCCGGGCCGGCGCGGGCGTTGACTCCGGCGGCCGTGGCGACCTGCACCGAGGAGACCTACGCGCGCGTCGTCGGCGCGCCGGCTAGCGGCCGAGCTCGGCGAGCACCGCATCCGCGAGCGGCGGCCAGACCTCCAGGGCCCAGTCGTCGAACTCGCGGTTCGTCAGGCACGCGCACGCGACCTGGGCGTCCGGGTCGACCCAGAGGAACGTCCCCGCGCCGCCGAAGTGGCCGAACGTGCGCGGTGAGTTGCGGGCGCCGGTCCAGTGCGGACGCTTCGCGTCCTTGAGCTCGAACCCGAGGCCCCAGTCGTTCGGCTCCTGGCGTCCCAGGCCGGGAAGCACGCCGACGAGGCCCGGGAAGGCGACCTCGGTCGCCTCGGCGAGGGTCTCGGACGCGAGGAGCGTCGGCGCAAGGAGCTCGCGGCCGAACACAGCCAGGTCAGTGAGCGGGCCGTGCAGGCCCTCGGACGCTCGCCCGCGCAGCTCGGTGCCGCCGAGGCCGAGTGGATCGAGCACCGCCGCCTGGAGATACGCGGCAAACGGCATCTCAGCCTTGGCCGCGAGCAGCTCGCCGAGCAGGTCGAACCCGGCGTTCGAGTAGATGCGTCGCTCGCCCGGGCGGGCAATCGGGATGTCGCCCTCGAACGGCAGGCCCGAGGCGTGCGCCAGCAGGTGCCTGACGGTCGAGCCCTCCGGCCCCGCGGGCTCGTCGAGGTCGAGGACGCCCTCCTCCGCGGCGATCAGCAGCGCGTACGCGGTGAACAGCTTCGTGACCGAGGCCCAGCGGAGAACCTCGTCCGCAGGGCCGCGGGTGGCGAGGACGTCCTCGGGCGAGATGACTGCGGCGGCGGCGGTCGGGACCGGCCACGCGTCGATGTGCTCCAGCGCCTTCACGGTCGGCAGGCGATACTAGTCGCCGTCGTGGAGCGGCAGATCATCTCCTCCGGATCGCCCTACGAGCCGGTCGTCGGGTATTCGCGCGCCGTGCGCGTGGACGACCGCGTCTTCATTGCCGGCACCGCGCCGATCATGGCCGACGGCGCCGACCCTCCCGCCGACGCCTACGGCCAGGCCAAGCGCTGCCTCGAGATCGTCGCCGGCGCCCTCGAGCAGGCCGGCGGCTCGCTCGCCGACGTGGTCAGGACTCGCTGCTACCTGACCGACGCCGCGGCCTTCGACGGCTTCGCCAAGGCGCACGGCGAGGCGTTCTCGGACGTCCGCCCCGCGAACACGACGGTGGTCGTGGCCGCTCTGCTCGATCCCCGGTGGCTGCTCGAGATCGAGGTGGACGCGGTCGTCACTGCTCCAGCGTGAGCGGGTCGCCCTCCTCGACGCCCCAGTCCTCGAACGCTCCCTGATTGACCTCGAGCGCGCTCGCGTAGGCGACGCCCGGGTCGTAGATCTCGCAGGGATCCGCCTCGCACGGCTCCATGTCGAGGATGCGCAGGATCGTGCCGTCGCCGTCGGCGAACGCGATCGAGAGCGGGATGAGCGTGTTCTTCATCCAGAAGCCGCCCGTGATCTCTTCCTCGAAGAGGAAGATCATCCCCGCGTCGTCCGGGAGGAACTCCCGGTGCATGAGCCCGACCTCACGCTCTCCCTGCGTGTCGGCGATCTCGACCGCGACGGCCACCTCTTCGCCGCCCTGTGTCTGGATGAGGACGACCGGGCCCTCCCGCTCCGCCTCGGTCGTGGTCGGCGGAGCGGCGGTCTCCGTTTCGGCCTCGGTCGTCGCCGGCGGCCCGGCGATGGTCGTCGTCGGCCCCGCGGAGTCGCCGTCGCCGCCGCAGGCGGCTAGGACGAGCCCGAGCCAGGCGAGAGCTGCAAGGCGGCGCATCGCCCCAATCGTCGCAGAAGCCGCGAGTGGCCCGGCGCACTCACGGCCGGCGGCCCGAGGACGTGCCGCTGCACGAGCCTGGTTCGGTGTCTCCGCCGCATCGTCGTTCTCCCACGGACGCCGTTGGCGTCTCTCATGGGACGCCGGACTAGCCTGTCTTCTTCCACCGGCCGCCGAGTAGAGTTCGTCGCTCCCATGAAGCAGATCTATCCCGCGACCATCACGGGTAAGGGGTTCGCCGAGGGGGGCAGCGTCCTCGACCACCGGTTCGGCTCGAGCGAGCCGTTCACGCTCGGCGTCGAGGAGGAGTACATGCTCCTCGACCCGGAGACCTTCGACCTCGTCCAGCACGTGGACACCGTGCTCACGTCCGCGCAGGACGGTGAGTTCGACGACCGCATCGGCCCCGAGCTGATGCAGTCGGTGCTCGAGATCTCGACGCCGATCTGCAAGACGACCGCCGACGTCGACCGCGAGCTGCGGCGGCTCCGCTCCCACGTCACGCAGGCGGCGGCCACGCACAACCTGCGGGTGGGGTCGGCGGGCACGCACCCGTTCAGCCTCTTCGAGCGCCAGAGGATCACCGCGCGCGACCGCTACCGGAACCTCGTCGACCAGCTCCAGTACGTCGCCCGGCGCGAGCTCATCTTCGGCTGCCACATCCACGTGGCGGTCGACGACGCGAACAAGGCGATCAACGTGATCAGCGCGCTCCTCGTCCACCTCTCCGAGCTGCTGGCGCTGTCGGCCAGCTCCCCGTTCTGGCGCGGCGAGCCCACCGGGCTCTCCTCCAGCCGCCAGATGGTGTTCGCCGCCTTCCCGCGCTCGGGACCGCCGCCGCGCTTCACCGACTACGAGGACTACGCCGAGGTCGTCGGCCAGCTCGAGAAGACGGGGTGCATCGCGGACTACACGCACATCTGGTGGGACGTGCGCCCCCACCCGCGCTTCGGCACGATCGAGGTGCGTGTCATGGACGCGATCACACACGTGGAGGAGACGGTGGCCATCACCGCGTACGTGCAGGGGCTCGTCAAGCACTACTCGGAGCTCTACGACGCCGGCAAGGAGCTCCCCAGCTACCACCGCATCCTCGTGACCGAGAACAAGTGGCTCGGCGCGCGCTACGGCCTCGAGGCCCCCGTGATGGACCTCGTCACCGGCCGCCGGAACCGTGTTCCGATCGCACAGCTGATCCGCCGCGCGCTGCGCGACATCGAGCCGCACGCGCGCGAGCTCGGCTCCGAGCGCGAGCTCGAGGGCATCCGCGAGATCCTCTCTCGAGGCAACGGCTCCGACCGCCAGCTGCGGATCTTCAACGCGAACCGCGACATCCTGGAGGTCACGCGCGAGATCTCCGAGGCGACCGAGGCCGGCGTGCCGGTGGGGACGTGATCGGCGAGGGCGACCTCGTCCCGGACGTCGAGGTCTGGCGCTCGACGACCGAGTCGCTGACCCTCCGCGACCTGGCCGGGGAGTCGCCGTACCTCCTCCTCTCGTACCTCTTCGACTGGTCGAGCACCTGCACCAACGAGCTCTCCGAGCTGAATGCCCGGAGGTCGGAGCTCCTGGAGACAGGCGTGACGCCGTACGGCATCTCGCGTGACAGCCCCTGGTCCCACGTGGCCTGGACGCAGGCGCTCGACATCGAGGTCGGCCTTCTGTCCGACTGGAGCGGCGAGGCCGTAAGGGCCCTCGACATCGTGCAGGAGTTCCGCGGGCTCCCTGATGTTGCGCGCCGCGCCGCCTTCGTCGTGGACGGAAGCGGCATCATCCGCGGCGCATGGCGGTACGGCGCATCCGAGGTCTCCGACTTCGACCGGCTGGTCGGGGCCGCGCGCTCGCTCTCCTCGTAGCGCTCTACGGCGCCGCGGCGGTCGTGGCGACCCTGCCGGCCGTGGGCTCGTTCGGGAGCTCGTTCATCGCCGACGGCGGCGACGGCCACGGCGAGGCGGCCGCCGGGGACCACCTCCAGGCCGCGTACCGGTTCTGGCTCGTCGGCCACCAGCTCGAGCGCGGCGCGGCGCCCTGGCTCGACCCGTACAGCTTCCAGCCGCTCGTCGAGCCGCAGGTCGTGCTCTCCGGGTGGCCCTTCGGCCTCGCGTTCTGGCCCCTCGACGCGGTCTTCGGCCCGGTCGTCGCGTGGAACCTGCTCCTGCTGGGGACGATCGTCGCCGCAGGGTTGCTCACCTACGGCTGGCTGCGGATGCTCGCGCTGCCCCCGGGCGCGGCGGCCGTCGGAGGGCTCGTCTTCGCCCTCGCTCCCTACCGGCTGGCCCAGAGCGGCGCGCACCTGCTCGGGTGGATCGCCATCCTCATGCCGCTGGCCCTGCTCGCCTACGAGCGCGCGCGGGCGGCCGAGAGCACGCGCGCCGCGCACGGCTGGGGAGCGTTGAGCGCGGCCGCGATCGTCTCCATCCCCCTCTCCGGGCAGCTGCACCTCGCGCTCGGGGCGATTCCGCTCATCGCCGTCTACGTCGCCGTGCGGGCGGCCCCGCTCGCCGCCGCCTGGGCCGCGGGTGGGTTGGTCGCCGCGGTCGGCGTCGGCCTCGCGATCCACCTGACGATCGTGCGCGATTCGGCCGAGGGGGACGGCCGCTCGCTCGCCGAGGTCGGCGAGTTCTCCGCGGACTGGGTCGACCTCGTCAGCCGCTGGCGGCTCGGCGGGTTGGAGCAGTTCGTCTACGTCGGCTGGCTCGTTCCCGTGCTCGCGGTCGCCGGCGTCGTCCTGCTCTGGGGGCGCTCGCGGGCGCTCGCGGTCATCCTCGGCACGGCTGCGTTCGTGCCCTCACTGCTCGCCCTGGGGACGAACCTCCCGCTCTACGAGTGGCTCTGGGACGTCTTCCCGCCGCTGCGCTACCCGCGGGTGCCGGGCAGGCTCCTGCCGATTGCCAACCTGGCCGTGGCCGCGCTCGTCGCCGTCGCCGCGGCGCGCATCGTGGCCGCATCGGGCCGGCGCGCGGCTGCGGCGCTGGCCGCGCTCGTCGTCCTCGTCGCGGCCGATCTCCTCGTCTTCCCGCTCGACGCCACCGTCGCCGACCCGGGGAACCGGGCCTACGCAGCGCTGCGCGACGAGCCGGAGGGACGCGTTCTCGAGCTTCCGCTGATCGAGCCCGGCGTCCACTACGGGAGCGTCTACGACTACTACCAGCTGCAGGCCCCGCGGGAGCGGCCCGGCGGGTACTCGACGCTCGTGCCGCAGCCGGCGTTCGACTTCTACTTCCTGCGCAACCGCATCTCCTGCGGCGTCTGGCTGCCCGGCGACGAGGAGGAGCTCGACGCGCTCGGCATCCGCTTCGTCACCTTCCACGAGGGCGTCTACGCCCAGGCCGAGGTGCCGGGCGCCTGGTTCGGCTGGCAGGAGCTTGTCGCCCACGGCTACACCCCTGTGGCGCGAGGCGGGGCCGTCACGCTGCTCGGCCGGGGCGCCGGAGCTGCGGAGGCTCCGGTGCCGGAGCCTTCCCGCGCAGAGCCGCTTTACTGCGAGGGCTGGAGAGGCCGCACGATGAAGGAGCGCCAGGCGCCGTTCTGGCTCTACGGCTCGGGCCCGGTGCAGCTCGAGGTCAGCTCGCCCGCCCCCACACCGGCCACTCTCTGGGTGGACGGAGTGCGCGTCGACCGCGCGCTCGTGTCCGATCGGGCGACCCTGAGCGCAGACCTCGAGGGCGGCGGCTGGCACGCCCTCGTGCTCGAGGTGCCGAGGCTGCTGGACACGACGCCGCCGCAGGGGCTGCGCCTCGACCGACTAGGTCTCGACCTCCGCCCCGCCGGCTGAGACCCTCGGCCAGAACGGGTTCGGGACCGAGAACCAGAGGACGACCGCATCGTCGGTGCTGGAGGGATTTCGCCACGTGTGCGGCTCGCGCGGAGAGTAGGTGACCGTGTCGCCCGCCCCGACGACGAAGACTCCGCCGTCGACGCGCAGCTCGAGCGTCCCGCTGAGGACGTAGACGAGCTCGACGTCGGCGGGGAACGTGTAGAGATCCTCGCCCGCCCCGGCGCCGGGTGGGATGTGCGACTCGATCAGGTGGAAGCGCTCGTCCTCGAGCGAGCTCAGGAGGAGGTCCCGGTGGGCGCCGATGACGGCCCAGGCGCCGGCCTCGTCGCGCCGGATGACGGCGCCCGGCGACTTCACGTCGAGGACGTCGCCGAAGCGGATGTCGAGCGCGTCGCAGATGCGTGCGAGCGAGGACAGGGACACCGAGCTGAGCCCCCGCTCGAGCTGGCTGATGAAGCCGCTCGTCAGCCCTGTCGCCGCCGCGAGCTGCGCGATCGTCAGGCCGCGCTCGAGCCGAACGGCGCGCAACCGTTCACCGACGCGGTCCTCGCTGACGTCCTTCGCGGGCAGAAAAACAGGGTACTACCGGGACGTTTGACACCTGCTTCAACCCGGTTTAGTGTGGCTAACTGTCTCGCTCGCCCGACGCTCAGGGAAGGCGTGAGACGAACGACCACCGTCGGGGGACGAGAGGCCGTACTAGGGGCTGTCGTGACATGGAGAGAACGAGGGAAAAGGAGGCGTCATCCATGAGACGAGGTCTAGTGCTTGGGCTCGTCGTAGCCGGGCTCGCAGCCATGTTGGCGGTGCCCGCGTTTGCACACCCGCCCGTTCGGACGACGATCAGCCAGCAGGGAACGCTCGCCAACCCGACCGCCTGCGGAAGCTACGGGGTCGAGTGGAACATCAACCTGACGGTCGAGCAGACGACGTACTTCGACGACCAGGGCCGGCGGACCCACGTCATCGGGCACGTCAGGGAGAACAACACCGTCCGCAACACGGTCACGGGGCTCACGCTGCAGGAAGGCCCCGACGACTTCGTCCAGACGACCTATTTCAACCCGGAGACCGGGCTCCGCACCCTGGTCTACATCAGGGGCGTCTCTGCGATCGTGCGCCGCGGGGACGAGGTGCTCGTGGACAAGGGGAAGATCTGGATCGACGGGCAGACCGGCCGGATCATCGATTCGATCGGGCCGCACCCACTTCGCGAGCTCATGGACGGGAGCTTCAACACCGCCCTGGCGCTGCCGGGGTTCTGCAACATCCTTCGCCCATAGGTGGTGGGTGGACGGGACGGAGCGCGCGGGCACGGGCTCGCGCGCTCCCGACCGACCAGCCGCGCTAGTCCTCGGGCGGAGGCGGCGGCAAGGAGTGCTGGATGACGCGCACCTTGGTGCCGACAGGAGTAAGTCCGTAGAGCCAGCGCGCGTCGGCGGCGGTCACGCGCACACAGCCGTGCGAGGCGGCGACGACCGGAACGCTGCGCGCCTGGTGGAGGGCGATGCCGCGCACGAAGTAGCTGGCCCAGGGCATCCAGACGCGGTAGGGAACAGACCAGGACCGCCGGCTCTTGCGGAAGACCTCGTAGCGGCCCGGCGGGGTCACGTAGCCCTGCTTCCCGGTCGAGACGTGGATCGCCCGTAGCACCCGCCCCCGGCGGATGACGAGCGCAACCTGCCGGTCGAGGAGGATCTCCACGCGGGTCCCCGGGCCCTTCGTCCGCGGCTTCGGCCGCTTCGCCACGAGGAGAGCGGCCTGGGTCGCCGGCCCCGGGACGCCGTCGCGCACGAGCCCTTCCCACTTCTGGAAGGCGATCACGGCCGAGAGCGTCCTCTGGTCGAAATGATCGGTCGCGGCCGCCTGCGGCAGGTAGCCCAGCTTGACGAGCCGGCGCTGAAGCTGGAGCACCGTCATCGACCCCGCGATCCTCGGTAGCGCCGGCGCCGCGCTCGGCCTCGGTGCCGGCGGAGGCGCAAGGACGTCGGCGCGGGTGAGCGCGGCGTACTCGGCGCCCTCGACGAGGAGCCGGACTTCCCGGACGCCCGAGAAGCCGGTGAGGGTGAGGACGACCTGCGCGGAGCGGGCGGACACGCTCATGGAGTCGCCGTCCGCAAACGCGCGCCCGAGGTCGACCGTGGCGATGCCGCCTTCGACCTCGAGGCCGAGGAGCGCGAGTCCGGCCGGAAGCTCGGAGACGATCAGGCGGCCCTGCTCCTCCGGCGACGGGCCGGCGAGGAGCGCGGCGAGCGCGTCGGCCGGCGTCGAGCCGCTGCGCTCCACGGCGACGGTCTGCTCGCCCTGGAGGAAGTGCACGCGCACGGTCGACTGGGCGTGCGCCGCCGAAGCGGTGGCGAACACCGCTACGAGGACGACCACGAGAGACCATGCCCGGCGACCCACGGCGGGCGGGATTGTACTCAGATGCAGGGACTCTGCGGGGCGCGGCGGGCCGCGCCCCGCAGACAGTTGTCATCGCCTAGGGATCGACGACCTTGAAAACGTCCCAGGCACCTGTGGAACAGCGGATGCGGTCGAAGTAGACGTTGGTCGTCCCGTCGGCGTTCGCAAGCGCTGAGGTTGCCTGGACGTCCCGGCCCACACCCGCCGCGGCAATTACCTTGCTCGGACCGCCGAGCGGTCGGCGCACGACCCGAACGGTGTTCCCACATCCCTGTCCGCTCCGGATGAAGTACACCGTGCCGTCGCTGGTCACCGAGGGGCTGTACTGGTGTCGGGCTGGGCTAGGAATCGTCGTCGTCGTCCCCGCCGCGATGTCGTGCACGAGGACGTTGCAGCGCCCGGTGCGCCTGACGCACCGGTGCCAGACCGCGTAGTTGCCGCTCACCTGCCCGAGCCAAACGGACCCGTTTCTGAAGCGGATCTGGTCGAGCATCACCGTGCTTCCGGTTCCGAGATCGCGGAGCAGAACCCGGTCGAGCCCCTGGTTTATCAACACTCGACCAAAGAGCAGGTGATTCGCAGTCATCGTCGGCCCCCACTCCCAGGCGGCGGTGTTCACTCCCGGGGGAGGGGCGGAGCGAGTCCCGGTAACGACGCCGTACAGCTGGATGTTCGACTGGCGGCCGGACGCCTCCTGGTAGACGAACGAGCTGCCGGCGAAGCCCCCGCTCCAACCGTGCGTACGCGGCCGGTTCACACGAATGCGCGGCCCACCCGGTTCCTGCATGTACAGCGAGACGAACCCGGGACCGCGGCGCGGGTACTGCGACCACGCAAGGTGCGTCGCGTCCGCCGCTGGACTGCGCTCCTGGGCCAACGTCGCCCTCACGGGGACGAGCGCGAGCGGGGCCGCGTCTAGCGCGAACACGAGGTTGCCGCCACCAGCGCCGGCGACCATGAAGTAGTAGGTCGTCCCGGCGCTGACCGGGAACCTGATCTGCGACTGCAAGCCCGCGCCGACGTCGTCATTGCAGGCGAGCTGAGTCAGCGCGCCCTGCGTGCCCGTGTAGGCGGAGAGGGTCGTGTCGTAGTCACTGCCGAACGTCTCGGCCGTGATCGACGCAGAGATGACGGGCGTGAACGCGTACCAGACGGACATGTCGTTGCCGAAGCACGAGGGGTCGTCCACCGCCGCCGTCGCCTCGACGGTGCTCACCGCCGACGAGTACGGAAGCGCGCCGGCTACGACGGCCGAGCCGAAGGCGTCGTTCGGCGGCGGCACGAGCGCCGGCAAGGGCAGCACTGCGCGCTCCACCGTGCGGTCGCCGGGCGGCGATCCATGGTCACCGCTGAAGGGCGGGATCGCGCCGGCGGGCGAGCAGACGAAGAGCAGGACGCCGACGGCCGCGCAAGCGATGAGACCCGTGGGCCTGCGCATGGGACTCCTTCCTTCCGGGGGTGGCCCACGGTACGCCGACGGGCATTAAATAACAACCGCTACAAAGTCGCGGATCGCCTACGCGATCTGCCAGGTGTCGCCCGCGTGCAGGAGGGCCGAGAGGTCGCCCTCGCCCTTCTCGCGCCGGGCGTCGTCGATCTGCGCGGCCATGAGGTCGTCGTAGACCGGACGCTCGACCGAGCGCAGGACGCCGATCGGGAGCGGGCCCGGCTCCGGGTAGCCGAGGCGGCCGAGCGCGAATGCGATCGCCGGCGAGTCGGCGTGCGCGTCGTGCACGAGCAGCGCGTCCTCCCCGACCTCCGCGACGTCGACGAGCTGGGCGGAGCCGTCGGCGCCCAGCCGCACGCCCTTCTCGCTCTCGGCGCCGAAGCGCATCGGCGCGCCGTGCTCGAGGACGATCCGGTTCTCCTTCGCGTCGCGCACGTGGTCGAAGGCACCGTCGTTGTAGACATTGCAGTTTTGGAGGATCTCGACGAAGGCCGCGCCCTTGTGCCGCGACGCCTCGTGCAGCACGCCGGTGAGATGCGCGCGGTCGGTGTCGATCGAGCGCGCGACGAACGTCGCCTCCGCGCCGAGTGCGACCGTGACCGGGTTCAGCGGCCAGTCGATCGAGCCCATGGGCGTCGGCCCGGTCACCTGGCCGAGCGGGCTCGTCGGCGAGTACTGCCCCTTCGTGAGCCCGTACACCTGGTTGTTGAAGAGGAGGATCGTGATGTTGACGTTGCGGCGCAGCGCGTGAAGGAAGTGGTTGCCGCCGATCGAGAGGGCGTCGCCGTCCCCCGAGACGACCCACACGGACAGATCCTGGCGCGAGGCAGCAAGGCCGGTGGCGATCGCGGCCGCGCGGCCGTGGATCGAGTGCATGCCGTAGGCGTTCACGTAGTACGGGAAGCGCGCGGCGCAGCCGATCCCGGAGACGAAGACGAGCTGCTCGCGCGGGATGCCGAGCTCCGGCAGGAAGCCCTGCATGGTGGCGAGGATCGCGTAGTCGCCGCACCCCGGGCACCAGCGGACCTCCTGGTCGGACTTGAAGGCCTTCGCGGTCAGCTTCAGCTCGGTCATGTCAGCGGGAGGATGGCGTCGGCCAGCTCGGCCGAGGTGAACGGGACGCCGCGAACGCGGTTGTACCCGACCGCGTCGACCAGGAACTCGGCGCGCACGAGCTTGAGGAGCTGGCCGAGGTTCATCTCGGGGACGAGCACGCGGTCGTACGAGCGAAGGACCTCGCCGAGGTTCCGCGGGAACGGGTTCAGGTACGTGAGGTGCGCGTGATCGACGGCGCCGCCCCGCGCGCGGACGCGCCGCACGGCCGCGGCGATCGACCCGTAGGTCCCGCCCCAGCCGAGCACGAGCAGGCGCGCCCCGGGCTGCTGGTCGACCTCCAGCTTGGGGATGTCGCCGGCGATCCCGGCGACCTTGCGCGCCCGGAGCCGCACCATCAGGTCGTGGTTGTCGGGGTCGTAGGAGATGTTGCCGGTGCGCTCCTCCTTCTCGAGCCCGCCGATGCGGTGCTCGAGGCCGGGCGTCCCCGGCAGCGCCCACTGGCGGGCGAGCGTGTCGTCGTCGCGGACGTACGGGAGGAAGCGGTCGCCGTCGTTCGGCTGCTCGGCGAAGGTCGTGGAGATGTCCGGGAGCGTCGCGACGTCGGGGACGAGCCAGGGCTCGGAGCCGTTGGCGAGGTAGGCGTCGGAGAGGAGGTACACGGGCGTACGGAACTTGAGTGCGATCCGTGCCGCCTCGATCGCCGTCGCGAAGCAGTCGCCGGGCGTGGAGGCGGCGATGACCGGCACCGGGGACTCGGCGTTGCGCCCGAAGAGCACCATGAGGAGATCCGCCTGCTCGGGCTTGGTCGGCATCCCGGTCGAGGGGCCCGCGCGCTGGATGTCGAGGATGACGAGCGGGAGCTCGAGCGTGACCGCGAGGCCGATCGTCTCTGCCTTGAGGACGACGCCAGGGCCGCTCGACGTGGACACGCCCAGCGCGCCGCCGAAAGACGCGCCGAGCGCCGCGCCGACGGCGGCGATCTCGTCCTCGGCCTGGAAGGTCCGGACGCCGAAGACCTTGTGCCGTGCGAGCTCCTCGAGGATCCCCGAGGCGGGCGTGATCGGGTACGCGCCGAGGAAGAGCGGAAGCTTGCTCTGCACGCTCGCGGCGATGAGCCCCATCGCCAGGGCCTGGTTCCCGGTGACGTTGCGGTACGTGCCGGGCGCCAGCTGCGCGGGCCGGACCTCGTACTGGACCGCGAACTCCTCGGTCGTCTCGCCGAAGGCGTAGCCCGCCTTGAACGCCTTGACGTTGGCGTTCGCGATCTCGGGGGTGCGCGCGAACTTCTTCTCGAGGAAGGCGATCGTGCCCTCCGTCGGGCGGCTGTAGAGCCAGGACATGAGCCCGAGCGCGAACATGTTCTTCGAGCGCTCCGCCTCGCGCTTGGAGACGTCGAACTCCTTCAGCGCCTCGATCGTCAGCGAGGTGAGCGGCACCGGCTGCACCCGGAACTCGTCGAGCGAGCCGTCCTCGAGCGGGTTCGCCGCGATAGCCGGCCTTCTGGAGGTTCCGCTCGTTGAACGCGTCCGTGTTGACGATGATCGTGGCACCCTTCGGCAGCTCCTTCACGTTCGTCTTCAGCGCCGCGGGGTTCATGGCCACGAGCACGTCGGGCGCGTCGCCCGGCGTGAGGATGTCGTGGTCGGAGAAGTGGATCTGGAAGCCCGAGACGCCCGGCAGCGAGCCGGCGGGCGCACGGATCTCGGCCGGGAAGTCCGGAAGCGTGGAGAGGTCGTTGCCGAGGAGGGCGGTCTCGCTGGCGAAGCGACCGCCGGTGAGCTGCATTCCATCCCCGGAGTCCCCGGCGAAGCGGATGACGACCCGATCGCGCTGCTCGACGGGCTTACTCATTTGTGTAGATCAGGTATACCGCACCCGGAGGAGGACCTGTCCCAGTGACCTACGTTCCCGACGACAGCCGCTATGAACGCATGCTCTACCGGCGCTGCGGGCGCAGCGGGCTGCACCTGCCCGCCGATCTCGCTCGGCCTCTGGTGGAACTTCGGCCACGACCGCCCGCTGGAGAACGAGCCGGGCGATCGTGCGCCGCGCGTTCGACCTCGGGATCACCCATTTCGACCTGGCCAACAACTACGGCCCGCCCTACGGCTCGGCCGAGGAGAACTTCGGCCGGCTGCTCGCCTCCGACCTCAGCGCCCTACCGCAACGAGCTCGTCATCTCGACCAAGGCCGGCTGGGACATGTGGCCCGGGCCTTACGGCGAGTTCGGCTCGCGCAAGTACCTGCTCACGAGCCTCGACGACAGCCTCGGCGAGGATGGGCCTCGACTACGTCGACATCTTCTACTCGCACCGCTTCGACCCGGACACGCCGCTCGAGGAGACCATGGGCGCGCTCGCCTCGGCGGTGCAGCAGGGCAAGGCGCTCTACGTCGGCATCTCGTCGTACTCGGCGGCGAAGACGGCCGAGGCCGCGGCGATCCTGCGCGACCTGGGGATCCGGCTGCTCATCCACCAGCCCTCGTACTCGATGCTCAACCGCTGGATCGAGCCGGACCTGCTCGACGTTCTCGGCGACGAGGGCATCGGGCGCATCTCCTTCTCGCCGCTGGCGCAGGGAATGCTCACCGGCAAGTACCTGAACGGGATCCCGGAGGGCTCGCGCGCCTCGCGCGAGGGCTACGCGCTCTCGAAGGAGCTCCTCACCGACGAGGCGCTCGACAAGATCCGGGCGCTGAACGACCTCGCCTCCGGCCGCGGGCAGACGCTCGCCCAGATGGCGCTGGCCTGGACGCTGCGGGACGCGCGTGTCACCTCGACGCTCATCGGCGCGAGCAGCGTCGCCCAGCTCGAGGAGAACGTCGGTGCCCTCGACCGCCTCGACTTCAGCGGACGACGAGCTCGCCGAGATCGACCGCTTCGCGACCGACAGCGGCATCAACATCTGGGCGTCCTCGAGCGAGCGCTAGCACCGCTCGGGCCGACGAAGCATCATCCGCTCGGGATGAAGCCGAGACTGTGGTGGATTGGCGTGTTGTTCATGGTCGGCTCGACGGCGTTCGCCCTCGGGTCGGCGCCGTTCTACTCGGAGCTCGTCGAGCCCGGACTCGTCGGCGTCACATTCTTCATCGGGTCGATCTTCTTCACGACTGCCTCGCTCCTCCAGTTGAAGCAGACGCCCCGCTTCGACCGGCTCGACTGGTTGGCGTGCGTCGTGCAGTTCGCCGGCACACTCTTCTTCAACGTCACGACGTTCGCCGCGATGAACGACGCGCTCTCGACGAAGCAGGAGGACATCCGGGTCTGGGCCCCGGACGCCCTCGGATCGGCCTGCTTCCTCCTCGCGAGCGGTCTTGCGCTTGCCGCCGTCTGGAGCCGACGGGGCGCGCCGTGGTGGATCGCCTGGCTCAACATGCTCGGCTCGGTCTTCTTCGGGATCGCCGCGGCGACTTCGTGGGTGGTGCCCGATACCGGCGAGCTCCTAAACACGGCGGCGACCAACGCCTTCACGTTCCTCGGAGCCGTCTGCTTCTTCGTCGGCGCCTGGCTGATGAGCAGGCACGCGGCCCTCGGACGCTAGTGGTGGAAGCTGGTCGCTGTGTCGCGGTCGTGGACCGGGGCAGATTGTTTCTGCAGCCGGGGCAGCTGACGCTCCAGGTCGTGGATCAGTAGGTCGGCCAGGTCCTCGCTGAACCCGCGCTTGACGACCACACGCAGCGCCGCGAGGTCTTCTCGGTTCTTCGGGAACGTGTACGCCGGCAGGAGCCAGCCGCGCTCGCGCAGGGCGTTCGAGACGTCGAAGACCGTAAAGTTGTCGATCCCGTCCTTCAGCGTGAAGGCGAAGACGGGCAACTCGTCACCCTTCGTCACGAGCTCGAACGGCCCCAGCTCGGCGATTCGCTCCGGACAGGCCCGTGGCCACCTCGCGCGCGTACGCCTGCACCCGCCTGTAGCCCTCGAAGCCGAGGCGGAGGAAGTTGTAGTACTGGCCGATGACCTGCGCGCCCGGGCGGGAGAAGTTGAGCGCGAACGTCGGCATGTTGTCGCCGAGGTAGTTGACCCAGAAGACGAGGTCGTCGGGGAGCGCGTCCGCATCCCGCCAGACGACCCAGCCGACCCCGGGATAGACGAGCCCGTACTTGTGGCCGGAGGCGTTGATCGAGGCGACCCGCGGAAGGCGGAAGTCCCACTCGAGTTCGGGGTCGACGAAGGGGGCGACGAAGGCTCCGGACGCGCCGTCGACGTGCACGGGGACGTCGAGGCCGGTTCGCTCCTGCAGGTCGTCCAGGGCGGCGCAGATCTCCTGCACCGGCTCGTACGAGCCGTCGAACGTCGAGCCGAGCACCGGGACGACCGCGATGGTGTTCTCGTCGCAGAGCTTCACCGCCTCGTCCGCGGAGAGGTGCAGGCGATCGCCCTCCATCGGCACCAGGCGCATCTCGACGTCCCAGTAGTTCGCGAACTTCTCCCAGCAGACCTGGACGTTGATGCCCATGACGATGTTGGGCGAGTCGGTCGGCTTGCCCTCGGCCTTGCGCCGGTGCTGCCAGCGGCGTTTGAGCGCGAGCCCGCCGAGCATCGCCGCCTCGCTCGAGCCGGTCGTCGAGCAGCCGGTGGCCTGATCGGCGTCCTGCGCGTTCCACAGGCGCGCGAGGATCGAGACGCAGCGCATCTCGAGCTCGGCGGTCTGCGGGTACTCGTCCTTGTCGATCATGTTCTTGTCGAAGCACTCGGACATGAGCGCCTGGGCCTGCGGCTCCATCCAGGTGGTGACGAAGGTCGCCAGGTTGAGGCGGGCGTTGCCGTCGATCATCAGCTCGTCGTGGATGATCTGGTAGGCCACGTCCGGAGGAATCTCGCCCTCGGGGAGCCGGTGGCGCGGAATCTTCGTCGCCCTCCAGAGTGAACAGGGGTGCGACGCCGAGGTCGTCGTCGTTCGAGCGGGGCGGTCCCTTCGGATGGCGCAGCGCCATGCCTAGCTCCTTTCCTGGCCCGCACTATCCACGACAAGCACGTCCGCGCCCGCGTGGCGCTTCACTTCGGCAGCGACGTCGGTCCCGACGAGCTTCGCCAGGAAGCTGTGATGATGCGAGCCGACCACGACGAGCGAAGCTCCACGGTCCCTGGCGACGTCGACGAGCACATTGGCGGGGTCACCCGCCGCCCAGAGGAAGTCGGCGGAGACGCCTTCGGCGGCAACCCGCTCTCGGGCGTGCGCGAGCACGGGCTCGAGCTCATCCGGCACCACGAGCGGGATCATCCGTGCAGGGCTGTCGTCCAACGTGCCGAAATTCTGTGGCCCTTCGGGGTCGAGCGGAAGCTCGACCACCGTGACGACGACGAGACTCGTCCCACTCGCCTTCGCCTCGTCGAGCGCACGGTCGAGCGCGCGCTTCGCGGCCTCCTCGTCGTCATAGCCGACCACGATCGGGCCGGGTTGGGCAGGTGCCATGGAACGACCTCCTCCGGGGGCGACCCGCCAAGCTTACGACGCGGCGGCGGGCGGGGCGCGGACAACGCCCGGCGCGGTGTCCTCGGCGTGGTAGTCGACGAGGAGCTGCCGCTCGCCGGCCCTGCGCGGGAAGGCGAGGAAGACGAGGACCGCGCCCGCGAGGACCGCGACGATCCCGGCTGTGTAGGCCCACTGGTCTCCCTGGAGGAACGACGACTCCGCGGCGGCGGTGATCTGGCTCGCGTACTTGGGGTTTTGGGCTGCGAGGTCGGCCGCGCTCGCGAAGGAGAGCTGGAGCTGGCTCTGCGTACTGTCGGCGGCCTGCTGCCCGTCCGGGGAAGCAGTGATCGCGGCGCCCATCGCCGAGGAGTACCCGGCCGCGAGGAGCGCGCCGAAGACCGAGGTCAGGAGCGCTCCTCCGAGGTCGCGCTGCAGGTCGGCCGTGCCCGAGGCCATCCCGGCCCGCTGAACCGGCACCGAGCCGGTGAGCGAATGCGAAGCCGGCGTCCCGGCGAGACCGACCCCGATGCCGATGAAGACGTAGGCGATGCCGATCTGCCAGTACGAGCTGTCCTCCTGCCAGAGGAGCAGCATCGACAGGAAGGCCAGCAACAGAAACGACATAGCCGGCCAGCAGCGTGAAACGGGCGCCCCTCGTCTCGATGAGCTTCGCAGACCGGGGCGCCACGAGGATCATGAAGACGATCGCCGGCAGGATCGCGGCACCGGCCTCGACGGTCGAGTAGCCGAGCACGTTCTGTAGGTACTGCTGGCTCACGAACGCTCCCGCCATCAGCGAGCCGAAGACGATGATCCCGGCGCACGCGGCGACCCAGAAGACCCGGCGCGAGGCGACGTGGAGGTCGTAGAGGGGATTCGGCGCACGCCGCTGTCTGAGCACGAATCCGAGCCCGGTCGCGAGCGCGATCGCGAGCAGCCCGACCGCCAGGGCGCCCTGGTTGGGAACCGGCGCGAAGTTGATCCCCAGGATCAGAGTCCCGACCATGACCAGTGAGAGGATTCCGCCGAAGTTGTCGACAGGCTCCGCAGTCTCGTTGACGTGGCTGGGGACGAAGAGGACGGCCATCACCAGGGCGAAGCCGACGAGCGGCAGGGTCACAAGGAAGACCGAGCCCCACCAGAAGTGCTCCAGGAGGGCCCCGGCGATCAGTGGCCCGAGTGCCGCGATGCCGCCCCCGATCGCCGACCAGAGCGCGATGGAGCGGGTCCGCCCTGGACCCGCCCAGAGCGCCGTGATCAGCGCGAGCGTGGTCGGGTAGGCCATGCCGGCCGAGAACCCGCCGACGAGCCGCGCGACGAAGAGGACCTCGTCGGAGGGTGCATACGCCGCCAGCAGGCTCGCGGGGATCGAGAGGAGCATTCCGAGCACGAGCAGGAGCTTGCGCCCGTAGCGGTCGCCGATCGCCCCCAGCCAGAGGACGGACGCCGCGAGCCCGAGCGAATAGCCGACCGCGATCAGGTTGAGCGTCGTCTGGGACGAGTCGAACGCCGCGCCGATCGACGGCAGGGCGACGTTGGCAACCGAGAGGTTGAGGTTGGCGACCGCCGCGACGAGGATCAGCGAGACGAGAACGAGCCCCGCCCGTTTGGGAGCCGTCGCCGGCTGGGCTCCGATCGCTTCGCTCATCGCGGCCTTTTCATCCCCAGAAGCATTCCACTCCCGCACTGCCCGGGAGCATCAAAGACGTATGAAACCGGCCGCAGCCTACGAGGCGGGCTCCACGACCGCGTGAGATCAGCCAGCTGGGCGAGTCTCGACCGACGCGCCTGCGAATGTTTGTCGGTGCCGTCCTGACTTGACTTCGTGCCGTCCGTGCCTCAGCGTCGCCTCGCCAAGCCCTCGGCATCGATTCGACCATGAACATCCCCGGATTCCACCGGCATAAGGACGAGAAGCTCCTCACGCGCGCGAGGAGGCGGCGGAGCCCCGGCAAGTCCTCCAGCTCGACATGGACGAGCTCTCGGCCATCTTCTCGGCGCCCCGCTGGCTGCGCGACCTCGGGCTCGCGTCGTGGCTCCTCGTCGGAGTCGCGGCGCTGCTCTTCGGGCTGGTCTGGCTCCTCGGCGCCACCGCGGTCATCACCCAGCCGGTGCTCGTCGCCTTCGTCGTGGCGTGCGTCGCCTCGCCGCTCGTGAGCTGGCTCGGGCGGCACCGCGTCCCGCGGGCAGCAGGCGCCGGCCTCGTGCTCCTTGGCCTCGTCGCGCTGGGCGTGCTCGTGTTCGCGCTCGTGATCGGCGGGATCGTCTCGCAGGCGGACGAGGCGGGTGATCACGCGGGCTCGGCCGTGGACAAGATCCAGGGCTGGCTCGAGGACGCCGGTGTCGACTCATCGGGCGCGTCGAGCGCCTCAGAGAGTGTCAAGCAGAACGTGCCGGAGACGATCTCGACGTTCGTCGGCGGCCTGGCGACGGGCATCATGGAGGTCGCGTCGCTTGCGCTCGGGCTGTCGTTCTTCGCCCTGAGCCTCTTCTTCCTCCTGAAGGACGGGCCTTCGCTGCGCGCCGGCGTGGAGAGCCGCATGGGCGTGCCGAAGCCCGTCGCACGGACCGTCACGAGCAACGTCATCCGCTCTCTCAGGGGCTACTTCCTCGGCGTCACGATCGTCGCCGCCTTCAACGGTGTCGTCGTCGGCCTGGGCGCGCTCGTGCTCGGAGTGCCGCTGGCCGGGACGATCGCGGTCGTCTCGTTCGTGACCGCCTACGTCCCCTATATCGGCGCGTTCGTCGCGGGCGGGTTCGCCGTCGTGCTCGCGCTTGGAGCGGAGGGCCCGACGACCGCGGCGATCATGCTCGCGATCGTGCTGCTCGCGAACGGGATGCTCCAGAACATCCTCCAGCCGATTGCCTTCGGCGCGACCCTCGGCCTCAACCCGCTGATCGTGCTGATCGTGACGCTGAGTGCCGGCGCCCTCTTCGGGATGGTCGGGCTCGTCCTTGCCGCACCGCTCACGTCGGCCGCGGTCCACATCAGCGCCGACCTCGCACGTGCCAGGG
>CAWAQJ010000010.1:0-177523 GCA_963784175.1 uncultured Actinomycetes bacterium | reverse complement strand
GCAGGGATCATGGGGAAGACCTTCTCGGCGGGGTCGCAGCGCGCGTCGACGACGGCAGTGCGGCCACAGGCCATGGCCTCCTCGAGCACGCTCTCGAGGTCGTCCTCGGAGTCGACCGTGAAGCCTGCCGCGCCGTAGGCCTCGGCCAGCTGCGCGTAGTCGGGCACCTGGTGGGTGAGATGGGTCTGGGAGAAGCGCTCGTCGTAGAACATCTCCTGCCACTGGCGCACCATCCCGAGCCAGCCGTTATTGACGATGACGGCGACGACCGGCAGGCCTTCGAGCACCGACGTGGCCAGCTCCTGCGAGGTCATCTGGAAGCAGCCGTCGCCGTCGATGCAGACCACCGTCGCGTCGGGACGCGCCGCCTTGGCGCCGATCGCCGCGGGCAGGCCGTAGCCCATCGTTCCGAGGCCGCCCGAGGTGATGAAGCTCCTGGGCTGGTCGCAGACGAGGTACTGCATCGCCCACATCTGGTGCTGGCCGACGCCCGTCGTCCAGACGACGTCGTCGCGGTCGCCGGCGAGGTCGCGCAGCGTCTCGACGACCGCCTGCGGCTTCAGGAACTCGCCCTCGCGCCGGTAGCGGTACGGGTAGGCATCACGCCACTCGTCGAGCTGGCGCCTCCAGGCGACCGGTCCCTCGCTCCCGGGCTCAGCCTCGGCGCGAACCGCGTCGGCGAGCTCGGCGAGCGCGAGCTTCAGGGGGCCGGTGACGGGGATGTCTGCGTGCCTCAGCTTCCCGATCTCCGCTGCGTCGATGTCGAAGTGGATCACCTTCGCGCCGGGGGCGAACTCCGACAGCTTCCCGGTCACGCGGTCGTCGAAGCGGGCGCCGACGGCGACGATCAGGTCGGCCTTGTTCAGACCCCAGTTCGCCCACTTCGAGCCATGCATGCCGGGCGGGCCGTAGCAGAGCGGGTGCGACTCGGGGAACGCTCCCTTGGCCATCAGGGTGGCGATGACGGGGATACCGGCCGCCTCGGCGAGCTCGCGGAGCTCGTCACAGGCGTCGCCGTTGATCGCCCCGCCGCCGACGTAGAGGACCGGCCGCGAGGCGGCGAGCAGGGCTCTCGCCGCCTCGCGAACCTGTCGTGGGTGGACGCTGGCAGGCGGCTTCCACCCTGGAAGATCGACTTGATGGGGGTAAGTGAAGTCGATCTCCGCCTCCTGTACGTCCTTGGCGACATCCACGAGGACCGGGCCAGATCGGCCGGTTCGGGCGATGTGGAACGCCGCTTTCAGAACGTGCGGGAGTTCTTCGACGTCCTGTACGAGCCACGAGTGCTTGACGATGGGGAGCGTGATGCCGGTCGCGTCGGTTTCCTGGAACGCGTCCGTTCCGATCAGGCTCGAGCGCACCTGGCCGGTGATGCAGACGAGCGGGGTCGAGTCCATCCATGCGTCGGCGATCGGCGTCACGAGGTTCGTGACGCCCGGCCCGGAGGTGGCGAGCGCGACGCCGACCCGGCCCGAGGCGCGCGCATAGCCCTCGGCCATGTGCCCGGCGCCCTGCTCGTGCCGGGCGAGCACGTGCCGAACGGTCGTGCCGCGCGCGAACCCGTCGTAGAGCGGGAGGATGGCTCCGCCGGGGATCCCGAAGACGACGTCGACGCCCTCGGCTTCCAGGGAGCGGAGGATCGCGTCCGAGCCGAGCATCCTCATGCAAACGCCCTTTCGAACTCGGCGTCCCGCCGAGCGGAGGGGAGCGTCGCCAGCAGCGCGTCGGTGAACTCACGTGTCGTCGCGCCGGCACCAGAGGAGACCATGTCCGGCGTACGCATGCCGGTCTCCAGCGCCTCCACGACGCCGCGCTCGAGCGTTTGAGCGGCGCTGCGCTCGCCCAGACCCTCGCCCAGGAGCAGGGTGACGGCGAGGAGCATGGCGCTCGGGTTGGCCACGCCCTGGCCGGCGATCTCCAGCGCCGACCCGTGCGTGGGGCCGAAGACCCCTTTGCCGTTCGGTCCGACGCGGCCGGAGGCGACCAGGCGCTCGCCCTCATGGGCGAACGCGGCCGTGGAGGCCAGGGCCTCCGCGAACGGCTGCTCGCTCGCGATCACGTCGTAGCGCGAGGGGTCGCGGAGGAGACCGGTGACGGCCGCCTCGAAGCGCGCGTGCTCGACGTGCACGCCCTCGCGACGCTCTACGCCTGCCTCGACCGCGGCGAGCCATTGCTCGCTCTCGCCGACCGACGTCAGGCGCGCGCGGCGGCTCAGCGCGAGCCGGAACGCGCGGTCGACCGCCAGGGCGGGGTCGTCCACGAGCGGGCTCACGACGGCGAGCTCACTCCCGCGTGCGCAGACGCGGGTGATCCGCCACGAGAGGTCCAGTTCCGCCTTGACGACCTCGAGCGCGGGCTCGCGCGTCGTCGCCACGAGCACGGCGTCCGCCTCGTCGCAGGCCGCGCGGGTGAACGAGGGGAGGGGGTGTCCAAACCGGCGCACGGCATCGCCGCCGAAGGGCACGTGCAGCTCCTCGACGCTGAACCCGTGCATGCGGGAGACCGCCTCGAGGGCGCGGCTCGCCTCTGCGGTCATCTCCGGCCCGATGCCGTCGCCGGAGAGGAAGGCGACGGTGTAGCGCTTCTTTCTCATCGGACCGTCACCTCCTCGAACACGTCGAGGAGGGTCACGTGCTTGCGCGAGTCGGCGAGCTGCTTGAAGCGGGCGAAGGCGTCGTTCACGGCGTCCGCGTCGAGGTCCATCCCGGCGGCGGCGCAGGCCCGCGCGAAGGCGTGGCGTCCCGAGTGCTTCCCGAGCGGCAAGGTCATCTCGAGGCCGAGCTCGGTCGGGTCCATGATCTGGTAGGTCTCGGCGTCCTTGAGCATCCCGTCCTGGTGGATGCCGGCCTCTGGGCGAACGCGTTCGCCCCGACGACGGCCTTGTTGCGCTGCACCGTGTAGCCGGTCAGCTCGGAGACGAGCCGCGACGAGCGGCCGATTTCGTTGACGACGACGCCGGTCTCGCACTCGAAGGTGGCCTGGCGGACGTGCAGCCCCATGACGACCTCCTCGAGTGCGGCGTTGCCGGCCCGTTCGCCGAGGCCGTTGATCGTGCACTCGACCTGCGTCGCCCCGGCCCGGATGCCGGCGAGCGTGTTCGCGACTGCGAGGCCAAGGTCGTCGTGGCAGTGAACCGAGAGCGTGACGTTGAGGAGCTGGAGGCAGCGCGAGCGCACGTCGCGGAGGAACGCGGCGTACTCCTCGGGCAGGCAGTAGCCGACCGTGTCCGGCAGGTTGATGGTCGTTGCACCGGCGCGCACGGCCTCGCGGCAGACCTCGGCGACGAAGTCCGGGTCCGAACGGGTGGCGTCCTCGCAGGAGAACTCGACCTCGTCGGCAAGGCTGCCGGCGTATCCGACCGCCCAGCCCGTCTGCTCCAGACACCTCCGCAGGCTCGAGGCGGAGCTTGCGCTCCATGTGGATCGGGCTGGTGGCGAGGAAGACGTGGATGCGCGACCGGCGCGCGTCGGCGAGCGCCTCGGCGGCGGCGTCGATGTCCTCCTTCTTCGTTCTGGCGAGAGAGGCGACCGTGGGACGCTCGACTGCGGCGGCGACTGCGCGGACGCCTTCGAAGTCTCCCGGCGAGGAGACCGCGAACCCTGCCTCGACCACGTCGACTCCGAGCCGCTCGAGCTGCGTCGCGATCTCCGCCTTCTCGTCAGGCGAAAGCGCGATGCCAGGCGACTGCTCGCCATCGCGCAAAGTCGTGTCGAAGATCGTGATTCTGCGGCTCACTGCTCATCCTCCTTGCCTCCAAACGGAGGCGCATTACTTCTGCGGAAAGGTCGGCGTATGCGCCTGCTCGGCGCGTGAGCGTGTTCTCCCCCTAGTGGGGGAGAATGCCGAGAAGAATCACGACGAGGCCGCGCGGCGACGTCTCGGCGGAGCCGATGACGCGCTCAGGTGTGACGGCGCTGCTCGTCAACGTGAGTGCAGTGTGGTGATAGGCGTAGGGGCTTGTCAAGCCCCCATGTGATGAATTGGTGCCCAATCGTGCCGGGTTGCGTACGGGATCGTTCGCGCATAGCCTCGCGAGCCGTGGACGACACCCACTTCGACGCCGTCGTAGTCGGTTCCGGGTTCGGGGGCTCCGTGCTCGCCTACCGGCTGGCCGAAGCGGGCAAGTCGGTCTGCGTCCTCGAGCGCGGAAAGCCCTATCCGCCGGGCTCGTTCCCACGCAGCCCGCGCGAGCTCGGCAAGGCTTTCTGGGACCCCAGCGAGGGCCTCTACGGGATGTTCAACCTCTGGTCGTTCAAGGGCATCGGCTCCCTGGTGTCGAGCGGCCTCGGCGGCGGCTCGCTCATCTACGCGAACGTGCTCCTGCGCAAGGACGAGAAGTGGTTCGTCCAGGAGGACCTGGCCGCGGGCGGCTACGAGCACTGGCCGGTGACGCGCGCCGAGCTCGACCCGCACTACGACGCGGTCGAGAAGATGCTGAACGCGCAGCGCTACCCGTTCGAGCACGAGCCGTTCGACCGCTCGTCGAAGACGGCGGCGTTCAGGGAGGCGGCGGGGAAGCTCGACCGCGAATGGATCCTGCCGCCGCTGGCCGTGACCTTCGCCAACAAGGGTGAGGACCCCGCCGTCGGCGTGCCGATCCGGGAGGAGCACCCGAACCTCCACGGGCTGCCGCGCTACACGTGCCGCCTGACCGGTGAGTGCGACATCGGCTGCAACTTCGGGTCGAAGAACACGCTCGACTTCAACTACCTCTCCGCGGCGAAGCGGCACGGTGCCGAGATCTGGACGCGCCGCGAAGTGCGCTCCTTCGCCCCGCGCGAGGGCGGCGGCTACGTCGTGCGATACGTCGAGCACGACGTCGCCGACGAGGGACGGAAGATCGACACGCGCAACCCGGCCGTGCGGCCGGTGCGAGAGCTGACCTGCGACCGCCTCGTGCTCTCGGCCGGGTCGCTCGGCTCGAGCTACCTGCTCCTCAAGAGCAGCCGCAACTTCCCGGGGCTGAGCCCGCGTCTCGGCTCGCGGTTCGGCGGCAACGGCGACCTGCTGACCTTTGCGCTCAAGGCGAGCTATCCGGACGGCTCGCCGCGTCCGCTCGACGCCGAGTTCGGCCCCGTGATCACGAGCGCGATCCGGGTTCCCGACGCGCTCGACGGCGGCGAGGGGCGCGGCTTCTACGTCGAGGACGCCGGCTTTCCGCAGTTCATGAGCTGGATCATCCAGACGACCCAGGGCCCCGGCGCGCTCTGGCGCTACCGGAAGGTCGCGACGCGCATTCTCCTGAGCCTCCTGCGGCGCAAGCCCGAGGGCGACCTCTCCGCCGAGGTCGCCGAGCTCCTCTCGGACTCCCGGGTCTCGGCCGGGTCGCTCCCGCTCCTCGGCATGGGGCGCGACATCCCCGACGGGACGTTCACGCTCACCGACGACGAGAGGCTCCAGCTCGACTGGGTGAAGGGGAAGTCGGGCCCGTTCTTCGACCGGCTCGGGGACTTCGCGAACGAGATCTCCGACGCGCTGGGCGCGAAGTTCCAGCGCAATCCCGACCTGGTATCTGGGCCGGCTGATCACCGTGCACCCGCTCGGCGGCTGCCCGATGGGGAGGACGGTCGAGGAGGGCGTCGTCGACGAGTACGGCGAGGTCTTCGGCTATCCGGGCTTCACGATCGCGGACGGCTCCGTCATGCCGGGCCCGGTCGGGCCGAACCCGTCGCTCACGATCGCGGCGCTGGCGGACCGCTTCGCCGAGCGCGCGACCCGCTAGCGAAAGCGCTTGACCAGCGTGCGGGTGCCGGCCGCGAGCAGGAGCGCGCCGACGGCCAGCGCCATGAGCTCGCCGATCGCCGTGGCGGCGTCCGGTGAGGCGGTGCGGTCCAGGAGCCCGCTCGCGACGACAGCCCCTCCCCAGAGGACCCCGATCGAGCCGAGGATCGTCGCGCGCACGGTCAACTCATCGGCGCTCCGAACCGCCGTCTTGAGATCGGATTCACGGGATACTGACGGCGTGGCGAAGGAGACCGGAAAGGACGGCAAGCCGATCCTCCAGCTGGCCTCGCCGGAGGAGTGGGAGGCGTGGCTCGAGGCCGAGCACGCAGGCTCTGACGGCGTGTGGCTGAAGTTCGCCAAGAAGGGCTCGGGCGTCACCACCGTCGTCTACGCGGAGGCCCTCGACGTCGCCCTCTGCTACGGCTGGATCGACAGTCAGGTCATGACGCTCGACGAGCGCTTCTACCTGCAGAAGTTCACGCCGCGCCGGGCGAGGAGCAAGTGGTCGAAGATCAACCGGGAGAAGATCGAGGCGCTCACCAAGGCCGGTCGCATGAAGCCCGCGGGCCTCGAGCAGGTCGAGCTCGCCAGGGCCGACGGGCGCTGGGACGCGGCGTACTCGTCCCCGGCGAACGTGACCGAGCCCGCCGACCTGAAGAAGGCGCTGAAGGCCAATCGCGAAAGCGGCCGAGTTCTACGCGACGCTGAACAAGTCGAACCGCTACGCGATCATCTACCAGCTCGAGGACGCGAAGAAGCCGGAGACGCGAGACGCGCCGGCTCGAGAAGTTCGTGGGCATGCTCGAGCGCGGTGAGAAGCTCTACTGACGCGTCGCCGCGAAGCAGAACTGGGTGACGGAGAAGAAGAACTCTCCGCGCTCGCCCAGCTCGCGCTGCTCGTTCGCCCAGTCGGCCGCCTCGGCCTCGCCGACGTCCGGCCGTCCGGCGACGTACTCCTCCATCAGCGGTAGGAGGGCGCCGCTGTAGGTCTCCGGATCGAGCTCGGCCGTCGCGAAGACGTGCCCTTCGGCGCGGACGTCCTCGAACCCGGCGCGATGGAGGTCGGCCGCGAGCGTGCGTGGAAGCGCCGGGTGGGCGAGGTGATCGTCCCAGGCGCTCAGCGCACGCCGCATCCGCTCCGGGTCCGCCGAGTGCCACGAGAGCGTCGTCCAGTCGACGTCCCACAGGACGACGCGGCCGCGGGGGCGGAGCGCGCGGTGGATCTCCGCGAGGACGGCGGGGATGTCCGAGACGTACTCGAGCACCTGCACCGAGAGGGCCGCGTCGAAGTCCTCGCCCTCGACCGGGAGCGAGGTCGCGTCGGCCTCGTGGAAGGCGACGTTCGGGTGCGCCTCCGTGCGGTGGGCGGCGATGGCGAGCATCGCCGGGCTGACGTCGATGCCGACGATCGAGCCTTCGTGCCCGACCGCTTCCAGGAGCTCGGCGACGTAGAAGCCCGGCCCGCAGCCGACGTCGAGGATCCGCTCGCCGGGCTGCGCGGCCAGCGCCTCGTGGACGAGCCGGCGGCGGCGGAGGATGTCGCGGGTGCGGTAGACGACTTCGAGCTGCTCGCCCAGACCCTCGTCGAACTCGAGCCCGCCCACGGCGGCCTACGGGTGGATGCGCGGGCGGAAGAACATGTGCGTCTTGTCGCTGCCGGTCAAGGCCTTCTCCGCCTTGTTCTCGTTGAGCCAGTCCTCGTGGGGCGCAACGGCCTTCGGCCATTTCTCTCCGCCCAGGTCCTTGGCGTGGCGCTGCAGTGCGATCTCCGAAATCAGATAGCCGTGGTTCTCGAGGACGGCGATCTCGCCCTCCGAGAACACGTCCAGGTCGATGCGGATCGGAGCGATGAAGTCGCGGATGAGATTCTCCGAGTAGGCGGTGTGCTCCGCCTCCAGGCGGTAGCTCCTGGGCTTCGACGCGATGCCCCAGTAGGCGCCCTGGAGCTGCCCGGCGAGGAAGTTCGAGACGAGCCAGCGCTTGCGCACCTCCGTCGCCTGCTCGAGGAGGATGACCCCCTGGCGGAGGGCGCTCCAGAGCCAGCCGATCTCCGGTTCCGGCTTGAAGGACGGGGCCGCGTCGGAGACGAGGACGGTCTGGTGGTCCTGCCAGACGGGCTCGACGCCCAGGTTGTCGAACATGCCGCCGTCGGAGAGGTCGATCTCGCGGACGAGCTTGTCCCGGTCGCGCTCCTTGTAGGAGCCGCCCGTGAGGGACGACGGCTCCTGTTTCGCCTTGACGACGCTGAACGCGCCCGGGACGCAGGAGGACGCCGCGACGGCCTGCGCGAGCGTCCACGTCCCGAGCGGTCCGTACCCGGCCGCCGAGCTGCCGACCCGGCGTTTGCCCGTGTCGAAGACCCACTGGTCGCGGAAGCGCATGTCGCTTGCGAGGAACACGAATCGTGGCGTGTCGGGAAGGTCCTCGAGCCGTCCTGGCGCCGGGCCCTCCGCATACGCGGCCGCGAGCGCCTCGCTCTGCGCGCCCGGCGTGAACCACTTGGTCGGCTTCAGGCGGGCGAGGGCGGCGCCCGTGCGGGGGTCCGCCGCTGCGAACCTGCGCATGGGCTTCGCCACACCCTCCTCGAAGCCCTCGATCGGCTTGCCGGGCTCGCGCTTCGCGCTCTGCATGAAGGTGGCGAGCTGCGCCGCCATGATGCTGCCGCCCGACACCGACGTGAACGTGTCGATCTTGGAGAGGATCCCGAGCTCATTCATGCGGCGCAGGGCGCCGAGGTGGAAGAGCGCCGCGCGGTCGCCGCCCCCGGACATGCAGAAGGCCAGGCCCCTTCGCGGTCCCTCATGTGGGAGGTACGAGGAGATTCCGTGCTCGGCGGCGGTTTCGGTCATGCGGCGGGAGAGTAGACGGACATGATCTGCTCGACCATCTCCTCGCGGGAGGCATAGCGCCGTTCGTCGTAGCAGCCGAGCGGATGCTCGAGGACGTTGTAGAGGCACTTGTTGCAGTACGTGCACGGCCTCGGCGGCAAGTCGTGGCCGGCCCTGAAGAGCTCGACGAGGTCGTTGTTGGCCACGAGCCCGCGCGCGATCGAGACGGCGTCGCAGTCGCCGCGCTCGATGGCGCCTGCGATCAGCGACGCCTGCTGGAACCCGCCGGTGACGATCACGGGGATGCCGACGGCCTTCTTCACGACGGCCGCGTCGGGCAGGCAGCGTCCGGGGACGGAGGCAGGGTCGCGCTCCCAGCGCTTCTGCATGACGCGGTTCGCGGGCCAGAGGCGGAAGAGGAGGTAGTTGCGGAAGGTGTTCTTGCCGCTCGAGAGCATGATGTCGTAGCTGTGCACCATGTCGTCGATTGCGAACCCGCCCGCGGGGTTCTCGGGGTGGGGGAAGGTGCTCCCGGACGAGACGTGGATCGCGTCGGCGCCCGCCTCCTCGAGCCAGCGGCAGACCTGGACCGAGTCCTCGATCGTGTTGCCCGCGCCGAGCCAGGGGAGGAAGGCGTTCGCGTGCTCCGTCGTCGAAACCTTCACCTGGACGTGGAAGTCGTGCCCGACCTCGGCCCTGATCGCCTTGACGGTGTCGAGGAGGAGGCGCGCCCGGTTCTCGAGCGATCCTCCGTACTCGTCCTCGCGCTCGTTGATGGCCGAGGAGAGGAACTGCGTGAACAGGTAGCCGTTCGCGCCGTGGATCTCGACGCCGTCGAGCCCGGCTTCGCGCGCGCGGCGCGCGCCCGCCGCAAACGAGCGCTTGATCTCCTCGAGGTCGGCCCTGGTCGCGCGCTCGGCCTCGAAGCCGTGCAGCGGGTCGGGCTTGTTCGTCGAGGAGAGGCCCTTGCCGTGCGTGAGCGTGGGGATGTCGCGCTGGCGCCCTGCGTGTGCGAGCTGGAGGACGTACTTGCAGTCGTGCTCGTGGACGCGCTCGCCGAGCTCACGCCAGAAGGGAACGCGTTCGTCGCTCTCGATGCCCGCGAAGCTGGGCACGATCTTCCCGCGCTCGTCGACGGCGGTCCAGGCCGAGAGGATTGCTCCGACCCCGCCGCGGGCGAACTTCAGCTCCCAGTTGATCCGCGTCTGCGAGCCGGCCCCGTCGTAGTCGTCGAAACGGCCCGAGATGTTCGAGCGCAGGATCCGGTTCTTGATCTCGAGGTTGCGGAACTTGAGTGGCTGGAAGATGGCTTCGGCGCTCATGGGCCTACCGGCTCACCGGCCCCGTCGTAGACGGACAGGGCCTCGCGGATCATGTCCTCGTGGGAGTCGAAGCGGGCCGGTTCGTAGCAGGCGAGCGGGTGCTCGATGAACGAGAAAAGGCACTTGTTGCAGTAGGTGCACGGCTTCGGCGCACGGTCGAGCCCGCGCTCGAAGTGGCGCACGAGATCGGGGTTGGCGACGAGCGGCCGGGCGATCGTGACGCCGTCGCAGTCGCCGCGCTCGATCGCCGCGGCGATCACCGAGGCGGTCTGGAATCCGCCCGTGACCACGACCGGGACCGAGACCGTTTGCTTGACCGCGCGGGAGTCGGCGAGGTTGATCCCCTCCACCTCGCTGTCGCGATGCGGGCGCGTCCACCACCAGCCGAAGGCCTTGGCCAGCGGCGGCGTGCGGAACATGAGGTAGTTGCGGAAGGTGTTCTTGCCGCTCGAGAGGAGGACGTCGTACGTCTTCACGACCTGCGACGCAGGAAACTCGCCCGCCGGGTTGCGCGGATGCGGGAAGCCTCCGCCGGCGGAAATGTGCAGGTAGTCGACGCCGGCCTCCTCGAGCCACCGGCACATCTGCAGCGACTCCTCGATCGTGTTCCCCTTCGGCAGCCACGGGAGCAGCTCGTTCAGGCGTTCCTGGATCGAGATCTTGTAGCCGACGCAGAAGTTCGGGCCGACCGCCTCGCGGATCGCCCGCACGACCTCGAGCCCGAAGCGGGCGCGGTTGGCGAGCGGGCCTCCGTATCCGTCCGTGCGGTCGTTGATCCCGGAGGAGAGGAACTGGGTCGGGAGCATCCCGTTCGCACCTGCCACCTCGATGCCGTCGAGTCCGGCCTCCTTCGCGCGGCGGGCCGCGGCGGCGAAGTCCTCCACGACCTGCCGGATCTCGTCCACCGTCATCGCCTTGGCCGGGAAGCCGTTGAGCGGCTCGGCCTTGCTCGACGACGACTGCGCCTTCTCCCACTGGAGGTACGGCAGGATCCGCTCCCTCCCCGCGTGGACGATCTGGAGGATGTAGGGGCAGCCGGCCAGGCGGACCTTCTCGCCCAGCTCGCGCCAGAAGGGGATCGACTCGTCCGAGTCGATGTGCGCGTAGCCGGGGACGATGCTCCCGTGCGCGTGGATGGGCGCGTTCGACGAGATGATCGCGCCGACGCCGCCGCGGGCGAACTTCAGATCCCAGTTCACGCGCACCTGGGTGCCCGACCCGTCGTAGTTGTCGAAGCGCCCGGCGACGCTCGAGCGCAGGACGCGGTTCTTGACCTTCAGCGGCCCGAGCTGAAGAGGCTCGAAGATCGCCTCCGCCGTCATTTCACTTCGGACGGAAGAGGGGCGCCCTCGTAGACCGACATGATGTGGCGGATCATCTCGTCGCGCGAGCCGTAGCGGCTCTCCTCGTAGCAGCCCAACGGGTTCTCGACGAAGTTGATCAGGCACTTGTTGCAGTACGTGCACGGCTGCGGCGCCCGGTCGTGGCCCGCCTGGAAAAGGTTCGGCAAGTCGGGGTTGGCGATCAGCGTGCGCCCCATGGTCACGCCGTCGATCGACCCGTCCTCGATCGCCTTGGCGATCACCGACGCGGTCTGGAAACCGCCCGCGCAGAGGACCGGCACGTCCACCTCGCGCTTGATCGCCTTGGCGAGGTCGAGGTTGATGCCCTCGACGCCGAGCTTGCGCACGCGCCGCTCCCAGGCCCACGCGAAGCCCTTGTTGATGGGCGGCGTGCGGAACATCAGGTAGTTGCGGAACGTGTTCTTGCCGCTGGAGAGCATCGTGTCGTAGGAGCGGATCACGTCCGCGATCGGGAACACGCCCGCCGGGTTCCGCGGGTGCGGGAAGAGGTAGCCGGAGGAGATGTGGAGCCCGTCGACGCCGGCCTCGACGAGCCATTTGCAGACCTGGATCGACTCCTCCAGCGTCGTGCCCTCCTTCGCCCACGGGAAGAGCGCCTTGCCGTCGTCGATCGCGCTGATCTTGAACTGCAGGTGGAAGTCGTCGCCGATCTGCTCGCGCATCGCGCGCACGATCTCGATCGCGACGCGGGCGCGGTTCTCCAGCGAGCCGCCGTACTCGTCGGTGCGGTCGTTGATCGCCGAGGAGAGGAACTGGGTGATGAAGTAGCCGTTGCAGCCGTGGATCTCGATCCCGTCGAGCTCGGCCTCGCGCGCCCGGCGGGCGGCCTGCGCGAACGAGTCCACGACCTCGGCGATCTGTTCGCGCGTCGCCCGCTCGCAGCGGAAGCCGTGGACGGGGTCAGCCTTGTCCGTCGAGGAGAGCCCGGTCTCGTACTGGACGCTGGGGATGTCGCGCTGGCGTCCCGAAGTACGCGAGCTGGACGATGTACTTCGCCCCGGCGTCGCGCACGCGCTTGCCGAGCTCCGTCCAGAACGGGACCTTGTCGTCCGAGTCGAGATGCGCGTAGTTCGGGACGATGAGCCCACGCGGGTGGACCGGCGTGTTCGAGGAGATGACGGCTCCGATTCCGCCGCGCGCGAACTTGACGTCCCAGTCGATCCGCGTCTCCGTGCCCGAGCCGTCGTAGTTGTCGAAGCGGCCCGAGATGCTCGACCGGAAGAGGCGGTTCTTGACCTCGAGGTGCCGGAACCTGAGCGGCTCGAAGATCGGCCGCGCGGCGGCCGGGGCCTGGCTGGTCTTGTCGCTGGTCTTGCGAGAAGCGCTGGACGGCACGCTGGTCACCTCTCGAACAGGAGCAGCCACGCTACGACTCCTACCGCGCGGCGTCAAGAAACGCGCTGCTTGACACAAGAAAACTGCCTCGCTAGCGTCGGGCGGCCGCCAGTGGAGATCATCGCTCTGACCAGCTTCCTCGCGCCGTTCCTGCCGTACGTCGTGCAGGCCGGCCAGAAAGTCGCGGGCAAGGCCGCCGACGTCATCGGCGAGGAGGCTGCGAACTACGCCGAAAAGCTCTGGGACCGGCTAAGGCCGGGGGTCGAGCAGAAGCCCGCCGCGCAGGAGGCGGTCGAGGAAGTCGCCGCGCACCCCGAGGACGAGGATGCGCTCGGGGCGCTGCGCATCCAGCTCCGCAAGCTGCTCGAGGAGGACCAGGAGCTCGCGGCCGACCTGACGAAGATCTGGCAGGAGGCGCAGACGGCGAACGTCGTCACGGCCTCCGGCGAGCGCTCGGTCGCGGTGGGACGCGACGTCTCCGGCTCGACGATCATCACGGGAGACCAGGTCCAGACGGACGGGTCCTGATGGCGACGGGCGAGCGGAGCGTCGCCGTCACCGGCGACGTCCGCAACAGCGTCATCGTCACCGGCGACAACGTCAACCTGCAGGTCCGGCTCGACGGAGTCGAGGGCGCGCTGCTGCACCGGCTCAGCGAGGTCGCCAACCCGGTCGCGCTGCCCGTTCCGATCGAGTCGAGGCCGCGCCGCTACCCGGAGCACGTCGATCGTGAGAGCGAGGCCGGCGTCGTCCTCGCCGCCGCGCAGGCAGGCGGAGTCGTGAACGTCTACGGCGAGCCGGGGATCGGCAAGACGCACCTGCTCTCGCACGTCGCGAACGACCCGGCGGGAGCCGCGCTCCCGGACGGGCTCGTCCACGTCGACGCACTGGACGCCCCGCTCGACGACGTCCTGCAGGCGCTCTTCGAGGAGTTCTACGACTGCGGCAACCCGGCCGTGCGGCCTTCGCGCAGCCCCCTACGACGCGCGCTGCAGGACCGGCGCGCGCTCATCGTCGTCGACGATCTCGGGCTCGAGCGCGAGGAGGCGCAGGCCATCCTCTCGGCGGCGCCGGGTTGCGCGTTCGTGGTGGCGTCGACCGCGCGGAGCCTCTGGGACGGCCAGGCGATCCAGCTCGCGGGCCTGGAGCTCGAGTTCGCGTTCGCGATCGTCGAGCAGGAGATCGGCCGTCCGCTGACGCCGGAGGAGCGCGTCGAGGCCAAGGCGCTCTGCAACGCGCTCGGCGGGCATCCGTGGCGGATCCGGGAGGCGGCGGCCCGCGCGCGGGACGAGGGGCGGTCGCTCGCCGAGGCAGCCCGCGCGCTCGATCCGTCCGCGATGCTCGCCGGTCTGACGAGCGGCGAGGAGAGCGTGCTCGCGGGCCTCGCGGCCATGGGCGGCGGCCCGGTCGGGCTCCAGCACCTGCGGGACCTGAGTCCGGTGGAGGACGTCGACGAGGTGCTCGAGGGGCTCGAGCGTCGCCACCTCGTGCTCTCGCACAGCCCTCGTTACAGCGTCCCCGAACCACTGGCGGGGGAGATCGCGCGTCGCACGGATCTCGACCCGCTTCGAATGCGCGCGATCGAGCACTTCACCGCCTGGGCCGAGCGTGAGCGGGATCCGGCGGCGGTGGCCGCCGAGCGGCCGGCCGTGCTCGATCTCCTCCGCTGGGCGAGCCGGACGGGGCGGGACAAGGACGCGATTCGCCTCGGCCGAGCCGCCGAGGACGCCTTCGCCGCGGTGGGCGCGTTCGGGACGTGGGGTGCGGCGGTCGAGACCGTGCTCGCCGCGGCCCGTCGGCAGGGAGATCGCTATGAGGAGGCCTGGGCCCTCCATCAGCGGGGCACCCGGACGTTCGCGCTCGACGAGAGCAAGGCCGCGCTGCCGGACCTCGAGCGTGCGCAAGACATCCGCCGGCAGATCGGCGACCAGCGCGGCGAGGCGGCGAGCAAGCACAACATCGAGGTCATCAAGGGCTCGTTCCCGTGGTGGTACGCCCGGTTCGGCAGGGGCGGCGGCTGGCTGCTCGCCCTGATCGCGATCGGCGTCGTACTCATTGCGGCGGCGGTCGGCGGCGCGCTGGCGTTGCGCGACGACGAGAACGACGTGACCACGACCGGAGGGCTCATCGTTGTGCCCGGAGTCGTCGGCGAGTCGCTCGAGGACGCGCGAACCGAGCTCGAGGACGCGGGGCTTCAGGTCGCCGTCGCCCAGCCGCCTCCGGAGGATCTCGACCCGGTCGTCACCGAGCAGGATCCGGCGGAGGGAGCCGAGGTCGAGCCCGGCTCGGTCGTGAACCTCGTCGCCGTCGCCCAGTCGGCGCGCGTGCCGGACGTCCGCGGGCAAGGAGAGGGCGCCGCGCTGAACGCCCTCGCGAACGCCGGTCTCGTGGGCCGCGTGACCGAGAGGGCGTTCTCGGAGCAGGTGCCCGCCGGCCAGGTCTCGGCCCAGGACCCCGAACCCCAGACCATCGTCCCGCTCGAATCCGTGGTGGAGCTGACCGTGTCCACAGGCCCGCCACCCGACTTCGGGGTCCAGATCGACGACCTCGTCCAGAACTGCAACGGCACCTGCGAGGCGACGGTGACGTTCACGGTCACCACGGTGAACGACGCTCCGGTGCGGGAGCCGTTCGACGTCCTCATCGAGGTGAGCGAGGACCACTCGGTGACGATCCAGATCGGCGGTCTCGAGCCCGGTCAGCCGGTTACCCGGTCGGAGACCCTCGACGTCGGCGACGGGTGCTTCGTGCCCGACTGCACGGCGATCGTCACGGTCGACCCCGACGAGAACTTCCCGGACCCGAACCGGGAGAACAACCGAGCCGAGCTCGAGGTCGCGGACTCCGGTCTCGAGTGACCGGGGCTACTCGGCCGTGACGTAGGCGGCGGTCAGCCCGCCGTCGACGAGGAACGTCGTCCCGTTCACGTACGAGGACTCGTCGCTCGCCAGGAAGAGCGCGCCGTAGGCGATCTCCTTCGCCTGGGCAAGCCGTCCCATGGGGAGGTGCTGGAGCCGGCGCTCGAGCGCCCCGGGGGTCTCGGCGAAGAGGCGCATGAGGAGCGGCGTCTCCACCGGGCCCGGGCAGATCGCGTTCACGCGGATGCCGCGGCGGGCGAACTCGACGGAGAGCTCGCGGCTGAGCGAGAGGACCGCGCCCTTGGAGGCCGTGTAGGAGATCTGCGAGGTCGCCGCGCCCATCAGCGCGACGAACGAGGCCACGTTGATGACCGAGCCCCCGCCGCGCTCCAGCAGATGCGGGATGCCGTACTTGCAGCAGAGGAAGACGCCCTTCGTGTTCACGTCCTGAACCTGCTGCCACGCGTCCGGCTCGGTGTCCAGGATCGAGCCGTCGCCCTCCGGCATGATCCCGGCGTTGTTGTAGAGGACGTCGATGCCGCCGTAGCGCTCGGCCGTGGCGGCGTACATCGCCTGCACGCTTTCCGCGCTCGCGACGTCGACCTCCTGGAAGAAGGCCTCCTGGCACTCCGAGGCGGTCCGCTCGCCGGCCTCGCGAGACATGTCCGCGACGCACACGCTTGCGCCCTCCCCGGAGAAGAGGAGCGCCGCCTCGCGACCGATCCCGCTCGCGGCGCCGGTGATGACGACCACCTTGTTGTCGAGCCGGCCCATGCCGGCCGGAAGACTAACCCGTCGTGAGCTTCTGCATCAGGGCGTCGAGCCGATCCCAGCGCGGATCGGTTCCCGGCTCCGGCTGCTCGTTCCACCAGGCGAGGACGACGTTCGGGCCGTACTGCTTGTTCGCCACGTACGACTTGGCCGCCTCGTCGAAGTCCCAGTGGATCCCGTCCGCTGACTCCTCGAGGGGCTGCGCCGTGTCCTTGTCGGAGAGGAGCGATTCGACTGCCTCGTCGCGCTCGGGCTTGACGACGTAGATCGTGAAGATCCCGTACTGGCGCTGCTGCGCCGGCGTCGGGTTCAGGCCGAGCCCGAGCTGCTCCCAGGCCGCGTCCTGCACCGCCGTCTCCTGGAGCTGCGCGCCCTCGTCGGACTCGAGGAACTGCTCGACGACCTGGCTGGCGGCGATCGGGGCGGCTTCCTGCTGTCCCGTGTCGGTGTCGACCGCGTCGTCGCTCTCGGTGCCCGCGCCGCAGCCGCCGGCGGCGAGCGCGAGGAGAAGCAAGGGGATGAGGGCGATGCGTCTCATCTCGTCAAGAGTACGTGCCCGTTCCGACGAAAACAGTATCCCCGCCGGTTGTAAGCGTTGTTTTGGGCGCTCAGCGCAGGCGCTTCTCGAACCAGTGGTGCGCGTAGGGATCGTCGTTGTAGCGGTCGATCTCGACGTAGCCGGCAGCGTGGTACATCGCCTTCGCCTCGTCGAGCGAGCGATTGGTGTAAAGGCGCACCTGCTTGTGGCCGAGTGCGACGGCTTCGTCCTCGAGCGCTGTCAGCAGCCGCTTGCCGATCCCGAGTCCGCGGTGGGTGCCGTCGACCCACATGCGCATGAGCTCCCCGACGTTGGGCGCGAGGGTCCTCAGCCCACCGCAGCCGGCCGGCTGGCCGCTCATGCGGGCGACGAGGAAGGCGCCGGTCGGCGGGACGAGCTCGCTGCGGTCGGCCGGCAGCGTCCGCGTGGGATCGAACGGCTCGTCGAAGCGTTCGCCGAGCTCCGCGAAGTAGTGCCCGAGGCACCAGCGCGCGTCCGTCGAGGCGGGGTCCTCCAACTCGACCGAGACCATCGAGACCGCTAGCAGCCGCATGATCTCGCCCTGCGCGGCGAGCAAGCGGGTCCGCTGCTCGTCGGTCAGCGGTGCGAGCGCGGAGGCCGCAAGAGCGTCGGAGATCCGGTTGAGCTCGCCGAGCTCCGCCTGCCCGGCCTGCGTCAGGCGGAGCCGTGTTGTCCGGCGGTCGCCCGGGTTCGGGCTTCGCTCGATGAGACCCTCGCGTTCGAGCGAGCCGACCAGACGCGAGACGTAGCCCGAGTCGAGGCCGAGCCGGGCGCGCACGTCGCGCGGCGTCGCGCCGTGCTCGCCGATCTCGAAGAGCACGCGCCCCTCGCCGAGCGGACGGTGGCCGAGGTAACGGTCGTTCAGCACCCCCAGCTGGCGCGTCACCAGACGGTTGAAGCTGCGCACGCGCGCGACGTCCCCGGAACTCGACATCTCTGACCTGAGTCAGAGAATACAGGCTGGCTCGTGCACAGCCCCACCGGGCGTAACGACTCCACCTCTCGGGTCGTTGGGACACTATGAAGCTCGCCTGGCGACTCACCGCGCCCGCCGTGCTCGTTGCGGTGGTCATTGCGGGCTGCGGCAACGGGGGCGGGGAGGCCGCAACTACCGAAGCGGCGGCCGGCAGCACGACCGAGGCGCAGACCACGGTCGACACGGCGACGAAGGACGAGTACATAGCGCAGGTCGATGCGATCTGCGCCGATGTCCAGGCGGAGGCCGCCGAGCTTCAGCGGCAGGCACAGGAGCTTCAAGCCCAGAGCGACGCGCTCCCGAAGGCGGAGTTCCTCGAGCGGGCAGCGAGCTTCTGGGGCGAGCAGATTCGTGTAACCGAGTCGTTCCGAAAACAGGTTTCGCAGGTCGATCCCCCAGCGGGAGACGAGGACAGGGTTGGGCAGTTCGTCGAGAGCATCGACGACGGGTTGGCAATCGCACGCGAGATCGAAGCGACGCTCGAGGGTGGCGATGACATCGCCGCGAGCACGGTCGATGAGTACGGCGAGGCGGTAGTTCGGGGGAACACGCTCGCGCAGGCGTACGGTTTCGAGGTCTGCGGGCGAACCGGCTAGGACCGACCTGGCCGAGGCGTCCGTCCTGTTGAGCTAATCCGTCGAGACGTACACGATCTCAGGGCGGGTTACCTCGACAAATGGCGGATCTGTTGTCGGTCGAAGGCGGGCGAGCGAACTAGCCCGCCCGCCTTCGACCCTTCTGATCAGCTCAGTGCGGGCACCACGACTTCGCAGAAGTCGTCCGTGCGGCCTGTCGATCCCTTGACCTGCTCGAAGGAGATCTCCGTGTCGTCGGAGGGATCGCTCGGTGTGCCGCCGTGATCGACGAGCAACTTGAAGCGAACCTGCCCCGGATTCCTGCCGATCGCCTTGCCGCTCGAGTTGTAGATCACGGCGTTGCCGGTCGAGAGGATGAGGATCGTGAGCGTGCCGTCGCCGTTGTTCGTCACGCGCAGATCCTTGTCGATCAGGTTGACCTTGCTCACGACGAACTTGCTGTTGTCCACGTTCGTGAACGTTTCCGTGATCCGGAGGCGGTTCGCGAAGTAGATGAGCCCGTCGCGCCCGCGCGGCCTGATCGTGGTTGTCCCGTCAACGACCAGGTGGCTCTCTACCACCATGTCCGTGTCACAGAAGGCTTCGATCTCGTTGAAGAACTCCTCGTGGACGGTCTCCTTGATCACGCGCCCAGGCTCGGCTAGCGCGGGCACGGCAAGTATGAGCGTCGCCAACAAAGCTGCTGCCAACAGAACTCGCCGCATCTCTAGTACCTCCTCCCCCCGCACCGGTTACGAAAGGCCGCCCCTTCATCGCGGGGGATCGGTCACCAGGCGAGAAGACTCTGTCATCCCTCGATCCGTAGTTCAAGCGCGGGGCCGGTGCGGCGAGCGAACGAATGCCGAAGTAGAAAGTCGCGGAAAACCGCTTTGGTTGCGCTATTACCGCGCCTAGAAGCCGTTCCACCGTTCTCCTGGCGGAGCTTGAGCTACTTCTCCGTATCGATTCGGATGAATGGCGCGGGGAACGGGAAGTTGGCGGCGCCGTTGACGAGCGTGTTGCCGTCGAAGACGATCGTCGCCGTCGCGGTCGCCGAGCGCTCCCTCCTCTTAGAGCCAGGCCCATTGACCGTGGTCATGATCGGTCCGGTCCCGGTCCAGCTAGCGTCGACCGAAACCGTGTGCAACCCGCCCCGGTTATCTAGGACGTTGGCGAACGTGCCGCTGACCCTCACGTTCTTGAGGTCCGGGTCGAACTGCGTCGGCGCCGCCCGTACGAAGCCCCAACTGAAGGTGCCGTCCGGGCACAGGCCCACGAACCCGACCCTGAGGGGCGGATTGGGGTTAGGCGTCGTCCCGGCCTCGATGAAGTTGTCCGTCTCCACGATCAGGCGGCCGTCGGCGGCCGTGGAGCCATCCGGGCACTGGAACGGGGTCAACCAGCGGGCGGAGGCAACCTGCTCTGTGAAGCCCTTCGCGGCCGAGGCGACCGCCGGTACGACAAGCAACGCCAAGGCGGCGAGCAGGAAGGCGACGTACCTGTACGGCCGGGAAGGTCGGTCCGTGGATCGCCTTCGCGGCAACTGCAGACCACGCATGAGCGAACTCCTTTCGTAAGCCTGGAAGGCGCTTCACGATCGCGCACGTCTTAGCCGGGACTACGCACGAAGGCGCCAGCCGGTTCGCGAGGCGGAAGCCCGCTCCGCCCCAGGCTGGCCCGGAGCGTCGTTGAGCTATTCCGTCGAGACGTACACGTTCTTGACCTCGGAGTAGCCCTCGAGGCCGTGGAGGCCGAGCTCACGGCCGAAGCCGGACTGCTTGAAGCCGCCGAACGGGGTCGACACGCGCACCGAGCTGTTCGAGTTGACGGAGAGGACGCCCGACTCCAGGCCGCGCGCCATGCGCAGGGCCCGGGCGCCGTCGCGCGTCCAGATCGAGCCCGAGAGCCCGTACGGCGTGTCGTTGGCGAGGCGCAGCGCCTCCTCCTCGTCCGCGAACGGGATCACCGCTGCGACGGGCCCGAAGACCTCCTCGCGGGCGACGCGGTCGTCGTTCGTCGCCTCCACGAGCGTGCAGGGGAACCAGAAGCCGGGGCCGCCCGGCGTCTCGCCCTGGAAGGCGACGCCGCCGTCGACGAAGGACGAAACGGTCTCGCGATGGGCGGACGAGATCAGCGGGCCCATCTCTGTCGACTCGTCCGCTGGGTCGCCGACTTTCACGCCGCGCGTCGCCTCGACCAGCAGCTCGAGGAAGCGGTCGTAGGCGGAGCGCTCGACCAGGATGCGCGAGCGCGCGCAGCAGTCCTGGCCGGCGTTGTCGAAGACGGCGTACGGCGCTGCTGCCGCGGCCTTCTCGAGGTCGGCATCGGCGAAGACGACGTTGGCCGACTTCCCCCCGAGCTCGAGCGTCACGCGCTTGATCGTCGCCGCGGCGCCCTCCATCACGCGGCGGCCGACCTCGGTCGAGCCGGTGAAGCCGATCTTCGCCACGTCCGGGTGCTCGACCATCCGTTGGCCGACGACCGAGCCCTTGCCGGCGACGACGTTGACGACGCCCTCGGGGATGCCGGCCTCGAGCGCGAGCTCGGCGAGCCGCAGCGCCGAGAGCGGTGTCAGCTCCGCCGGCTTGAGCACGACCGTGTTCCCGCAGGCGAGCGCGGGGCCGAGCTTCCAGCTGGAGATGTTGAGCGGGAAGTTCCAGGGGACGATCAGCCCGACGACGCCGAGGGGCTCGCGGAAGGTGAGGTCGACGCCGCCGGCGACCGGGATCGTCTCGCCGTGGTGCTTGTCGACCGCGCCCGCATAGAAGTGGAAGACCTCGGCGACCATCCCGATCTCGCCGCGTGCGCCCGCGATCGGCTTGCCCACGTTCTGCGACTCGATGCGTGCGAGCTCCTCGCCGTGCTCCTCGACGAGCGTGGCCAGCCGGCGCAGGAGGCGGGCCCGGTCGGACGGTGCGACGGCGCGCCAGGCAGGGAAGGCAGCCTTCGCGCGGGCGACCGCGGCGTCCGTCTCCTCGATGCCGGGCTCGGGGAGCTCCGTGATGGGCTTCTCGGTCGCCGGGTTGAGGACAGTGATCATCCGCGTTCCTCCCGGTAGCGCTGCGCCTCCGCGACGAGCGCCTCGAAGAGGGCCGAGTCCTCGTCCTCTTCCGGATGCCAGAGGACGCCGAGCGCGAAGCGCCGCGTCGGATCTTCGATGGCCTCGACGGTGCCGTCGTCGGCGCGGGCGGCCTCGCGCAGACCCTCGCCGAGCCGGCCGTAGCCCTGGTGGTGATGGCTCTTCACGGGCGCGTGCTCCCCGACGACCTGCTCCAGGCGCGTTCCCGGGAGGATCTCCACCCCATGGTCGGCGAAGACGCCCGGCGTGTGCTTGTGGCCCTCGTGGCCGACGACCTCGGGAAGGTGCTGGACGAGGTCGCCGCCGCGGGCGACGTTCAGGACCTGGCTCCCGCGGCAGACGGCCAGCACGGGCATGTCGCGCGCGAGCGCGCCCTCGAGGAGCGCGAGCTCGGCGCTGTCACGCTCCGGCCGTGTGCCGTTCGTCTCCGGGTGCGCCTCGGCCCCGTAGGAGTCGGGATCGAGATCGGCGCCGCCGGAGAGGATGAGCCCGTCGAGGGCATCGAGCGTCTCCTCGACGCCTTCCAACGAGGGGGGAACGAGCAGCGGGCGCCCGCCGGCGCGCTCGACCGCGTGGACGTACGAGAGCGGGATGAGCGCTGCCGGGAGCTCCCAGACGCCCCAGCGGGCATCCTCGGCGTAGCTCGTGATCCCGACGATCGGACGCATCGCTACGAGTCTACGTAGCGGAGCACCAGCCGCCAGCCGTCGGGATCCGCGAACGTCAGGTCGTCGTTCCAGTACGGGTTCTCGGGCTCGACCGGGTCGTAGCCCAGCTCGCGCATGCGGCTCTCGATCGCCGCGATCGCCTCGCGGTCGGTCAGGTAGAGGACGAGCAGGTTGTCGCGTGTCGGCGCCGGCCCGGGGCTCCCGTCCGCGTGAGTGGTCAGCTCAAGATGGACCTCCTTGCCCGGAAGCCCGAGCATGACGCCGCTGTAGCCGGCGTGGTCGTCGAAGGAGTCGATCCGCCGCAGGCCGAGGCCCTCCTCGTAGAAGCGGAGCACGTCGTCGAGCTGGTCGGTGGGCCGGGCGAAGCGGACGGCGGCGAACGGCCGGCTAGCCGCGCTCATACATGCGCTCGCGCTCGTAGCAGGTGACCGCCTCGTCGAAGAGGCGCTGCTCCGTGCGCGCGTAGTTCAGATAGTGGTCGACGACGTCGTCGCCGAGCGCGGCGCGCGCCATCGTCCCCTCCTCGAGCGCGGCGATCCCCTCCCGCAGCGAGTGGGGGAACCGCTCGGCGTCGGATTCGTAGGCATTGCCCTCGAGGGCCGGCGGAAGCTCCAGCTCGTTCTCGATCCCGTGCAGCCCGGCTGCGAGGAGCGCGGCGAAAGCGAGGTACGGATTGGCGTCTCCTCCGGGGATCCGCGTCTCGGTGCGGAGGGCCGGGCCGTGCCCGACGATGCGGAAGCCGGACGTGCGGTTGTCGTGCGCCCACGCAAGCGTCGTCGGTGCCCAGCTCCCGGCGGCGAAGCGCTTGTAGGAGTTGATCGTCGGCGCGAGGAAGATGGCCAGCTCCTTGAGGCAGGCGATCTGGCCGGCGAGGTAGTGCTTGAACGTGTCCGACTCCCCGGCGAACGCGCTCTCGCCGTCGCGCCAGAGGCTCGAGTGGATGTGGCAGGAGTTTCCGATCCACGTGTGGTCGGGCTTGGCCATGAAAGTGATCGAGCAGCCGTTCAGGTGCGCGATCTCCTTGGCCCCGTTCTTGTAGATCGTGTGGTTGTCGGCCATCGTGACGGCGTCGGCGTAGCGGAAGTTGATCTCCTGCTGGCCCGGCCAGGCCTCGCCCTTCGAGGTCTCCACCTTGATCCCGGCGCCCTGCATCCCGTTGCGGATCTGGCGGATCAGGGGCTCGTCGTACGTGGTCGCGAGGATGTGGTAGTCGAGGATGTACGGCACCGACGGCGTCAGGTCGCGGTAGTGCTTGTTGTGCGCCTCCTCGTAGCTCTCCCTCAGGAGGTAGAACTCGAGCTCGGAGCCGAACATGGGCGTGAAGCCCAGCTCAGCCGCCCGGTCGACCTGGCGCTTGAGAACCTGGCGAGGCGAGGGCGCGAGGGGTCGTCCGTCCTGCCAGGCGACGTCGCAGAGGACGAGCGCGGTCGCCTCCAGCCAGGGGATCCGGCGCAGCGTGGCCACGTCCGGCTTGAGCGCGAAATCGCCGAAGCCCTGCTCCCAGCTCGCGATCTCGTAGCCGGGCGTCGGATCCATCTCCATGTCGAGCGCCATCAGGTAGTTGCAACCCTCGACCCCGTGGTCGGTGATGTGCTCCTCGACGAAGAACTCGCCGTGGAGGCGCTTGCCCATCAGCCGCCCCTGCATATCGGTGAACGCGACGATCACCGTGTCGATCGAGCCGTCGCCAACCGCCTTCGTGAGTTCGTCCAGCGTCAGCATGGATCGGGAGTCTACGCGCCGCCCGAAGGCTTGACAGGAACTCCCTGCAGGGCGTAGAAACCCCGATCCTAGGCCGCCGATTGGAGGAGGCGTAAACATGACAGAAGGGCCTGCAACGGGGGGTTACAAGACGTCGGAGGACGAACACATCCTCCACGGGCTCGGCTACGCCCAGGAGCTGTTCCGAGGAATGGGCGGGTTCCAGAACTTCGCGATCAGCTTCACGATCATCTCGATCCTGGCCGGATGCCTGACCTCGTTCTCGGTCGGCTTCGAGCACGGGGGCCCGTCCTCGATCATCTGGGGCTGGCTGCTGGTCGGGCTGATGGCGACGATCATCTCGCTCGCGATGGCTGAGATCGCATCGGCGTACCCCACCGCTGGAGGCCTGTACTACTGGGCGTCCAAGCTCGGGAGCCCAGGCTGGGGATGGGCGACCGGGTGGTTCAACCTCATCGGGCAGGTCGCAGTCACGGCCGCGATCGGCTACGGCCTCGCCACCTTCGGGGCCGTCCTGCTCGATTTCTGGTTCGGCTACTACCAGCAGATGGACGACATCTTCGGGGCGTCCGCGAACGCGTCCATCTACCTGCTGTACGCGTTCTTCATGCTCTGTGCCTGCATCATCAACATCTTCAACATCCGGATCACGGCGGGCCTGAACACGATCTCCGCGTACTGGCACATGGTCGGTGTCGCGTTCATCGTCATCGTCCTGATCGTCGTCCCGGACCGGCACCAGTCGCTGTCGTACGTCTTCACGGAGACGGTGAACAATTCGGGCTTCGGCGGGGGCACGACCTCCTGGTCGAGCCCGACGTTCTGGTTCGTCTGGGGTCTCGGTCTGCTGCTCGCGCAGTACACGATCACGGGCTTCGACGCCTCGGCGCACACCGCCGAGGAGACGAACAGGGCCTCGCGGATGGCAGCGACGGGCATGTGGACGTCGGTCGTCGCGTCGGTCTTCTTCGGCTGGATCCTTCTGCTCGCGGTTACCTTCGCGATCCCGGACACCCAGGGCGCGCTCGACAACATCGGCGCCGTCGTCCCCTGGATCTGGTCGGAGTCGATGGGCCAGGGCTGGGCCGAGGCGCTGCTCTTCATCTGCGTCGTCGCGCAGTTCTTCTGCCTGACGGCGTCGGTGACGTCGGCCTCGCGCATGATGTTCGCCTTCTCGCGCGACCGTGCCGTCCCGGGGCATCAGCTGTGGCGTCGCGTCGCCAAGAACCGCGTTCCGCACTTCTCGGTCATCGGCATCGGCGTCCTCTCGGCCATCCTGATGATCCCGGCCGTCTGGAACTACCTCGTCGGCTACTTCGTCGGGACAGCGATCGCGGTCATCGGCCTCTACATCGCCTTCGTCATCCCCGTCTACCTGCGCCTGCGTAAGGGCGACAGCTGGCAGGAGCCGCGGGCCTGGTCGCTGGGCAAGCACTACAAGTGGATCGACATCGTCTCCCTGCTCTGGGTGGCGTTCATCACGATCCTCTTCATCTTCCCGCTCTACGAGGCCGGGCTGCCCTGGTCCGACAACTTCACCTGGGAGCTCACGAACTACACGATCCTGTGGTTCGCGGGCATCGGCCTCATCTTCGGCGGCTGGTGGTTCATCTCCGCGAAGAACTGGTTCAAGGGCCCGGTTCGGATGGGCACCGAGGAAGAGCTGGAGCGGTACGAGGAAGAGCTCGAGGGGCGGACCGCGCCCGCGGCGGGGAGCTAGCCGCCGCCGAGCGCCCGTCGCACCGCTTCGAGATCAAGCGCCGGAGCGAGCTCGTCCGCCAGGGCGAGCCGCTCCGGCGTGTGCGTTCCGGGGATGGCGACGCAGCGCATCCCGGCCGCCTTCGCAGCGGCGACGCCGGCCTCTGTGTCCTCGAAGACCGTGACCTCCGCCGGGTCGAGGCTGGCGTCGAGCTGGTCGAGCGCGAGGAGGTAGCCGCCCGGATCGGGCTTCCCCGCGCCGACGTCCTCGATCGTGACAACGACGCGCGCCGCGGTCGCGAGCCCGGCCGCCGCGAGCGCGGGCACGACCTCGTCGCGGTGGGCGCCGGACACGACGGCGACCGGCACGGTCTCCGCCGCGTGCAGGAAGGCAGCGCGCGCGTCGGGCCCGATCGTGGAGCCGTCTCCGACCTGCGCGCGGTAGCGCACGATCCGCTCCGCGAGCACCGACTCGACGGCGGGATGGTCGGCGCCGAGCCAGGTGCGGACGATCTCCGGGTCGGAGCGGCCTGCCAGCTGGTCGTAGTAGACGTCCTCGGAGAGCGGCTTCCCCTGCTCGGCGAAGAGGTCGCTCAGGATGGCGAAGAGCAGGGGCTCGTCGTCGGAGAGCGTCCCGTTGAAGTCGAACATGAGAGCGCGTGCGGCCACGGCGATCGCCAGTCTAGGATCGCGCGATGCAACCGGAGGAGATTGCCGAGCGCATCTGGCCCGGCCGCGAGCTCGTGCTCGAGCCGCTCGCCGGCGGGCTCACCAACCAGAACTTCAAGCTCGCGGTGGACGGCGAGGTCTGCGTTCTCCGGATCGGCGGCAAGGATTCGGAGCTGCTCGCCATCGATCGTTCCGTCGAGCACGGCGCCTCGCTCGTCGCCGCGGAGCTGGGGATCGGTCCCGAGGTCGTCGGCTACGTCGAGCCCGAGGGCTACCTCGTCACGCGCTTCATCGAAGGGCGGCCGATCCCGCCCGAGGAGATGCGCGAGCCCGAGACCGTCGCTCGTGCGGCCGCGGTCCTGCGCCGCCTGCACGACGGGCCCCCGATCCCGGGAACCTTCGACTCGTTTCGCGTCGTCGAGGCGTATGCCGAGACTGCAGCTGCGCACGGCGTCGAGGTCCCCGAGGTCTTCGAGTGGGCGCACGGCGTGTCGCTACGCATCGAGGCGGCCCGAGATGGGCCCGTCCCGGTCGCCTGCCACAACGACTACCAGAACCTCAACTTCCTCGACGATGACGGAGACATCCGCATCGTCGACTGGGAGTACGCAGGCATGGGCGACCGCTTCTTCGACCTCGCCAACTTCTCCATCAACCACGAGTTCGACGACGAGGCCAACGCCTTGCTCCTCGAGGCCTACTTCGGCGAGCTACGGGACGAGGACGCGCGGGCGCTCCGGCTCATGCGCTTCATGTCCGACTTCCGAGAGGCCATGTGGGGCGTCGTCCAGCAGGGCGTCTCCGACCTCGACGTCGACTACGTCGCCTGGGCCTCCCAGCATTTCGACCGGATGCTGCGAACGTCGGCCGAGCCCGCCTTTCAGGAGGCGCTGGACCACCAGTAGGAGGAGCAGGAGGCCGGCGGCGCCCGCGGCCACGAGGAGCCAGGGGACGCTGCGTGGATCGTTGCTCGAAGTCGCGGAGCTGTCGGGCTCGGGTGCGACGGGCGGTGGATCGGTGACCGTGCTCGTCCGTGTGTCGACGAGGGCGACCGGATCACGTCCGAGGGTGACCGCAATCGCGCCGCCGTCAGGGGACACGTCGAGCTTGAGGTCCTGGAAGCGCTGGAACCCCATGAGCCCGTGCAAATCGATGCAGCGGGCGCTCTTCTCGACCGTGTCGAGCGCGTGGATGAACGGGTGCTCGCCGGCGCCGTCGTACAGCGTGTACGCGAAGCGGCCGTCAGGGCTGTAGGAGCGCGTCACCGGCATGCCGCGCATGACGTCGCCCACCTCACGCGGGTCGATGATCGGGTCCGGCAGCAGCCGATGCGCCTTCAGGTCGTACAGCCGCACGAGGTAGCGGGAGGGGTCATCGGGCGAGAGGTACTCGACGAGGTACAGCAAGCGCCCGTTCGGTGACAGCGCATCGAAACTGAAGTCGCCCCGCAGAGTGATGACATCGCGAAGCCGGAAGGTCTGGGTTCCCAGGACGGCAAAGGTCGTCGTCCGCCGTGGAAACGACTTGCGCGGCTGAATGAGGACCAGCGTCCGCCCATCTTTCGAGAGGCCGGACGACGAGCCGTCGTACGCGACGACCGGCACGGTCAAGCGGCCGAGAAGTAGCCGAGAGCGGAGAAGCCGGCCACTGTCGACGTCGACGGCGGCCACGACCGTGTTCCGGCCGGCGGGAGGCGTGACGTAGCGGACGCCGTTGACCGGTGCCGTGGCGACGCCGGCGAGGCTGGCATCCACTCCCTCGACCGGAAGCCCATCCGCACCGGCGCCACCGGCGCAGATCGCCGCGAGCAGGAGCGCGATTGAAACAGGCAGGAATCTGGTCATCTCGTCCCGACTACGGGTGCGGGACGGCAGCAGGTCCCTAGTCGTTCACCACACGATCCAGGCCAGCCCGTTCCAGTACCCCTCGACGTGGCGGCGCGGGAAGCGGCGCAGCTCGATCTCGAGCTCCTCGGGCTCTCGGGTCAGGTTTTCCGGGAGGTAGAGCTCGAAGCCGTCCGCCGGCACGCGGCGAAACGTCCGGTCGCTCCGGGGCTCGGTGGAGCTCTCGAGGCGCCACGTCCCGAGGGAGCGGCAGCACCGTGTCCACGTCGGCCACAGGAAGAGTCTGCCGCCGCGCTCTCGCACGAACGCGACGGCCTCCGGGGAGGCGACGACGCGCATGACGTTAGGGTAGCGCGCGCATGCGAGACAGGGCCCGAGCGGTCGTCATCGGTGGAGGCGTCGGCGGGGCCTCCGTCCTCTACTGGCTCGCGCGGCTGGGCTGGGAGGACGTCCTCCTCGTCGAGCGCGCCGACCTGACGAGCGGCTCGACCTTCCATTCCGCCGGTCTCGTCGGTCAGCTGCGCAGCTCGTTGAGCCTGACGCGGATGATGATGAACTCGGTCGACCTCTATCGGACGCTCGCCGACGAGGTGGGCCTCGAGACCGGCTGGCACGAGGTCGGTTCGCTCCGCCTCGGCTCGTCGGAGGAGCGCATGGAGGAGCTCGCGCGCCAGGCCGGGTGGGCGAAGACCTTCGGGCTTCCCCTCGAGCTGATCTCTGCCGAGGAGGCGCAGAAGCTCTTCCCTCCCATGTCGACGGACGGCGTCCTCGGTGCGGCGTACCTCTCCACGGACGGCTACATCGACCCGAGCCAGCTGACGTTCGCTCTCGCGGAGGGAGCGCGCAGGCGGGGCGCGGAGATCGCGACCAACACGCGGGTGACGGGCATTCGCGTCGAGCGCGGCCGGGTTCTCGGGATCGAGACTGACAAGGGCGACGTGGAGGCGGAGGTCGTCGTCAACGCGGGCGGGATGTTCGCGGGCGAGATCGGCCGCCTGGCCGGCGTGAACGTCCCCGTGATCCCGATGGCCCACGAGTACCTCGTCACCAAGCCGAGTGGCGTCCCGCTCGACGTCCCGACGATTCGCGACCCGTCGCTGCTCGTCTACTTCCGCGGCGAGTCAGGCGGCCTGGTCATGGGGGGCTACGAGCGCAACCCGGCCCCGTGGGGCCTCGACGGCATCCCGCCCGACTTCAACGGCCGGCTGCTTCCCGAGGACTGGGAGCGCTTCGAGGAGCTGATGACGAACGCCCTCGTGCGCGTGCCCGACCTCGAGGAGGCCGAGGTCGTAAAGCTGGTCAACGGCCCGGAGGCCTTCACGCCGGACGGCGAGTTCATCCTCGGAGAGTCCGACGTCAGAGGCTTCTGGGTGGCGGCGGGCTTCTGCGCTCACGGCCTCGCCGGCGCCGGGGGCATGGGCCGGCTCGTCGCCGAGTGGATCGTCGAAGGGGTGCCGAGCCTCGACGTCTGGGAGATGGACTCACGGCGCTTCGGCGCCGCGTATGCCAGCCAGGCGTACACGCTCGCCCGCACCGTCGAGGTGTACTCGACCTACTACGACGTCAAGTACCCGGGCCACGAGCGCCAGGCCGGACGGCCGCTGCGCCTGTCGCCGACCTACGAGCGCCTGGCCGAGCTCGGCGCCGCCTTCGGGGAGAAGTCGGGCTGGGAGCGCGCGAACTGGTTCGAGCCCAACGCCGAGCGCGGCGACGAGTCGCTTCGCCCGCGCGGCTGGGCGGGGCGCCTCTGGTCGCCGGCGATCGGCGCCGAGCATCGGGCCTGCCGCGAGGCTGCCGCGCTCTTCGACGAGACGTCGTTCGCCAAGCTGGACGTCGTCGGCGAGGGCGCCGCCGGCTTCCTCGAGCAGCTCTGTGACAACCGCGTCGCCCGCGACGTCGGCACGGTCACCTACACGCAGATGCTCAACGCACGGGGTGGGATCGAGTGCGACTTCACCGTCACCCGCCTCGCCGAGGACCGCTTCCGCATCGTCACCGGCACCGCGTTCGGCCAGCACGACGCCGCCTGGATCCGTTCGCACGCCCCTGACGACGGCTCCGTCCTCGTCGAGGACGTGACCGCGCGCTTCGCCTGCCTGGGACTGTGGGGGCCGGCGGCGCGCGACCTCTTGCAGCCGCTGACCGACGCCGACCTGGGCAACGAGGCCTTCCCGTACATGCGTGCACAGCAGCTCAGCGTGGGGCACGTCCCGTGCCTCGCCGTCCGTGTCACCTACGTCGGCGAGCTCGGCTGGGAGCTCTACTGCCCGACGGAGTTCGGGCGACGCCTCTGGGACACGATCTGGGACGCCGGGACCGATCACGGTCTGGTCGCCGGCGGCTACAAGGCGATCGACTCGCTGCGGCTGGAGAAGGGCTACCGCGTCTGGGGCGCCGACATCACGCCCGACGAGACGCCGTACGAGGCCGGCCTCGGCTTCGCGGTCAAGCTCGACAAGGGCGACTTCCTCGGGCGCGACGCTCTCGTCGCGGCACAGGAGACGCAGCTCGAGCGGAAGCTGGCCTGCCTCGTCCTCGACGACCCGCGCTCGGTCGCGCTCGGCTCGGAGCCGGTGCGCATGGACGGCGAGATCCTCGGGCGCGTGACGAGCGGTGGCTACGGCTACTCGGTCGAGCGCTCGATCGCCTACGCCTACGTGCCGGCCGATTCAGCCGAGGCCGAGCGGGTGGTCGAGGTCGAGATCTTCGGCGACTGGGTGCCGGGGCGCATCGCCGATGAGCCGCTCTGGGACCCGGCCGGGGAGCGGATCCGAGGGTAGTGGCCGCCGAGGTCCTCGATCTCGCGCCGGGGCTCTGGATCTGGCGCCAGCCGCACCCCGACTGGTCTCCCGACGCCGACTGGGAGCCTCCGGTGACCTCGACCTGCGTCGAGTCGGGCGGCGAGGTCGTGCTGATCGACCCGCTCGCGCCGCCCGACGACGCGAAGGAGATCTGGGAACGCCTGGACGCGAGCCCGCCGACCGTCGTCGTCGTGCTCAAGCCCGACCACGTCCGCGACGTCGACCGGTTCGTCGAGCGCTACGGCGCGCGGGCCTACGGGCCGTACCTCTTCTGGCGGCACGACATCCCGGAGACCGAGCTGGAGGGAATCGAGCCCGGCGACGGGCTCCCGGGCGGCCTCATTGCGCTCTACGACGGGCGAGGGCGCGGCGAGACGCCGGTCTGGCTCCCCGAGCAGCGCACGCTCGTCTTCGCCGACGCCCTCACCGCGCCGGACGGCGAGCTGCGCGTCTGGGGGACGCCCTGGCACGAGAAGCGCGTCTTGCCCGCTCTCCGCGAGCTGCTCGACCTGCCGTTCGAGCGCGTCATCGTCTCGCACGGCGACCCGGTGCACGACCGGGCCGCCTTCGAGCGGGCGCTCGAGCTTCCGCCCTTCGACTAGTCGCCCTCCAGCTCCTGCGCGAGCACGCCGGCGGCGTAGGCCCGCCAGGCCACATCGGGCGCCTCGACGAGCGCGTGGAGCGCCTCGCTGACGTGGGGGAGCCCCTCCGCCTGCACCCGTAGCTCTTTCACGCCCTCCTCCAGCGCGATCTGGCGGTCGACCGTGCGCAGGTCGTCGGCCAGCGAGGCCACCGCCCTGCCGTGCAGGTCGAGTCCGCGGCTGGGATCTCCGCCCGTGCTGAGGAGCAGGAGCGCCCGCCTCGCAGCGCCGCGCGCCTCATCGGCATCGAGGTGAACGTCGCGGCCGGCAACGGTGGCGAGCACGACGAGTCCCGTGGCGAGCACCTCCGTCCCCTCGTCGTCGGCCAGGGCGCGCTCGAGGTCGAGCAGCCACGGCGCCGGGCTCACCGCTCGAGCTCGGTTCCTGCGCCCTCGGCGCGCGCACGCTCGAGGACGACGTTCGCGAAGGCTGCGTCGAGGGCGCCGATGCCGAGGTTGCAGCAGAGCGCGCGGCCGGGCGAGCCGTTTCGGGCTAGGCCCTCGCCGACGTTCCCCTCCGGCTCGGGCCAGCCGACGAAGTGGCCGAGCTCGCGGTAGTACTCGAACTGGCTCACGTCGTCCGCGAGGAAGAGCTCGGCCGCCGCGACGGTCTCGGGCCGGAAGTAGAAGTCGAAGTCGATCGGGAGCGCGAGCCAGCTGTCTCCGAGGTGGTCGGGGCGGATCGACGGGTCGGGGTCCTCGATGATCGGCCCGGCGGTGACGACGATCTCCGCGCCCGCGAGTGCGTCCTCCCAGCCGGAGGCGGCCTCGGCGAGGTCGCCCATGCGCTCGATCCGCTCCGGGTGCGGGTCCCAGGCGCGGATCTCCGCGTCCGGGTTCAGTGCGTGGAGCAGACCGGCGTGGAACCTCCCTTGCTCGCCGCAGCCGAGAATCGCGGCCCGCCGCCAGCCCTCGGGCGCGAAGCGCCGCACGCAGACGCCGCTGGCAGCCGCGGTGCGTGCGGCCGTGATCTCGGCGCCGTCCATCACTGCCAAGGGGCAGACCCGTCTCGGCGTCGTTCAGGACGACGAGCCCTGTGATGTACGGCAGCCCGCGTGCCTTGTTCGCCGGATAGCCGCCGACCCACTTGAGCGCGACGACGTCCTCGTCCCGCAGGTACGCGGGCATGGCGTGGAGGAACGAGTCCTTGCGGGGGTGCACGCCGGGCTTGGGCGGCAGCTCCACGCGTCCCGCGGCGAGCGAGCGGTACGTGTGCTCGACCAGGTCGAGCTGCTCGGTGACCTCGGGCAGGAGCGCCGCCACATCGGCGCGGCTCAGGTAGAGCAATCCGCTCAACGGATGGACACCGGCTCGACCACGACCTTGACGCGCGACTCGCCCGGCTTGTGCCCCTGGTACTCGTCGTTCCCCGTGTACTTCTTCGAGAGGCGGTCGATCTGCCGGTCGGCCTCTTCGCCCTCGATCATCCCGGCAACGCGGCCGCGGACCACCACGCGTGCGTAGTCGTCGTCCCGGTCGACGACGGTGAGGGCGATCCGCGGATCGCGGCGCATGTTCTGCCACTTCACCCGGCCCGTCGCCGTGTTGAAGGTGATCGTGTCGCCCTCCCGTTCGATCCAGACGGGCGTCAGCTGCGGCGACCCGTCGGCCATGACGGTGGCGACGAACGCCAGGTTGGGCTTGTCGATGATGGCCTTGGCCTTGTCGTCCAGCGTTGCCATTGCGGCTCCTCGCGGTTGGTGAGTGTACGCGGCGGCCTTCCGAGCAATACGGTACGCGCGTGCCGCTCCTCGCCGGCATCAGGGTTCTCGCCTTCGAGAACGGCCTCGCAGGGCCGCTCGCGTCACGGCTTCTCGCCGACCTCGGCGCCGACGTCATCAAGATCGAGCGGCCCGGCACGGGCGACGTCACGCGCGGCTGGGACACGGTCGCGGCCGGGCTCTCGAGCGGGTTCGTGTGGATGAACAGGGGCAAGCGCAGCGTCGCCCTGAACGTGAAGGACCCCGCCGACCGGCCGGCGATCGAGCGACTGATCGAGCGCAGCGACGTCGTCCTCCAGAACTACACGCCGGGCTGGGCCGACCGGGTCGGGCTCGGCGAGGAGGCGGTGCGGAAGCTGCGGGCCGACGTCGTCTACGTGGACATCTCCGGCTACGGGCCCGACGGGCCGTACGCGAACAAGAACGCCTACGACCTGGTCATGCAGGGTGAGACCGGCCTCATCGCCGTCACCGGCACGCCGGGCGAGCCCGCGCGCGTGGGCATCTCGGCGTGCGACGTAGGCGCGGGGAGCTATGCGGCCGTGGCCACGCTGGCCGCGCTCGCCCGCCGCGCGGAGACGGGCGAGGGCGCGCGAGTCTCCGTCTCGCTCTTCGACACGATGGTGGACTGGCTCGGCTACTTCCCGCACCTCTGGTGGCACCGGCAGCAGGCGCCGCCGCGCACAGGCATGCGCCACCCGCACTTCTGCCCCTATGGCCCCTTCCCGGCGGGCGACGGGCGGCTGTTCGGCTTCGCCGTCCTCTCAGGCGAGCACTGGCGCGCCCTCTGCGCCGACGTGATCGACCGCCCCGATCTGCTCGACGATCCGCGCTTCGCCACAAACGAGATGCGGGTCGAGCACCGCGGCCTGCTCGAGCCGCTCCTGGAGGAGCTCTTCGGTGCCCTCTCCGCACAGGAATGGCTCGACATGCTGGAGGCCGCGCGCATCCCCTGCGGCGCCGTGAACGAGATCCCCGACGTTGTCGAGCACCCACAGCTCCTCCACAACGGCCTCGTCGTCGAGGTCGAGTCTGAGGTCGGCACGCTGCCCGTGGTGGGAAGCCCGTTCCTCGTCGACGGGGAACGCCCTCCGTCGGGTGCGGTGCCGGCTCTCGGCGAGCACACCGCCGAGGTCCTCAAGGAGATCGGCCTCTAGCGCGCCAGTTCCTCGACGAGCCGTCGCTCGTCGGGGCCGAACCATGGCGGCGCGCCGGCGGCCGCATTCTCGCGGGCGTGATCGGGGCTCGTCGTCGCCGGGATCACCGCGGTCACGCGCGGGTCCGAGAGCGCCCACTTGATCAGCGCCTGGGCCCAGGTCTCGACCCCGAGCGGCTCCAAACGGCTCGGATCGGGGCCGGGGAGGAGGGAGCCCTCGCCGAGCGGGCGCATGACGATCACGCCCAGCCCGAGCTCCTCCGCCAGCGGCAGGATCTCGCGCTCGACCTCGCGCTCGTGGGGGTTCAGCGGGATCTGGATCGCGTCGATGCGCCCGGTCCGCATAACGCGCGCGAGCTCGTCGAAGGCCGAGGATGCGTAGTGCGTCGCGCCGAGGAAGCGGATCCGGCCGGCCTCGCGCTCGGCCTCGAGCCAGTCGAGGTGCTCGGGCCAGGAGACGAGGTTGTGCACCTGCTCGAGGTCGATCAGCCCGTCGTAGAAGTCGAGCTGGGCTGCGAACTGGTCACGTCCGGTGGCGACCGACGGCGTCCAGATCTTCGTGGCGACGAACGCTTCGCCGCGGCGGCCGGCGAGCGCCCGGCCGAGCACGCGCTCCGCACGCCCGTACATCGGCGAGGAGTCGACGAGCCTGGTGCCCTCCTCGAACGCGGCCTCGACCACACGGTCGGCTACTTCCTGCCGGCTGTCGTCGAGGTCGAACGTGTTCCAGGTGCCCAGGCCGACGACCGGGAGGTCGACGCCGGCGCGGCCGAGAGCCCTGCTCTCCATACTGTTTCCCACCATGGCGCGGGCGAGCCTACTGGACGCACCCGACCTGGCGGCCGCGAAGATCGACGAGCGAGCCTCGGGCGAGAACTTCCCCGTCGTCTCCGTGCTCGCGCCGCGCTGGGCGCGGCCTCACCTGCGCGCGCTGTACGGCTTCGCGCGGCTCGTGGACAACCTCGGCGACGAGGCCGAGGGCGACCGCGCGGCGCTGCTGGACGCGCTCGAGCGGGAGCTCGACGGCCCGCCGCAGACCGAGATCATGCGCCGGCTGCACGCGACGATCGCGGAGCGCAGCCTTCCGCTCGAGCCCTTCCGCCGGCTGATCGAGGCGAACCGCATCGACCAGACGCGAGGCCGCTACGAGACCTGGGAGGACGTGCGCCGGTACTGCACGTACTCGGCCGACCCGGTCGGACGTCTCGTGCTCGGGATCTACGGGCGCGCGGGCGAGCCGGAGCTCGTGGCGATGAGCGACTCGGTCTGCACCGGCCTCCAGCTCGTCAACTTCCTGCAGGACCCGCCGCGCGACCTCTCGCTCGGCCGCGTCTACCTTCCCCAGGAGTCTCTGCGCCGCTTCGGGGTTACAGACGAGGAGCTCGCCGGCCCGCTCACGGAGCCGATCGCGGCCCTGCTCCGCTTCGAGGCCGAACGGGCGCAAGGCCTTCTGGAGGCAGGCCTCCCGCTCAGACGGGCGCTCGGCGGCCGACCGGGGCTGTCGGTCGCGCTCTACGCGCGCGGCGGACTGGCTGCCCTCGATGCTCTCGAGCGCGCCGGCTGGGACGTCTTCACGGGCCGTCCCGCTCCGACCCGGTCGACCTTCGCCCGGCTGGCGCTCCGCGAGCTCGCCCGCCGGCCATGAGCGTCGAGCACGCCTACGCCGAGGTCGCACGCATCACCCGCCGGGAGGCGCGGAACTTCGCGTGGGGGATCGCCGTCCTGCCGCGGCCGAAGCGGCTGGCGGTGGCCGCGCTGTATGCGTTCGCGCGCCGGGTGGACGACATCGCCGACGATCCGACGCTCGACGCCGAGGCACGGGCCAGAGGGCTCGAAGGCTGCCGTGCCGGCGTCGCGGCCATCCCCAACGTCCCCACCGACGATGCCGTGCTCGTCGCGCTGGCTGACGCCGTCGACCGCTACCCGATTCCGCGCCGCGCGCTGTTCGACCTCGTGGCCGGAGGGTTGATGGACGTCGAGAAGACGCGCTACGAGAGCTGGGAGGAGCTGCGCGAGTACTGCCGCTGCGTTGCCGGGGCCGTCGGCCTCGCCTGCACCGCGGTCTACGGGCCGAGCGACCCCGAGGCCGCCGCGCCGCGCGCCGAGACGCTCGGGCTCGCCCTCCAGCAGATCAACATCATGCGCGACGTCGCGGAGGACTGGTCCCTCGGGCGCGTCTACCTCCCGCAGGACGAGCTCGAGCACTTCGGCGTCTCCGAGGCCGAGATCGCGGCCGGTCAGCTGCGGAGCCGGTGGCGCGAGCTCATGAGGCACCAGGACGAGCGCGCGGAGACGCTGCTGCGCGAGGGCCTCGAGCTCCTGCCCCTCCTCGACCGGCGGAGCGCGCTCTGCGTGCGGGCGTTCGCCGGCATCTACCGCGGTCTTCTCGTGCAGATGCGCGGCAGCGGCTACGACGTGTTCTCGCGCCGGCCGCACCTCTCGGCCGTCGGCAAGGCGCGGGCGGTGGCCGCCCTGTGAGGGCGGTCGTGGTCGGCGGCGGCCTCGCGGGGCTCGCCGCCGCGCTGGAGCTGGTCGACGCCGGTCACGAGGTGACGCTGCTCGAGGCGCGCCCGACGCTCGGGGGCGCGGTGCAGACGCTGCCCGAGCGCGAGGGCGACCCCGACCCGCCGCCCGACAACGGCCAGCACATCGCTCTGGGCTGCTGCACCGAGTACCTCGCGTTCCTCGAGCGCGTCGGGCGGCGCGGCGCCTACCGGCGCGAGCGTCTCTCGCTGCCGGTGATCGCCGAGGACGGGAGCGTCGCCAGAATCGCCGCGGGCCCGGCCGCGCTTCTTCGCTACTCGCACGTGTCTCTGCGAGAACGGCTCGCCATTGCGCGCGTGGCGCGACGGCTCGGGCGGCTCGACGCCGACCAGCTCGACGGGGAGACCTTTGCAGGCCTCCTTCGGCGGCTCGGGCAGTCCCAGGCCGCTGTCGACCGCTTCTGGGACGTGTTCATCCGCCCGGCGCTCAACCTGAGGGCGGAGGAGGTGAGCGCCGCGCTCGGCGTCTTCACCGTGCAGACCGCGCTGCTGGCGGAACGGAGCGCGAGCGACCTCGTCCTCCCGGTCGAGCCGCTCGGAGCCATGCACGGCGAGGCGGCCGCCACGGCGCTCGGCGAGCGCGGGGCGGTCGTCCGCACGAATGCCCGCGCTGCCGAGCTCGCCGACGGAGCCGTTGTGCTGGCCGACGGCGAGCGGGTCGAGGCGGACGCGATCGTCGTCGCCCTGCCGCCGGCCGAGAGCGCCCGCCTGCTCGGCGAGCCCGATCCGCAGTTCGAGGACTCGCCCATCGTCAGCGTGCACCTGCTTTTCGACCGGCCGATCCTCCCCTTCGAGCTGGCCGCGCTCCTGGGCAGCCCTGCCCACTGGGTCTTCGACCGCGGCGCACTGACCGGCAATCGCCCGCAGCAGGGCCAGTACCTGACGGTCGTCTCGAGCGGTGCGCCCGAGCTCCTCGAGCTGCGCGGCCGTGCGCTCGTCGAGACGATGGCCGCCGAGCTGACCGGCCGGCTGGGCCCCGCGGAGCTTCTCTGGTCGCGGGTGAGCCGCGAGCCGGGCGCGACGTTCGCGGGACGCCCCGGCACCGCAGCGCGCCGGCCCGGCCCCGACACCGGACGCGCGGGCGTCGCGCGCGCAGGCGCGTGGACGGATACCGGCTGGCCCGCAACGATGGAGAGCGCCGTCCGCAGCGGCCGCGCCGCCGCGCAGGTGCTGATTCGGGATTCGTCGCAGGCGCCTGCTCGTGCGTGACAGACTTAAGAAGTTATGGGGCACCCCGCCCTCCACCCGCTTTCGAGCGTAACGCCGAAAGGCGCGCGTGTGGCGCGCGGGATGTGACGAGGGCGTGACGACGTGAGCGCGACCCGCCGAAGGACGCACCGGCAGACGCTCGGCGAGGGCGTGCTCGACCGCACCCTCGACGCCGCGGTCGAAAGGCTCCTCGGGCTCCAGAAGGAGGGCGGCTGGTGGGTCGGCGAGCTCGAGTCGAACGTGACCATGACCGCGCAGCACCTCCTGCTGCACGAGTTCCTCGGGATCCGCGACGAGGAGACGACCCGGCGATGCGTGAACGAGCTCCTCGCGCGACAGCGTCCGGACGGGCTCTGGGCGATCTACTGGGGCGGCGAGCCCGACCTGGCGGCCACGCTCGAGTCCTACGCGGCGCTGCGCCTGGCCGGGCTCGATGCCGACGACGAGCGTCTTGCCGCCGCGCGGCGCTTCTGCGAGGAGCGAGGGGGCATCGGCGGCGCGCGCGTCTTCACGCGCATCTGGCTCGCGCTCTTCGGGCTCTGGCCCTGGGACGAGATCCCGCAGATTCCGCCGGAGCTCGTCCTCATGAAGCCCTGGATGCCGCTCTCCGTCTACGACTTCGCGTGCTGGGCACGCCAGACGGTCGTTCCCCTCACGGTCGTCCTCCACTATCGCCCGGTGCGCAACCTGCCGCCGGGGCGCGCGTGCCACGAGCTCAACCTCGGCGCCGTGGCGCGGAAGACGACGGCAGGGCTCGTCAGCGACCGGGCGCTCGCCTGGTACTCGGGGCAGCGCGTGCAGCCGGGCCGGGAGCGCGCCCTCGCGTATGCCGAGCGCTGGATCATCGACCGCCAGGAGCTCGACGGCTCGTGGGGCGGGATCCAGCCGCCCTGGGTGTGGTCGCTGATCGCGCTCGCCTGCCGTGGCCACGGGCTCGAGTCGCCCTACGTGAGCCGTGGGCTCGCCGGTTGGAAGCGCTTCATGGTCGAGGAGGAAGACCGGCTCCGCCCCGAGGCGTGCCAGTCCCCGGTGTGGGACACCGGCCTGGCGCTGCTGGCCCTCCGCGCCGCCGACGTGCCGGCGGAAGAGCCCGCGCTCGAGCACGCCGCCCACTGGCTCGTTGCCGAGGAGATCCGGGAGCGCGGAGACTGGACCGTCCGGCGCCCGGGGCTCGAGGCGGGCGGCTGGGCCTTCGAGTACGACAACGACCTCTATCCGGACATCGACGACGCGGCGATCGTCGCGCTCGCGCTCGAGGAGCTCGGCTACGGCCGGCCCTCCGTCGCGCGTGCCTGCCGCTGGATGGCCGGCATGCAGTCGTCGAACGGCGGCTGGGGCGCCTTCGACGCCGACAACGACGCGCAGTGGCTCTACAAGATCCCTTTCTGCGACTTCGGCGCGGTCACCGACCCGCCTTCGGCCGACGTGACCGCCCACGTCGTCGAGCTGCTCGCGCGCGAGGAGGGCTACGAGGAAAACGTGCGCCGCGGGATCGACTACCTGCTCCGCGAGCAGGAGGAGGACGGGTCGTGGTTCGGGCGCTGGGGCGTCAACTACGTCTACGGCACCGGCGCGGTGCTCCCGGCACTGCGGGCCGCCGGCTTCGCGCCCGACCATCCTGCGATCCGCCGCGCGGTCGCCTGGCTCGAGGCTCACCAGAACGCGGACGGCGGGTTCGGCGAGGACTGTCGCTCCTACGACGTCGGCGAGGCGGGTCTCGCCTGGCGCGGACGCGGTGAGTCGACCCCGTCGCAGACCGCGTGGGCGCTACTCGGCCTCGTCGCGGCCGGCGAGGCGCGCTCCGACTGCGCGACGCGCGCCGTCGCCTGGCTGGTCGAGAACCAGCGGCCCGACGGCGGCTGGGACGAGGACTTCTTCACGGGCACCGGCTTCCCGCGCGACTTCCTCATCAACTACCACCTCTACCGGGAGGTCTGGCCCGTCATGGCCCTCGGGCGCGTCCGCCGCGCCCTCGCCGCGTGAAGGTCTACGTCACCGGCGCCACCGGCTTCGTCGGCGGCCACGTCGCACGGGAGCTGCGCGAGCGTGGGGAGGACGTCCATGACGAGCGCGTCGACCTCCTCGACCGCTCGGGTCTCGCGCGCGCCGTCGAGGGCTGCGACGCCGTCGTCCACGTCGCCGCGCTCTACAGCTACGACGCCCCGGCCGCCCTCCAGCAGCGCGTGAACGTCGAGGGCACGCGGACGCTCCTGGAGGTCGCGGCCGAGGCAGGTGTGAAGCGCTTCGTCCACACGAGCACGGCCGGCACGTGCGGCCCCGTTGCCGGCCGCCCTGCGACCGAGGCGGACGAGCCGCCCGCGTGGGAGCTCGAGATCCCCTACAAGCGAACGAAGCTCGAGGCCGAGCAGCTTGCGCTCGAGGCTGGGGCCGTCGTCGTGAACCCGACGACCCCGGTTGGCGAAGGCGACAGCAAGCCGACGCCCACGGGGCGCATGGTCGCGGGCGTCGCCACGGGGAAGATCCGCGGCTACGTGGGCACCACCGGGCTCAACGTCGTCGACGTGCGCGACGTCGCCCGAGGGCACGCGCTCGCGCTCGAGCGCGGGGAGCCCGGGCAGCGGTATCTGCTCGGCGGCGCCGATCTCCCGCTCGAGGACCTGTTCGCCGTGATTGCACGCCTGGCGGGACGTCGACGGCCGCGCCTGCGGGTTCCGTATGCTGTTGCCGAGATGGCCGGGGCGCTGGGCATCGTGAATCGCGACGAGGTGCGTTTGGCCCGTCTGCCCATGTTTTTCTCCTCGGAGAAGGCCGTGAGTAGACTCGGGTACGAACCCGGCCCGGTCGAGCCCGCGCTCGCCAGGGCCGTCGCCGAGGCGCTCGGGAAGGGAGGAGCATGAAGTTTCCGCTTCGCAGCACCGTCCAGATCGGGCGTTACGTCGCGTCGCAGAAGGGAAACGACCGCTACCCGCTCGTGATCATGCTCGAGCCCACGCTGGGCTGCAACATCGCCTGCATCGGCTGCGGGAAGATCCGCGAGTACGAGTCGAACAAGGCGCGCCTCACGGTGGAGGAGTGCCTCCAGACCGCCGTCGAGTGCCCCGCGCCCGTGATCTCCGTCTGCGGAGGCGAGCCGCTGATCTTCAAGGGCATCGAGGAGGTCGTCGCAGGCTTCCTCGAGATGAAGCGGAACGTCCAGCTCTGCACGAACGCGCTGCGGCTCGTGGAGATGCTCGACCGGTTCGAGCCGAACCCGCGCCTGACGTTCGTCGTCCACCTCGACGGCATGCAGGAGATCCACGACTACATCTGCGACTACCCCGGCCTCTGGGACGTCGCGGTCGACGCGATCCGCGCCGCGCGCGAGAGCGGCTTCCGCGTGACCACGAACACGACGATCTTCAAGGAGACCGAGGTCGACGACGTCATCGAGATGATGGGCTACCTCACCAACGAGGTCGGCATCGACGGGATGCTCGTCGCGCCCGGCTACCAGTACTCGCAGATCGACCCGAACCTGACGATGACGCGGGACGAGCACGAGGTGAAGTTCCGGCTCATCCGCGACTCGGTCAAGCGTCACGGCTACCGCTGGCTGGCGAGCCCCGTCTACCAGGACTTCCTCACCGGCGACCGCAAGCTGCCGTGCGCGCCGTGGGGCTCCGTGACACGCAACCCCTACGGCTGGAAGGGCCCCTGCTACCTCCTGACGGACGGGATCTTCCCGACGTACGAGGCGCTCGTGAACGGGATCGAGTGGGAGCGCTACGGGCCCGGCAACGACCACCGCTGCGAGCACTGCGGGATCCACTCCGGCTTCGAGCCCGCCGCCACCATCGCGACGACCTCGAGTGTCAAGGAGACCGTCAGGAGCCTCGCATGGACGCTTCGGTAGCCGAGCCGCCGACGCTCGCGTGCGCGCTCGCGGTCGAGGAGCGCGCGGCCGTCAGGGCCGGTGCACGCTCCAGGCGAGTCGGCCTGGGCGCGCGGGAGCGAATCCCCGAGGGCCGGCTCGTCTCGTTCGGGCTTGCGGGGGCGCTCGTCTCCGGCCTCGAGCCGGGCACGCTCCTGACCGCCCGGCGCGTCGTCGACGCAGAGGGGACCGTGCTCTGGGAGGACGAGCCGCTCCGCGTCCCGGGCGCCCTCACGGCGATCGTGTGCGACGCCGGCCGGATCGTGGACGACCCCGTCGAGAGGCGAGAGTTGGCGCGCAGCACGGGCGCCGCCGCCGTCGACACCGAGAGCGCCACCCTCGCCGCCACCGGCCGCCTCGCGGGCGTCGTCCGGGCCATCTCCGACACGCCCGAGCAGCCCGTCGGCAGGCTCGCGCACGCCGCCACGCGGGACGGGGCCACCGACTGGCGCGTGGTCGCGCAGGCTCTCACGTCGGAGCCGCGCGCGACGCTGCGCACCGCCCTGGCGACGCGGCAGGCGCTCGCGAGCCTCCGTAGCGCCGCATCCGCGCTGGCCTCGGAGGGGGCACGGTGAGCAAGCGCGTTCTCGTCGCGAGCCCGCGCAGCTTCTGCGCCGGCGTCGTGCGCGCCATCGACATCGTCGAGGAGCTGCTGAGACGCCACGGCCCGCCGGTGTACGTCCGCCACGAGATCGTGCACAACGTGCACGTCGTCCGCGATCTCGAGGAGCGAGGGGCGGTCTTCGTCGACTCGGAGGAGGACGTGCCGGAAGGCGCGCTCGTCGTGCTCTCGGCCCACGGGGTGGCGCCGCAGGTGTACGAGAAGTGCAAGGAGCGCGGGCTCCAGATCGTCGACGCCGTGTGCCCGCTCGTCTCCAAGGTGCACGCCGAAGCGCGGCGGTACGCAGGCAGGGGCCACAAGATCGCGCTCGTCGGCCACGCGGGGCACGTCGAGGTCGAGGGGACGATGGGCGAGGCGCCGGACTCGATCGTCCTGGTCGAGACCCCGGAGGACGTGGAGGCGCTCGAGCTCGAGGAGGGCCAGCGTCTGGCCTATCTGACGCAGACGACCCTCTCGCTCGACGACACGGCCGAGGTGATCGAGGCGCTCCGCGAGCGCGTCCCCGATCTCGTCGGGCCGCCCTCGGCGGACATCTGCTACGCGACGCAGAACCGCCAGGACGCGGTCAAGCACCTCTGCGACGAGGCCACGCTCGTCCTCGTCGTCGGCTCCAAGGCAAGCTCGAACGCGAACCGCCTTGTCGAGGTCGCCCACAGCAAGGGCGCGGACGCGTATCTGATCGACGACGAGACCGATCTCGAGCTCGAATGGCTCGAAGGCCACGAGACCGTGGGGCTCACCGCCGGCGCGTCGTCGCCGGAGGTGCTCGTGGAGCGCGTCGTCGACCGCCTTGCGGAGCTGGGCTTCACCGAGCGCGAGAACGTCGAGATCGCGCGCGAGGACGTCTTCTTCAGGCTTCCCGCAAGCCTCCGCTAACGTCACGGAATGAAGACGACGGTGGCCTACCCGGGCCGCGAAGGCGCGCACAGCGCGGCCGCGTGCGACCGGCTCTTCCCCGAACGGGCCGAGCTCGTCTCGCTCCCGAGCTTCATCGCCGTGGTGGACGCCGCGGCCGAGGGCGACGTCTCGTTCGGCGTCCTGCCCATCGAGAGCTCGCTGTCGGGCCCCGTGAACGAGACGCACGACCTGCTCTACGAGTCGTCGCTGTCGATCACCGGCGAGACGATCCTCCCGATCCGCCACTCGCTCGTCGGGCTCGGTGTGGTCCCGCTGGAGGAGATCAAGATCGTCCGCTCGCATCCGGTCGCGCTCGACCAGTGCCGTCACCTGCTCGCCGAGATGCCGTGGGCGACCGCGATCGCAGCCGCCACGACCGGCGACGCCGCGCACGAGGTCTCCGAGAAGGGCGATCCCTCCGAGGCGGCGATCGCGAGCGACCGTGCCGCAGCCATGTACGGGCTCAGCGTGATCGCCTCCGACGTGGGCGACCACCCTGAGGCGTACACGCGCTTCGTCGCCGTGGCGCCGTACACGCGGCTCGACCGTGGGAGCGAGGCGTGGCGCACGGCGTTCTCGTTCGTCACCGACCACGAGCCCGGCGCGCTTCACCGTGCGATCGAGCCCTTCGGCCGCCACAAGCTCGACCTCGTCCAGCTCGTCTCTCGCCCGATCCCCCGCACGCCGTGGCGCTACCGCTTCGACGCCGTGCTCGCCGGCCACCCCCTCGATCCGCTCGCGAACGAGACCCTGGCCGAGGTCAGCGGCCTCACGCGCGAGCTGCGCGTGTTCGGCTCGTATCCGGCGTTCGCCTAGGCGGGCGCCCGCAGGATCTTCTCGAAGCGCGTGTGCTCGCGCGCGACGCTCATGCCGGCGCGCTCGTAGAGCTCCTTCGCGCCCGTGCGGTTCCACGAGTCGACGACGAGGCCGATCTCCTTGCGGCCGCGACGGCGGAACTCGGTCATCGCCTGGCGGAAGAGGGCCGTGCCGAGGCCTCGCCGCCGCCACTCCCGCGCGACCGCGAGCTGCCGGACCCAGCCTTCCTCCTCGTAGTTCGGGCAGAGCACGCAGCCGACGATCTCGCCGTCGGCCTCCGCGATGAACCAGAGCCCTGGCTCGAACGCTTCGCGGTCGATCATGAACGCCTGCCACTCCTCGAACGACTCGGCCGTGTGGCGGTCGTTGTCGGCGAACGCGTCCTGGACGAGCCTGTAGACGGCCCGGGAGTCGCGCTCCTGGTCGAAGGTGCGCACCCTGACGCCTTCCGGCCAGGCGGGAGGCGTCGGTGAGTCGCTGAGCGGCATCGTCATGCGCCAGTACTTGCGCACCGGCTCGTAGCCGCGCGTGCCGAGCAGGTTGGCGCCGCGCTCGTCGATCGAGGTGATGACCTGGCCGAGCCGGAACTCCTTGCCAGGCGCCGCGCGCTCGAGTGCGCGCTGCTCAGACCACTCGAGGAGCGCCTCGCCGATGCCCTTGTCGCGGTGTCCGGGATGCACGTAGACGTCCACGTAGTCGTTCCGGATGAACGCCGCGTAGGCGACGATCGCGTCGCCCTCGGCGACCACGACCGCGTCTTTCTCCAGGTCGAAGCCCGGCATGTGCCAGTCGGTGAGGAGGTCGTCGAGCTCGAAGTCGGGAGCGCCGAACTCGTCGATGTCACACGCGATCACGAGGTCGGTGATTGCGTGTGCCTCTCCCTCTCGCGGTGCCCGCGTGGTCATGGTGGCCTCCATCAGTAGAGGGCGGTCGCCAGGCGCCGTCGGTAGCGGGTCGTGAGTGGGTGCTCCGGGCCGAGCTCGCCGAAGAGTGTGACCATGATCTCCCGGATTCGCTCGCGCTGCTCGGGGTCCGCGCCGTCGAGGCGGCCGAGCAGGGTCTCGAGAACGCGTTCATGGTCGCCCTCCGCGAGCGGACCGAGGATCTCCGGGAACTCGCCCGAGGCGGTGAGCTCCTCGAGCAGGCGCGCGGAAGGCCGGGGGCCGGTGAGCTTGTCGAGAAAGTCGTCGATGGCCGGCGGCGAGAGCGCGCCGACGAACTCGTCCACGATCGTGCCGTCGCGGAACGCCTTGACGTTCGGGATGCCTCTCACGTCGTAGCGCATCGCCAGGTCGGGGTTCGCGTCGGTGTCGACTTTCGCGAGCACGATCTCGCCGTTCCGGTCGCCGATCGCCTTCTCGAGCACAGGCGTCAGCGTCTTGCACGGGCCGCACCAGTCGGCCCAGAAGTCGACGACGACCGGCAGGGTCTTCGATTGCTCGATGACGTCGGTTTCAAAGGTGTCGGTGGTGACGTCCATCTAGGCAGCGGCGAGGACTGAGCCCACGAGCCCTGGCAGGGTCTGGGTGTTGTACCCGCCTTCCAGCACGAACGCTACCCGCTCGGACACCGTCAACGTCAGCGCGGTCAGGGCCGCGAACCCCTCCGGCGTCACCTCGAGCTCGCCGATCGGGTCTCCGGCGGCGGCGTCGAAGCCCGCGGAGACGAGGAGGAGGTCGGGCTCGAAGGCCTGGAGCGCGGGAACGACCACCTGCTCGGCGGCCGTGACGATCTCGGCGTCGCCCGCCCCGGCCTGGAACTGCAGGTTGAGCGTGGTCTCGTTTCCCTCGCCGGGGGCGCCCGTCCCGGGGTAGAACGGCCACTGGTGGAGTGACGCGAAGAAGACAGACGGGTCGTCCCAGAACGTGTCCTGCGTGCCGTTGCCGTGGTGGACGTCCCAGTCCAGGATGGCCACCCGTGCGAGCCCGAGCTCGCGCTGCGCGAACCGCGCGGCGACGGCGACGTTGTTGAAGATGCAGAAGCCCATCGCCCGGTCCGGGAGCGCGTGGTGGCCGGGGGGCCGGGCGAGTGCGAAGCCGCCCAGCTCGACCGCCTGGATCGCGGCTCCGGCCGCAAGGATCGCGGCCTCGTAGGTCGTCGAGGTGCAGATCGTGTCCGCATCGAGCAGGGTAGGCCGCCCGCTCTCCGACACCACCCGCGCGGCGTCGATGTAGTTGCGATCGTGGACTGCGGCGACCTGCTCGACGGTAGCCGGGCGCGCTTCGACGAAGTCCGGGAAGGCCTCCAGGAGGACCGCGATGCGCTCCTGCCGCTCGGGATGGCCCCCGGTCGGGTGCAGGGCGGCGAACGACGGGTGGCTGACGACCGGTCTCAACCCGCCGGCCGCGAGACGACCTGCTGGATCAGCGCCCCGTCGACGACGAAGCTCGTCCCGCTGACGTACGCAGCGTCCTCGCCGACGAGGAAGGAGACGGCCGCGGCGACCTCCTCGGGTGTGCCGGGCCGGCCCAGGGGGATCTCGTTGCTCAGGCTTTCCGCCTCGACGTTGCGCTCCGTGGCGATGGCGCCCGGGGCGACGGCGTTGACCCGGATCTCGGGCGCGAGCTCGACCGCGAGCGAGCGCGTCAGCATCCCCAGTGCTGCCTTGGCCGCCGAGTAGAGCGCGAGTCCCGGCCGCGGAACGAGCTCGTGGACGCTCGTGATGTTCACGATCGCCCCCTTGCCCTGCCGGCGCATCGGCTCCGCCGCCGCCACGGAGAGCAGGAACGCAGCTCTGACATCGACGGCGAAGATGTTGTCGAAGTCCTTGGCGGTCAGCTCGAGCGCGGGCTTCGCGGGCGAGATGCCCGCGTTGTTGACGAGCACGTCCAGGCGCCCAAGGCCCCCGACGACTTCATCGACGAGCCGGGGCGCGGCGTCCGGATCCGAGAGGTCGGCCGCGACCCAGACTCCGTCGCTGCCGGCGACCTCCTCGAACCGCGCTCGCGCGGCGTCGTCGGGCTCCTCCGTGTGGAAGCCGAGCGCATAGCCGTCGCGCCGGAGGCGCCGCGCGACTGCGAGGCCGATGCCCGTCGAGGCGCCCGTGACGAGTGCGACGCGCTCCACGCCCGAAGTCTCCCCGCTCACGCCCGCGCGCGAACGTGCGTCGGCCCGACGTCCTCGGGCCTCGGGCACCCGAGCAGGATCAGCGCGAGGCGGATCTCGTCGCGGAGGATCTCGAGCACGTGGCGGGCGCCTTCCTCTCCGGCCGCCGCGAGCCCCCAGAGCGCGGGCCGGCCGATGAAGACGGCGCGTGCGCCGAGCGCGAGCGCCTTGGCGACGTCGGTGCCTCGCCGGATGCCACCGTCGAGGTAGACCTCGGCGCGGCCGGCGACTGCCTCTGCGACCTCCGGCAGGACGTCCAGCGTCGCCGGCACGCCGTCGAGCTGCCGCCCGCCGTGGTTCGAGACCACGAGGCCGGCGGCGCCGTGCTCGCAGGCAAGCGAGGCGTCCTCGGCCGTGAGGATCCCCTTGAGGACGAGGGGAAGGTCACATTCCGAGCGCAGCCACTCGAGGTCGCGCCAGGTGAGACTCGTGTCCACGATCTCGCCGAGGGTGTCGTGGAAGTAGTCGCTCCCCACGAGCGTCCGCGGGAGGTTCGGCATCGGGAGGCCCTCCGGGAGGCTGAAGCCGCTCCTCAGGTCGCGCTCGCGCGGGCCTGCGGTCGGGAGGTCGACGGTGAGCACGATCGCACCGAAGCCGTTGTCGGCTGCCTCGGCGACGAGGTCTCGCGTGAAGTCGCGGTCGCGTGACCAGTAGAGCTGGAACCAGCGCGGCGCCTCCGGCGCGGCCTCGGCAAGCTCCCCCGGGCGCACGCTTCCGAGGCTCGAGAGCGTGTAGATCGTCCCGACGGAGGCGGCCGCGCGGGCGAGCGCCGGCTCGCCGTCGGGGTGCGCGACGCGCTGGAGCGAGGTCGGGGCCACCATCAGGGGCAGCGCGATCTCGGCCCCGAGAACGGTCGTCGCGGTGCTGACCGCGCTGACGTCCACGAGCATCCGCGGCCGCAGGAGCACGCGGCCGTACGCCTCGCGGTTCTCCCGCAGCGTGACCTCGTCCCCGGCCCCGCCGACGAGGTAGCCCCAGTAGCCGGGCTCGGCCCGCTCCTCGGCGAGCCGCTCGTAGTCGGCGCAGTTGATCGGACGGGCGTCGCTCATCCCGCAGCCCGCTCGGCCATGCGCTTCGCCACGCCGGCCAGGCCCCACGACTCGGCCAGAGCCGATCCCCCGGCCCAGTCAGGGTCCGTGTCCGGAAGATCCGGGATCTTGGCGTCCGGCTGGAGCGTCGTGATCTTCAGATAGTCCCGCAGGGCGTCGGCCTGGTCGGGGAAGCCGCCGCCTTCGAGGCAGGCCTCCAGCGAGCCGTACTTGGCGAGCAGGCTCGCGGCACGGCCGGGGCCGATCCCTTTCGCGCCCGGGATGCGGTCGGACGGGTCGCCGCGCAGGGCGACGAAGTCGGGCACGAGCTCGGGCGCGACGCCGTAGATCTCCTTCACCTCCTTGGGACCGACGCGCACCAGCTCGCGCTGACCCGGCTTGGGACGCAGGATCGTCGTGTTCTTGCTGGCGAGCTGGAAGAGGTCCCGGTCGTTGGTGAAGACGAGCGTCTTCCCGCCGCGGGACTCCTCGTCCCTCACCACGGCGCCCAGGAAGTCGTCGGCCTCGTACCCGTCTTCCTTCGCCCACTGGAGGCCGAGCGCCCCGACCAGCTCGGGCAGCTTGTCGAGCTGCGAGGTGAGGACCGGCGGAAAATCGCGGCCGGACTGATATTCGGGAAGGAGAGCGGTCCGGTAGGTGGGAACCCCTATGGAGTCGAATCCCACGAAGACCGTGCGCGGTTCCTCGTCCTCCCACGCCCTGAGCAGCATGTTGGCGAAGCCGACGATCATGTTCGCCTGGTTGCCTGCGCCGTCCTTGATCGACGAGGGCAGCGCGTGGAAGGCTCGATGGGCGAGGTTGTCGCCGTCGATGGCCAGGAGAGGTCTCAAGTCCACGCCCATTCTTGCCGTTTCGCGCGTTGCTAACGTGATCTGAGTGTCCAAGACGCTTGTAATCGCTGAGAAGCCCTCCGTCGGCCGCGACCTCGCGGGCGCGCTGCCGGGCACCTTCAAGCAGAGCAAGGACAAGACGCACATCGACGGCGACGGCTACGTGATCACGTGGGCGATCGGCCATCTCGTCGGCCTCGCCGCTCCGGAGGAGTACGACGACAAGCTCAAGAAGTGGCGCTTTGCCGACCTGCCGATCGTCCCGGAGAAGTTCAAGCTCCTGCCCAACGACGACCGCGCGAAGAAGCAGCTTTCGGCCGTTCACAAGCTCATGAAGGGCAAGGACGTCGACCTGATCGTCAACGCCTGCGACGCCGGGCGGGAGGGCGAGCTCATCTTCGCGTACCTGCTCGAGACCTCCGGCGTGCAGAAGCCGGTCAAGCGCCTCTGGCTCAGCTCGATGACGAAGAAGGCGATCGAGGAGGCCTTCGCGCACCTTCGCGAGGGCGAGGAGATGCGCCTCCTGGAGGAGGCCGCGCGCTCGCGCTCGGAGGCCGACTGGCTCGTGGGCATGAACGCGACCCGCGCCGCGTCGATCCGGCTGCGGGCGGCCTTCGACGGCGCAGTCTCGCTGGGCCGCGTGCAGACGCCGACGCTGGCGCTCGTCGTCCGCCGGGAGATCGAGATCCGGGCGTTCGTCCCGGAGCCGTACTGGCTCGTCGAGGCGCGCTTCGCCGCCACCGGCGAGCGGCTCTACAGCGGCCGCTACCTCGGGGGCAAGCGGATCAAGGAGGACGAGGCGGCCGCGATCGTCGAGGACACCACCGGGCAGCCCGGGACGATCACCAAGCTGGAGAAGAAGGAGGAGAAGGAGTCCCCGCAGCTCCTCTACGACCTCACGTCGCTCCAGCGCCACGGGAACACGCTGTTCGGCTTCTCCGCCCGGCGGACGCTGGCTGCCGCCCAGAAGCTCTACGAGGAGCACAAGGCGATCACGTACCCGCGGACGAACTCGCGCTTCCTGACGAGCGACATGATCGGCGAGATCAAGCCGACCGCGGCGCACGTCGGCCGCAACGAGCGCTACGCGAAGGGCGCCGCCTTCGTCACGCGAATGGACAAGCTTCCGCTCGGCCGCGTCGTCAACGACAAGCGCGTCGAGGACCATCACGCGATCATTCCGACCCGGTCCGAGCACGACCTCTCGAAGATGGGCCCCGACGAGAGCCGCATCTACGACCTCGTCGCCAAGCGCTTCCTGGCCATCTTCCACCCCGACGCGGTCTTCGAGCGCACGCGGATCGAGACCACCGTCGCCGAGCACGTCTTCCGCACGTCCGGCCGCATCCTCATCGAGGCGGGCTGGAAGTCCGTCTACGGCGAGGAAGCGCAGTCGGACAAGGCCGACGATGATTCGGGCGGCGACCAGCTCCTCCCGAAGCTCGAGCAGGGCGAGGACGTCGAGACCCGGTCGGTCGACTCGCTCCGCAAGGAGACGCAGCCGCCGCGGCGCTTCACCGAGGCCTCGCTGCTCGGCGCCATGGAGGCCGCGGGCAAGGACATCCAGGATGCCGACCTCCGCGAGGCCATGAAGGACTCGGGCATCGGCACGCCGGCCACGCGCGCGTCGATCATCGAGCGGCTGATCCAGGTCGGCTACATCGAGCGCGAGGGGCGCGCTCTGATCGCGACCGAGAAGGGCGTCCAGGTCATCTCGCTCCTGGGCGAGCACCCGCTCACGTCCGCCGAGCTGACGGGGAGCTGGGAGCACCGGCTCTCGCTGATCGAGCAGGGCGAGGACACGCGACCGGCCTTCATGTCCGACATCGTCAAGTTCACCACGGACACCGTCCAGGAGCTCGACAAGCTCAAGGGCGTGCAGATCGAGCGCGCGAACCTCGGCCCGTGCCCGGTCTGCGGCCGTGACGTGATCGAGAACCGGAAGGGCTACTCCTGCTGGTCGAAGGACGACCCTGGCTGCGGCTTCGTCATCTGGAAGAAGAAGGCGAACAAGATCCTTCCCGTGGGCGTGGTCAAGGAGCTGATGGAGAAGAGGCGCACGGAAAAGGCGGTGCCGGGCTTCCGCGGCCGGTCGGGCCGCACGTTCAGCGCCAAGCTCAAGCTCGAGCAGGGCGAGGAAGGGAAGTGGCGCGTCGAGTTCGACGAGGAGTGGGCGACCGCACCGCGCGAGCCCAGCGGCGAGGCTGAAAACGGCGCCGAAGACGCCGAAACGGCCAACACTTCGGCTCCGGCCGCGTCTTAATCGGGCGACAAGCCGCACAAACGCACCATTAACGCGCGGTTAAGACACCCATCTGTGGGTAGGCCGACGAGGGAATGCGTCGTAGAGTGAGAACGTTGTTTCGGGTGGAGCCGCAGAAAATCCACCCTGCCGTGCAATCCGCCCTGCCCTCGTTTAGCGAAAGGACGAGCAGAAACAGGTGAGCCAGAACTCCGTGAACGAAGCTCTTGATACCCAGGCGGGCCGCCACCTCGTCGAGGCTGCTGAAGAGCGCGGCTACGTCGAGCCTGCAGAGATCGAGGCCCTTGCCCTCGAGCTCGACCTCGGCGACGAGGAAGTCGCAGAGGTCACGCACGAGCTCGAGACGATCGGGCTGGAAATCGGCGCACCCGCCGAGGAGGTCGTCGTCGCGCCGCCCGACCCCACACACGGGGCCGGAGACAGCCTGCAGCTTTTCCTCGCCGACGTCGGTCGGCACAAGCTTCTGACCGCCGCCGAAGAGGTGACGCTCGCGAAGGAGATCGAGAAGGGCAACCTGCTCGCGAAGCGGCGCATGATCGAGTCGAACCTCCGGCTCGTCGTCTCCATCGCCAAGGGCTACCGCGGCCTCGGCGTCCCGTTCCTGGATCTGATCCAGGAGGGCACGCTCGGGCTCAACCGCGCCGTCGAGAAGTTCGACTGGCGGCGGGGCTTCAAGTTCTCGACCTACGCGACCTGGTGGATCCGCCAGTCCGTGCAGCGCGCAGTCGCCAACAACGCGCGCACGATTCGCGTTCCCGTCCACGTCGTCGAACGGCAGCAGAAGCTCGGCCGGGCCGCACGCCGGCTCGAGGTCGAGCTCGGCCGCGACGCGACGCGCCAGGAGCTCGCCGAGGCCACCGGCCTGCCGGTGCAGCACGTCGAAGAGGCGCTCTCGGCCGCGCAGGCGTCCGTCTCGCTCAACCAGAGCGTCGGCTCCGACGACGAGGGCGAGCTGGGCGATCTCTTCGCCGACCGCGAGGCCGCCGACCCGTTCGAGGAAGCCGAGGAGTCGCTGCGCAAGCAGGGCGTGCGCAAGGCGCTCGACGCGCTTCCGGAGCGCGAGCGGCGCATCCTCGAGCTGCGCTTCGGCTTCGAGGGCGATCCGTGGACGCTCGAGGCGATCGGCGCCGAGCTGGGCCTGACGCGCGAGCGCGTCCGCCAGCTCGAGGGCCAGGCGCTCCAGCGCCTCGCAGCCCTGCGCGAGCTCACCTCGGTCGCGGCCTAGAGCCGAGTCCCGAAACAAGCTCGAACGAGGGCAGCCGCCCTCCGTCGGCCGGCGCGCGTCGTCGGTCAAGTTCGGAGGAGCGGCGGGGCGGAGCCCACCGCATGGGGCCCCGCCCCGGCTGTTCCGCCGGCCAATGCCCCCGCCGCAACGGGGCCGGCCGGCAGACTTGTATTGAGTATCGGGCCGGGAGGCTCGCTTGATCCATCCCCCGGTGGTTGGTTCACCGCCCTGGTTGACGGGGGGTTGTTTCTAGACTGCACGGCCTGAGGGCCTGGCTACTCGGCAGCGGCGGCTGGATTCCGACGGAGGCGCGAGAGACCGCCTGCGTCCTCGTCTGCGACGGGGATCGCGCCCTCGTGCTCGACGCCGGGACCGGGCTTCAGCGCCTTGTCACCGAGCCGGCACGGCTCGAAGGCGTACGGACGCTCGACATCGTCCTCACGCATTTCCATCTGGATCACACCTGCGGCCTCGCGTACGTGCCGGCGCTCCCGGTCAAGCCGGCGCTGTGGGCGCCCGGGGCCTGGCTCTACGGCACGTCGAGCGCCCAGTTGCTCGATCCGTTGCTCCGCGCACCGATCTCACCCTTCGAGCCCGGCGAGCTGGGCGAGATCCGCGAGCTCGCGTCGGGATCTCAGACCGTCGGGGGCTTCGCCCTGACCACCCGTGCCCAGCCGCTGCACTGGGCGCCGACCGCCGGCCTTCGGCTCGGTGACGAGCTCGCGCTCGTGACCGACACCGCCTACGACCCGGGCAGCATCGATCTCGCCCGGAACGTGATGCATCTCCTGCACGAGGCCTGGTCGACGTCCGCCCTGCCCGTGGCGAGCGAAGGGGACGCGACCGCCGCCGAAGCCGGCCTAGTTGCGCGGGCGGCGGGCGCGCAGCATTTGACGCTCGTGCACATCAACCCGCGCGTCCAGGACGAGGAGGAGCTCCTGGCGGACGCCCGCCGGCATGCTCCAGATGCACAGCTCGGGCATGACGGAACGGAGCTCCAGCTCCGATGACGCCGGGCTGGACGGAACGCCTGTCTTCGTACGATACTTCTCCGCACGAGAAGAACGGGGATGGCATCTCTAAATTCTCGAGCGCGGCGAACGGCGGTGTTTTCGGGTGCCCGCTAACAAGGGGACTTGCCGACTCGTCCAAGCCGTTGGATACTCCCCTCCCCGCCTGGCGCGGGGTGGGCTCAACCGGAGAAAAGGAGAGAATGTGAGGGGTAAGCCATTTAGGCTCCTCCTGCTGCTCGTCACGTTGCTGCTCGCGCTAGGTCTTGCGGGTTGCGGCGGCGATGACGACGAGGCCGAGCCATCGGACACAGGCGCCGCAACGGAAGAGGAGGGTGACGCCGCGGCGGGCGGCACACTCGTCTTCGCGGGCGCTGCGGACCCGGTCGCGCTCGACGGCGCGCTCGTCTCGGACGGCGAGTCGCTCCGCGTCATTCAGCAGATCTTCGAGACGCTCGTCGCGCTCGAGCCGGGCGGCACCGAGCCCGTGCCGGGTCTTGCTGAGAGCTGGGAGGCGAACGAGGACGGCACCGAGTGGACATTCACGCTCCGTGAGGGCGTGACGTTCCACGACGGTGAGCCGTTCAACGCCGAGGCGGTCTGCTTCAACTTCGACCGCTGGTACAACTTCAAGGGTCCGTTCCAGAACCCGAGCGCGTCCTACTACTGGCAGGTCGTCTTCGGCGGCTTCGCCACGCAGGACAATCCGGACGCCCCCGCCGAGAGCCTCTACAAGAGCTGTGAGGCGACGGACGAAACCACGGCCGTCATCACCCTGACGAAGCCGTCGGCGACGTTCATCCCGGCTCTGGCGCAAACGTCGTTCGCGATCGCCAGCCCGGCCGCGCTGACCGAGTTCGAGGCCGACGCCGGCACCGTGGACGCCGACGGCGTCTTCCAGCCGGAAGGCACGTTCGGGACGGAGCACCCGATCGGGACTGGTCCGTTCAAGTTCGAGTCCTGGACTCGCGGCGACAGCCTGACGATCGTCCGCAACGATGACTACTGGGGCGAGAAGGCCCTGCTCGACTCCGTCATCTTCCGCCCGATCGCCGACAACGCTGCGCGTCTGCAGGCGCTCCAGGCCGGTGACATCCAGGGCTACGACCTCGTCGAGCCCCAGGACATCGAGACCATCGCCGCCGACTCGAACCTGCAGGTCATCGACAGGCCGGCGTTCAACGTGGCCTATGTCGGGTTCAACGTAGGCACCCCGCCGCTCGACGACATCGCCGTGCGGCAGGCCATCGCCTACGGTCTCGACCGGCAGGCCGTCGTGGACAACTTCTACGCCGGCCGTGCAGTGGTGGCGAATCAGTTCATGCCGCCCGAGGTCGAGGGCTACGCCGACTCGGTGACCGAGTACGAGTTCGATCCCGAGAAGTCGAAGCAGATCCTCCAGGACGCGGGTTACACGCTTCCTGTGAAGATCGACTTCTGGTACCCGACCGACGTTTCCCGGCCCTACATGCCGGATCCGAAGCGGAACTTCGAGGCCTTCGCGGCCAGCCTGAACGAGTCCGGGTTCGAGGTCGTGCCTCACAGCGCGCCCTGGTCGCCCGATTACCTCGGCCAGGCCAACGAGGGCAAGCTGCCCGTGTTCCTGCTCGGCTGGACGGGTGACTACGGCGATGCCGACAACTTCGTCGGCACGTTCTTCCAGACGCCCGGCGCACAGTTCGGCACCATCAAGGCGCCGAACCAGGAGGTCCACGATCTCCTCGCCGCGGCCGAGGCCGAGACCGACCAGGCAACCCGTGTCGGGATGTATCAGGAAGCCAATCAGCTGATCTCCGACTGGCTGCCCGGCGTGCCGTATGCGCACTCCAGCCCGGCGCTGGCGTTCGCCGCCAACGTCCAGGGCTTCCAACCGAGTCCCACGACCAACGAGAGCTTCGCAACCGTCTCCTTCGTGGAGTAGCTGCGGGCCAGAGTGAACCAGCGAGCCGGCGGACGACGAAATGGTGAAATTCGTCGTCCGCCGGCTCCTGCTTTTGATCCCCATCCTGCTGGGCCTCTCGATCCTGGTGTTCCTGTGGATCAGGGCCCTCCCCGGTAGTCCCGCCGACGCTCTGCTGGGCGAGCGGGCGACCGCCTCGCAGCGGGCAGCGATCGAGCGCCAGTACGGGCTGAACGAGCCGATCCACGAGCAGTACTTCCGCTACTTCCAGCAGACGTTCATCGACCGCGACTTCGGCAACAGCGTCACGTCGCGGCGCGCGATCACGGACGAGTTCCGTGAGCGACTCCCCGCGACGATCGAGCTCGCGGTCGGCGCGATGCTCTTCTCGATCGTCTTCGGCATCCCGCTCGGCTTCATGGCGGCCAAGAAATACGGGGGGTGGTTGGACCACACAAGCCTTGTGGCCTCGCTGATCGGGATCTCGATCCCGGTCTTCTTCCTCGCGATCATCCTCAAATACATCTTCGCGGTGAAGCTGGGGTGGTTACCGTCGGTGGGCCGCACGGACGTGCTCATTGCGGCCGAGCACCCGACGAGCTTCTACATCCTCGACTCGATCATCACGCTCAACTGGGAAGCGTTCGTCGACGCGATCAAGCACCTGATCCTGCCCGCGATCGCCCTCGGGACGATCCCGTTGGCCGTGATCACGCGTATCACCAGGGCATCCGTCCTCGACGTCCAGAACGAGGACTACGTGCGCACCGCCCGCGCGAAAGGCGTTTCGCCGACCGCCGTCGACCGCCGGCACATTCTGCGCAATGCGCTGCTGCCGATCTCGACCATCATCGGCCTCCAGACGGGATTGCTCCTGTCGGGCGCTGTCTTGACGGAGACCGTCTTCGCCTGGCCGGGGCTCGGCACCTGGCTGGTCGATGCGATCGCGGCGCGTAACTACCCCGTGCTCCAGGGCGGGATCCTCTTCATCGCCATCATCTTCGTCCTCGTGAACCTTGTCGTCGACGTGTCGTACGCCTTCATCAATCCAAGGATTCGGTACTCGTGAGCGTCGTCGAGTTCGAAGCGCGACAGCTCGAACACGAGCCGCCGCCGAGTGGCCTCTGGAGAGAGGCCTGGGTACGGCTGCGAAGGAACCCCGGCGCGGTCGTCGGGTTCTGTCTCGTCGGCATGTTCGTCATCGTTGCCGTGTTCGCGCCGCTCATCGCCCCGCACGACCCGCGCGCGCAGGATCTCGCCGCCCTCGGTGGCCGCTGCTGCCCGGGGCCGACGGCGGAGAACTGGTTCGGGCTCGACGAGCTCGGCCGCGACGAGTTCTCGCGCATCATCTACGGCGCGCGCTACTCGCTCCTGATCGGCATCGTCGCCGTGAGCGTCGGCCTGTCGTTCGGCATGATCCTCGGCGCGATCGCGGGCTACTTCGGCGGCGCGGTGGACTCCGTGATCATGCGCCTGATGGACATCATGCTCTCGATCCCGGGCCTGCTCCTGGCGATCGGGATCGTGGCGGTGCTCGGACCGGGGTTGACGCAGATCATGATCGCGGTGGGGGCGGTGAACATCCCCATCTTCGCGCGCCTCTTACGAGGGTCGATCCTCGCCCAAAAGGAGAACGACTTCATCCTGGCCGCGCGCTCCGTCGGGGTGCCGAGGCGCTCGATCCTCTCGAGTCACATACTCCCGAACTCGATCTCGCCCGTGATCGTGCAGGGGACGCTCGCCATGGCGACGGCGATCATCGACGTCGCCGGGCTCGGCTTCCTCGGCCTGGGGCCGCAGGATCCGGCGACGCCGGAGTGGGGGACGATGCTGACCGGGACGGTTCGCTACCTGCAGACGGCGCCCCATCTGGCCATCATCCCCGGCGTGGCGATCGTCGTCTCCGTGCTCGGGTTCAACCTGATCGGTGACGGCCTCCGCGAGGCCCTCGACCCGAAGCTGCGCGGCCGTGGCTAGAGAGCCCCTTCTCTCCGTCGACGACCTCCGGGTCGAGTTCACGACCTCCCGGGGGACGGTCTACGCGGTCAACGGCATCACGTTCGACGTCGCGCCCGGCGAGACGCTCGGGATCGTGGGCGAGTCGGGGTGCGGCAAGAGCGTCACCTCGCTCGCCATTCTCGGCATCCTCGCCCGCAACGGCCGTGTCAGCGGGGGGACAGCGATCTTCGAGGGCCGTGACCTCCTGCAGCTGCAGGACAAGCAGCTCCGGAAGATCAGGGGTCGCGACATCGCGATGATCTTCCAGGATCCGATGACGAGCTTGAACCCGGTGCAGACGGTCGGGAAGCAGATCCGCGAGGCGATCGTGACCCACTTCGACCTGGACAAGAAGGAGGCGGACAAGCGCGCGGCGAGCCTCCTCGACCGCGTGGGCATCCCGAGCCCCGAGGTCCGGCTGAAGGACTACCCGCACCAGTTCTCGGGCGGGATGCGCCAGCGCGCGATGATCGCCATGGCCCTGGCGTGCGAGCCGAAGCTCCTGATCGCGGACGAGCCCACGACCGCGCTCGACGTCACGATCCAGGCGCAGATCCTCGAGCTCCTGCGGGAAGTCGTCGCGGACCGTGACACGGCGCTCGTGCTCATCACGCACGACCTCGGCGTCGTCGCCGGGAACTGCGAGCGCGTGAACGTCATGTACGCCGGGATGTTCGTGGAGACCGGCTCCGCCGATCAGCTCTTCGCGCGGCCGCGCCACCCGTACACCCTCGGCCTGCTCCAGTCGATCCCTCGCCTCGACGCGATCCGCAAGGAGGCGCTGACGCCGATCGAGGGCGCTCCGCGGGACATGCTGCGCCCGCCCGGCGCGTGCCCGTTCGAGCCGCGGTGCAGGTTCTCCGTGGACGAGTCGACCCGCGAGGTGCCGCCGCTGCGCGAGATCGAGCCCGGCCACTTCGTCGCGTGCTTCAACCCCGTGCCCGCGGAGGAGTGGGAGAAGTCGAAGGCGGCCGCGGTTGGCTGAGGCGCCCCCCGCACCGATGCCGGTCGGCGGCCCGCTCGTCGACATCCAGAACCTGAAGATGTGGTTCCCGATCAAGAGCGGGCTTCTGCTCGACCGCCACGTCGGCGACGTGAAGGCGGTCGACGACGTCTCCCTCGCAATCAAGCGCGGCGAGACACTCGGGCTCGTGGGCGAGTCCGGGTGCGGCAAGTCCACGCTCGGCCGGGCGATCCTGCGCCTCTACGAGCCCACGGACGGGCACGTGATCTTCGACGGGCAGGACATCACCCACCTGGGCGAGGGCCCCATGCGGCCCCTGCGCCGGCGCATGCAGATGATCTTCCAGGACCCGTACGCGTCCCTGAACCCGCGCCACAGCGTGGGGCGGATCGTGAGCGAGCCTCTCCGCGTCCACGGCATAGCCAAGCGGCGCCAGGCGGGCAAGCGCGTGCGCGAGCTCCTCGACGTCGTCGGCCTGGCCCCCGACGCGGCCTCCCGGTATCCCCACGAGTTCTCCGGCGGCCAGCGCCAGCGCATCGGCCTGGCCCGCGCCCTCGCGCTCAACCCGGACTTCATCGTCTGCGACGAGCCCGTCTCGGCGCTCGACGTCTCCATTCAGGCCCAGATCGTGAACCTGCTCGAGACCCTGCAGCGCGACTTCGACCTCACCTACCTCTTCATCGCGCACGATCTCGCCGTCGTCCGGCATATCTCCGACCGGATCGCGGTCATGTATCTCGGCAAGATCGTCGAGATCTCGCCGGCGCAGGAGCTCTACGAGAATCCGCTCCACCCGTACACGATCACGCTGCTTTCGGCGGTGCCGATCCCCGACCCGGTCGTCGAGCGCGAGCGGGAGACGATCCTCCTCGCCGGCGACCTCCCGAGCCCGGCGAACCCGCCCGTTGCGTGCCGTTTCCACACGCGGTGCCCGTTCGTCCAGGAGACGCGCTGCCGCGACGACGAGCCCAAGCTGCGCAAGCTCGAGGGCGACCACTGGACCGCGTGCCACTGGGCCGAGGACATCAAGGCCGGCAAGATCAAGCCGCGGGAGCTCGAGGTGGTCTTCGAGCAGCAGCCGGCGCCCGAGGTCTACGAGCCTCCGGTCATCTAAGCGCTCAAGCCGTCCAGAAGGGGCATAAGCCCTGCTCGTCCCCCGAATTGGGGTGTTGTCCACAGATATGCGTGCCGATCACAGGCCCGATGGACGCCGCAGAGCGCAAGAACATCCTCAGCCGCTACCTGGACCATTCCCGCCGCTTCGACGAAGTGGCAGCGCGCCGAAACGGGCGCAGTCAGGCGGCCGAGGTGATCCCGATCAGCCCGCCTCTCCGCGAGCTGGAGCAGGAGCCGACCATGCGCGAGATCGAGGTCCTCCAGCTCATCTCAGACGGCCTGGTAAACCGTGAGATCGGGCAGCGCCTCTTCCTCTCGGAGGAGACGGTCAAGTCGCACGTCCGTCACCTGCTGGCCAAGCTCCAGGCCCGCAGCCGAGCGCACGCGGTAGCCATCGGCTTCCGCCGCGGGCTCATCTCCTAGAAACCTTCCGGGGCCCTTAAAGCGCAGAAGACCGGCGCTCGGTGAAGCGGCCCGGTCTTCCACAACTTCCACAGCCTTGTTGACAAATCCCTCATCGGAGGGATGTCGAAGTCTGTGGAAAAACTAAGACTTCGGGAGGTTTACCAGCCACCTTACAGTGCCAGCAAAGGCTGCGAGGGAAGCAAGCGACGCAAGGAGTGCCAGAAGCCGGCTATGCCAGTGAACCATGAAGTACTCCTCTCGGGGAATGGGGATAACGGCGTCGCCAAGCATATCCCCCTTTTGGGGGACAATCAAGAGCTTTGACTAGCTTTGCTCAGAATCCAAATGCGGCCCGTCCGGCCCGGCGTATGCGGCTCGCGCACCTGCAGCCGATAACGATCTACGCCACCGGCCTTGCCTGCCTTACGGCCGCGTTCGCACTCGCGCTGGCGCTGCTCGGGGAGTCGCTTCGGACCTCTGTGGGCGGTCGCGGCACTCGGTGGTTTTTCCATGCTCGCTGAGCGCCAGCCGGTCCGCGTGAGCGCGAACCTCGAGATTACGGTTTCTGTCCTCCCGGTCGTGTTCGCGGCCGTTGCGTTTGGCCCCCTCACGGCGATGGCTGTGGGAGCTGTGGGGCTGCTTGGCAACGTTCGAGTCCCCGTACGTGCGCTGGGTGACCTGGACGTCCACGCGAGCGCTTGCCGCCGGGCTAGCTGGGCTGGCGGCTGAGGCCGTCTTTACCCAGCTTCCTTCGGCCCAGCTCTTCGGGGCCGTATTGGTTGCGGTGGTCGTGCTTGAGACCGTGGACGCCGCGCTCGCAGCGTCGGTGGTCGCAGTTCGGCGCAGTGGCGATTATCTCGGCTTCCTGCGCCTGCTGAGGCCCATCTTGACCGGAAGCGTTCCGCTTTACGTGCCGGTGCTCCTGCTTCTCGTCTACGCCTATCAGCAGATCTCTGTGTGGAGCCTCGTCCTCTTTCTCGCACCTGCGGTTGCCGCGCACCGTCTCCACAGCTCTCTATCGCCAGCAGCAGGAGACAACGGAGCAGCTTCGTTTCGCCAACGAGCGTCTCGAGCGCGCCAGCCTTTCGTTTGCCACCGCCCTAGTGGCGGCGCTAGACGCCAGGGATCAGTACACCGCGGGTCATTCGGCTGCCGTCGCGGTCTACGCCCGCGACATTGCGCGCCGACTTGGTCTGTCGGAGGAGGAGCAACACCTGGCTCACCTTTGCGGACTCGTCCACGACGTCGGCAAGGTGGGTCTTCCGGCCGGCCTGCTTGAGAAGCCTGGCGCCCTCACGCTCGAGGAGCGACGTCGCATGGAAGAGCACTCGGAGATCGGCGAACGCATTCTCGGCAAGGTTGATGACTACGCGGAGATTGCGCGCATCGTTCGTCACCATCACGAGCGGATGGACGGCAACGGCTATCCCGATCGTCTTCCCGGACCCGCCATTCCGCTTCTCTCGCGCATCATCGCGGTTGCGGATGCGTATAACGCAATGACGTCAGGCCGTCCGTACCGCGATGCCATGCCAAGTCGTGTCGCCCGATTCCGGCTCGCTCAGGCTGCCGGCACCCAGTTCGACACGAGCGTGGTTGCCGCTTTTGAGGCGATCCTTGCGGGCGCCTGCGAGACGTACCTTTCTGGTGTGCGTCCCGACTTTGCGCTTGAGGCCCAGCGGCAGCCCGCTCTGGTGCCCCAAGCCGGTCGCAAGCGTCGCCTAGGTCTCGTCGGCCTTCATCGCCCCCTGGGCGCGCAGGACGGCCTGGAGCCGATTCCGTGCTCCAAGTTTCTCGAGGATGTGGCGGACGTGAACCTTTGCCGTGCTTTGCGCGATGAAGAGCCGGGTCGCGATCTCAGCGTTGGTCAATCCTTCGGACAACAGTCCCAAGACCTCCCGCTCTCGCCGTGTTAGATCACGAAGTGGGTCGTCGGAATCCTCACTTCTCAGGCTTAGGCCGATTCTCTTTCCGAGTGCACGGTCTCGGCTAGATGTCAGAGCCCTTCGCATGATCGCGAGTGCGTCAGGACAGTCCAGCGCCGCGTCGACCAGCGGCGGATGGACGCGGTAAGCGAAAACCAGACCATCGAGACAATCGCCGTCTCGACAGGCCGCGACTGCACGGGCGATTGCTGCTTGCGCCTGGGCGGGGTGCTCCTTGTCTGCGGCGATTGCTTCCGCTAGAAGGCAACCCAGAAGCATCTCGATGTTGGTTCCATTCTCGCGCGCTTGAGCCGCCATCCTCCTGGCCTTGGCGGGCTCACCACCAGCCGCCTCGATCATGGCTATCGTCGCGAGGAATACACCGAGCGCGCGAGGTGGTGCACGAAGGCCAGCAATCTCGTCTCTGAATGCGAAGGGCGCCCCGAATGTCCCCTTCGCACGCCATCAGGCGCGCCCGGAGGATGAGGCCCTCGAGCCGGTAGTAAGGATCTTCTCTCTGCGTTGGAGTTCGGGAGAACGCCTCAAGTGAGCGCTTTGCCCGAGAGAACAGCCTCAAACCGATCTCCGCTGCTGTTCGGCTGACTATGCACGCGCCTGCACTGAACTCCAGCCTGAGGTCGCGGCAAATCGCATAGGCCTGATCGGCCAAGTCAAGCGCCTGAACGTACTGACCGCGGAGTCTGGCGGCAGAAGAGGCGCTTGCTAGGAAGCTGGTGACCGCGAGCGGGTCTGTCGCGTGCTCGATGAGAGGAAGGAGGCTGAGAAATCTCTCCCACTCGCCCGAAATCGACGAGGTCTGCTCAGCCGTTCCGTATCTGCCGATCGCCAGCCTGAATCTCACGTCAATGTCGTCCGAGTAGTCACTCTCGAGGGCATCCAGGTAGCCGGTCATGGTCTCCGGGGCGATTTCGGTCGAAGCGAGGAGCAATCCCCAAAGAGCCTCTTTCGTATCCACGTCCGTCTTGGCCGTCCGGCGGGCAGCCTCGAAACGCTCGAAAGCCGCCTCCTCTTCCGACGTGAAGTGCAGGGCTCGGCCGGCGACGTTGCACGCCCACGCGAAATCGGGATGGTCCTCGGAGAGGCGGGCCGCCGTGTCGCCCGCGACTGCGGCTGCCGCCGACATCTCGCCCTTGCGAATGAGGATCTCAGCCCGCGCGAGCGAGGCTCCCGCGACGGTGACGCCGGCTGCGCCGCAGGCCTCCAGCCACTTCTCGAGCGTCTCGCTTTGACCCGCTGCCAGCAGCGTTCGAGCGGCCTGCCCGGCGATCTCGGCCGCCTTCGTCTTGTCCTCGGCCTGGACGGCGAGCTCGAACGCCTCACCCCAGCGAGCCCGCTCGGTCGCGTCGGCGACGACTCGTTCGGCGATGTCTGCATACTCGCTCGGCGAGCCTGCCTGGAGCCGTCGACGTAGGAAGTCTCGGAGGAGCGGATGGAAGCGGAGCTCGTCCGGGTTGACCTCGTAAAGAAGATCCTCGTCCCGTAGTCGCTCGATCACCGGGTCTGGATCGTCGATGCCGAGCGCTTCGCGAGCCAGTCGGGAGCTGATCCTGCTGGGCACGGAGGCCGCGAGCATGAAGCGCTGGACGTCCTCTGGCTCACGGCGTAGCACCTCCTCCGCGAAGTAGCGGAACAGGGACTCCGACACCTTCTCGGCGGGGAACTCGAGATCGGCCGAGAGCGCCGCGAGGCCGATGAGCGCGGGCCAGCCCTCGGCCTGGCGGACGAGCGCGCGCACGGACTCGGTGGAGCGTCCGCTGAGGACGCGCGCGGCCTCGTCGTCGGTCATGGCCAGCTGGTCCCGCCCGAGCTCGACCGCCTCGTCGTAGAGGAAGCGGCGTGCGGTCGCCCAGCCGGGCCGGCGCCTGGTCGTCACGAGGACGCGGATGGGCGCGAGTGTGAGCAGCCAGTCGAGGAAGTCCTCGACGGGGGAGGACTCGGCCATCAGGTGGTAGTCGTCGAGGACGACGATGCCCTGCTCGGGCCACGACTCGAGGTCCTCGGCAAGGAGCTCGGCGAGCGGGCGGGCCAGCCGCTCGGTTGCATCGCCGACCCGGAGCCGCTGGCGAACGCGCTCGCCCGCGCCGGGGACGATCGGCTCGACGACGTCCGCGAGCCCGGCCGAGAAGGCGCCGACATCCGCGGAGGAAGGTGTCGCGTGGTACCAGGCGACGTCCGTGCGCCCCTGGAGCCATTCGCGTGCGAGCGTCGTCTTGCCGTAGCCGGCGGGCGCTGTGACGAGGATCGCCTGTGCCGTCGCGTCGTTCAGGAACGCAGTGAGCCGCGGCCGGCGCGTGTGGCGCCGGAAGAGCGGAGGAAGAGCGGTGTCCCGGCGATCCGTCACGGTTCGGCTCCCGTGTCGGGAGGACGAGCCTACCGCCTCGGATCCGGGTCTACCAGTGGCCCACGAGGGGCGGCCCGCGCCCTCGACCTTCGCCGCGGGCGCGGGCTCCTCATCCCTCGAGACCGATCAGCGCAACGTGCGAGAGTCGTCGCGCACGCCGAGTGCCGCCTCGAGGCTCTCGAGGGGATCCTCCCCGGTCGCTTCGCGAAAGGCGGCCGGGATCTGCCGTCGCCGGCTGACACCGAGCTTGGTGCGGAGAACGTCCGAGTGGGCCTTCGCGGTGCGAGGGGAGACACCGAGCCGCTCCGCGATCTCGACGTTCGAGCACCCCGCCGCGATCAGCCGGACTACCTGCCGTTGCCGTTCCGTGAACCGGATTCCGCTGTAGACGCTGAGCATGCCGGCCATCCTGGCAACGCACCGCCGATCCGGCTATCGACCGAGCGGGCGATCTTCACGTCTACGCCCTCCGAGCTAGTCGTGGGCCGACACGAGCCGAGGCCGCGGCCGGACGAACGCCGCCGAGTGTCCCCGATCGTTGACGGCCACCGCCTCGTCCGGGGTCAGCGCGCCGATCCGGAGGAGCAAGGCGAGCTCGTCCCGGAGGTGCGTCTGCATCATCTCGGGGCCGTCGGTCGCGATCGTGAACGCGACCTCGCGGTCGGCGAACGTTCGCACCGTGTCGCGCAGCGCGTCCTCGTCGGCCAGGGCGCCGGTGAGGAGGTTCGAGCTCGGGCAGATCTCCAGGACGATCTCGGTCTCCCGCAGCATCCGCATGATCTCCTCGTCCTCGGCGGCGAGGATCCCGTGGCCGATGCGCTCGGGCCGCAGGTGCTCGATGACCTCGCCGATCTCGTCGATCCCGTGCTGCCCGCCCTCCTCGCCCACGTGGATGGTCACGCCGAGGCCGCCTGCGCGCGCCTCCTCGACGAGCGGCGCCAGGTCGCGGTACGGGTAGCGCCCGCCGTCGGGCCGGGGCCCCGCGATGTCCACGCCGACCACTCCGCGGTCCGAGTAGCGGATCGCCTTCTCGACGATGACCGCGTTCTGCTCGTGGGTGAAGGTGCGGTCCATCATCAGGATCAGGCCGGCGCGCACCTTGGGGTACTCGAGGCGGGCGCGGTCGAGACCTCGGGAGGAGGCCATGATGATGTGGTCGAGGTCGCGCTCGCCGCCGCGGTTGCGCTTCATCGGGTTGAAGCGGAGCTCGAGCGTGGTGATGTTCTGGGTGCGGTACGCGCCGCCGATGGCGCCGTGGACGGAGCGCTCGACGGCCAGCGGGCTCGACTGGATCAGCTCGGTCCACTTGTAGATCCCGTCCAGCTCGGGCAGCCCCTCGACGCCGCGCGGGTCGACGGTGACGAGCTCGACGAAGTCCCAGTAGTCCTTGATCGGCAGCGCGATCCCCTGCTCGTGGGCGAGCGTCCACATGACCGCCGGGTCGACCGAGCCGCCGAGGTGCGTGTGCAGCTCGGCGAGGCCCTCGCGGCTGAGCTCGGCGACGAGGGCGTCGTGCTCGGGCACGATCAGCTCCGCTCGGCGACGGCCGCGGCCAGGGTGCCGCCCGCGAGCCGTTCGGGGATGGTCGCGAGCCGGTCGACCGGCTCAGCGCTGAACACGAAGCGAACGTGGCGGTCGGCCACGGGGCCGCCCCAGCCGACCATGGCCGTCGCGGCGATCGAGCTCTCCTCCAGGAGGAGGCGCGACGCCGCGCGTGCCTCGAAGCCCAGGTCGGACACGTCGAGGAGCATCGACCAGCCGCCGCCGGGCCGCACGAAGGGCCAATCCGGGAGCCCGGCGAGCATGACGTCGCGGCGGCGCTCGAGCTCCGTGACGCACTGCACCACGTGATCCTGTTGGCCGCGCAAGACGGCCGCGGCGGCCGCGCGCGCGAGGCCGACGGGAGTGGTGGTGTTGTAGACGTGCGCCCAGCCCGCGTCCTCGATCGTCTCGGCCGGCCCGGCGACCCAGCCGACGCGCCAGCCGATCATTCGATGCTCCTTCGAGAGCGAGCCGACGACGATGGTTCGCTCGGCCATCCCCTCGTGGTGCAGCGGGTGGATCAGCGGCCTGTCGTCGAAGAGGAGCCGCTCCATCGCCGTGTCGTAGATGAGGAAGAGGTCGCGGTCCAGGCAGAGGTCGCAGATGAGCTCCCAGTCGTCGGCGTCGAACGTCCCTCCGGACGGCATCGACGGGCTCATCAGCATCATCCCGGCCGTGGAGTCGCCGACGGCGGCGACGAGCGCGTCGCGGTCGAGGCGCCACTCGCCCTCGTCCACCAGGAACGGAACAGCCTTGGGGATTCCGCCCGCGAGGTGAACGCGGTTGACGATCCCGGCGTAGGTGGGGTCGGTGACGATCACCTCGTCGCCCGCGTCGACCGTGACGAGGAGCGCGTTGAGGAGGCCCTCCATCCCGCCGCAGGTGATGACGATCTCTCGCTCCGGGTCGAACGGATGCCCTGTCCGGGTGGCGAGGAACGCGGCAACCGCCTCGCGGAGGTGGATGTCGCCGGTGAACGGGAGCCAGCTGTTCGCTTCGGGCGTCTCGAGGCTCCGCGCCGTCACGCCGACGGCCTCGGGCGGCAGCGGAAGGTCGGTGTCGAGGTTCTCCATTCGCAGCACCGGCCACCTGGTGTTCGCCCGCGTCGGCTGGTCCGCTGCGTCGGCGACGAGGTTGATCCCGAAGCCTCGAATCGGCTCGAGCCGCTTCGCCCGCTTGATCACGGTCCGAGTCTAATCTGCCCAATCTGCCGCCGTGGGTAGGGTTGCAGCATGAAGGTGGGGATCGTCGTTCCCTACTCCTGGTCCTTCTGGGGTGGGGTGCAGGAACACGCGGACCACCAGGCGCGCGCGTTGCAGAGACTCGGCGTCGACGCGCGGATCATCATGGGCCACGACCCGCCCGGGCGGCTGACGCGGCTCCTGCACCCGAAGCAGGGGCGCCACACGCGGCCGCCGGACTACGTGCTTCCGGTGGGCCGCTCGGTGATCGTCCCGGCCAACGCGTCGCTCCCCAACATCATCCTCAGCCCGCAGTCGATGGTGCGGATGCGAAGGATCTGGCAGGAGGAGCGCTTCGACGTCGTCCACGTCCACGAGCCGTTCGCGCCCATTCTCTCCGCCTTTGCGCTCGCCACCGCGCCCTGCCCGACTGTCGTGACGTGCCACTCGGCGGGAGAGCGCCTGGGCTGGTATCCGATCGGGAAGGTTTTCTGGCGCGTGGTGGTCCAGCGGATCGACCAGCGGATCGCCGTCTCCGAGAGCGCCCGGCGAGCGGCGGAGCCGTACGTCGGCGGGCCGATGGAGGTGATCCCGAATGGGATCGACCTGCCGCCGGAGGTCGACCCCGGTCACCGCAACGGCAACGTCGTCTTCATCGGCCGCAACGAGCCCCGCAAGGGCCTGCCGGTCCTCATGCGCGCGTGGCCGCGTGTCCACCAGCAGACCGGTGCGCGGCTGCGCCTTGTCGGGGCCGACCCGCTCTCCGTCCGCTGGCTCGCCAGGCGGCAGGGCTTCTCGCTGGACGGGATCGACCTGCTCGGCGGGCTCTCCGAGGAGGAGCTCACCGCCGAGCTTCAGGCCGCAAGCCTGCTCGCGGCGCCGTCGCTCGGCGGTGAGAGCTTCGGGATGGTCCTTACCCGCGCGTTCGCCTGCGGGACGCCCGTCGTCGCCTCGAACATCGAGGGCTACGCGCAGGTGGCCAACCACGACGAGACGGGGATCCTCGTTCCGCCCGGTGACGCAGACGCTCTCGCAGGGGCGATGGTCGAGCTGCTCCAGGACGAGGAGCGGCGGCGGGCGTACGGGATCTGCGCGCGCAAGGCTGCCGAGCCGTACTCGTGGGACAGGATCGGCCGCAGCCTCGTGGAGATCTACGAGCGGGTCGCGGCGCCGGCCGGGGCAGTGAGGGCGGCCGCGTGAGAAGGATCCACATTCCCGAATCTCGTCTCGCCCGTCTTCTCATCGTCCTCGTCCCCATCGCCGGCTTCGTAACCCTTGCCGTCTTGCGCGGGCCCGATTCCGGACTGCTCGAGCGCGCGTTCCGGGCGGTCGAATGGGAATGGGTCGCCGTCGCGGTGCTCATCAACCTCTTCTCGGTCGCCGTCCGCTCGCACGCCTGGTACATCGTCGTCAAGCAGTCGATCCCGCCTCCCTGGCCTAGCCGCCGGAACGTGTTCTCCGCGTTCTGTGTGGGTCTCCTCGCCAACGCAGCCCTGCCGGGGCGCGTCGGGGAGCTTGCGCGCGTTGCCGTCATCACGCGGCACGTCCGCCGCCGTCCGGGCACCTGGGCGATCATCGTCGGGACCGTCTTCGCGCACCGGCTCTTCGACGTCGTCGTCGCGGTCGCGCTCGTCCTCTTCACGCTCTACGTCGCGCCGATCCCCGACTGGGCGGCGCCCGTGCTCGCGGTCGTGATCGGGGTCGGTCTCGGTCTTCTTCTCGCCGGCTTCGCGCTCGCACGCCGGCATCACCGGCCGCTGACCGAGGAGCTCGGGGCCCGTCCGCCGGGTCCTGCACATGGCCCGGCACGGACTGACCGTGCTGAGGCGGCCGCGGCCGGCAATCGAAGCCCTGTTCTTCCAGACGGTCGGCTGGGTCGCCCAGCTCTTCGCCGTCTACACCGCGTTTCTCGCCTTCTCCATCGACGCGACGCTCCCTGAAGCCGCCCTTGTCCTCGTGATCATGAACCTCGTCATGATCTTTCCGTTCTGGCCCGGGAACGTCGGTCTGCTCCAGGCCGCGGTTGCCGCCGCGTTGCTCTCGTACGGCGTGAGCTATGCGCACGGGATCGTCTTCGGGATCGGGCTTCAGGCGATCGAGGCTTCCGTGGGCATCGGGCTCGGCTTCCTCTTCCTGGCACGCGAGGGCTTCACGTTCGCGATGCTGAAGCAGATGCCCGAGATGACCGACGTCGACGTGGACGAGGACGAGCGGGTCGAGCGCATCGCCTAGCTCTCCACGCGCCGTCGCCGCGCCGAACGCGCTCAAAGGCGTGCTCTCCGCGAGCGACGCGGCCGGGGCACTGGCACGTGGGTTCGCGCAGGCGGGCGTCGAGGCCGACGAGCTGCCGCTGGCGGACGGCGGCGACGGCACAGCCGAAGTCCTCTACGCGGCCCTTGGAGGGGAGTGGAGCGAGGCCGAGGTCTCCGATGCTCTCGGCCGGCGCGTCGCGGCCTGCTTCCTGCTGCTGCCGGACGGGCGCGCGGTCGTCGAGGCGGCCCAGGCGATCGGGCTCGCGCGGCTGGCGCCCGAGGAGCTCGACCCGGTGGGCGCGTCGAGCCGCGGCCTCGGCGAGCTGATCCTTGCCGCCGCGCCGCATGCTCGAGAGCTCCTCGTCGCGCTCGGGGGCAGCGCGACCGTCGACGGCGGCGCCGGGCTCCGCGAGGTCCTAACGCAGCTCCCGCTCCCGACGATCGTCGCCTGTGACGTTTCCAGCCCGCTGCTGGGCGAGGACGGCGCAGCGCGCAGGTTCGGCCCGCAGAAGGGCGCGACGCCGGCGCAGGTCGAGGAGCTCGAGGCTCGCCTGGCGGCGATGGAAGAGCTGGAACCGGCTGCCGATCTCGCCGGCGCGGGCGCAGCAGGAGGGCTCGGCGCCGCCCTCGCCGTGCTGGGCGCCAGGCTCGTTCCCGGCGCCGACCTCGTCCTCGATGAGCTCCGGTTCAGGGAGAGGATCCGGAGAGCCGAGGTGGTCGTGACAGGGGAGGGCGTCGTCGACAGGACGTCAGGCGAGGGCAAGGCGCCCGGTGTTGCCCTGCGGATCTGCCGCGAGGAAGGCGTGCGCTGCGTCGTCTTCGGCGGACGCGTCCTCGAGGAGCTTCCCGGCGCGGAGGTGCATTCGCTCTCGGGCGATCCTGCCGGCGCAGCCGACGACCTCGCCGCTCTCGGCGAGGCCGTCGGGACCGCACTCGGTCGTGCCTAGCCGGTGCCGGGCGGAATCCGGTTCTCGAGGCCGACTTGCTCGTCGCGGGCTTCGCTTGCCCGCTCCTCGGCCTGGTCGAGTTGCGAATCGCCTGGATCGGGGTGCCGCTCGTCGCCGATGAAGGCATCGGTTTCCGGAGCATCGGTTGTCGGCTCGTTGCCCTTGTCGCGGCCCAGTAGCTTGTCGAGGAATCCCATAGCCACCTCCTTGCTCGCGGGGCAGCATAGGTCAGGCTTCGGCGATCAGGCGGCCCGCGCGGGCCAGGAAGCCGAGCACCAGGCGGTTGAACTCCTCCGGGCGCTCGAGCGCAGGAAGGTGCGCGGTGTCGAGCGCGGCGGTCTCGGCGCCCGGGATCTCGGCGCCCAGGCGCTCCGAGATGGCGCGGAAATCGGGCTGATCCAGCTTTCCCACGACGACGAGCGTGGGCGCGGGCACCTCCGCGAGGCGGGTCGCCGCCGGCGGGTCGGCCCAGGCGATGGGGCCGGGCTCAGGTGAGCCCTCGTACGCGCGGACGAGCGTCTCCAACGACGAACGCTGCATCTCCGCCACCCGTGCCCGTAGCTCCGGCGACACCGGAGCCGACTTTCGCTCCGGGCCGTCGAGCCAGGTGCGGAGGTTGAGCTCGACCGCTTCGTCCAGCTTCCCGTCGTCGAGGAAGGCCTCTTCCTCCTCGTCGAAGGCGTCCATGGCGGCCGATGCCTCGTAACCGGTCAGCGCCGAGCCCACCAGCACGAGAGCGGTCGTTCGCTCCGGGTGGATGAGCGCGAAGTCGAGCGCCACCCGCCCACCGAACGAGTTCCCGACGAGCGCCGCCCGCTCGATCTCCAGGTGGTCGAGAAGGGCTCGCACGTCGTCGACGTGCGAGAACGGCCCGCCCGGCAGGGCGGACTCCCCGAAGCCGCGGAGGTCCAGGCGGACGACGCGGTGCGCCTCCGCGAACGGCTCCACCTGCGCGTCCCAGAGGCGCCGGTCGCCGACCCCGGCATGCACGAGCACCACGGGCGGGCCCTCGCCGGCCGTGTCGAACCCGATCGTGGTTCCGTTGAGTTCGGCGGAAGCCAGTTTCAGTCGTCTGCGGGCGCCGACGACTCGCGCGCGCGGCGCGCCAGCGTCTCGAGCAGCGCCCACGCGACCTGCGGATGGTCCTCGACGAAGGGCCGGAACTCCCAGGGGGTGAGCCCGTAACAGAGGAGATCGGTGGCGGCCATGATCGAGGCCGAGCGGACGCCGTCGTCGATGAGGGCCACCTCGCCGAAGTGGTCGCCCGGCCCGAGCGTCGTGCGGTGCTCGCCGCCGACGCTCACGTCGGCGTTTCCCTCGACGATGACGAAGAACCCGGCGCCGGTGGCGCCTTCCGTCGTCACCTCGGCGCCCTCCGGGAACCGGCGCTCGTGCATCTGGCGCGAGAGCTGGTCGAGGTCCTTGTCGTCGAGATTCGCGAAGAGAGGGACTATGCGCAGGGTTTCGACTGGTGCGGTCATGGCCGTCGATCATAGACGGCGGGGGAGGTCCGGGGCGAGACGCGGCGAAGTGTGAACGCCGTGCGTACTCAGGCTGCCCTCTACGAGGAGATCGACCTCGAGCTGTCGTGGTCGGAGGCGGAGCTTCCCGAGCGGGAGCGGACGAAGCACGTCCACAGGCTCCATCCGTATCTCGGCAAGTTCGTCCCTCAGCTCGTCGAGGTCTTCCTCGGCCGTTACGGCCGCCCCGGCGGCCTCGTGTGGGATCCGTTCTCGGGCTCGGGAACGACGCTTGTCGAGGCGAATGCCTTCGGAGCGCCCGCGTCCGGCTGCGACGTGTCCGCGTTCAACTGCCTGCTCGCGCGCGTGAAGACCGCCGAGTACGACCGTGAGCTGCTCCTCGCCGACGTGGTCGCTCTCTCGGCGTCCGGCGATGGCCGTCGAGGCCGACGCGCCCTCCGCGTACCTCACGAGCTGGTTCGCACCGCGCGCGCTGGCCGAGCTCCTGGCCTTCCGCGCGCGAATCGAGCACACCTCGTACCCCGACCTCTGGCGTGTCGTCCTGTCGCGCGCGGCCCGTTCGGCGCGGCTCACCCGCCACTTCGATCTCGACTTCCCGGCGGAGCCCGTGCAGGGCGAGTACTTCTGCCACAAGCACCGGCGCCTCTGCCGCCCCGTGGAGGAGGCGGAGAAGTTCCTGCGGCGCTACGTGCGCGACGCGGTCACGCGCGTCCTCGACTACGCCGACGTCCGGCGATCCACCGAGTGCACGGTTCTGCACGGGGACGGGCGCACGCTCGAACCCGCCGGGTGTCCTCGACCTGGTCGTCACGTCGCCGCCGTACCCGGGCCTGATCGACTACCACGAGCAGCACGTCTACGCCTTCGAGCTCCTCGGGCTCGAGCGCCGCGACGACGAAGAGATCGGAAGGGGCGTCGCCGGCTACTGCGAGGGAGTCGCCGCGGTGCTCCGTCAGGCGAGGGAGGCTCTCCGTCCCGGGGGGAAGGTGGTCGTCGTCGTGAACGACCGCCGCGGGCTCTACGACGGGATCCTCGCCGAGGCGGGCCTTCGGCTCGACGACCGGCTGATCAGGCACGTCAACCGCCGAACGGGACGGCGGAAGGGCGAGTACTTCGAGGAAGTCCTCGTCGCCTCGCGCGCGCGGCGCCGCGTCAAGCCTCGGGCTTGACGGCCTCGGCGCGGCGGCCGAGCTCCTCGATCTTCCCTTCGGCGGCGTCGAGCTTGCCGACGCAGTGCCGGTAGAGAGCTTCCCCGCGCTCCCACAGGCGGACGGCGTCGTCGAGCCCTGCACGGCCGCTCTCCAGCTCTCCGACGATCTTCTCGAGCTCCGCGCGGGCCTCTTCGAAGGAGAGCTCGCTGACGCTCACGTTCGAGTGTCCTCGACTCGCGCGCCGAAGGCGCCCTCGGCGACCTCGACCTCGACGCGCACGCCCGCGGCGACCGATGAGGCCGAGCGGACGATGCCTTCGTCCGTCCGCACGATGGCGTACCCTCGTGAGAGTGTTGCTTTGGGAGACAACGCGCGCAGGCTTCCGGCCAATCCTTCGAGGGCTGCCCGCTTGCGTTCGACAAGGAGTCCGGGCGCCCGCGTCAGCCTCGCGGCGTCCGCGGCGAGAGTCTGGCGGGCCCGCTCGACGATGCGGCGGGCGTCGCGCCCGAGCGCCGTGTGCCGGCGCTCGAGGTCGGCGCGAAGCTCGCGCTCGTCGGGGACCACCAGTCGTGCGGCTGCCGTGGGCGTCGACGCGCGAGCGTCCGCGGCGAGATCGCAGAGCGGCGTGTCCTGCTCGTGGCCGACCGCGGAGACGATCGGCACCGGGCAGGCCGCGAACGCGCGCACGACGCGCTCGTCGCTGAAGGGAAGGAGGTCCTCGAAGCTGCCGCCTCCGCGGGCGACGACGACGACGTCCACCTCGGGCGCGGCCGACAGCTCGGCGAGAGCGGAGACGACCGCGGCCGGCGCGTGCGGCCCCTGCACGTAGGTCTCGGCGATCAGAATCCGCGCCGCGGGGAACCGCGCGCTCACTGCGGTGACGAAGTCGCGCTTCGCCGCGGCCTCGTTTCCGGTCAAGAGCCCGATTCGCCGCGGGAGGAGCGGGAGCGGGCGCTTGCGCTCCGCCGCGAACAGCCCTTCGGCCGCCAGCGTCTTCTTGAGCCGCTCGATGCGGGCGAGGGCTGCGCCGAGGCCGATCGGCTCGAGCGACAGCGCGCGAAAGCGGAAGCTGCCGCGTGCCTCGAAGAGCTCGGGACGGCCGAACACGTGAACGCGGTCGCCGTCGGCGAGCTCGAGGCGAAGGCCGTCGAAGGTCGCGCGCGGCATCGAAGTGGGCAGGCACGAGCCGTCCTCGAGGTCCTTGAGCGTGAAGAAGACGCTCTGCCAGCCTGCCTGGCGCCGGAGCTCGGTCACTTCGCCCTCCACCCAGACGGAGGGCAGGCGTGTGAGCCAGGAGGCGATGCCGCGATTGAACGCCGACACCGCGTAGACCTTCCGGTCGCCGTAGGCGATCGACTCGACCTTCACGGTCCGACTGTAGCTCACGGTCCGCGCGCGGCCGTGCCGAGACCGAAACGACTTACAGGGCGGTGCCCTCCGTGGGTCGAGCCGTGCTAGAGGAGGATTTCCGCGGCGACCTCGGGGGTGCAGCCGCGCCTTCCCACGAGGTCGGTGGCGAGGTGGAGGTCGGCGCCGCTTTGGGCGAGGCGTTCCGCCAGAGGCAGCGGGTAGCCGGCCTCCATGAGGACGTGGAGGCGCCAGCTCTCCACTTTGCCCTTTTCGTCTAGGTCCGGTTCGTTTAGAAGCGTCAACTGATCCACGTCGCGTCCGTTCTCTCTCTAGTGGACGATTCCTGCCGCGAACAGTTTGCTACGAGCGGAACTAGCGGCGAATTTTCTACTCGCGCTCGGCCGCTCTGACGGAGCGATCGACGAGCTCGAGCTTCGATCCGAGGCGCTGGTCGACTTCGTTTTCGAACGCGGCGATGCGGTCTTCGGCTGTCGCCAGCGCTGCGTCGAGGCGCTCCTGGACATGGCGGAGACGCTCGCTCGCAACGTCGCCCTGCGCTTCGGCGGCCCTGGCGACGTCGCGCAGGCGCCGCTCCATGCGATCGGCCGTCGTGCGCGCGAGCTCGATGATGCGGTCGGAGACCTCGCTTTCGGCCTGGCGCACGAACTGCTCGATCGACTTCTCGAGCTCGCGGGAGAGCCGTTCGGCGGACTTCTCCCGCGACTCGCGGATCAGCGCGTCGAAGCGACGCTCGGCGTCGTCCGAGAGGCGTGACGCGGCCCGGTCGAGCGCCTTCTCGAGCTGCGCGAGCTGCCGGCGCTCGGCGTCGGTCAGCCCGGCGGCGAGCCGCGACCGCGCCTCGGCCTCCTCGCGGTCGATCTGCTCGCGGAGGCCGCGCTCGCGTCCGCGCAGCCGCTCGCTCACCTCGTGGAGGGATCGGCGGCGCTCGGCGGCGTGCGTCTCGACCTCGGCCCGCCCTTCCTCGACAAACTGAGTAACCAGCTTCTCGAACTCCGAGCGAAGCTGTGCAAGCGCGCGGCGCTGCTCCTCGCTTGCCGCGGCGAGCCGCTCCGCATCGGCGCGCAGGCGGGCGTCGTACTGGACGAGCGCCTCCTTCTGCCGTTGACCGAGCTGGCCGAGCTGGGTCTCGAGCTCGCGCTGACCCCGATCGAGGTCGGCCGCCCAGCCCGTGAGCCGGCTCTCCAGACGCTCCTGCGCGCTGCCGACCGCCTCGGCGAGCTCGACGCGTGCACGCTCGGCCTGCCGCTCGATCGAGTCGCGCCGCTCTTCGGCGAGCTGGCGCTCCTGCTCCCCGAGCACGTAGCTCGTGTTGGCGCGCTCGCGCGCGAGCATCCGCTCGATCTCCGCTTTTCGCTCCTCCGCGTGCTGCTCGAGGTACTCGTCGATCCGGTCGCGGGCCTTCTCTCCGAGCCGCTCGGCATCGCTGATGCGACGCAGGCCGCGGGCGAGCACGAAGAGGCCCGCCTGGGCGAGAGCGGCGAGCAGGATGCCGCCGGTCATGACGATGAGAAGCTCCTCGTCGCCGTTTCCCTCGGCGATCCAGATGCCCGTGACCACGGCGGCCACGAGCGTCGCGATCGCCAGGGCCACGGCCGTCGCGAGCAGCACGCGCTCGGGCACGCGCCCGAACACCACGCCGACGAGCGAGGCGGCGACGATGCCGAGCGAGGCCGCGAACGCGATCTCGAAAACGAGCGTCATCCCTGGATCCTAGGTCAGTCCCACCGAGCCGCTCGAACTGGCCTGCGATCGGCGTAGCCGGTCGAAGTGGTCGCGGGCGATGCGGGCGACCCTTCCGGCGAGGATGTCGGAGCTCGATCCGACCCCGTTCGGGTTCCACGTCATGACCGCGACGGAGAACGAGCCGCTCTGCCAGTACACGACCCCCGCGTCGTGGCGGGCGGTGCCGATCCAGCCGGCCTTGTGCGGCACGGTCGCCCTGGGCGAGAGGTAGCGGTCGAGTTTTCCGTGGTCGGCGACCTGCGCGAGGATCCACAGGAGGTAGCGCGCGTCCTTCCTGCCGAAGGTCCCGGACGTGCGCGGGAGGGGCCCGATGCCGCGCGCTGCCATGCCCACGAAGCGGTGGAGCCGGGCGAGGTCCCAGGCGGTCGTGTACTTGCCGCCGCCGAACGCCGGCTGCTCGTTCACCTGGAGCGGGATCGGACGCGCCGCCGCAATCGCTGTCTGGTAGCCGCCGTACATGAGCGAGTCCCTCACGCGCAGCGAGCTCATGAGGGCGTTCACGCGGTAGGCGCCGCTGCTCGTGGAGCCGCCGAGCCAGACGAGGAGCGAGTTCGCGGCGTCGTTCGAGGAGTAGACGAGCATGCTCCAGAGCAGGCGATCGAGCGACGATCCCGCAGCGGGCCTCGAGCCGAGCGTCCGCAGGACTTCGATCGCGATCGGCAGCTTCAGCGTCGAGGCGGCGGGGAAGCGTGCCCGCGCGTTCCACGCGGCGCCCCGGCCGGTCTGCAGGTCCTGGACGTAGACCGCCGCCGTTCCCGGGAAGTTCCGTGCCAGGGTGCGAAGCTTCCGCGCGAGCACGCCGTCCTCGGTCGTCGGACGCAGCACGCCCGGCTCGCTCGGGAGCGGCAGCCCGCGCACGTTCCGAACCGTCGAGCTCGACCGGCCGCCGGCCGCGTTCACGGCCACCACCTTCACGCTGATCATCCTGGGCGGGAGCTGCACCGCGAACGAGAAGCGGGCGGGCCCGGTGATGTGCTTCGACGCCCTGATTCGCCCACCGACGACCACGTTCACCCGCGTCGTCCCGGCGAACACCCGGCCGGAGATCCGGCCGAAGGAGATCTCGCGTGGCGCCGGCGACGTGATCACCGGTCGCCGCGGCGCGGCAACGGTCACCGCGACGGGGACCGGTGGGGCATCTATGAGGAGCGCAATCGGTATCACGTCGTCCTCATGATGACGAGTGCGACCGCGAGGGCGACCGTTGCGAGCGCAAGCGCGCGGAGCGCGCTCTCGTTTCCCCGCACGAGCAGCTGGGTCGTGACGGGCTCCGAGGTGCCGTCGCTGCGGTCGATTCGACCTTCGACGTTGGTGACCCGCCGCCGGATGTCGCGTACCGGTGTCGAGAGGAGGCGCTGCGCGTGGCTGAGGAGGAAGGCGAAGACCGCCCCTGCCGCCACGACGGCGTCGAGCTTTTCCGCCGTGGCGAAGTACGCGGTCGCCAGGGGGAACGCTCCCCACGCAAGCGCGAACCAAATGTCTCCGTGGAAGCGCCCGCCGAGCAGCTCGAGGTTGTAGGCGACGACCATGAACCCGCCGACGACTACGAAGGCGGCGATCCACGGGCTCATGGTGATCGCGCCGACGACGCCGATCGCGATCGCGCCGGCGATCGAGACGGCGGCGAGCGCCACGAGCATGCTCTTCGGGATCCGCGTGGCCAGAGGCCGGCCGTTGAGCTCGTCCAGCGCGTGCGCGCCGATCCCGACGGCGAGGAAGAACGCCGCGAGCGTCGGCAGAAAGCGGTCCCACGCGAACGCGGGAGTCAGTGCGGCGCCGATCGCGACGTAGCTGAGGTGCCAGGCCGTGTAGGGAGGGTGGAGGAGCGTGACGTAGTCGCGCCAGCCGCCGGGCGCGAGTGCGTAGAACGCGGGGCGTCCTGCCTCAGTCGCCACGCCTGCCCCACATGACGATGCCGCCGCCCAGGCTGAGCAGGCGCGCCTGCACGTCGACGATGCCCGCCTCCTCCCAGAGGCGTCTCAGCCGGTCCGGGGAGGTCTCGTTCCAGAAGTCGCGGATGCTCGGGCCGAGGAAGCGCCCGACCTCCGCCCAGGCCGGCGACGCCAGCCCGCCGAGCACCGGAAGGCCGACTCGGACGTAAGCCTCCCACGCGACCCGGGGCACGGCTGCCTGGGGTTCGAAGAACTCGAGCATCGCCACGACACCTCCGGGCCTCACCACCCGCGCGAGCTCTCGCATCGTTGCGCTCGGGTCGTCCACGTAGCGCAGGAGGTACGTGAACGTGAGGCCGTCGAAGGCTGCGTCCTCGAAGGGGAGGTGCTCCGCTCGGCTCTCCTTCAGCTCGACCGCGGAGCCGAGGCCCGCCTCCTTAACCCTTCGCGCGCCTTCGGCCAGCATCTCGGCGCTCTGGTCGACGCCGACGACGCGGCAGCCGTAGCGCTTCGCCAGCTCGATCGCGACGGCGGCCGTCCCCGTCGCCACGTCGAGCACGACGTGCACCGGCCGTGCCTCGACCCGCGAGACGAGGAACGAGCGCCAGCGCGGGTCCTGGCCGAAGCTAAGCAGGTTCGCGTAACGGTCATACGTGTCCGCCAGGGGCGCGAAGAGCTCCTGTGCGGCGCGGTTCCGCTCGGAGGATCCGGCAACCACGGGGTTATTGTTGCTCCCGGTGACCCTCGAGGAGGAGCTGAGCGCTGTCGGCGAGGCCGCGAAAGGGAAGGCAAGCGACGGCGAGGAGCTCGTCGCGGTCATCCCGGCGGAGCCTGGAACCAGTGCCCGCGTCTACCTCTGCGCCTTCGAACGGGGCGAGGAGCGGGCCTGGCTGGCGTTCGACGCGTCCCTCCGCCCCGTGGCCGACCGCGTCCTCGTGCGCGACGCGGTCGCGATCGCGGCCATGTGCGAGCTGGCCGAGGAGAGCGCAGGCGGGGGAGACGTCGGAGAGCTCCGCGCGCGTCTCGTCGAGCTTCGCCTGACCGAGAACCCGGAGGGAATCGACGAGGCCGAGGTTGCGGCCGCCGAGCTCCAGCAGGCCATCCAGCCGCCGCCCCGCGTGGCGAGCGTCCCCTACCTCGACGCGCTCGGGCTGGCTGCCGGAAAGCTCGAGCAGGCGCTCGGACAGGTGGGTGGGTCGCCCTTCGCCGAGGCGATGAAGACGGGCGTCGTTGCAGCAGACGAGCTCGCGAACGAGGTCGAGCGCAGGTACAAGGGCCCGCTCGGCTGAGTGGCTAGAGAGCGCCGCCGGCGGCGCCCGGGGCGGAGGGATCGACGCCCTCGTCGCCGATCTGGGTCCGCGAGAGGTACTCCTCGGCGAGGAGGAGGTTCGACTCCGACGCCCGCGTGACGATCGCGAGCAGCGCGGACATGCTCGAGACCTCCTCGCGCTGCTCCTTGAGGAACCAGTCGAGGAACTGCGCGCCGACGAGATCGTCCTCCTCGCGCGCGAGGCTCGCGAGCCTGACGATCTGCTCGGTCACCTGCTTCTCCTGCTCGAGTGCAAGCGCGACCGGCGAGACCGCGTCGCCGAACGCGGTCTTCGGGGCGGCGACTGCCGGGATCGTGACGTCGAGGTCGGCGTCGAGCAGGTACTGGACGAGCATCATCGCGTGGTTCCGCTCCTCGAGCGCCTGGCGGTAGAAGTGCGCGGCGAGGCCCGGGAGCGTCTCGGAGTCGTAGTAGACGGCGATGGCGACGTACTGCTGCGAGGCCGCGAACTCGTTCGCGACCTGCTCGTTGAGGGCATCTGCGAAGCGGCCGGCTGCCATCGGTGCGTACATTACGTGGAAGGAACGACGAAAGGACACCGATGGAAGGCGGATTCGGCTTTCCGTTCGGAGGGGATCCGGACGAGTTGATGAAGGGCCTGCGCGAGTTCGCGGAGCGCCAGACCGAGGCCGTGCAGGAGTCGCAGCGCGAGCAGTTCGCGACGTTGACCCTGAACACGGCCGTCGAGCTCACGGGCGCCGCCCTCAGGCAGATGACGGTCGAGGGCTCGCCCGACGAGCAGGCGGTTGCGCTTCGTGACGGGATGCGGGTGCTCTTCCCCGAGGCGGTTGCGCTCGTCTCGGCCGCGCGCCAGGGCTTCATGCGGGAGAGGTAGTGCCGCTCCCCGATCCAGGCACTCTCGCGGTGTTCGTCGCCGCGGCCGTCGCCCTGCTGGTCGTCCCGGGACCGGCCGTCCTCTACATCGTGACGCAGTCGATCGAGCATGGCCGCACCGCGGGGCTCGTGTCCATGCTCGGCATCCAGGTCGGCGGACTCGTGCACGTCGCGGCGGCGGCGCTCGGACTCTCGGCGCTGCTCGTGCAGTCGTCGGTCGCGTTCAACGTCGTCAAGTACGCGGGCGCGGCGTACCTGGTGTTCCTCGGCCTGCGGAAGCTCTTCACGCGCGAACGGTTCGAGACGACCGGCGAGCGCCCGCCGCGGCAGCTCGACCGGCTCTTCGCCCAGGGGGTCGTCGTGAACATCCTCAACCCGAAGACCGCCCTCTTCTTCTTCGCGTTCCTGCCGCAGTTCGTGGTCGTGGAGGAGGGGTCGGTGGGGCTCCAGATCGCCGTCCTCGGCCTGCTCTTCATCCTCATCGCCATGGTCAGCGACGGTCTCTACGCGCTCGCCGCCGGCACGGCGTCGGAGTGGCTGCGCGGGAGCCGTCTCTTCTTTCGCGCTGAGCGCTGGGTGTCCGGGACGGTCCTCGTCCTGCTGGGCGTGACCGCTGCGCTCACTGGGCCTCAGCGCAAGTAGCTCTATCTCTAGGGGCACCCCGCCCTCCTCCCGCTTTCGAGCGTAACGGCGGAAACCGCGTAGGTGGCGCGCGCTTCGTGCCGAGAGTGGAAAACGCCCGAGTCGGACTCAGCCGATCTCGACGCGCCGGGCGAGCCGGTAGAACGTCTCGCGGAAGCCGCGGCGCGGCCAGAAGCGCGACGACTCGAGGTTGGCCATGCGCCAGTCGGTGTGCACGGCCTCGTAGCCGGCCTCGCGGGCCCAGGCGAGCGCCGTCTCGGTCAGCGCGACTCCGGCGCCGAGACCGCGTGCCTCCGGCAGCGTCGCCGCCACGGCCAGGTAGACGGAGCCGGGCGGCGTCGCGAGATTCGGCTCCTCCGGGTAGAGGGCCAGATGGCCGACGACCTTGCTTTCGAGCTCCGCGACGAAGTAGACGCAGTCGTACTCGATGAGCGTCTCCTCCCAGTCGGCGAGGAACGCCTGCGCATCCGGAACGACCAGCCCGGTGAACGTCGGCGAGCGTGTGTGGTGCTCCCAGATCAGCGTGAGGAGCGGGATCGCCGCCCGGAGGTCCTCGACGCCTCCCTGCCGGACGACCAGTCCGCCCGTCGCAGGCCGAGGCTCGGCGCCGCTCTCGCGAATCGCATGCACCTGCATGTGCGCGAAGGCGAGCCGGAACCACGGGTCGGCGAGCTCCGGCACTGCGGGGACGAGGGCGAGGTGGAGGGAAGCACCGCCGGCGACCCAGTCTCCGGCGACGGCCGCGTAGAGGTCCCGCGCGATCTCGGGCTCGCGCGCGCCGTGGGCGCCGTGCCCGACCCAGATGTGGCGCCCGAAATAGTCGTCCTCGCGGAATGCGCCGACGAGGAACCCTGCGACCTCCCCGCCGTCGAGCGCGACCACCCCCGACGTCCCTTCCGGGCTGCGGGCGCGCTCGATCTCCGCGCGCGCGTCCCCGAGCGGTTGGAGCAGCGGCTCCACCTCCCGGTGACGCGCGTGGCGAGAGGCGAGCAGCCCGGCCGCGCCCTCGACGTGCTCGTCCGCGAGAGGCGCGATCTCCACGCCCACGAAGCCGCTAGCCCTCCTGTGAGCCTTCGCTCGTCGCTCTGTCTTTGAGCTCCTCGACGACGGTCGGGTCGGCGAGCGTCGTCGTGTCGCCGAGCTCGCGTTTCTCGGAGACGTCCTGCAGGAGCCGGCGCATGATCTTCCCCGAGCGGGTCTTCGGCAGCTCCGGGGTGAAGACGATGTTGGACGGGCGCGCGATCTTGCCGATCTTCGTCGCCACGTGCTCGCGCAGCTCGGCCATCATCTCGGGCGAGCCCTCCTCGCCGCCTTTGAGGCTCACGAACGCGACGATGGCCTGGCCGGTCGTCTCGTCCTTGCGCCCGCAGACCGCCGCCTCGGCCACCTTCGGGTGGTCGACCAGCGCGCTCTCTACTTCGATCGTCGAGATGCGGTGGCCGGAGACGTTCATGACGTCGTCCACGCGGCCCATGAGCCAGAAGTCGCCGTCCCGGTCGATGCGGGCGCCGTCGCCGGCGAAGTACATGCCGTCGAAGCGGCTCCAGTACGTCTCGACGAAGCGCTCGTGGTCCTTGTAGATGCCGCGGAGCATGGCGGGCCACGGCCGGCGCAGGACGAGATAGCCGCCTCCACCGGGGCCGACCTCCTCGCCCTTGTCGTTGACGACGGCGGCGTCGACGCCCGGGAAGGGCTTCGTCGCCGAGCCGGGCTTCGTCGTGGTGGTCCCCGGAAGCGGCGTGATCATGGCCATCCCCGTCTCCGTCTGCCACCACGTGTCCACGATCGGGCAGCGTTCGGCGCCGATGTGCTCGCGGTACCAGATCCAGGCCTCGGGGTTGATCGGCTCGCCGACCGATCCGAGGAGGCGGAGCGAGGAGAGATCGTGCTTCTGCGCATGCTCGGGGCCCCACTTCATGTGCGCCCGGATCGCCGTCGGCGCCGTGTAGAGGATGTCGACCTTGTAGCGCTCGATGATCGACCACCAGCGCTCGCGGTCCGGATAGTCGGGGACGCCCTCGTAGAGGACGCCGGTCGTTCCGTTCGCGAGCGGCCCGTAGACGATGTAGCTGTGCCCGGTGACCCAGCCGATGTCGGCGGCGCACCAGTAGATCGAGTCGGGCTTCACGTCGAAGATGTAGTGGTGCGTCGTCGCGATGCCGACGAGGTAGCCGCCCGTGGTGTGGACGATTCCCTTCGGCTTCGCGGTCGTGCCGCTGGTGTAGAGCAGGTAGAGGAGATCCTCCGAGTCCATCGGCTCGCAGGGGCACGTCTCGGGGTCGTCGCTCGCGCCCTCGACGATCTCGTGGGCCCAGACGTCCCGGCCCTCTCGCATCTCGACGTCTGAGCCGACGCGGCGCCAGACGACCGAGGTCCGCACACCCGGAGAGCGGTCGAGCGCCTCGTCGGCATTGCGCTTGAGCGGCACCTCGCCGCCCTTGCGCCAGCCCGCGTCCTGGGTGATCAGGACCTCGCACTCCATGTCGTTCAAGCGGTCGGAGAGCGCGTCGGCGCTGAAGCCACCGAAGACCACCGTGTGCGGCGCGCCGAGGCGGGCGCACGCGAGCATGGCCACCGGGAGCTCGGGGACCATCCCCATGTAGATCCCGACCGGCGTCCCCTTGCCGACGCCGAGCTCCTTGAGGGCGTTGGCGAAGCGGACGACGTCGCGCTGCAAGTCGGCGAACGTGATCGTCCGCCGCTCGTCCTCCGGCTCGCCCTCCCAGTAGTACGCGACCCTGTCGCCGTTGCCGGCCTCGACGTGGCGGTCGACGCAGTTGAAGCAGACGTTGAGCTTGCCGCCCAGGAACCACTTCGCGTACGGCGGCTCCCACTCGTAGAGCTTCGTGAACGGCTCGAACCAGGTGACCCGCTCGCGGGCCTCGGTCTCCCAGAGCTCCTCGAAGTCGCGCTCGTAGATTTCAGGCTGCGCGTTCGCCTGCGCTGCGAACTCGAGGCGGCGGCGGGTACTTGCGCTCCTCGAGGAGCAGCGCGTCGATGGCGGAGTCGGTGGACTCGGAACGGGTTTCGGTCATGCCGCCGTTCTACCCGGTCGGCCTCCTGTGCGCAACGGCTGCCTCCGCCGGCACAGCCTGCGGGGGAGCGCCGACGATGATCCGCCGCTCCGCCTCGTAGAACTTCTCCTCCGCCTCGACATCACGCGTCAGGAGCGAGACGACGATGCCGGTCACGAACGCGAGCGGCATCGAGATGAGGGCCGGGTTCTTCAGCGGGAAGAGCGACGAGTCGTTGCCGAGCACGTCCTCCTGGATGGTCGGCGAGAGGTAGATCAGCACGAGCGCGGACACCGCGCCGACGAGGATGCTCGCCACGGCGCCCCACGTCGTGAAGCGGCGCCAGAAGATGGCCATCAGGAGCGCCGGGAAGTTCGCGCTCGCGGCAATCGCAAACGCGAGGCCGACCATGTATGCGACGTTCTGCCCCTCGAGGGCGATCCCGAGGACGATCGCGGTCGCGCCCATGATCACCGTCGCGATCTTGGCGACCCTGAGCTGCTCGCGCTCGGGCGCCTCGCCGTGGCGGACGACGTTCACCCAGAGATCGTGCGAGAGCGCTGCCGCGCCCGAGAGCGCGAGGCCCGCCACGACCGCGAGGATGGTGGCGAAGGCGACGGCGGCGATGAAGCCGAGGAACGGCTCGCCGCCGACCTCCTGCGCCAGCAACGGCGCGGCCATGTTGCCGCCCTCGTCGACGCCGGTGATCGTCCCCTGTCCGACAAGAGCCATCGCGCCGAAGCCGAGGACGAACGTCAGGAGGTAGAAGCCGCCGATGAAGAACGTCGCCCAGTTGACGGACGTGCGGGCGGCCTTCGCGTCCGGGACCGTGTAGAAGCGCATGAGGATGTGCGGTAGCCCCGCTGTCCCGAACATCAGCGCCAGGCCGAGCGAGACGGCGTCCCATGAGCCGGTCACGACCGCGTCGCCGGGGGCGAGCACCTTTTCGCCGTTGTCAGTGGCGGCCGAGTCGAAGAGCTCGAGCGGATTCCAGCTGAAGTACGAGAGCACCCAGAGGGCCAGCGCGAGCGCGCCGCCGAGGAGCAGCGTCGCCTTGACGATCTGCACCCAGGTCGTCGCGATCATGCCGCCGAAGAGGATGAGGACGAGCATGACCGTGCCGACGATGGCCACGGCCATCGCATAGTCGATGTCGAACATGAGCGTGATCAGCACCCCGGCCCCGACCATCTGGGCGATGAGGTAGAAGATCACGACCGAGAGCGTGCCGACCGCGGCGGCCATGCGTACCGGCGTCTGCTTCAGGCGGTACGCCACGACGTCGGCGAACGTGTACTTGCCGAGGTTCCTGAGCGGTTCGGCGATGAGGAAGAGGACGATCGGCCAGCCGACGAGGAAGCCGATCGAGTAGATGAGGCCGTCGAAACCGTAGAGGGCGACCAGGCCTGCGATGCCGAGGAAGCTCGCGGCGCTCATGTAGTCGCCGGCGAGCGCCATACCGTTCTGGAAGCCGCTGACCTGGTGTCCCGCGGCGTAGAACTGCTCGGTCGTCTTGGTGCGCCGCGCGGCCCAGTAGCTGATCACGAGCGCAACGAGGATGAAAAGGCAGAAGAAGAAGATGGCGATCGCAGACGGATCGCCGATGGCTGCGAAGGGCGCCGTCATCGCGCACGCTCCCTGATCTCACGGGCGGCCGGCTCGTAGCGCCGGTTCACCCAGGCGACGTAGGTCCAGGTGAGGACCCACGTGGCGAGCACCACGATTACCCCGAGCAGGATCCCGAGGCTGAGCCCGTCGGTGATCATGCGGCCGAGCAGGCTCTTGTCGAACGCGATCAAAAGAATGAAGGTGAAGTAGACGACGAGCATCGCCGTCGTGAGGACGAGGGCCACGCGCAAACGGCGGGCCGATAGGCGGTCGAGCGCTATTCGCTCATCCTCGGCGGGGCGGCCGTTCGTTTCCGGCCGCCTTCCCGTGACGCTCTCATAGGTCGTCATCGAGGCCCCCCTGTGTCGATTTTCGGGGAGGGCTATACCCGGATCGCCAGGTCCAAACGCGTCGAGCTAGCCGACGTCGAACAGCGGCCAGAGCAGGAGCGCTGCGAGCCCGCCGACGATGAGGCCGATCGAGGCGGCCTCGAGCGCCGTGTCCTTCACGTGCCGGATCGAGTACGAGCCGCCGACGATGGCGCCGACGACGACGACCACCGGCGCGGCCGGGTTCAGGTCGAAGACGAGTACTGCCGCGACCACGACCGCCGCGGCGAAGAGCAGGGCGACGATCGCTCCGAGCACGAGGTCCGTCGCGCTCCGCCGGGGCCGAGGCTCGTGTGCTTCCTCGTGTTCCAGGTGGTTCTCCACGCCGCCATTGTGCGTGCAAGGGCGCCGACCGGCAAGGAGCTTGTTCTGGAGGGCTCGGCGGATCGAGACGGTGCCGTCGCCCGGCAATCCCTCCTAAACTCCACCGAGCCTTGGCCCTGCTCGACCGCGCCATCGTCCGGGTGCTGCCGGCCGTCCCCAGGCCGGTCGTGCGCCGCCTTTCCGACCGTTACATCGCGGGCCCCGAGCTCGACGACGCGATCGCGGTCGTCCGCAGGCTCAACGAGGCGGGGAAGCTTGCGACGCTCGACGTCCTCGGCGAGGAGATCGCGAGCAGCGAGGAGGCGCTTGCCATCCGCGGCGAGTACGAGGAGGCGATGGCCGCCATCGAGCACGAGGGGCTGGACGCCAACGTGAGCGTCAAGCTCACCGCGCTGGGGCTCGCCGTCGACCCCGACGCTCTGCGCGGCCAGCGTGCGGGCGATCGTCGACAAGGCCGCGGAGAACGGCAGGTTTGTCCGCATCGACATGGAGGACTCGAGCACGACCACGGCCACGCTCGACCTCTACCGGGCGCTGCGCGCCGAGGGTCACGACAACGTCGGGATCGTCCTCCAGGCGATGCTCAGGCGCACGCTCGACGACGTCCTCGACCTCGTCGCCCTCAGGCCCAACGTCCGCGTCTGCAAGGGGATCTACGTCGAGTCGGCCGAGATCGCCTACCAGGGCGACGAAGCCATCCGCTTTGCCTTCGTCGAGGCGATGACGGCCCTCTGGGAGGGCGGGGCGAAGGTTGCGGTCGCGACGCACGACGAGTCGCTGGTCGCCGAGGCGCTGCGCCTGATCCAGGAGCGGAGCCTGGGCCCGGAGCGGTATGAGTTCCAGATGCTCCTCGGCGTCCGCGAAGCTCTGGCCGACGAGCTCGTCCGCGGCGGGCACACCCTGCGCGTCTACGTGCCCTACGGCCGGGACTGGTACGAGTACTCGCTCCGGCGCCTTCAGGAGAACCCCAAGGTCGCCGGCTACGTCGCTCGCGACACCCTCCGGCGCCTGAAGCCGTGAACGGTCTCTCCTGGCGCTTCGTCACGATCGTCGGGCTGTTCGTGACGTCGCTCGTCGTCTCGAACATCATCGCGGTCAAGCTGGCCGAGGTCGGCGGGCGCGTGTTCGACGCGGGCAACGTCCTCTTCCCGCTCGCGTACGTGCTCGGGGACGTGCTCACCGAGGTCTACGGGTTCCGGGCCGCCCGGCGGGTCATCCTGCTCGGCTTCGCCTGCAACGTGCTCGCCGTGGGCGCGATCCAGATTGCGCTGCGGCTCCCCGCCGCCGACTTCTGGCTCGAGAACCAGGAGGCGTACGAGACCGTCCTGGGGACGACGTGGCGGATCTTCGTCGCCTCGCTCATTGCCTACCTCGTCGGCGAGCTGACGAACTCCTACGTCCTCTCGCGCATGAAGGTGGCGACGGGAGGGCGCTTTCTCTGGACCCGGACGATCGGATCCTCGCTCGTCGGGCAGGGACTGGACAGCGCGCTGTTCGTGACGATCGCGTTCGCGGGGACGGGTGCCCCGCTCCTGGACACGATCGTGACCACGTGGGTCATCAAGGTCGCCTGGGAGGCGCTGGCCACGCCCATCACCTATCTGGTGACGAACTGGCTGAAGCGAAGCGAGGGCGTCGACGTCTTCGACATGCCGCGGGCCGCGGAGGCGCGAACGTGAGGGCGTTCGTCACCGGTGCGACCGGATTCGTGGGCGGAAGGCTCGCCGCGCGGCTCCGGGCACGCGGCGACGAGGTCGTGGCGCTCGTGCGCGATCCCGCGAAGGCCGGCCGGCTGCGCGAGCTCGGGTGCGCCATCGTCGAGGGCGACCTCTCGTCGCGGGACGCGCTGGCAGCGGCGATGGAGGGATGCGACGGCGTCTTCCACGTCGCCGCGATCTACCGGAACGGTGTGCGCAAGTCGGATCGCGACCTCCTGGTCGCGGCCAACGTCACGGGCACCGAGAACGTGCTCGACGCGGCGGTGGATGCGAGCGCCGCGCGCATCGTCTACGTCTCGTCGAACGTCGCCTTCGGCGACACGCACGGCAGTGTGGTCGACGAGACCTACGAGGCGCCCGACGGCGAGTACGTCTCGCTCTATCACGAGACGAAGGCGCTGGCCCACCGCGCGGCGCGGGAGCGGATCGCGCGCGGCGCGCCGATCGTCGTCGTCCAGCCCGGCGGGATCTACGGGCCCGGAGACCACACGGCTATCAGCGGGATGCTGGAGCGTGGCGTGCTCGGCAAGCGCGTCGTTCTGCCCTTCGGCGGCGTCGGCCTCAACTGGGTGTATGTCGACGACGTGGTCGAAGGGATCCTCCTCGCGCACGACCGTGGTCAGATCGGGGAGTCCTACGTGCTCGGCGGCGAGCTCGGGACGCTGCGCGATGCGGTGGAGAAGGCCTTCGACGCCGGCGGCCACAAGGCACGGATCGTCCCGGTGCCGACCTGGGTCGTCCGGCTCGCGACGCCGCTCGGTCCCCTGCTCGGGCTGAGCGTCGCCGACCTCGTCTCTGCCTCCGACGGTGTCACGTACTGGGGCCGCGACGACAAGGCGCGCCGGGAGCTCGGGTACGCGCCGCGAAATCTCGAGTCGGGCCTGCGGGAGGCCTTCGGCTGATGGCCGACCGCGTGCGATGGCTCGGGCACTCGACCGTCCTGATCGAGCTCGACGGCGTGCTCGCGCTCACCGACCCGCTTCTGCGGAAGCAGGTGCTGCACCTACGACGGTCGGCGCCGCTCGATGCCGGGGAGGCCGCCGAGGTCGACGTCGTCCTGCTCTCGCACCTCCACTACGACCACCTCGATCTGCCGTCGCTGCGGCAGCTCGATCGCACCATCCCGGTCGTCACGCCCCGAGGCGCGGGGTCGCTCGTCTCCCGCCAGGGCTTCCGGTCGGTCGTCGAGCTCTCGGCCGGCGAGGAGACGGCCGTCGGGGCCGTCACCGTTCGCGCCGTCCCGGCCGAGCATGCTTCGAGCCGGATCGTAGGGAAGAAGGCCGAGGCGCTCGGCTACGTCGTCGCGGGCTCCCGCGACGTGTATTTCGCCGGGGACACCGACCTCTTTCCGGGCATGGCCGAGATCGCGGGCGCACTCGACGTCGCGCTCGTGCCCATCTGGGGCTGGGGGCCGTCGATCGGCGCGGGCCACCTCGATCCGCGCCGGGCCGCAGAGGCGCTCGCCGTCCTGCGCCCTCGCGCCGCGGTTCCGATCCACTGGGGGACGTACTACCCGCTGACGTCGAAGCGCCGCACGCCGCCGGCGTTCCTCAGCGCTCCGGCCGAGGAGTTCGAGCGCCTGGCCGCCGAGCTCGCACCCCAGGTCGACGTTCACGTGCTTCCCGTCGGAGGCACGCTCGATCTCAGGGGAAGCGGTGCCTGAAGAGCAGATAGGCGATGCCGCCCGCCGGGATCGGCAGCCAGAACGAGACGAGCCGGTAGGCCAAGGTCGCCACGACCGCGGCTCCGGCTGAGACGCCGGCCAATGCGAGGAGGCCGGTCAGGCCCGCCTCCACGAAGCCGAGACCGCCCGGCGTCAGCGGGATCATCCCCAGGAAGGCCCCGGCCACGAAGGCGAGGAGAACGAGCGACGGGTTCGGCTCGGCGCCGACCGCCCACAGGCACGCGACCAGGGCGAGGTAGTCGAGGATCCACCTCCCGCCGGCAGCGACGACCGCGGACTTCCAGCGCTCGCCGAAGGCGATGCGGAGCGAGTCGCGCTCATGCAGGAGCCGATCGGCCAGGCCGTCGACGTGATTGCGGCGCCGCAGCGTCTGGTTGAGCACCCAGGTCGCAGCCCGGCCGACAACCTTGAGCGGCCGGTCCCAGACGAACACGAGGACGCCACCGATGAGGACGAGGACGAACAGGCCGGCGCCCAGGTACGCCGCCTGGGCGAGGCCCCTCGCGACCGGCGTTCCGCCGATGATCGCGGGCAGGCTCAGGATCGGGAGGGCGAGCACGGTGCCGAAGAGGAGCACGGAGACCGCGGTGAGGGCGGAGGCGATCCGGCCACTCGGCAGGCCCGCGCGGATGAGCATCTGGTACTGGAGAGTGCCCGACGCCGCCATCCCGCCCGGGATCACGCGGCCGAGGGCGTTGCCGGCGAGCTGCGAGGTCCCGACCGCGTACCAGCTCTTCGTCTGTAACGCGACGCGCTGGAGCTGCCAGATGCAGACGAAGCTCACCGCTTCGACAAGGAGGGCGGCGGCGAACCAGCCGGGCTCCATCTCGAAGAGCGATCGCCAGGAGGTGAAGACCTCGGTGAGGCTCGGCCAGAGCAGGTAGAGCGACGCGAACGCGACGAGCATGAAAAGCGTTCGCCCGGCGATGCGCTTGACCTTCCGCCTTCGCGGCGGCTCGACCTGGACCTCCTGCACGGCGCCAGCCTACGGCGGTGTGGGCAGGGGCGTTCTGTCCTGGCGCAGCGCCTGACTCTGGCTCATGCCGACGGAACTTCGGCCCGAGCCGGGCGTGTCCTGCGCTCGCGAGGCTCCGAGGTCGGTGGAGGATTTCCGTTGACAGGCGTATGCTGGCGCCCGTGAGCGCGAGGAGACGAACCATCCTCGTCTGGGTACTCCTCGTGCTCGGAACGATTGTCATCCTCGTCGGGTCGCTGACCCTCTGGGTCAAGCGCCAGGCGCTCGACACCGACTCCTGGGTGAACACCAGCTCGAAGCTGCTCGAGGACGACGACGTCCGCGGCGCACTCTCGATCTACATCGTCGACGAGCTCTACTCGAACCTCGATCCGCAGGGAACGCTCGAGGACCAGCTGCCCGCAGAACCTCCAGGGGCTCGCGGGCCCGCTCGCCGGAGCTCTTCGCCAGCCCGCGGTCGAGGCCGTGGACAACTTCCTCCAGCGGCCGCGCGTGCAGGACCTCTGGGCGACGGCGAACCGCGCCGCGCACGAGGCGCTCCTGCGGATTCTCGAGGACGACACGCGCGAAGGCGTGTCCACCGCGGGCGGCGCGGTCACGCTGGACCTCCGGACGCTGATCGTCCGCATCGGCGAGGAGCTCGGCTTCGGCGAGCAGCTCGACTCACGGTTGCCCGAGGGCGCGGGGCAGGTCACGGTCCTCGAGTCCGACCAGCTCGAGGCCGCCCAGAAGGGCGTCAAGGCCATCAAGGTGCTGAGCTGGGTGATCGTGTTCGTCGCGATCGCCTTGTTCGCCGGTGCGGTCTGGCTGGCCCGCGGCCGACGGGAGACGCTCCGGTACGTCGGCGCGGCGCTCCTCCTCGTCGGGATCCTCCTCCTCGTCATCCGCCGCGCGGTCGGCAACTACATCGTCGATGCGCTCGCGTCGGGCGAGTCGATCAGGGACGCGGTCGGCTCGACGTGGATCATCGGGACGGACCTGCTGGCCGAGGTCGCCTGGGCGCTGATCATCTACGGGGTCGTGATCCTCCTCGGCGCGGTGCTCGCAGGGCCCATGCGTTACGCGCGCCGCGCGCGAACGGCGCTCGCGCCGAACTTCCGCGAGCGGCCGGAGTTCGGCTGGGCCGTCCTGGCGGTTGTCTACCTGCTGCTCGTTCTCTGGGGGCCCGTTCCCGCCCTGCGCAACTGGCTCGGGGTGCTCGTCCTGGCGGCACTGGTCGCGCTCGGCTTCGAGGCCTACCGTCGCGTGGTCCTCGCGGAGGCCGGGCCGGGCGACACCGAGCGCCTCCCGCCTCCGCCGCCCGCTCCGGCCGCGTAGCGCGACCGAAGCCGGCGGCGAGTCCGTCTAGGCCGTCGCGGCCTTGATGGTCTTCTTGAGGGAGCGGAGCCGGAACGCCATCACGATCTCCGTGATGCCGCGCATGAGCGTGAGCGCTGCTACCCAGACGACGAGGAGAAGCGCACTCCCGCGGAAGTAGCCGGCCGCCCAGAAGGCGACCAGGATCTCGGCGACGCCGATGACCAGTCCGATCCACCAGAGACGCACTGTCTCGTGCGTGACGATCGCGACGGTGATGTCGAAGATGCCCTTGAAGAGGAGCACCCAGGCGACGAGCGAGGCCAGCGCCACGAACGTTCCGGCGGGCTCGAAGAAGGCCACGATTCCGGCCGCCACGAAAACGACTCCGAGGATCCCGTGGGCGATCTTCCAGCCGGTTGTCGAAGCCGGGATGGCGAAGAACTCGTTGAGCCCGAAGCCGATGGCCACGAACCCGAAGAGGATGGCGATCGCCGTCACCGATTCCAGGTTGAGACGCAGGATGATGAGCGAGATCCAGAGCCAGATGATCCCGGTGATGAGGAAGAGCCACCAGATGCGCGAGGCGCCCTCGGCGAGCTCGGTTTCCTCCAGACGTACCTTTGGCACGACGACCTCCTTGGGGAGAGCAGAGCGGTTTGACCTACGACTCGGCCGCCCGTTTTCCTCTTGTTCCGAGTTCCCGCGGCCGTAGGATTCGACCGCTATCGCTGAGTCAGGACGTCCGCTCAAGGAGCGCCTCGCCGAAGCCGGCCAGCACGCCGCCGATCTCGGCGTCCAGGCGCGCCAGCGCGTCCCGGGCGCCGACCTCGGGTTCGAGGCCTTTGCGCGTGAGCTCCGCTTCGGCGGCGGCCTGCTCGCTGGCGGCCTCGCGTACCGGCTCTTCCTCTGGCTCGTCCCGCTCGGGCTGGTCGGAGCCGTGATCCTGGGCTTCCTGGCCGACTACGACGAGGACGGCGTCGAGGACGCGGCGGCGGAGTTCGGAATCGGCGCAGCGGCAATCGCCAGTGCCGAGCACGCCGTCGAGACGAGCTCGACGAACAGCGTCGTGCTGCTCATCGTCGGCCTGTGCCTCCTCGGCTGGTGCTCGGTCTGGTTCGTGAAGGCCCTTCAGGTCGCCTACGCACTAGCGTGGGGCGTCGAGCGGCCGCGCATGAGGAAGCCGTTTCACGCGATGGCCGTGTTCAACGGGCTCTTCCTCGCCGCGGTGGCCGGAGCGGTGGCGCTCACCTGGCTGCGCGAGGCCCTGGGCCTGGGAGCCCTGGTCGGGGTCGTCGCAACGCTGGCGCTGTCGACCGGCCTCGCGTTGGTCGTCATGAGCCTCCTGCCGCACCGGGCAGAACGGTGGCAGGACCTGCTACCCGGGGCGCTCCTGCTCGCGGTCGGCTTGCAGCTCGTCCAGGTAGCGGTCGTCTTCTACTTCGCGCCCAAGCTCGAACGCTCGTCCGAGTTCTACGGCGTGCTCGGAGTGTCGGCCGTCCTGCTCGTCTGGCTCTACATCATCGCGCGTCTCGCCACGGCCGCCGCCTTCCTGAACGCGACGGTATTCGAGCGCCGCTACGCGAGGAGCGAGTAGCCGCCGTCGACGATGACCGTCTGGCCGCGGATCATGCCCGCGGCGGGCGAGGCGAGGAAGCAGACGACCTCGGCGACGTCCCTCGGCTCGACGAGCCGACCGGCCGGGGTCCGGCTCGCGTACCACTCGAGCATCTCCTCCCGGTCGGGGAAGTAGGCGAGCGCGCCGGTCTCCACGAGCCCGGCCGACACGGCGTTGACGCGGATGTCCTGCGGCGCGAGCTCGACGGCGAGGTAGCGCACCAGCGTCTCGAGCGCTGCCTTCGAGACGCCCACCAGCACGTAGTTGGCCATCACCCGCTGCGAGCCGAGGCTCGACATGGCCACGACCGAGCTGCCGGGCTTCATCTGCGGGGCCGCGTGCCGGACCAGGGTGAAGAGCGCCCGCGCATTGGCGTTCATCGTCCAGTCCCAGTGCTTCTCGTCCAGCTCGAGGGCGGGCCGGATCACGCCGGTCGCAGCGTTCGACACCAGGACGTCGAGCGGGCCCGCCTCCTCGATGAGGGCGGCTGCCTTCTCGGAATCGCCGACGTTGCCGCGCAGGAGCAACGCCTCGGCGCCGCGGCTGCGAATCTCCTCTGCGGTCTCCTCGGCCGCCGAGTCGGCGCGCAGGTAGCTGATCGCAACCTTTGCCGCGCCGAGGTCGGCGAGGCGCAGCGCGATCTCCCGTCCGATCCCGCGCGAGCCGCCCGTGACGAGGGCGGACTTGCCCTCGAAGACCGCCACTAGTGCCCCGGCTCGGTGGCGCGACCGTGGCTGGGAAGCTCCTCCCAGCCCAGACGTGTCGGCGGCTCCTCCGGGCCCTCCTCCGCCTTCGACGTTGCATAGGCGAGCCGCTCGAGGAGCGCGATCTTCTCGTTCGCGTACTGCCGCACCGGATGATCCTCCGGGAGGTCGCGCGCGAGCGCGCGGACCCGCGCCCTGAGCTGCATGGCGAAGTGCGGCGTCGCCGGTCCGACCAGCTCGTCGATGTCGTCCTTCGTCGGCTCGACGCGGGTCTCGACGGGCTCCCCGGCCTCTGTCGACGTGTGCTCTGGGGCCTCGCTCATGGCCGCCGACTCTAGCGCGTGAAGCGGCTTCCCGGCGCGTCTTCCCGGTTAGCCTTGCGCTCCGTGCGGCACCGGCTTCCTCCCGACGTCCTCCTGCTCGTCACCGTGCTTCTGTGGAGCTTCAACTTCACGGTCGTCAAGTACGCACTGACGCACGGATGGGAGCCACTCGCGTACTCGTCGGTGCGCTTCGCGATCGCGGCGGTGATCTTCTCGGCGTTCACCTACGCGCGCGAAGGGTCGCTCCGAATCGAGCGGGCCGACTACCGGATCGTGATCGTCGCGGCCGCGCTCGGGATCTGGATCAACCAGCTCTCGTTCGCGTACTCCGTGCGGCTGACGACTGCCGCCACCGTGGCGCTCATGTTCGGGACGTTCCCGATCTTCGTCGCGCTCATCGCGCAGGCGTTCGGCCTCGAGCGGCTCCACACCCGGCACTGGATCGCCACGATCACCTCGTTCTCGGGCGTCGCGCTCGTGGCGGCGGGGGCGTCGAGCGGTCTTTCCGGCGACCTCGGCGGCGTCCTTCTCGGCCTCGTCGCCTCGGTGACCTGGGCGGCGTACTCGGTGGCGATGGGCCCGCTCATGCGGCGCTACTCGCCGTATCGGATCAGTGCCGTCATGATCCTCATCGGCTCCGTACCCCTTGTCCTTTCGTCGCTCTGGCAACTCGCCGAGCAGGACTGGGCGGCGCTCAGCGGCCTGGCCTGGGCGGCGTTCGTCTACAGCCTGTTCTTCTCACTCGTCTTCACGAACATCATGTGGTTCACGGCGATCGACCGAGTCGGCGCCTCGCGCGCGTCGCTCTACGTCAACCTCCAGCCCTTCCTCGGGGCGTTCTTCGCCCTTGTCGTGCTTTCCGAGGAGATGAGCGGGCTGCAGTTTGCAGGCGGCTTCGTCATCGCGGCAGGGATCCTGATCGCCCGGCAGGCCAGGACACCGGCGCCGTCGCCCGACTAGCATGCACGGCGTGAGCCAGGACTTCATGCCCCTCGAGGGCTGGGATCACATCGAGCTGTGGGTCGGGAACGCGAAGCAGTGCGCCTACTACTACGAGCAGGCGTTCGGCTTCCAGCCGGTTGCGTACTCGGGCCCCGAGACCGGCGTGCGCGACCGCGCGTCGTACGTCCTTCAGCAGGGCGCAATCCGCCTTGTGGTGACGAGCGCGCTTGGTCCGGATCACGAGATCGCCCGGCACGCGCACGCCCACGGCGACGGGGTCAAGGACGTTGCCTTCCAGGTGAAGGACGCCGCCGAGGCGTACCGCCAGGCCGTCGAGGGCGGGGCCACGGGCGTCGCCGAGCCGAGCTGGATCGAGGACGAGCAGGGACGAGTCGAGCTCGCCTCCATTGCCACCTACGGGGAGACCCTCCACTCGTTCGTCAACCGGGAGGAGTACGAGGGCGCCTATCTGCCGGGGTATCGGCCCCTGGACGGCGGCAACGGGAAGCCGCAGCTCGGCGTCGGCCTCGAGCTCGTTGACCACGTCGTCGGAAACGTCGAGCTCGGGCGGATGGAGCACTGGGTCGAGTTCTACGAGCGAAGTCTCGGATTTGCCCAGCTCGTGCATTTCAGCGACGAGGCCATCTCGACCGAGTACTCGGCGCTCATGAGCAAGGTCATGACCGGCGGTGGAGGGCGGTTCAAGCTTCCGATCAACGAGCCGGCCGAGGGGAAGCGCAAGAGCCAGATCGAGGAGTACCTGGAGTTCTACGGCGGCCCGGGCGTGCAGCACATCGCCCTGGCCACGAACGACATCGTCAAGACGGTGGACGCGCTGCGCGAGCGCGGCGTCCGCTTCCTCCAGACTCCGGCGTCCTACTACGACGACGTCGAGGAGCGCGTCGGCGAGATCGGCGAGGACTGGTCCGACCTGAGCCGCCTGCGCATCCTGGCCGACCGGGACGACGAGGGCTACCTCTTGCAGATCTTCACGAACACCGTTCAGGATCGCCCGACCCTCTTCTTCGAGGTGATCGAGCGGCACGGCGCCGTCGGCTTCGGAGAGGGCAATTTCAAGGCCCTTTTCGAGGCGATCGAGCGCGAGCAAGCGCTGCGGGGCAACCTCTAGGAGGGCTGTCTACACTGCGGCGGATTATGAGCGAGGCAGGTTTGGCGTCCCTGCGTCTTCCTCCCCGTTCGAGCATGCGGGAAGGGAGGTGTTTCCATGGCAACAGGGACCGTGAAGTGGTTCAACGACGCGAAGGGCTACGGCTTCATCGCGCCTGACGAGGGGTCGAAGGACTTGTTCGTCCACTTTTCCGCTATTGCCGGCGAGGGCTTCAAGACCCTCGTCGAGGGCGCACGGGTCGAATACGAGGCCCGTGAGGGGACCAAGGGCCCCGAGGCGACCAACGTCATCCCGGTCGAGGGCTGACCGCTGCGCCTGTGCACGTTCGAGGCGCGCGGCCGCCTTTCACCTGGGCGGGTCGAGGGGGATCGGGTCGTCGAGTTCGGCGCCCCCTCGCTCGCATCCTGGCTCGAATCGGGAGGGGACGAGGTGGGCGAGCATGCGCTGGATGCCGTGCGGCTGGTCGCGCCGATTCCGCACCCTCCGTCGATCCGCGACTTCTACGCCTTCGAGCGCCACGCGGCGAACGCCCGCGCGCAGCGGGGCCTGGAGATGGCGCCGGAGTGGTACCGGATCCCGGTCTTCTACTTCTCCAACCCGGCCGCGGTTTCCGGGCCTGAGGACGAGGTCGCCTTCCCCGCCGAGAGCTCGGCGTGGGACTACGAGCTCGAGGCGGCCGCGGTCATCGGGGCCGAGGGGCGAATCGCCGGCTTCACCGTGCTCAACGACTGGTCGGCGCGCGACCTGCAGAAGATGGAGATGGCCGTGGGGCTCGGCCCCGCGAAGGGCAAGGATTTCGCCACTACCCTCGGCCCGGTCGTCGTGACGCCCGACGAGCTGGGCGACCTGGGCCTCGAGATGCTCGCGCGTGTCAACGGCGAGGAGCGCTCACGCGGCAACCTGGGCGACCTGCACTGGCCGTGGGAGGAGCTCGTCGCGCACGCGGCGCGCAACACGCGGCTCGTGCCGGGCGACATCCTCGGCTCGGGCACCGTCGGGACCGGCTGCATCCTGGAGCACGGCGACGGGCGCTGGCTCCAGCCGGGCGACGAGATCGAGCTCGAGATCGAAGGTATCGGGGTGCTGCGGAACCGCGTCGCGGCCGGTCCGCAATCGTGACGCTCTCGGCACGATCCCGCGCGCCACACGCGCGTTTTTCCGCACTAGGCTGAAATCGGGGGGCCCCCGACGGCCGGCCGGCTAGGACGTGTTCACGTCGGCCCGCCGCCGCTCGGCCTCGACCGCGCGGTCGTAGCTCAGGCGGAAGAGCTCGAGCACGTTTGCGACGTCCTCCGGCCCGCCGATCCGCACGCTGACCCAGCCGGAGTCCGGGAGGACGTGATGGGGACGGGCGCGGCCGGACTCCACCAGCTCGTCGCGAACGCGCCGCGGAAACGGGAGGTCGGCGAGCCGATCGCCGTGCAGGTGGCCAAGCTCGCGGCGGCCCAGAAGGAACTCGACGCCCCCGAAACGGTGCGGCGCGGCGGTGACTCCCTGCCAGGAAAGAAGCTCGTCCTGGATGGCGTCGGCTACGGACATCTACCGGAGAAGAACGCTGGATATGCTGCGGGCATGCCCATGTACCAGCAGCTAGGACGTCTTCCACGCAAGCGCCACATCCAGTTTCGGGAGAACGGCACGCTCCTGACCGAGGAGGTCATGGGGCTCGAGGGGTTCTCCGGGAACGAGTCGATCCTCTACCACCTCCATTCGCCCTGCCGGGTCAAGGAGGTGGGCGACTTCGTGCCCATCGAGCGCAAGGAATGGGTGCCCAACGGCCACGCGCATCGGCACTTCCGCACCTACGACGTTCCCGCGGGCGGCGATCCGATCTCGGGCCGCGAGCTCCTCATGTGGAACGACGACGTCGAGATCGCGCTCGCGCGGCCGACCGAGCAGATGGACTTCTTCTACCGCAACGGCGAGGGCGACGAGGTCGTCTTCGTCCACGAGGGCAGCGGCACGCTGGAGACGATCTTCGGCGACCTGTCCTACAAGGAGGGCGACTACATCGTCATCCCGCGCGGGACGACCTACCGGTTCGCCCCCGAGGGAGAGCAGCGCCACCTCGTGTTCGTGTCGCCCGGGCTGATCGAGATCCCGCGGCGCTACCGGAACGAGTACGGGCAGCTTCTCGAGCACGCGCCGTTCTACCACCGCGACATGCACGCGCCGACCGAGCTGAAGACGCACGCCGACCGCGACGAGCACCTCGTCAGGCTGCGCATCAAGGACGGCTACCAGACGTACATGCTCGACTACCACCCGTTCGACGTCGTGGGCTGGGACGGCTACGTCTACCCCTGGACGTTCTCGATCCACGACTTCGAGCCGATCACGGGGCGCATCCACATGCCGCCGCCGTCGCACCAGACCTTCCAGGGGCGCAACTTCGTCATCTGCTCGTTCTGTCCGCGGAAGCTCGACTTCGACCCGGAGGCGGTTCCGATCCCGTATCACCACTCGAACCTGAACAGCGAGGAGATGATCTATTACGTCGACGGGAACTTCTCCTCGCGCAAGGGCATCGAGATCGGCTCGGTGACGCTGCACCCGTCCGGGATTCCGCACGGCCCGCACCCCGGGCTCGCGGAGAAGTCGCTCGGGATGACCGAGACCCATGAGCTGGCGGTCATGTGCGACACGTTCCACCCGCTGCGGCTGACGGAGCTCGCGCGCGGGCTGGACGAGCCGAGCTACGCGTACTCCTGGCTCGAGGACCCGCAGAGCGGGACGGTCGCCGACGAGGATCCCGCGGGGGTCACGAGCCACTTTTGAGCGACCGCACGATCGTCGTCGACTTCGACGGCACCGTCACGAAGACCGACCTCCTCGACACGATCGCGAGCACGTTCGGCGATCCCGAGGTCTACCAGGAGGTCGACGACGGCCTCGACGAGGGACGGCTGACCCTGCGCGAGGTGATCACGCGCGAGTTCCGCCCGGTGCGCAAGCCGCTCGAGGAGGTCGTCCGCTGGGAGCTCGAGAACGTCGAGTTGCGTCCGGGCTTCGACGAGCTCGTCGGCCTGGCGCACGACCGCGGCTGGCGACTCGTCATCGTCTCCAGCGGCTTCCACGAGCTGATCGAGCCGATCCTCGAGCGCGAAGGGCTCGAGGTCGAGCTGCACGCCAACCGCGTCGACCCCGACCCGGAGGGCTGGGTCGTCGACTGGCGCTACGACGAAACGTGCGAGACGTGCGGCGAGTCGTGCAAGCGCTCGATCGTCCGGCGCTTCGGCGGTGACGGCGAGATCGTCTACATCGGCGACGGCTACTCGGACCGGTGCGGCGCGGAGGCGTCCGACCGCGTCTTTGCAACGCGTGGCCTCGCCGCCTATCTCGCCGAGCGCGAGATCGACTTCGAGCCCTTCGAGGACTTTCACTCTGTCGCTCGCAGTCTCGCTTCCTGAGCCGTTCGACTTCGGTCTCTCGACCGAGCGCTACCGCGCCTTCGGGCTCGACCTGGCCAACCTGAGTCGCGACGAGGCGGTCTACCGGGTCTTCGGCGAGAGGGAGGTCAGGATCGAGGAGGCGCCGGGCGGCGTCGAGATCGAGCCGGGCGAGCCGTCGGTCGTCGACGACGTGCGCCGCTATCTCGGCGCCCCCTTCGACCTGGACGCGTTCTACGCCTTCGCGGCTACCGAGCCGGTCCTGGCGCAACTGGTCCCGGCCCTGCGCGGCTTCCGGCCGCCGCTCGTCCCGGACCCGTTCGAGACCCTCGTCACCTCGATCAGCGCACAGCAGATCTCGCTCCAGGCGGCGTTCAGCATCCGCAACCGTCTGATCGAGGCCTTCGGCGTGCAGCACGAGGTCGCGCACGCCTTCCCGACCCGTGAGCGGCTTGCGCTCGCGCGGCCGGAGGAGATCGTCGCCGTCGGGTTCTCGCGGCGGAAGGCGGAGTACATCGTCGGTGTCGCGCAAGCCGACCTCGACCTCGACGCGCTGGCGCTGCTCCCGGACGACGAGGTGAAGGCGGCGCTCGTCGCGCTCCAGGGGATCGGCGAATGGACCGCCGAGTGGTTCCTCGCACGCCACCTCGGGCGCCCCGAGGCGTGGCCGGCCGGCGACCTCGGGCTCCGCAAGGCCGTGCAGCACTTCTACGGCGAGGAGGACACGCGGGCGGCGAGTGCGCGTTTTTCGCGCTTTGCGAACCTGGCGGCGCACTACCTCCTGCTCGGACTTAGAGTGCCTGGCTGATGGCGTACGAGGCGCACGTCAAAGGTGCTCCCAGCGAGGACGTCTTGCTCCGTCTGATCCAGGAGGCGAAGGAGGCCGGCGCCGACCGGATCGAGATCGAGACGACCCACGAGGACGGCGACGCCTGGATCCGTGCCGGCTTCACCGAGACCGCAAGGGTGCTCGAGGCGCCTATCTCCGCTCTCGAGGCGCACGTTGGGGGCCACAAGGAGCCCTCGTTCGGCTCGATCCACGTGCAGACCGACGACGTCGACGCAGTCGTCCGGGCCGTCCGCCAGTTCGTCCCGCGGCTTCCCGGCGGCTCGCAGGGCAGCGTCGTGCTCGCACCGCGCGAGGGCTGGACGTCGGCCTACGACGAGCTCACGGACCGCGAGCCGGAGATGCTGCGCCGCCTCGCGCGCGAGCTCTCCGACCGCATGGGCGCGTTCGTCATCGTCATCGGCGTTGAGGAGGGGCGCGTGGTCCGCTACACGGCGCTCGAGCGCGGGCGTGTCGTGGACGAGTACCTCTCCGTGCCCGAGTACTACGGGCCGCTTCCCCCCGGCGAGGTCATCGCCCTGGGCGCGAACCCGCGGCTGATGGCGCGCCTGACGGGAGCCGACGCCGACGCGGTCAGGGCCACGGCGCGGACGGCGATGACACCCGAGGAGCTTCCGGCGGCCTCGGAGCTGATCGCAGAGCTCGGCCGGCTGTTCGGCATCCCGCATGCGAGTCTCGACTATCCGGGCGCCGCGGCCGAGCAGGACGCGATGCCCGTCGCGCGCTAGAAGCCGGCCGCGTAGCCGTCCTTGCGGCTGTCCGAGCCGCCGAGGAGGACGTCGTGCGACACGAGGATCGCCTGGCCGCCGCCGAAACGGGACGAATCCCACTCGGCGATCGGGCGCAGCCCGAGAGCGTCGATGCCTTCCCAGCTGTCCCGGGGCCCTTCGAGCTGGATCGAGTCGCCGTCGATCCGGAAGCGGGGCCGGTCGAGGGCGACCTGTGGATCCAGGTCTTCGTCGACGAGCGCGGACACGAACTGGACGTGCGCCTGCGCCTGTATGAAGCCGCCCATGATGCCGAACGGCCCGAGCAGCCGTCCTTCTCGCAGGAGCATCCCGGGGATGATCGTGTGGTACGGCCGACGGCCGGGAACGACGCGTCCGGAAACTGCGAAGCACGCGCCGCGGTTCTGAAGGACGATGCCGGTGCCGGGCGCGACGACGCCCGACCCGAAGCCGTCGTAGAGGCTCTGGATCAGCGAGACGGCCATACGGTCGCCGTCCACGGCGCAGAGGTACACGGTGCCACCCGGGAGCTCGCTCACCGTCGGCGACGCATCCCGGCGGCGTCGCGAGAGGAAGCCGGGCTCCAGGAGATCGGCGACGTCGGCGTCGTCCCGCACGCGTGCGAACGCGTCTCCGAGCGCGAGACGCACGCACTCCACCCGTGCCGCCGGCGAGGGCTCGCCCAGCGCGAGCAGCCCAAGGCCTTCGAGCGCGGCGACCCCCTGCGTTGGCGGCGGCAGCTCGCAGACGGTCGTTCCTCGATAGTCGAGCGTGAGCGGCTCGACCCAGCGCGGGGAGTAGCCCGCGAGGTCCTCCGCGTCGAGCCACGTGGACGCTGCGATTGCGGCAGCGATGTCGCCCCGGTAGATCACGTCGGGCCCCTCGCCCGCGATCCTCCGCAACGACGCCCCGAGCTCCGGAAGGCGCACGACGCTCCCGACGCCCGGCGCCGGAAGGAACTCCGTCGGCGCCGCCGAGCGGATCCATCCGTCTGCGGTCACCGCCCCGACGGCGAATCCGCCCTCTGCCACCGAGATCGCGTCCTCGAGCGCGGCGTCGAGGCCGAGGCGGCCGAAGCGTTCGGCGAGCGCAGCCCAACCGGCAACGGCTCCGGGAACCGTGACGGAGCGCGGGCCGGTCTCCTCGACCGGGCCCTCCGGGTCAGCGCGGAGCGGGGCAGGCCCGGCAGCGTCGAGCCCGTGGAGCTTCTCACCGTCCCAGATCTGTGCGAAGAGATCGCCGCCGACGCCCGTCGACATCGGCTCGGTGACGCACAGGACCGCCGCCGCAGCGAGGGCTGCGTCCACGGCGTTGCCGCCGCGCTCGAGCGCCCGCAGGCCGGCGCGGGTCGCGAGCGGCTGACTGGTCGCCACCATTGCCTCGGCGGCGACCGCCGGCGGCCGGAAGGGAGGAGACCAGGGAGCCATGCGGCTCGATAGCATCGCACGGCTCGTGAGCCGCCCGACCGCCCTTCTCCTGCATGCGTTCCCGCTCGGCGCGCGCATGTGGGACCACCTCGCCTCCGTCCTGGAGGAGTCCGGCTACCCCGTCCTTGCGCCCGATCTGCCGGGTGAGGATCCTGAGCTCGGCTTCGAGCCCTGGGCGCGACGGGTGCTCGGCCTGGTCGACGGCGCGTGCGTCCCGGTCGGCTGTTCCATGGGCGGCTACCTCGCGTTCGAGCTGTGGCGGCAGGAGCCGGAGCGCATCGCCGCGCTCGTCCTGGCCGACACCCGGGCGACGCCGGACACCCCGGAGCAGCGGCTCGCCCGGGACGACTCCATTCGCGTGCTCGGGGAGGCCGGACGGCAGGCCTTCTGGGACGACCTTGCGCCGAGGATCTTCTCCGAGGGCGCCGACCCGGCGGTCGTCGAGCGGGCCCGGGAGCTCGCCTTCGAGCAGCCGCTCACCGCCTTGGTGGCCGCGCAGGAGACGATCCGGGACCGTGTCGACTCGCGGCCGACGCTGTCCACGATCGACGTGCCAGTCCTCGTTCTCGTCGGCGACGAGGACCGTCTGACCCCGCCTTCCGACGCCGAGGCGATGGTCGCCGCCCTGCCCGATGCGCGTTTTTCGCGCATCCCCGGCGCCGGGCACCTCGCGCCGCTCGAGCAGGCGGACCTGGTCGCCTCGGCCGTCCGCGACTTCCTGCTGGAGGTCGCGTCGTGACCGGCGACGAGCTGGCGGCCCTCATTCAGAACGACGAGGTCGCGCTGATCGACGTGCGCTCGCACGAGGAGTACTCGGGCGAAGCCGGCTACCCGTGCGACCCGTACCAGGGACACATTCCCGGGGCCGTCCATCTCGATCTCAACGAGATCTACGCGGCCGGCGACCGGATCAGGGACGTGCTCGAGTCACGCGGGATCGCCGAGGGTCGCCGCGTGGTGACCTACTGCCACTCGGGCCAGAGGTCGGAGATCGCCGCCGTTCTTCTGCGCTCGGCGGACGTTGACGCCGTCAACTACGCGGGCTCGTGGCACGAGTGGTCGCGTCGGGACGCGTAACGCCCGCATCTTCCGCGACCGCGAGGAATCGCCCGCACAAGTCCCGCCCGAACGCGTTCCAGCCCGCGATGTGCTCCTCGCTCTCGGCGCGGAGGGCCTCGATGTCGATCGGGCCGTCCTCCTTCGGGTCCACGGTCCGCAGCCACTCGGCCAGGTCCTCCGGCGTTATCTCCGGATGGAACTGGATGCCCCAGGCCGACCCTGCCCTGAAGCCCTGCAGGCACCGGTCGTTGCGGGCGAGCGCGACTCCGCCGTCGGGGAGCTCGAAGTGGTAGCTGTGCCACTGAAATGCCTTGAAGGGATCGGCCAGACCACCGAACACTGGATCCTCCGCAGCCTCGGGCGTGAGCTTGACGTCGAACCAGCCGATCTCTGGGCTCGGCATCCGCCGTACGGCCGCGCCCAGTGCTTTCGCGACGAGCTGGCCGCCGAGGCAGACGCCGAAGGTCGGCACGCCGTCCGCGTGCAGGCGCTGGAGGAGCGCGTTCTCCTCGCGGAGCCACCCGTGCCGTTCCTCCTGGTCGGCGTGCATCGCGCCGCCGAAGACGAGCACCGCGCCGTAGAGCTCGATCGGGGCGGGTGGATCCGGAGAGCGCGAGATGTCCCACTCGTCGAGCTCGTGGCCGCGCTCGCGCACCGCGTCGCCGAAGACGCCGCTGGCCGCGTCGGCCTGGTGAATGATCGAGAGAACGCGCACCCGTTCAGCCTACGCGGTGCCGCACCCAGACGTTCGGCTCCCAGTACTCGCAGCGGTCGGACTCGCGGTCGACCTCGAGTGGGGCCAGTCCGTGGGGAAACACGTACGTCCCGCTCTCCGGAAACGGAAGGTCCACCCAGTCCTCCCACTCGGCCACCGTTCCGGTGATGTGCATGGAGCGCGGCACGGGCTTCAGGATCTCGGCCCCGAGGCGGACGTGGAGGCGGATCCACGGGTCGAAGGGCCGCCCGTCGCCCCGTGTCCACGCCGCGTACCGCTCGATCGGCGTCACCGGATAGCGCACCTTCCACGTGGGGCGCAACGGTGCGATCAGGCTGCCGAACCCGCGTGCCGAGGCGATGTCGGCCATGCCGCCGATCATCGTCCGCGCGAGCCCGCCGCCCTGGTGACGTGGCGGAATCTCGATCGCCAGCGCGGAAAGCGTGTTCGGCTCGCCTCCCTCGTCGAAGAGGTGGACTGCGCCCTCCATCATCTCGTCGATGCCGTCGCCCAGCCCTTCCGCCGTTCCGTCCCAGCGGCAGGGGATCGAGTGCCCGTGCGCGAGCGCGACGTCTGCCTTTTCGTCGTAGAGGACGAGCTGGTAGTCGGCGAAGTCCTGGTCGAGCCTCGACCAGTGGCGGCCGAGGACGTCGCCCTGCTCGTTGTAGGTCGGCCAGACGCCGACGATCTGCTCGTAGGCCCGCTCCCAGAGGTCGGGGCGCTCGGCTGCAGTGTGGAGCTGCGCGCTCACGCGCCCGCCGCGCGACGGAGCGCGGCCTGGAGCTCGCCCGCGGCCGGCCCCGGCGTTCCGGGTCCGATCGGCGCCCCGTCGAGCTCGATCACCGGCATGACCTCGCGGACGGACGAGGAAGTGAAGGCCTCCTCCGCGGCGGCGAGCTGGTCGACGGGATACGTGCCTTCGCGCACGTCGTAGCCGAGCCCGGCCGCCTGTTCCAGGAGCGTCGAGCGCGTCACGCCCGCCAGGATGCCGAGGTCGAGCTCGGGCGTGAAGAGCTCACGTCCCTGTCGCCACCAGATGTTTGTCACTGGCCCTTCGAGGACGATGCGGCCCGCGGCGAGAAAGACGGCGTCGTCGGCGCCGCGCCGGCGTGCTTCCGCCTCGGCGGCCATGTTCACCGCGTAGCTCGTCGACTTGACTCCGCCGAGGAGCCAGGGGGCCTCCGCGCGGAGGTTCGGATCGAGGCCGAGGGGCACCGTGATCATCCGCATGCCTGTGGCCCGCCGCTCCTCGAGCACGGCGGGAATCGTCGAGACCATCGCGAGCGCGGTCGGGCGACCCTCGCCCTCGCGGCCCGGCGTGAGGTAGAGGCGGAGCACGACGTCGCCCTCCGCGGCCGCCCCGATCGCCTGCTCGGCGAGCTCGCGGAAGACCTCCGTGCCCACCTGTGGCAGGTCGAGCCGTTCGGACGACGCCGCCAGGCGCTCCAGGTGATCCTCGAGCCGGAACGGGCGACCGCCGTAGACGCGGATCGTCTCGAAGGCGCCGCGGCCCCGCAGGAACGCTTCGTCGTCGGCATGTAGAACGGGCTCGTGTGGGTCGACGAGCCCGCGCCCGCCGACGGCCAGTGCGAGAACTGTCACGAGACGACGGCCTCGGGAACCGGGCTCCCGACCGCGGCGAGGAGCGGCCGCGCCTTGACCCAGGACTCCTCGATCTCGGCGCGCGCGTCGGAGTCCCAGACGATGCCGCCGCCGACCCAGAGATGGATCCGGCCGTCGGCGACGGCGAACGTGCGGATGGTGAGCGCGAGCTCGAGATCGCCGTTCGGATGGATGCGGCCCAGCGCGCCCATCGAGGCGCCGCGTCCGACCGGCTCGAGCGCGGCGATGTGGTCGACAGCGGAGATCTTGGGCGCGCCGGTCACCGAGCCGCCGGGGAACACGGCCTGGAGGAGCTCGGCGAGGCCCACGCCTTGGCGCAGCCGCCCCTCGACCGTCGTGACCATGTGAGTCACGCCGGCGAGCTCCCGCTCGGTCATCAGGTCGGGCCAGCGCACGGAGCCGGGCTCGCACACGCGCGAGAGGTCGTTGCGCTCGAGGTCGACGATCATGACGTGCTCGGCCGCGTCCTTCTCGGAGTCGCGCAGCTCGCCGCGCACGCCGGCCGGCCGTGTCCCCTTGATCGGCTTCGTCCAGACGCGGTCGCCGCGGCGCGCGAGGAAGAGCTCGGGTGAGGCGGAGACGACCGCCCAGCCGTCGCCGACGAGCGGGGCGGGGTGGAGCGGGCTCAGTGGCGCCAGCGCGGGCGCGAGCCCGGCGGGGTCGCCGTCGAAGGGCGCATGGAGATGCTGGACGAGGTTGACCTGGTAGACGTCGCCGCGCGCGATCGCCGCCTGGACGCCCTCGACGCGCTCGCGTATCCCTCGTCGTCCCAGGATCGCTGCCACTCGCCGATCGCGAACCGGCCCGGCGCCGGCGGCTGCTCGTCAGCTGGATGGATCCGCGCCGCGGCCAGCGGGAGCCGGCACGGCTCCGGCGGATCCGGCCAGGGAGCCCGGCGGAGCGACCGCGAGATCCCGTAGCCGAGGAAGACGTCGGCGACGAGGTCGTCGTTCTCGAAGAAGTCGTTCGCGGCCAGATAGGCCTCGAGCTCCTCGAGAGGCTCATCTGAGCTCCAGACCTCGAACACGCCCTAACGCTAGCGCCTGGTTATCTCCTGCGTCAGCGCCCCGCCCGAGCGTTGTAGTCGGCCGGAAGCGCGTTGCCGCACATGGCGACGACGGTGAAAGGCAGCGGCACGGTCTGCTCGCCGGGAACGATGCCCAGCGTCCGAAAGCGCAGAGCAGGATCCGACGGGACGAACGACGTGCCCCCCTGGGTGCAGACCTCCTCGCCTTCAATCCTGAGCTGAAGCACGAGGTAGTGCGAGTCGCCCGGATCGATCGTGACGGGCTCGAACGGGACGAGCGGACGTCCGACCTCGCGACCGGGCTCCTCGAACACCGGGTAGCGACCCATGCTCGCCAGGGTGAAGGCGGCCGGCGAGCCCAGTCCTTGCAGCTTGATCGGCAACCGGCCGCTGTTCTGGACATCGAAGCCGATCTCGAACGTGGCCGGTTTTCCCGCGCTGACGTAGTAGACGACGTCCCCGACACCGGTGTCGGCCGCCGACCAGGCGGCGCTTCCCCCGGGCGCGCCGAAGAGGGAGCCCGGCTCGAGCGGACTGTAGGTCAGCAACCAGGCGACCCCGCCGACGGCCATGGCGATTGCGGTGACGAGCGTGGCGACCACCACACGCCTGCGCGTGACGTAGCGCCCCGGTACCGGAGCCGGCTCCGGAAAGACCTCGTCCCACCCCACGGACACGCGGAAAGTGTCCCTCACTCCTGCGGGCGGTTCAACCGGCGCTGCCCGCCCCCACGCCTAGAATCGAGCGGGTGGACGCACGGCCGATCGGGATCTTCGACTCGGGTGCGGGCGGGCTGACCGTCCTGCACGAGTGTCTCGTCACGTTGCCGCATGAGGACTTCCTCTACCTCGGCGACGGCGCCCGGTGCCCCTACGGGCCGCGGCCGCACGCCGAGATCAGGCGGTTCGCGCACGAGATCGCGGCCTATCTCGAGCAGGCGGGCGTGAAGCTGATCGTCGCCGCCTGTAACGCGGCCACCTCGGCGGCGCTGCCCGCGCTGCAAGAGTCGCTGCGCGTTCCGATCGTGGGCGTTCTTCTCCCCGAGGCGCACGCCGCCGTGCAAGCGACCCGCAACCGCCGCATCGGCCTCCTCGCGACCGAGGCGACCGTGGCGAGTCGGCGCTACGAGGACATCATCCGTGCGCTCGATGCCGGCGCCCATGTCGTGTCGGTCGCCTGCCCCAAGCTCGTGCCGCTGATCGAAGCGGGCGTGGTGGGGGCGGAGCTCGACGCCGCCGTGCGCGAGTACGCGGCGCCGCTGAAGGCCGAGGACGTCGACACCGTCATCCTCGGCTGCACCCACTACCCCATGATCAGGCGCGTCTTCGAGCGTGTGTTCGGACGCGGGACGACACTCGTCTTCTCGGCGGAGGAGACCGCGCGCGAGGTGGCCGAGACGCTGGCGCGCAAAGGCGTCGAGAACGACCAGGCCCGTGAGGGCGCGACGCGGTTCCTCACCACCGGTTCGCCGGAGGAGTTCCGGACCCTCGGCGAACGCTTCCTCCAGCTGCCGATCGCGAGTGTCGAGCAGGTCAGCGTCCGAGAGCTCGAGCTCGCCGCCGCGTGATCACCCTCGCGCGTCTGAGTAAGAACGGGGCACCCCATCCCACCACCCGCTTCGAGCGTAACGCCGAAAATCGCGGCCGTGGTGCGCGGATCGTGACGAGGGTGTGACGAGGTGACCCGCGAAGGGCGCAAGCCCGACGAGCTCCGGCCCGTCTCGATCGAGACCGGCTTCGTCGAGCAGGCCACCGGCTCCGCGCTCATCTCCTTCGGCGCCACCCGCGTGCTCTGCACGGCCAGCGTGGAGGAGGGCGTGCCGCGCTGGCTCGCGAATACCGGCCGGGGCTGGATGACGGCCGAGTACGGGATGCTCCCGGCGTCGACGGGATCCCGCACGCCGCGCGAGGCGAGCGCCGGGAAGCAGAAGGGCCGCACGGTCGAGATCCAGCGGCTCCTCGGCCGCTCGCTCCGCGCCGTCTACGACCTGGAGACGCTGGGCGAGCACACGATCTGGATCGACTGCGACGTGATCCAGGCTGACGGGGGAACCCGCACCGCCGCCATCAGCGGCGCCTGGGTCGCACTCACCCTTGCGACCCGCCGGTCTGGGCTGCCCGAGCCCGCCGAGCTCGTCGGCGCCGTCTCCGTCGGGATCGTCGACGGCGAGCCGCGGCTCGATCTCGACTACGTGGAGGACTCCGGGGCCGACGTGGACATGAACGTTGTGATGACCGGTGACGGCCGGCTCATCGAGGTGCAGGCGACGGCGGAGCGGGTGCCGTTCAGCCGAGTGGAGCTCGACGCGCTCGTCGACCTCGCGGCCGCGGGTATCGGCGAGATCGGGGTGAAGCAGAAGGAGGCGGTCGCATGATTCCCGAGGTCGAATGGTGGGACATCCTCATCCGGCTCCTGGTCGCCGCGGCGCTCACGGGCGCAATCGGCCTCGAGCGCGAGCTGCGCGACCGTGCAGCCGGGCTGCGGACGCACATGCTCGTCGGCGTTGGCTCGGCGCTCTTCACGATCGTCTCGGCCTACGGGTGGAGCGACTTCCAGTTCTCCACTGCCGAGGGCGTCGTCTTCGACCCGACCCGGATCGCCGCGCAGATCGTCACCGGCATCGGCTTCCTGGGCGCGGGCGCGATCATCCGCCAGGGGCTCACGGTCCGTGGTCTGACCACTGCGGCAGGACTCTGGGTGGTGGCTGCCATAGGGATGGCCGTCGGGGCCGGTTACTACTCCGCCGCGCTCATCGCCACCGGGATCGTCCTCGTGGGCCTCGGCCCGTTCCGCTGGTTGGAGGGTGGAACGACGCTGGCGCGCTTGCGGCGCGCCGGGAACTCGCTGGAGGTCGACCTGACGCCAGAGCATCCGATCAGCGAGCCGCTTGCGGTCGTGGACGAACGGCGTCTTCGGATCAGCCGCGTTGAGTTCGAGGACCAGAAGGACCACCGTCGCCTCCGAATCCAGCTGGACGCGCCGCTCGGGTCGGCGGAGGAGCGCCTCGTCGAGGACCTCGCCGCGCTCGAGGGCGTCGTCGCGGTTCGGTGGACCGATTGAGGGCGACGCTCGTCTCCAAGAACCGCCACAAGGCGAAGGAGCTGGCGGTGCTCATGCCCGGCTGGACGGTCGACCCGATCGACGTCGACGAGCTCCCGGACGAGACCGGCGCGACTTTCTACGAGAACGCCCGCGCGAAGGCCGCCTTCGGCCGTGAGGTCGACGGCGGGGAGACGTGGACCATCGGCGAAGACTCAGGGGTCGAGGTCGAGGCCCTCGGCGGCCGGCCCGGGATCCGGTCGGCGCGCTACGCAGGCCTCTCCGCCACCGACGAGGAGAACGTGGCGAAGCTGCTCGACGAGCTGGACGGCGTGCCCGAGGCCGGGCGCGGGGCGCGGTACGTCTCCGAGCTCGTCTGCCTGTCCCCTTCAGGCGGGGAGTTTCGGGGCGGCGGGACGCTCGAGGGCCGGATCGCGGAGGAGCGGCGCGGGTCGGAAGGCTTCGGCTACGACCCCGTGTTCATCCCGGACGGTGAGGAGCGAACCGTGGCCGAGCTCGGGGACGCCTGGAAGGCACGGCGGAGCCACCGTGCCGCCGCGGCGGCAGCGTTGCTGCAGGCAGTAGGCAGCAACGCCTCGGCACGGTAGATTCCGCACATGCAGCTCTTCTCGCACGACGCGAAAGCGGATGCGCTCGCGAAGGCGCCGCTCTTCCGCAACCTCTCCCGCAACGACCTCGTCGGGCTGGCGAAGGTCACCGAGGACCTGGAGGTGGATGAGGGCAAGGTGCTCGCGCGCGAGGGCGACATCGGTCACGAGTTCTTCGTCATCGTCGACGGTGAGGTCGACGTGGCGAGGGGCGGTGAGACCGTGCGTAAGCTCGGGCCGGGCGACTTCTTCGGAGAGATCGCCCTCATCTGGGAATCGCCCAGGCGCACTGCGACCGTGACCGCCGCCGCACCCGTCCGCCTCTTCGTCCTCACGCGACAGGCGTTCCGCGGGCTCATCGACCACCATCCCGACATTGAGGAGAAGGTGCTCGAGGCGCTCGAGGAGCGCGTGCGCGGGACAGAGTCGGCCGGGGCCTAGGACCAGGTCGTCGCCGCCACCTCGCCGCGCCGCCCGCGGCTGAGCCACCAGTTCACCTCGGCGCCGAGCACGAGGATGTTCGCCATCACGTAGAGCCACACCAGGAGCAGCACAAGGCCGCCGTACGCCTGCAAGGCGATCAGCTCGGTCGACAGGCGGACGAACACGGGCAGGATCTGGAAGCTGGCCTGGAGCATGATCGCCGCGAAGATCGCGCCGGGCAGGGTCTCGTGCCAGGTGAGAGGCATGTTGGTGAGCAAGCGGTAGAGGCTCCACGACATGCCCAGCAGCAAGGCGGTCGAGACGAGCAAGGCGTAGAGGTAGGACAGAAACCCCTCCGCTACGCCGGCGCGTTGCACGAGCTCGACGCCGACCGAGGAGATGACGAGCGCGAGGAAGAGCACGGTCAGCGACGCCGCGGTGAGCACGAGGACGAGGCTCTTCTGGCGGATGAAAGGGCGGTTCGGGAGGCCGTAGACGATGTTGAACGCCGACTCGAGCACGCTGAAGAACCCGAGCGCGGCCCAGATGAGGCCGATGCCGCCGATGACCGAGAGCTCGGTCGCCTGCTCCTGGATCTCCGTGACCGCATCGAGGATGTTCTCGACCGAGTTTTCCGGGAACGCCCGCTCGAGCTCCTCGACCAAGAGGCTCGACTCGTCCTGCTCGCCGGCGAACGCCAGAAGCGAGAGCGCGAGGAAGAGGAGCGGGACGAAAGCGAGGATCGCGAAGTACGCGATCATCGCCGCCAGGTGCGTGCCGCGGTCGGCCAGAAACTTGCGGATGATGGCGTGCACGGAGGGGAGGGAGTCTACGGTCGTGTGTTAGGTTTGCCGCCCGTGGAAGCGGCTCAGGCTCTCGCCGACCTCGTCGAGATCTCCTCGCAGATCGAATCGGCTGTGCTCGCGGACGGAGAGGGCGCGGTGCTCGCCTCGACCTTTGACGGCGACGAGCGGGCGAGCGCGATTGCGGGCGAGGCGATCGGCCTTCTGCAGGGCGCGGCCGGGCCCGGCGGCGAGCCGAGCCAGGTGCAGATCGCCTTCCTCGAGGGCTCGGTCTTCGTCGTCCGCGACGGCGAGCGCATCGTCGCGGCCGTCACCGGTCGCGAGCCCACGTCGGGCCTTGTCTTCTACGACCTGAAGACGTGCCTGCGCCTCGCCGGCGAGCAGCCGGCGCGCAAGAAGGCGGCGGCGGGCGCGCGGCGTCGCAAGAAGAAGGATGACGAGGCGGAGGCCGGCGATGGCGAAGCGTAGGCTTGCCGCCGCAGCCGTTGCCGTCGGGTCCGTCGTCGGCGCTGCGGCGCTCTGGTTCCGGCGCACGGGCAAGAGCAAGGAGCGCGTCGAGGTCTACTACGCCGACGGCTCGATGGTGACGTTCGCGCCCGACTCCGAGGAAGCTGCACGCCTCTTCCCGATCGGCCGGCGGATCCTCTCGCGGGCCCGTTCGTGAACGACGCCCAGCTCGCGACCCTCATCCGGGAGCACGCCTACCTCGAGGGGGACTTCCTGCTTCGCTCGGGGAAGCGTTCGCGCTACTACCTGGACAAGTACCGCTTCGAGACCCGTCCGGACCTGCTCGGCCCGATCGGTGAGCGCCTCGGCGCGCGTGCACGCGAGGTCGCTCCCAGCGCGGTCCGCATCGCAGGCCCCGAGCTCGGCGCGATCGCCCTCGCGGCCGCAGCCTCGCTCTCGTCCGGCCTGCCGTTCCTGATCGTCCGCAAGGAGGCGAAGGCCTACGGGACCGAACGCCGGCTCGAGGGCATTTTCACGCCGGGCGAGGAGGTGTGCCTGGTCGAGGACGTGGTCACGTCCGGCGGCGCGGCGGCGGATGCGATCGACGTCTTACGCGACGCCGGGCTCGAGTGTCGCGTTGCCATTTGTGTCGTCGATCGCGAGGAGGGAGGCGCGGACGCGCTCGCCCGCAAGGCCGTCAGGCTCCACGCGCTTTTCCGCGCGAGCGACGTGCTCGAAGCCTGAAATCGGCCGAAACGGGCCGGAAAATGCCCGCAAACCCGCATGGTTGCTTGCTATCAGGGGGCTCTGTTAGGGTTTTGCCCGGTTCCCCCCAAGTCAGTGACAAACAGGACGGAAGGAGACGGCAGTGACGAAGGCCGAGTTCATCGACATGGTGGCCGATAGGAGTGGCCTCACCAAACGGGATGCAACGAAGGCGGTCGACGCGTTCCTCGAGTCCATCACGGCAGCCCTGCAGAGTGGCGATGCCGTGTCGTTTACGGGGTTCGGGAAGTTCTCTCCACAGCAGCGCGCCGCGCGGCAAGGCGTCAACCCGCGCACCGGCGAGCGCGTGCAGATTCCGGCTGCCACGGTGCCGAAGTTCTCCGCCGGGAGCCAGCTCAAGGCGGCGCTCCGCCGCTAAGCGTCTCTCCTGAAGGGTTTTTCGACGGGGGCCGCACGGGCGGCCCCCGTCTTGTTGCGGGCGCCCACGGGAGACATCAACGTCAAGTTCGCACCTCCGGACGCGGGCCGATCAGGCGCGAGCCGATGCGGCTCAGGCGCACCAGAGGGGCTCCTTGGCGGCCGGCCAGCGCTCGACGTCGTGCGCATCGTCGAGGCTCACTAGGTAAGCCGCCTCCTGATCCGGCCCGATCCACAGCTGCCGGCCGCCGCGGTGCCAGCCTGTGTCGGTCGCACCCTTGGGGAGCCTGGCCGTATCGGAAAAGGTCGTGCGCAGCAGTCCGGAGAAGTCGTCGCCGTCGCGGCCGCGGGTGTCGCTCACGTACCAATCAGCTGTCTGCTCCGGTCCGACCAGCACGTACGTAATGTCCGTCTCGTCGCAGTGCTCGGAGCCCTTCAGTGACTGGATGCTGGTCACGGGCACGCGTCGGCCCGACTCGTCCTCCCACACGCCGATGTCGAGCTCGTCGGTGACGTCCTCGGGGAACTCGGACGGATCGCACTGCGCCCACTCGCGCACGCCCCAGCCCTCGTCGTCGTTCCAGTCGCGGACGTCGTCGACGGCGAGCATCGACACCTTCGTCCGGCCGTCCACGTCGTAGGACAACAGCACCTGCCCGCCTTGCTCACGTTCGACGGCGTACCCGTCGGCCGGGGCGATGTAGATCAGGCCGGACTCGCGCATGTAGTCGCTCAGCGCCGCTCCGGCGTTCGCCTGCACCGTGGCCAACCCGTCGTCATAGATGACCTCGCCGTGCTCGTACGGCGTCTTGCCGTCGCACTCCAGCGCCGCGACCGCGGCGCCGGCGTCCAACGGGCCAACGTACGGCGGTGTTGCAGACTCGCTGCGCTCGACGACGGCCTCCGATGCCGGATCGCCCCCGCCACACGCTGCGAGCAGGAGCACGAAGCCGAGCCCGAACTGCCTCATGCTCCCTGAGACGACGGAGGCTTCTGGAAAGTTCCTGATGCCGTTCGAAACTGACATGGCCGTTCGCTCGGACTTGTCTCAACGCCAATCTAAGACGAACGTATGTTCGTGTATGCTCTGACGGGTGCAGCTGGCGTTCGATGCGGCCGACCGGCTCGTCGAGCTGGTCGAGGAGCGGAGGGGGCCGGTTCCCGCCGAGGAGGCGGCCCGCTCGCTCTTCGCGCTCGCGCACGCCCCCGTTGCGCTCGCCCGGGGTCTGCTCGAGGACGTCGTCGAGGGTGATGCGCGGCTCGCCTGGCGCGGGGACTGCGTCGGGCTGTCGGCGCCGCCCGGGCAGGAGCTGCCGCTCGAGGCGGCCCGGTTCGTGGTTGTCGACCTCGAGACGACGGGACTGCGACCTGCCAGCTCCGGGATCTGCGAGATCGGCGCCGTCCGCGTCGAGGGGCTCCTGCCGGCAGGGACGTTCCAGACGCTCGTCGATCCCGGCGTCGCGCTCCCGCCGGTGATCGCGGGGCTGACCGGGATCCACGATCGCGACCTCCGCGGAGCGCCGCGCGCGCCGGCCGCGGTCAGCCGCTTCCTCGCCTTCGCAGGCGACCACGCCGTCCTGGTCGCGCACAACGCGCGCTTCGACCTGGCCTTCCTCGACCGTGAGGTCGAGCTCATCTCCGGCCGACGGCTGGCGGCGCCCGTTGTGGACACGGTGGGCCTCGCCCGGCGACTCCTCGCCGGGCGCATCCCCCGCGTCGGGCTCGCGTCGCTCGCGCACTTCTTCGGCACGTCGGTGCGCCCGTGCCATCGCGCTCTCCCGGACGCGCAGGCGACGGCCGAGATCCTCGTCTCGCTCATCGGCCTCGCGCAGGAGCGCGGCGCGCGCACGGTGGCCGACCTCGTCGACCTGGCCGCGCCGCGCCGCCGCCGCGTCTACGACAAGCGCTCGCTGGTCTTCGGCGCGCCTACGCGCCCCGGCGTCTACGTCTTCCGCGGTGCAGGGGGCGAGCCGCTCTACGTCGGGCGGGCGCGCGACCTGCGGGCGCGGCTGCGCTCGTACTTCCGCTCGGAGCGGCAGCGGCCTGCGGTCGAGGCGGCGCTGGCCGCCGTCGACCGCGTCGAATGGACCGTGCTCGGCTCGGAGGTGGAGGCCGCGCTCGAGGAGCTCCGCCTGATTCGGGAGCTGCGCCCGCCTGCGAACGCCCGCGGAAAGCGGGGCGGGCATGCCTTCTATCTGCGGCCGCGCGGCGGGCGGCTCGTCGTCTCTCAGCAGCCGGGCCCGCTCGGCCCGATCCGCAGCCGGCGGCGCGCCGAGCGTGCGGCGCGCGCGCTCGACGGGGCGACCGACGACGAGCTCGGCCGGCTCACGGCCGGGGGCCCGCTCCCGCGCCTGCGCGCACGCCTGCGCGACCTCTCCGAGTGCCTTCGCTACGAGGACGCGGGCCGCCTGCGCGACCGCATCCGCGCGCTGGAGAGCGTCATCCGGGAGCTGGCGGCGCTCGAGCGCCTGCGCGCCGCCGAGGTGTGCCTGCTGACGCCCGGGTCGCAGTCGGGCTTCACGAGAGCGATCTTCGTCTCGAACGGTCGAGTTGCCGCCGCGCGCGAGCTCCCCCCGGGAGCCGGAGCGGCGCTCGAGGTGCGCGCCGGTATTGCCGCGGTGCGGACCGCGGAGCCCTCGGTCGCCCCCGAGGACGCCGAGGAGCTGCTCCTCCTCGGCTCGTTCCTGCGCCGGCCGCCGCCGGAGCTGACGGTCGTCCCCGTTGACGAGGGGCAGATCCTCGCGGCCCTGCGCGCTCCCCGCAGCGAGGTCGCCTAGCCGATTGGGACCATGCTGCCGGGGGAGGCGTCAGGCCGGGCTGCGCTCTAAGCTCCGCATTCAATGGCGCAGGAGGTCGAGGCAGGGGTGCGCTCGGAAACCGGGACGGTGACTTTCGGCGACCGCGTTGCGGCCGCCGTCGACACCAAGCGAAGCCAGCTCGTCGTGGGCCTCGATCCACGCCCCGAGCTGCTTCCGGTCGAGCTGCGTGGCGACATCCACCGGAGCCGGGCCGCGGCCGCTGATGCGGTCGCCCGCTTCTGCCGTGGACTGATCGACGCGGTCTCGCCGTATGTCGTCGGGGTGAAGGCGCAGCTGGCCTGCTTCGAGATGCTGGGCGCGGACGGCGTGCGTGCCTTCGAAGACGTCTGCGACTACGCGCGCGCAGCGAACCTCGTCGTGATCGCCGACGCCAAGCGCGGCGACATCGGCTCCACCGCGCGCGCGTATGCCGACGCCTACCTCGAGCGTCGGGAGGACATGCCGCCGCCGGTCGATGCGCTCACCGTGAGCCCGTACCTCGGCAGCGACTCGATCGAGCCTTTCCTCGCCGCCTGCCGCCGGTCCGGGAACGGGATCTTCTGCCTCGTCAAGACCTCGAACGCCGGGAGCGCCGATCTTCAGGACGCCGCGCTCTCGGACGGGCGGCCGCTCTGGCACCAGGTCGCGGAGCTCGTCGACTCCTGGGGCCAGGATCTCGTCGGCGAGCGCGGGCTCTCGAGCGTGGGTGCCGTCGTGGGGGCGACCTACCCTCGGGCCGTGGCCGAGGCCAGGAAGCTGATGCCGCAGGCGATCCTGCTGCTGCCCGGCGTGGGCGCGCAGGGCGGCACGCCGGCCGACGTGGCCAGGGCGTTCACGAGCGGCCCGGCGAGCGCGCTCGTCCCGGTCTCGCGCTCGGTGATCTACGCATTTCGCGTCGACGGCGCCGACTGGCGCACCGCAGCTGCGGGCGCCGCGGCGCGGCTCCGCGACGACGTCTGGACGGTCTCAGGGTGGTAGACCCGGATCGCCTCCGCGTCTGGGTGGCCCGGCTGGCGGCCCCGCTCGCGTTCTTCTTCGCCGCGACGGTGCTCGTCGTGCTGGTCCAGCGCGGCCTCGAGTCGAACGAGGGCGAGGCGGGCGTGAGCGGCGGGACCTCGACCGAGGTCGACACGACCACCACCGCCACCACGACGCCGGATGGGACGACCACGAATGCCGCGGGCCCGTGCCTGCGTAACCGCGCCCGCGTGCGCGAAGGGGACACGCTGGAGTCGATCGCAGCGCGCTGCGAGGTCGACGTCAACCAGATCATCGAGCTCAACCCCGGCATCGACCCGCTCGCTCTCACGCCCGGCCAGGTCGTGCGGATCCGCCCGCCGGCGACCCAGGGCTAGTCGGTGATCTTGCGGCGCAGCGCCCGCGCCGAGTGCACGCCCGCGAGTGCGATGGTCATGAGCGGGTTCCCGAGCGTCTTCATCTCCAGGGCTCCGGCCCGGATCTCGCGCGGGCGGCGGGGGATGGTGAGGCTCTTTGGAGGGCTGCCGAGCGGGAGCACGCGCTCGTGGCCTTTCCGCTCGCCGCCGGCCCAGACGAACATGCGGGTCGGGCGCAGCTCGAACCCGCCGAGCTCGCCGACGCGCACCTGAAACGAGCGCTCGACGCCGCGAATGCGGGCGGGCTTGTCGTCCTTCTTCGCCTCGGCCATACCGTCACGAGTTATAGCCTGAGGCCCGTGCCCCTGCGCGTCCTCACTCTGCTCGCGGTCGCTGTCGCCGCGCTCGTCGTCGCCCTGTCCGCCGCGGCCTCCACGCCGCCGCCGGTCGAGGCGAGGGCCGTGATCGTCGCAGACGGGCGCACGGGCGACGTGCTCTACGCCGAGAACGCCGACAGCCGCATGGCCATGGCGAGCATCACCAAGCTGATGACCGCGCTCGTCACGCTCGAGCACGCGCGTCCGGGCGACGTGGTCACCGTCTCGCCCAAGGCCATTGGCCAAGGCGGCTCGTCGATCTTCCTCACGGCCGGCGAGCAGCTCACGGTCCGCGACCTCCTCGCCGCCGCCTTGATCCAGAGCGCCAACGACGCCGCGTTCGCACTGGCCGCTCACGTCGGCGACGGCAGCCCCCGGCGATTCGTGCAGCTGATGAACGAGAAGGCGGAGGAGCTGGGGCTCGAGGACACCCACTTCGTGCGCCCCGACGGGCTCGACACGCCCGGCCACTACTCCTCGGCCGAAGACGTGCTTGCGCTCGCGCGCATCGCCATGGAGCGCCCCCTCGTCCGCCGCCTCGTGCGCACGAAGACCATGCAGATCGAGGGCCCGCGCACGCTGAAGAGCTGGAACGACCTGCTCTGGCGCGTGCAGGGTCTTGTCGGCGTGAAGACTGGCCACACCGACAACGCCGGCTGGGCGCAGGTCGCCGCGGCCAAGCGCGGGCCGACGAGCGTCTACGCCGTCATCCTCGGCAGCCCGGGCCGCGAGCGGCGCAACGTCGACCTGACGGAGCTCGTGGAGTGGGGGTTCGACCAGTACGCGACGTTCACGCTCGTGCGGGAGGGCGCTCGCTACGCCACCGCCGCGATCCCCTTCGAGGACGAGCGCGTCGGGCTGGTCGCCGCCGGAGGCGCCGCCCGGGTCATGCGCCTCGGGGACGGGTCGCAGTTCGTCGAGCGCGTGATCGCCCCCGCCATGGTCGACCTGCCGATCCGGAAGGGCCAGAAGCTCGGCGAGGTCGTCGTCACCCTCGAGGACCGCGAGGTTGCCCGGGTCGATCTCGTGGCCGCGCGAGACGTCCCGGCGCCCAGCTTCGGCGAGCGCGCCGGCTGGTACGCCGACCGTGCGTTCGACGAGATGGGCGACATGGTCTCCGCGGTCGTCCCCGGCCTCTGACCGGCCGTGTCCGGCGGCCGCCTGCCGGTCGTCGGCTAGGATCGTCTCAGGTGCCTTATCCGTATCCAGTCGGATGATCGTCACCGTCACGCTCAACGCAGCGATCGACCGGACGCTCGTCGTTCCGAACTTCCAGCCGGGTCAGCGCCACCGTGCGAGCGTTGGCTTCCCCAGCGCCGGCGGGAAGGGGATCAACATCGCCCGCGCGCTGAAGCAGCTCGGGGCGCCGGTGGTCTGCACGGGCCTGGCCGGCGGCCGCACGGGCACGCTCTTCGTCGAGGAGCTGACGAACGAGGGCATCCTCAACGACTTCGTCCGCATCAACAACGAGTCGCGGACGTCGATCGCCGTGCTCGACCCGACCTCGAACGCCTACACGGAGATCAACGAGTGGGGGCCAGAGGTCAGCGAGGAGGAGCTCGACATCCTCCGCGAGAAGCTCGCCTACCTCGCCCAGGGCGCCGAGTTCGTCGTCCTGGCCGGCTCGATGCCGCGCGGCGTCGACCCCGGCTTCTACGGCGAGCTCGTGCGCGAGCTCAACCGCGGCCAGCTGCTCGCCGTCGTCGACACCGAGGGCGAGCCGCTCCGGATGGCCGTCGAGGCCGAGCCGTACCTCGTCTCGCCCAACCAGCGCGAAGCCGAGGCGCTCGTCGGCCATGAGTTCGTCGACGAGGAGGATCTCGCGGCCGGGCTCGACGAGATCGCCGACCTGGGCGCCCGCAACGTCCTCATCACGCTCGAAACGGGCTGCTACGCGCTGCTCCGGGAAGACCGCACCGCAGTGCGCGTGCGGGCGGAGGCGCCGCGCGTCGAGCCGACCTCCGTCGTCGGCGCCGGGGACACGCTCCTGGCCGGCTTCCTCGCCGCCCGCGTCGCCGGGCGGCCGTTCGAGGAGGCCGTGCGCTCGGCCGTCGCCGCCGGCACCGCGTCGGTGCTCGAGGCGGGCGCCGGCCGGTTCGACGCCCGCGAGGCGACCCGCCTCGCACCGCTCGTCCAGCTCGAGCACATCGAGCACGTGGCGCAAGAGGGATAGGAGGGCCCGGCGGCACAGGCTGCGTTTCGTCGAGCGCTCCCAACTAAGTCAGCCAGTCCGCTTGGTACGATCGCTCGACGGTGAGTGTCGAGCTTCGTCAGGACGAGATCGAGCGTCTTCTCGCCCTGGAGCGGAAGTTCGCCAAGGAAGGTCTCACCTTCGACGACGTCCTGCTCGTCCCCTCCGAGTCCACGGTCTTGCCCGGAGAGGTGACGACGACGACGCGCCTGACGCGCTCGATCTCGCTCGAGATCCCGATCGTCTCCGCCGCCATGGACACGGTCACCGAGGCGCGCACGGCCATCGCGCTCGCACGCGAGGGAGGCATCGGGGTCATCCACCGCAACCTCGCGGTCGAGGCGCAGGCGGCCGAGGTCGACAAGGTCAAGCGCTCCGAGGCGGGGATGATCGTCGAGCCGGTGACGCTGCCGCCCGGCGCGCCCGTCGCGTCCGCGCTCGCGATCATGGAGACCTACCGGATCTCGGGCGTGCCGATCACCGACGATGACGGGCTTCTCGTCGGCATCCTCACCAACCGTGACCTTCGCTTCGAGGACGACACCGCGCGCCCCGTCTCCGACCTGATGACGTCGCAGGACCTCGTCACCGTCCCGGTCGGCACGACGCTCGAGGAAGCGCGAGCGGTCCTCCACCAGCACAAGATCGAGAAGCTCCCCGTCGTCGACCCGGACGGGAGGCTCAAGGGCCTGATCACCGTCAAGGACATCTCGAAGCGGCTCAAGTACCCGCTCGCCACCAAGGACGACCAGGGGCGCCTGCGCGTCGCCGCGGCGGTCGGCACCGGCTCCGAGGGGCTCGAACGCGCCGAGGCGCTCCTGGACGAGGACGTCGACGTGCTCGTCGTCGACACGTCGCACGGCCACTCGCAGGGTGTCGTCGAGACGGTGCGCGAGCTCAAGGGCCGCTCCGACGTGCCGGTGATCGCCGGCAACGTCGCCACGCCCGAGGCGGTCGAGGCGCTCGCGGACGCGGGTGCCGACGCGATCAAGGTCGGCATGGGCCCAGGCGCCATCTGCACCACACGCGTCGTCGCCGGCATCGGCGTCCCACAGATCACAGCGGTCTACGACTGCGCACTCGAGGCCTCGCGCCACGACGTGCCGATCATCGCCGACGGCGGGATCAACTTCTCCGGCGACATCGCCAAGGCGGTCGCCGCCGGCGCCGACACGGTCATGCTCGGCGGGCTGCTGGCCGGGACCGACGAGAGCCCGGGCGAGGTCGTCTTCCACCAGGGCGAGCAGTTCAAGGAGTACCGAGGCATGGGCTCGCTCGGCGCCATGCGCGCACGCCACTCCAGCGACCGCTACTTCCAGCAGGACGTCGAGGAGGTCGGCAAGCTCGTTCCCGAGGGGATCGAGGGCCGGGTCGCGTACAAGGGCCCGATCCGCAACGTCGTCCACCAGCTCGTGGGAGGCCTGCGCCAGGCGATGGGCTACTGCGGCGCCGCGACGATCTCGGAGCTGAAGGAAGCGCGCTTCGTGCGCGTGACCTCGGCGGGCCAGCGCGAGAGCCACCCGCACGACGTCTCGGTCGTCAAGGAAGCGCCGAACTACAGGCCGGGGTACTAGTGGGCGAGGTCGTCGCGCTCCCGCTGCAGGAGCCGGCGCCGGAAGAGCGCCCCGTCCTCGTCGTCGACTTCGGCGGCCAGTACTCGCAGCTGATCGCGCGGCGCATCCGCGAGTGTCGCGTCTACTCGGAGCTCGTCCACCACACGACCGCGCCGGCGGCGATCGCCGCCAGGCGGCCGCTTGCGCTCGTCCTCTCGGGCGGGCCCGCCTCCGTCTATGCCGAGGGCGCGCCGCTGGCCGATCCGGGGATCTTCGAGCTCGGCGTGCCCGTGCTCGGCATCTGTTACGGGATGCAGCTCATGGCCCGTGACCTCGGCGGCCGGGTCGAACGCACCGACGGCTCGGAGTTCGGGCGGGCGGATGTCCGCGTCGATCCCGACAGCGCCCTCTTCGGCGGCCTCCCCGCCGAGCAGGTCGGCTGGATGAGCCACCGCGACTCCGTCACCGCAGCGCCTGACGGTGCGCGCATCACCGCCGAGTCGCCCTCGACGCCGATCAGCGGCTTCGAGGATCCGTCGCGCGGCCTCTACGGGATCCAGTTCCACCCGGAGGTGCTGCACACCGAGCACGGGACGGAGATCCTCAAGAACTTCCTCTACCGGGTCGCCGAGGCGCCGCCGGCGTGGACAGCTGCGGCGGTGATCGAGGAGGAGACTGCGCGCATCCGCGCGCAGGTGGGGAGCGAGCGCGTGCTCTGCGCGCTCTCCGGCGGGGTCGACTCCGCCGTGGCGGCGCTGCTCGTGCACAAGGCAGTCGGCGACCAGCTCACCTGCGTCTTCGTCGACCACGGGCTCCTGCGCAAGGACGAGGCAGCGCAGGTCGTGGAGACCTTCGGCCGCCACTTCCACGTCCCGCTGATCCACGTGGACGCCCGCGAGCGCTTCCTCACCCGCCTGGCCGGCGTCACCGATCCCGAGGAGAAGCGCAAGGCAATCGGCGAGGAGTTCATCCGGGTCTTCGAGGAGCAGGCGCGCTCACTCGGGAGCATCAAGCACCTCGTCCAGGGGACGCTCTACTCGGACGTGATCGAGTCGGGCGGCGCGGCCGACGGCGTCGCCGCGACGATCAAGTCGCACCACAACGTCGGCGGTCTGCCGGAGATCATGGACCTGGAGCTCGTCGAGCCCCTCCGCATGCTCTTCAAGGACGAGGTTCGCCGCGTAGGCGAGGAGCTCGGCCTGCCCGAGGAGATGGTCTGGCGGCACCCGTTCCCGGGCCCTGGCCTCGCGATCCGGATCATCGGCGACGTCACCGAGGAGCGGCTCGAGATCCTCCGCGAGGCGGACGCGATCCTGCTCGAGGAGGTGCGCCGCGCCGGGCTCTACCGCGAGCTCTGGCAGTGCTTCGCCGTGCTGCCCGCCATCAAGTCGGTCGGCGTGCAGGGCGACGAGCGCACGTACGCCTATCCGATCGTCATCCGCGCGGTCACCTCCGAGGACGCCATGACCGCGGACTGGGCCCGCCTCCCCTACGACCTGCTCGAGACGATCTCGGGGCGGATCATCAACGAGGTGCCGGCAGTGAACCGTGTCGCGCTCGACCTCTCGTCGAAGCCGCCGGCGACGATCGAGTGGGAGTGAGCGCCGAGGCCGAGCAGGCCGCCTGTCGCCTCCCCGCCGACGAGGCCGAGGCAGAGGCGACTTGCCCGCGCTGCGGGAGCGAGATGACGTGGACGAAGGCCAGCTGGCACTGCCTTGCGTGCCGGTACAAGGAAGGCTGCTGCGGCTAGAACATGACGCCCGAGCGGCTTCCTGAGCTGCATTCGCGCGTCCGCTAGACGTCGGTTACCTCTCCGGCCGCCGAAGAGCTTCCCGCGGATAGCCTCGCGCCGTGAGCCGCTACCGCTGGACGATCCTCGCCCTGGGCACCGTTGCGCAGGCGAGCTACTCGGCCGTCTTCCTCGGGATCCCGGTGATGGCGCCGCAGTTCCGGGACGAGTACGGGCTCTCGCTGCCCGCGGTTGGCGTCGTGCTCGCTGCGATCAGCATCGGCTCGGTCGTGACGCTCCTGCCCTGGGGGCTCCTCACGGACAGGCTCGGCGAGCGCGGCGTTCTCGCCTCGGGTCTAGCGCTGGCCTCATGCGCGCTCGTGGTCGCCGCCTACACCTCCGACTACGCGGTGCTGGTCCTGACGCTCGTGTTCGCGGGCGGCGCCGGCGCCAGCGTGAACGCTGCGAGCGGGCGTGCGGTCATGAGCTGGTTCCACCCGGCGGAGAGGGGGTTCGCGCTCGGCATCCGGCAGACCGCCCTGCCGCTCGGAGGAGCCGCAGCGGCCCTGGCGCTCCCGCCGATCGCGGACGCGGGCGGGACGAAGGCGGGGCTGCTGGTGCTCGCAGGGGCGTGCCTGGCGACCGCGATCACCGGTGCGATCGGGCTGCGCGAGGCACCGCCCGAAGAGGGCGAAGCCCTCGGGGACTTCATCAACCCGCTCAGGGATGCCCGCATGTGGCGGCTGGCCGTCGGGAGCGGCCTGATCGTCCTCGCCCAGATCAGCATCATGGCGTTCACCGTCCTCTTCCTCCACGGCGTTCGCGGGCTCTCGACCACGGCGGCCGCGGGGGTGTTCGCCGGGATGCAGCTGATCGGCGCCGCGCTCCGAATCGTCGTCGGGCGCTGGTCTGACAGGATCGGCGCGCGCATCGAGCCGCTTCTCAAGCTCGCCTTCGCGCTCTCCATCTCGCTGGCGGTGAGCGCTGCCCTGACATCGGCGCCTCTTGCCCTCTTCATCCCGGCCTTCCTCGTCGCCGGGGCGTTCTCCCAGTCGTGGAACGGCCTGTCCTTCACGGCCACGGCCGAGCTGGCCGGCCGCCGGCGTGCCGGAGCGGCGCTCGGCTTTCAGCAGACGGGGCTCGCCGTCGCCTCGGGCCTCGCGCCGCCCCTCTTCGCGCTGCTCGTCGACTCCACTTCGTGGGGCCTCGGATTCGGCCTCGCCGCCCTCCTCCCCCTGGCGGGCGCGGCCCTCATGCGCCGGATCCCCGTCTAGGAGCTAGTGCGCCACCACCTCCGGTCGCCCACGGCGCCTGCGGAGCAGGAGCAGGGACGCCACGATGGCGGCCAGCCCTGCGAGCACCGCGCCCACGACGGGCCACACCGGGAAGCTCCCGTCGTCGGCTGACGTCGCTGTGGGAACGGGCTGCGCCGGCGCCGGCTCGCCTGAGCTCGGAGGCGTCTGACTCCCACCGCCCGTGGGCGCGCCGATGTCCACGGCCGCGAACGTATGCGTCTGCGCGCACGGCGCGGGCTCCCCGCCCTCGCTCGTGAAGTCGTCGAAGACTTCGTAGCGCCAGGTTCCGGCCGCCGGGAACACAACGTTCGCGACGTAGACGGCCGGATCGTTCGTCCGCTGGGCGACGAAGGTCTGCTGCCTGCCGGTCTCGGTGTTCACGATCGTGAGCGTCGGCTGGGCGGTCTTCGCGTTCGGAAGCGGCCGCACCCCGTGCTGGAGGACGGTGATCTCCGCCGACCAGGTCGTCCCCGGAGCGATGCCCTGCGGAGGCGCGGCGAGCCCGACGGTCGCCATGCACCCCGCGCTCGCCACGCCCGCCTGGAAGAGGGCGCCGGCGGCGATTGCTGCGATCAGGATTCGTTTCATGCGATTCCTCCTCTCGCCGCTATTACTCCGCTCGCCTGGTTGAGGTTCCAAGCTCAGCGCACGGAGAAGCCGGAGAGGCCCTCGTCCTGCTCGTGGACGACGTCGACGCGCTCGACGATCGCCCCGCTCGGGCCCTCGTGGGCGAAGGCGACGAGCCGCTCGACGGATTCGGGCTCTCCTTCGAACACGGCCTCCACGGTCCCTTCCGGGTTGTTCCGCACCCAGCCTGCGACGCCGCGCGACTGGGCGTGCCGGCGAACCGTCTCCCGGAAGAACACCCCCTGAACGAGCCCGTGGATGACGACCCGACGCCTCACCGGTAGCGACCGAACCACGGGAGGATGAGCACGGCCAGGAGCGCCGAGAAGACGGCCGCGAGCACGAACGGCAGTCGGGTGTCGACGTGGAAGAGCGGGACGTAGAGGAGCGGCGCGATCGCGACGCCCGCGAACTTGAACGCGCTGTAGGCCGACGTCGCGCCGGCGCGGTTCTCGGGGAAGGACTCCACCGCGATCGTGTTCAGGCCTGCCCAGACGAATGTCGACGCACACCCGATGGCGAAGTAGACGAGCGCGAGTCCCCAGGCGGTCGGCGCGAAGACGAGGCCGACCACGCCCGCCGTGCAGGCGACGGCCCCGGCGAGCGCCGCGGACGGCCGCCCGATCCGGTCGACGACCGAGCCTGCGTACCGGCCGAAGAGGATGCCGCCGATCCCGTAGCCGGCGACGAGCAGTCCGCGCGCGCTCGACCCGAGGGCGAACTCGTCGGCCGCGACGAGCACGAGCACGAAGCCGATGGCGGTGAAGCCGAGGTAGCCCAGCATCGCCTGGGTGGCCAGGAGCGCGATCCACCGGTTCAGCAGCGTTCGGAACGAGGCGCGCGGCGCGTCGGTGGCCGCCCGCTCAGCCGCGCCGAGCGTCTGCTTCGGGAGTGCGAGGACGACGGAGACCACCGCCACGAGCACGAACGCGAGCCGCCAGTTGATCTCGCCGAGGACGCCGCCGAGGATGGGCGCGAAGGTGAGGCCGGCGGTCTGCGCGGCCGCGAACGTCCCCACCGTGCGCCCGAGGACGGCCGGCGCGACGACCTCCGAGAGCGCGGCGAGGAGGATGGGGGAGAGAAACGCGTTCGAGGCGCCCATGACGGCGCGCGCGGCCAGGAAGCTCCAGATCTCGGGCGCAAGCGCGCACCCGAGCGCGGCCGCCCCGAAGCCGATGTAGCCGGCGCGCACCACGCGTCGCGGGCCGAGCCGCTCCGCGAGCGTCCCCGAGAAGAGCTGCAGGACGGCGAACGGCACCATGTACGCGGTGATCGCGGCGGCCACCTGGGTCACCGACGCGTCGAGGCCGTGCGCGACGTTGGGGATGATCGCGACGAGCATCGCGCCGCCGAACGGGCCGAGGAACCCGCCGACGTAGAGGGGAAACGTGATGCGGCGCACGGGGCGGTAGGCTACGCGGCCCATGCGGGTCGAGACCTTCGTTCGCGACCTCTCGGCCGCCCGCATCGGAACGACCTTCAACTTCTACCGCGACGGCAAGAGAGCCGGGTTGCGTCGTGCGCGCCTCGCCGAGTACCTCGAGGCGCGCCGCGATGCGCGTCTCCTGCTCGTCGGCGAGGCGGCCGGTTACCGAGGTGCCCGGGTCAGCGGGATTCCCTTCACCTCCGAGCGGCAGCTCACCGGCGATCCGCCCGGCGAGGCGAGCGCGACCATCGTTCGCAGCGTGCTGGCAGACCTCGGCCTGGCGGAGGACGTGCTGCTCTGGAACGTCGTGCCGACGCACCCTCATCGTGCGGGCAGGCCGGCGTCGAACCGTGCGCCGACGAAGGCTGAGATCGAGGCGGGGATGCGCTTCGTGCGCGAGCTGGCCTGCGGTCGAAGCGTGATCGCGGTCGGCCGCGTGGCGGAGCGCGCCCTGGGCGGACCGTACGTCCGGCATCCGTCGCACGGCGGGTCCGCCCTCTTCAGGGCGTGCCTCGCGGACTACGCTTCGTCGTGATGGCTGCGGCCCCGGCTCCTCCCGATCTCCCGATCAGGCGCAACACGGCGCTTCTCTCCGCGTCGCTGGCGGCCAACTCCGGGATGATGCAGCTCTCGGCCGCGGTCGCCTCGTTGACGTTCGTCCTCGTGATCGGCGTGAAGGGGCTCCTCGGTCTGGGGCCCGCGATCGTGCTCGCGTCGGGAGCCCTCGCCGCGCTCCCTGCCGGGCGGGCGATGGACAGGTTCGGCCGGGTGCCTGTGATCGCGGCCGGCTTCGTGATCGGGACGATCGGCGGCGCGCTCGCAGCGCTCGGGAGCGCCCTGGAGTCGGCGACGCCGGTCTTCATCGGGCTGGTCTGCGTCGGCACCGCCGGCGGAACGGCGCTGCTCGCGCGCACGGCCGCCGCCGACATGTACCCGCCGGCCCGGCGTGCGCGTGGGATCTCGTACGTCCTCGTCGGCGCGGTCTTCGGCGCCATCCTCGGCCCGGCCGTCTTCAGCCCGCTTCTCTCCGGCCGCGAGCTCGACGGCGACACGCTCGCGCTCCTCTGGCTCGCGGGCTCCTGCTTCACCATCGTGGGCCTCGTCCTCGTTCTCTTCGTGCGACCCGACCCGAAGCGCATCGCCGAGGCCCTGGCGATCGGGACCCCGGACGCCGACGTGCGCCCGGCGGCGCCCTTGAAGGAGATCCTGCTGAGGCCGGGCGTCATTCCCTCCGTCCTTGCCGCCCAGGCGAGCTTCGGGGTCATGGTCGGCGTGATGACCCTCACCGGCGCGGTCGTCGTCGACCATCACCATCATTCCGCCGAGTCGGTCTTCCCGATCATCGGCGCCCACGTGCTCGGCATGTACGCGCTCGTGCTCTTCGTCGGAGACCTGATCGACCGTATCGGGCGCCCTCCCGCGCTGATCGGCGGGCTCGGGATCATGGCGGTCTCGGTCGCGAGCCTCCTCTGGATCGAGAGCGTGCCCGCCACCGCAGTCGCGCTGTTCGGCATCGGGCTCGGGTGGAACCTCTCCTTCGTCGCCGCGACGGCTCAGATGGCCGATTGCACGTTTCCCTGGGAGCGCGGGAAGCTTCTCGGCTTCAACGACCTCCTCGCGGGCATGACCGGCGCGAGCCTCGCGCTGCTCGGCGGCTACGCCCTGACCGTGATCGGAGTCGGCGCCCTCGCGATCGGGGGGACGGTGCTCGTGGTCCTGCCGGCGCTGTGGATCGCGCGCCGCGGCTCTGCCGGGAGGCCCGAGGCGAGCCCCTCCGTGGCGGATTAGGAAGGAGCTCGTCTCGGAACGAAGCCTTGTGCCGTTGGGCCGCGCTGCTCGCCCCGATGCCGCGTCCTCAGTCGCGCCCGTACCTTCCAGGTACGAACGCTCCCTGCGTCCTTGCCTCGGAACGACCATCGCACCCCAACGACGAAGCATCATTCCGAAACGAACTCTCGCTGCTAGAATCCGGCCTCGGCGGACGCCTTGTCCGCCGCTTTTCTGTGTGATGAAGACCTACACCGCCAAGCCAAAAGAGATCGAGCAGCGCTGGTACGTCGTCGACGCCGAGGGTCAGACCCTGGGCCGGCTGGCCACGCGCATCGCAGACACGCTGCGTGGGAAGCGCAAGCCGCAGTACACGCCGCACGTCGACACCGGCGACTTCGTCGTCGTGGTGAACGCGGAGAAGATTGCCGTCACGGGCAAGAAGCTGGAACAGAAGCGCTACTACCGCCACTCCGGGTATCCCGGCGGGCTGAGGTCGCGCACGCTGGCCGAGCAGCTCGAGCGGCGTCCCACCGAGGTGCTGCGCAAGGCGGTCAAGGGCATGCTGCCCCGCAACCGGCTCGCCCGGCGCCAGATCACGAAGCTCAAGGTCTATGCGGGGCCGGAGCACCCGCACGAGGCACAGAATCCGCAACCGCTCCCGCTGGACGACTAGGGAGAGCTGAATGGCCGAGATCGCGCAGTACATGGGCACGGGCAAGCGGAAGACCTCCGTGGCGCGCGTGATCCTCCGCCCCGGCGACGGAGCGACCTGGATCAACGGGCGGACGCTCGAGGAGTACTTCCCGCGCGACGCGCTGCGCACGACGGCCACCGCGCCGCTGCGCGTGGCCGGCGTCGAGGGCCGCTTCGACCTCCGTGCGCGCCTGCACGGCGGCGGCCCGAGCGGCCAGGCCGGAGCCCTTCGCCACGGCATTGCACGCGCGCTGGTCGAGGCCGACCCGGAGCTCCGCGGCGTGCTCAAGCGCGAGGGCTTCCTGACGCGCGACGCGCGCATCGTCGAGCGCAAGAAGGCCGGACTGCACAAGGCGCGCAAGGCGCCGCAGTTCTCCAAGCGCTGACGGGCGGCTCACGGGCGTGGCCCGGCAGTACTTCGGCACGGATGGGGTTCGGGGAGTCGTCGGCGAGGAGCTGACGGAGGACCTCGTCGAGCGCCTGGGCAGCGCCTTCGCGCGCTGGAGCTCCGGCGCAGCGGTTCTCATCGGCCGCGACACGCGCGCCTCGGGGCCCGCGCTCGAAGCGGCGCTGGTTTCGGGGCTCGCACAGGGCGGGTCGAGCGTCACCCTGGGCGGGGTGTTGCCGACACCGGCGATCGCGCTCCTCGCCGAGGAGGCAGGCGCCGTCGTCTCCGCCTCCCACAACCCCGCGGAGTACAACGGGATCAAGTTCTTCCGGAACGGGCTCAAGCTGGAGGATCCCGAGGAGGAGGCGATCGAGGCGCTCCTCGACGACGTCGACGGGGCGGCTCCAACCGGCTCGGTCACCGACGTTCCGGGCCTCGGCGAGCGCTACGTCGACCTCGTCAGCGAGAGGTTCGGCGGGCCGCTCGGCGGTCTTCGTGTGGTCATGGACTGTGCCAACGGCGCGATGGTCGACGTCGCGCCGGCCGTCTTCGATCGGCTCGGCGCAGCGCTCACGGTCATCGGGGACAAGCCCGACGGGACGAACATCAACGCGGGGTGCGGCGCCACCGACCTCGCCCTCCTCTCCCGGACGGTCGCCGCCGGGGACTTCGACCTCGGCGTGGCTTTCGACGGCGACGGCGACCGGCTGCTTGCCGTGGACGCGGCCGGAACCCCGGTCGACGGCGACCAGATCCTCGCCGTGCTCGCGCTCTACCTCGGGGTCGACCTCGTCGCCGTGACTCAGATGACGAACCTCGGCTTCCACCGGCTGATGCGGGAGCGTGGCATCCGTGTTCTGACGACCGCGGTGGGAGACCGCTACGTGCTCGAGGCGCTTCGAGCCTCCGAGGGCGTGCTCGGCGGCGAGCAGTCCGGCCACGTGATCTACCTGAACGGGCACGTGACGGGCGACGGCCTGGCCGCCGCCCTGCTGCTCTGCCGCGCCGTCGTCGAACAGGAGCGGCAGCTGGCCGAGCTGGCGGCCGCGTTCGACCGCTTTCCGCAAGTGATGGAGAACGTGCGCGTGCGCAGCAAGGCCCTGCCGGAGGCGGTTCTGCAGGAGGCGGAGCGGATCAACGCGGAGCTCGGCGAGCGGGGCCGCGTGCTGGTTCGCCCGTCGGGCACGGAGCCCGTCGTACGCGTCCTCGCGGAGGCGGAAACGGAGCCTGAAGCCCAGCAGCTCTGTGCTAGGATCGTCCCTCTCGTCCAGAGAGAGCTCGGCTAAGTAGCCGGGCTCGAGTTTTTTCGACCCGTTTAAGGGGAACGACCAGGCTCTAACCAGCGTTTCAAGCGGAAAGTCGGGTCGGGACCCCGGCGTGACGGAAGGGGTTTTCGAGTGTGCGGAATCATCGGATACGTGGGCTCGAGGACTGCGAAGGAGCTCCTTCTCCAGGGTCTCGAGCGACTTGAGTACCGCGGCTACGACTCGGCGGGCATCTGCCTGATCGAGGAGAGCGGTCTCGACCACGTCCGAGCCGTCGGAAACCTCGACCAGCTGAAGGAAGCCGCGGGCCGCAACGGCTCCGTTTCCACCACCGGCGTCGGCCACACGCGCTGGGCGACGCACGGGAAGGTCTCCTACGAGAACGCGCACCCTCTGACGGGCTGCTCGGACGAGGAGGTCGGGGTCGTCCTGAACGGCATCGTCGAGAACTTCCGCGACCTGCGCGACTCCCTCGTGGCCGACGGGCACACCTTCACGTCGGAAACCGATGCCGAAGTCGTCGCGCACCTCGTCGAGCGCCACTACCAGGGCGACCTCGTCGAGGCGGTGCGCGCGACCTACGACGAGCTCGAAGGCCACTTCGCGTTCGTCGTCATCCACCGCGACCATCCCGGCACGCTCGTCGGCGCACGGCTCCAGTGCCCGCTCGTCGTCGGCGTCGGCGAGGGGGAGATGTTCCTCGCCTCCTCGATCGCCGCGTTCCTCCGCGAGACGCGCCGCGTCCAGCTCATCGAGGACGGCGAAGTCGTCGCCATCAAGCCCGAAGGGGTGCAGTTCATCCCGGTCGCCGGCGGGCGCGTCCGCGACCGCGACGAGATGGAGGTCGACTGGGACGACGAGGCCGCCGAGAAGCAGGGCTACGAGACCTTCATGCTCAAGGAGATCTACGAGCAGCCGCAGGCGATCGCCGACACGATCGGCGAGCGCGCGCGCGGCAACCGTCTCGAGCTCGAGGACATCGGCCTCACGGAGGTCGAGATTCAGAACCTCCGCCGGATGGTCATCCTCGGCTGCGGCACCGCGTACCACTCCGGCGTCGTGGGCCGCTATGTGATCGAGGAGTGGGCTCGGATCCCGTGCGAGCCCGACATCGCGAGCGAGTGGATCTACCGCAACCCCGTGCTCTCGAAGGACACGCTCGTCGTCGGCATCTCCCAGTCGGGCGAGAGCCGCGACACGGTCCAGGCAGTGCGCCTCGCCCGCGAGGGCGGCGCGCCCACCGTGGCGATCACGAACCTGATGGGCACGCAGATCACGCGTGAGGTCGACCGGGTTCTCTACACACGCGCGGGGCTGGAGACCGCGGTCGCCGCTTCGAAGACGTTCACCGCACAGGTGACGATCTTCTACCTTCTGGCCCTCAAGCTCGCGCAGGTGCGCAAGACGATGCCGGAGGCCGAGATCGAGGCGCTGCTGGCCGAGGTCCGGAGCCTGCCTGCCAAGGCGGCGACCTACCTCGACGGCGACCATCCGATCGAGGAGATCGCGCAGCGCCACTATCAGAAGCCCTTCTTCCTCTACCTCGGGCGCCACATCGGCCTGCCCGTCGCTCTCGAGGGCGCGCTGAAGCTGAAGGAGATCTCCTACATCCCGACCGAGGCGTACTCGGCGGGGGAGATGAAGCACGGCCCGATCGCGCTCCTCGACGAGGAGACCCCGGTCGTCGTCGTGGCGACCGACTCCGACGTCTACGACAAGGTCGTGTCCAACATCCAGGAAGTGCGCGCCCGCGGCGCCGAGGTGATCGCGATCGCGACCGACGGCAACGAGGACATCCAGCACCATGCGGACGACGTCGTGTACGTGCCCCGCACGCACCCGTACCTCCAGGCCGCGCTGGCAGTGATCCCGCTGCAGCTCCTGGCCTACCGCATCGCCCGGCTTCGGGGGCTCAACGTCGACCAGCCGCGGAACCTCGCCAAGACGGTGACGGTCGAGTAATCGACCCCCGGCAGCATCCGTCCGCGAGCCGCGGACGTAGACCAGACACGAAGCAGGTGCCCCAGCAGTGATCGTGTTCGTGGAGCCGGTGCGGACGTCGCGGACGTTCGAGGCGGCGATCGAGAACCTTCTCGAAGGGATCGAGCGCGCCACGCTGCGCCTCGATGACCGGCTGCCCACCGAGGAGCAGCTCGCGGGCCAGCTCGGGATCTCCAAGCCGACGCTGCGGCAGGCGCTGCGCGTGCTGGAGCGCAGCGGGCTTCTACGAGTCCGCGCGGGAAAAGGCGGCGGTATCTTCATGAACTCCGAGGTCGTCCCGGTCGACGCGATCACGCACAACGTCGCGGTCGAGGCCGAGGACGCGGTCGACGTCCTGCGCGGGAGACGGCTCCTCGAGGGCCCCGTTACCGTGATGGCGGCGAAGGCGGCCACGGAGGAGGACTACGCAGGGATCGAGCGCACGATCGAGCTCCTCGCCAGGAACGTGGGTGATCGCCCCCGTGTCATGGGCGCGAACGCGATGTTCCACCGCGCGGTCATCCGCGCCTGCCACAACAAGACGCTCCAGAGCGCCATGCGCAACATCGAGAGCGAGCTGGCGCCGATCCGGGACTCCTACCAGGGCGGCATCGAGAACGACAGGGAGACGCTCGACATTCATCAGCGTCAGATCGCCGCGATGCGCCAGCTCGACCTGAAGGCGCTCGCCCGCATTCTCGACGAGCACTTCCGCACGCTCGAGGAGGAGTTCGCCACCGCGCTCCACCGCCGGTGGGAGACGCTCTTCGGCGAGGTTGCGGAGCAGACGCTCCGCCTCGGCACGCCGGTGCGCCGGTCCTGAGCGCTCGCAGGTCGGCGACAGACATGCGAGACTTCCGGCCGCGCCCGCCCCTGGGGGAGACGGGCCGCGGCCGGAGCCTCTGTGAGGTGGGCCGACGCCGTCGCGGAGGTGGTGGTGGGAACGACGACGCCGGCCCTGGGGAAGGCTGTGTCGACGGCGTTCCGGAGAACCGGGTCGACCTGTCCGCGGCTGCCGCCTGGCGGCGCGCGCGGGGGTTCAGGTGTCGTCCGGCGCTCTAGAAGGCCGGCTGCAGCACGGGTGGAGCGCGCTGGCTGCCGGCATACGAGAGGCGTGAGGAAGGGGCGCGGTCGGAGCGCTCGCGCGGGAAGCTTCTGCGTGCGGGGTCGCCCGGCGCGTCGTGCGGCCCGACGAGGATCCGGAGAAACGCCTCGGCGAAGCCGAGGATGCCCTGCGCGAAGCGGACGGCGACGAGGGCGACGGCCACCTGGACGACGAGGCTGACCAGCGCCAGCGGCGCGAGCTCGACCAGGCCGGATCCGATCCCCGCAGGCGTCGTCGGCGAGGCGAAGAACGCCTCGACCAGGAGCCCGAGTACAGGAACGATCCCGAAGAGCCAGAGCGCGCGCCCACGGCTTGCGCGCCGGCGGGTCTCGAGCGTGGCGGTTGCCGCGAGGACCAGGGCGAGCGCGAGGCAGAGGGTCAGCGAGGTGGAGACGTATCCGGTGGCGACAGGCGCGGTCTGCGACGGACCGTGGGGGTCGTGCGTGTGCGCGAGCGGCGCCGTGCCGACTGCCTTGTGCGTCGCCCAGTGCACGGCGGCCCAGGCGATGCCGCCCAGGGTGAGCACGATCGCTATCGCGAGACGACGCCGCACTCCGATGACGTTAGACCTTGTGATCATCCGTGACAACTGCCCGGCCGCAGGGCCGGTGCGGAGGCACCGGCCCTGCTTCGGGGACTGCGACCTAGTTCGTGGCCGCCTTTGGCTTGCGGAACAGCGTGATGCCGAGGGCGACGAGGCCCGCGACGAGACCGGCGATTCCGAACGCGATGGCGACGGTCGCCATGTTGTCGTCGTCATCGTCCGAGCTCGCGGCCGGGACCGGCGCTGCCTCCTCGGTGCTCGTCGCGGCCGGAGCTGCGGCCTCCTCTTCCTCCTCGGCGGCGATCACAGTGACGCGCGGAGCGGGCGACTCGCCCTCAGGGTCGGGGTCGATCCACTCGACGACCTCGCCGCTCGAGTACGTCTGGGTCGCGGGAAAGAGGATCTCGTCACCTTCGGCTGCATCCTCCGGGATCCGGAAGCTGATGCCGAACTCGTCGAACCCGTCCGCCGGGATCGCCGGGTCACAGGTCCAGGTGACGCTGACGATGCGCTCCGTCAGCTCCTCGATGGGCTCCGCCAGCGGCTCACGCTGCACCTCGCGCTCGCACGACGGGTGCGTCTGGAAGCGAGCCGAAGGGACGTTCTCCGGGAACTGCACCGTGACCGTCGTGGTCTCGGCGTCGTCCCGCTCGTTCGGGACGCGGAGGGCCATGCGCGCGAACGCACCCGCCTCCCACTCGCCCGGTTGAATCGTGACGTGCGCCACCGCCGCCGCCGGTACGAGCAGGGCGGCGACAAAGACGCAGAGAATCAATCGTCGTAGCACTTGATTACTCCTCTCCGATCGGCACTGCGATCGTTTCTGTCAGTAGGTCGAATTCGCCGATGAGGGCTTCGACTCGAAGCTCCCACTCACCGGCGATTGAAAGCGCTGCGTTCTCGATCACGTAGGTCCCGGGCTCCGCGGGATCGGGCTTGGCTTCGAGGTCGAGCGGCCCGATGTCCTGACTCGGGAGTGACGCCGAGGCGCTTACTCTCGTGAGGTTCTCCGGCGGCGACGTGAAGGTCAGCCGGATCATGTTGTCGCCCGGCATCGCCGGGTCGACCATGACCATGACCTCCGAGTCTCCGACCATGACCATTCCCTCGAACGCCTCGTGGTCGGCCGCCGTCTCTGTCGGCTCCTCCGTGTGCGTGCCCTCCTCCATCTCCATCGCGGCCTCTGTCCGCGCCGGCTCGGCGTTCACGAGCACGGCCGTCACAGCGACGATCGCGACCATGATCCCCAGCTCGACGCCGGCGGCCCTGAGGAACCGCCGCCGCTCGAGCACCGACGCGATGCCTGCCTTCAGGCGCGGAACCGCGTAGCGGTTGTTGAACGCGCCGAGGGCGAGGAGCGGGAGCACGAGCGCGACCTTCGCCAGGAGGAGAAGGCCGTACTCCGTCTCCCAGAGGGCGCTCCAGGTGCGGACCTGGAGGTAGCCGTTGATGATGCCTGCGACGATCAGGACGACGACCGAGATCACCGCCATGTTCGAGAAGCGCGGGACGGCCCGCGTGGCCAAAGGCCAGCGGTCCTCCTTTTCCAGCTTGAGCGCGAGGAAGAGGAAGCCCAGCCCGCCGGTCCAGAGCGCGGCGGCGATCACGTGCGCGACGTCGGCGACCATCGCCAGCTTTCCGGCCGTGCTCGCGTGTCCCGAGAGCGACGGCGTGAGCGACATGACGCCGCCGAGCGCCAGCGTGAGCGCCGCGAGCGGCCTCCGGTCCCGGTGCTCCGAGTGCCGGAGGGCGAGTGCCGTGAGCGCAAGCGTCACGGCCAGCGCGGCCTGGAGCAGCATCATCTCGCCGTACCGCGTGTCGATCACGTTTCGGTAGACGTCCCACGAGAACCCGTCGACGATGCTGAGGCCGCCCGCCGCGGCACCCTGGAAGCCGATGTTGAGAAGGGCGACGAGGGCGAGTGCCCCCGCGAGCGCGGCCAGGATGCCGTAGAGCTTGCGGCGAACCGGCCAGCGCGCCGACGGGAGCGCGATCACGAGGACGGACGCGCCGCCCAGGCAGAGAAGGAGCAGGGCGAAGTCGAAGAATCGACCCGCCGTGAAGAAGGCGTCAACGGTCTTCGAGGTGCCCGTCAGGGAGTCCAGAGAGACCCCCGACGTGACGCCTCGCTCCTGCACGTGGAACACGAACGCGCCGGAGATCGGGTCCGAGTCGGCCGAGATCGCCCTCCACGCCACGGTGTAGGTCCCGGGCTCGAGGTCTCCCTCGATCCCGGCTCCCACTTCCGCGCCGTTGGACGGGGTCACCTCGTCCGAGTCGACTCGGTTGCCCTGACCGTCGAACACGCGGATGCCCCCGAGGGACATCTCGACTGACTCGTTGAAGCGCAACGAGACGCGGTCAGGTGACTCCTGCACGACGACGTCGTTCCCCGGCTTGGTTTCCAGGAGCACTGAGTGCGCGAACGCGCTCGGTGCGAGGACGACGGCGAGCGCACACGCGACCGCGAACGCGGCGACGAAACGACTCACGTTGATTGCGTGCTCGTGACGGATCTTCCTCTCCTCCTTCCCTGGCTCTGGATCGCAGCCCACGCGATCCGCCCAAACGAATCCCACTAGTGGAAGGCGGGAGGGGCGCGCTGGCCTCCGGCGCCGACGAGCGTCGGCGCGGTCGGGGCCCAGTGGCCCATGGGAACGGCGAGGCTCGCATCGGGAGCGAGCCGCAAGCGTGGTGGGGTGCCGAGCTCGCGCGCGAGGGCGCCTGCAGCGACGAGCAGCGCGCGCGCCATGAGCAGGGCGACGATCGCGAAAGGCAGCTGGAGCAGCAGGCCGGCCAGGAACGTCGGCTCGAGGACGGTGCCTGCGCTGAAAGAGTTGTGGTGGAGCATGCGCTCGGCGTGCTCCTGGAGCGCGAAGCCGACCGGCGGCACGAGCGCGAAGAGCCAGAGCGGCGGTCTCGTGCCGCGCCGGATGCCGGCGTGCACGCAGCCGGCGAAGCCCACGACGGTCAGCGCGACGCAGAGCGAGCCGATCAGCGTCGGGTCGAAGTAGCCGTGCCCGGTCGACTCGAGCAGCCGGTGGCGGCGCTCAGGGTCCGGCTCGGCGATCCGGTAGGCAAGGCCGTGCGCGGCCAGGCCGCCGGCGGCCGCCAGACCGAGCGAGAGCAGCCACGCCAGCCGGTTGCCGGCCGCCGTCATCGGCGTCTCTCCAGGTGGACAGGGCCTCGTCCGCGGCATGCGGCCGCGCTGCCCTTCCCCCGTCGATTTTTCCCGCAGGCCGTCGATGCGACCCGAGGCATCAGTTTTCCCCCTCTCCTCCCGTGGGACCTACGCCCGGAGGCGCATCCCCGGTTTGCGCGTCTACGCGACGGCGGGGGAGGGAGGGCCTCGTTCGCTGGCCGAGAGATCGAGGCAGAAGGCCAGCCTGATGCTGCTGCGGGCCCGCCGGTACGGCTCGGGCTCGCGGATGCGGGTGGCGGTCACGGGCCCTGCCAGCGCCCGCGCGAGACCCTCTGCGAGCCAGAGGATCCTGCGGGCGAGCCCGACCGCGACCAGCGCGAAGGGAATCTGAACGAGTAGGCCGACGACCACGACCGGAACGAGGCCGCCGAGCTGCGCGAGCGTTCCGTCACCTACGACGAACGACTCGGCGCTGTGGCCGACGAAGCCGAAGATCGGAACGAGGCCGAAGAGCCAGAGCGACCGGACCGACGTCCCACGCCAGCGCCCGCCGACGGCCGCGCCGGCCGCGAGAGGCAGCGCAAGCGCCAGGCAGAGCACGAGGGAGGTCGGGAGGTAGCTGAGATACGCGCCGACGCCGGTCGGTGCCATGGCGTCGTCCGTCATCACGGCGCGATGCGCGACCGCGTGGGCGCCTGCCCAACCGAATCCGGACAGGGCCAGAACGAATGGAACTACGAGGCGATGGCGCCTCATTGCTGCGCAATCGTAGACATGATCTGTTTGTCTGACAACTGGGATCAGTCGTCTTCGGGCGGCTTGCGAAGCCGTTTCGTTTTCCCTCTGAGCCGCTTCTCGCCGAGCCGTCGCTCCTTCGATGCGCGCGTCGGCGCCGTGGGTCGCCGGGGCCGTTCGACATGGAGCCCTTCGCGGATCGCGGTAGCCAGCCGCTCGAGCGCCAGCTCGCGGTTCCGCCACTGGCTGCGCTCGTCCTGCGCCACCGCCCTGACGACGGGCCCGACGCGGTCGAGGAGCCGGCGCTTCTGGGTCTCGCCGAGCGTGGCGGAGGCCTCGACGTCGAACAGCGCCTCGACCCGCGTTTCGGTCTTCTGGGCGTGCTGGCCGCCCGGCCCGCTCGAGCGCGACGTGCGCAGCTCGATCTCCCCCAGCGGGATCGCAAGGCCGCGGCGCACGCGAATAGACTCGGGGCGCATGGCAGCGATTCTGCTCGACATCGACGGGGTCCTGCACGTGTCGGGCGAAGCCGTGCCGGGCGGCGCGGAGGCCGTGCGCCGGCTGCGGGACGACGGACACCGTCTCCGCTTCGTCACGAACAACACCACGAGGGCGCGAAAGCGGCTCGCCGACGACCTCCGCGGGCTCGGCATCGAGCTGGACGACGACGAGCTCGCCACGACGCCGATCGCTGCCGCCGGGGCACTCGCGGGCCAGCGTGTCCTCGCGTTGACGATGGACGCCGTCAAGGACGATCTCGCCGAGCGGGTCGAGCTCGTCGACCGCGACGCGGACGTGGTCCTCCTCGGCGGCGCCGACGAGAGCGAGGAGTCGGGACGCGTCTTCGCGTACGAGAACCTGAACCGGGCCTTCGCCGAGCTCGAGGCGGGAGCGCGGCTCGTCTGCCTGCACCGGAACCGCTGGTGGCAGACCTCGCGGGGCCCGATGCTCGACTCGGGCGCCTTCGTCGCCGGGCTCGAGTATGCGGCCGGCGTCGAGGCCGAGGTCGTGGGCAAGCCGAGCCGTGCCTACTTCGACGCCGCGCTCGCCGAGCTCGGCGCCTCTCCCGGCGAGGCCGTCATGGTCGGGGACGACGTCGAGGCCGACGTGGGCGGCGCCAAGGCGGCCGGCCTCCGCGGCGTCCTCGTCCGCACCGGCAAGTTTCGGGAGGAGACGCTGGCCGCCGCCGAGCCGCAGCCGGACGGCGTGGTCGAGTCGATCGCCGACGTCCCCGCGTACCTGCGGGAAGGGGCGGCGTGAAGGTCGGGCTCGACGTCATCGAGATCGACCGGGTCCGGGCCACCCTCGAGCGCTACCCCAGCTTCCGGGAGCGGTGTTTCACCGAGGCCGAGCGCGCGTATTGCGACTCGCGCGCCAACCCTGCCCAGCACTACGCCGCGCGCTTCGCCGGCAAGGAGGCAGTGGGCAAGGCCCTCGGCTTCGGGGTCGCGCGCGCCTTCGCGTGGAAGGACGTAGAGATCGCCGGCCGGCCGAAGCCGTCGGTGCGGCTGTCCGGCCGCGTCGAGGACCGTGCGCGGCGGCTGGGCGCCGGCTCGCTCGACCTGTCGATGACGCACTCGAAGGGCATCGCCGCGGCCGTCTGCGTCGCCGTCGTTCCGGAATGAGCTGGACCGAGCCTCTCTACACGGCCGAGGAGATGCGTGCAGCCGAGGGGGCGTACGCCGGAGCGACCGTCGAGCTGATGGAGCGCGCAGGGACGGCCGTTGCGCAGGAGGTCGTCACGCGCTTTCCCGAAGCCGAGCGCGTGGCCGTGTGCTGCGGCACCGGGGCGAACGGCGGCGACGGGCTCCTGGTCGCGGCCGAGCTCGCGCGCGCGGGCAAGCGAGCCGTCGTGCGCGTGGTCGGCTCCGAGGAGAAGATCGTGGGCGACTCGGCGGTCATGCTCGGGCGGGCCCGGGACGCCGGTGTCGCCTTCGTCGACGAGCAGACGCCCGCCGACGTCGTCGTCGATGCGCTCTTCGGCACCGGCTTCCGCGGGAAGCCGCGGCCCGACGCCATGCGGGCGATTGCCGAGGTGAACGCGGCCGGCGTGCCGATCGTCGCCGTCGATCTCCCGTCGGGCGTCGATGCCTCGACGGGCAAGGTCGAGGGCGCGGCCGTGCAGGCGAGCGTGACGGTCACGTTCCACGCGCCCAAGGTCGGGCACGTCGTCGCGCCCGGCCGGTTTCACGCGGGCGAGATCGTCCTGGCGGACATCGGCCTGGCGCCGGGACCGACGCGCGTGCGCCGCGCCAACCGGGAGGTTCTCGGCCTGGTGCCGCGCCGCACGGAGCGCGACAACAAGTACTCGGCGGGCTCGGTGCTCGTGGTGGGCGGGTCGCTCGGCCTGACCGGCGCGCCCTCGCTCACCTCCGAGGCCGCGCTTCGCGCGGGTGCGGGGATCGTCACAGCCTGCGTGCCCGCGTCGCTGAACCTCGTCTTCGAGCAGCGGCTGGTCGAGGTGATGACCAGGCCGTGCCCGGACGAGGGTGGGACGATGACGCCGGAGGCCGCGGACGAGATCCTGGCGGCGGCCGAGCGCGCGGGCGCGGTCGCGCTCGGCCCGGGTCTCGGCAGGACGGAAGGGGCACGGGCGCTCGTCGGCTTTCTCCTCGATCGGCTGGAGAAGCCGATCGTGCTCGACGCCGACGGTCTCTGGGCGGTCGCGGGCCACCTCGACTGGGTGTTCGCCCGCGAGGCGCCCACGGTCCTGACGCCGCACGCCGGCGAGCTCGGCCGCCTGCTCGGGCGCCCCTCCTCGTTGGTGGCGGCGAACCGGCTGGACGCCGTCCAGGCCGGCGCCGACGACGCGGGCGCCGTCGTGCTCCTCAAGGGCGTCGACACGCTCGTCGCCGGACCGGGCAGGGATCCTGTCGTCGCCGACCTCGGGAACGCCGGGCTCGCCACGGCGGGGAGCGGCGACGTGCTCACGGGGGTCGTCGCGTCGTTCCTGGCCAAGGGCATGGAGGCGAGCCGCGCGGCCGTCGCCGCCGCGGCCGCCTGCGGGGTGGCCTCGCACCTGGCGGCCGACCGCCACGGCGAGGCGGGGATGATCGCGCGCGACGTCGTCGAAGCGCTCTCTCCCGCGCTCTCCGGGTGAGCGGAGACCCGATGCCGCGATCCGAGATCACGATCGACCTCGGCGCGCTGCGCCGCAACGTCGAACGCCTGCGGGCGGCGGCAGCGCCCGCGGAGGTGTGGGCGGTCGTCAAGGCGGACGCGTACGGCCACGGCGCCGTCGACGCCGCGCGCGCGGCCCTCGCCGGGGGCGCGGCTGGACTCTGCGTGGCCACCGTCGCCGAGGGCGAGGAGCTCCGTGCGGCCTTTCCGGACGCGCGCGTCCTCGTCATGAGCCCGCTCGATACCGGGGAGGAGGGGCGGGCCCGCGAGGCGCGGCTTCAGGTCGCCCTGTCCGAGCCCAGCGTGCCCGAGGGGCTTGAGGTTCACTTCAAGGTCGACACCGGGATGGGCCGCTGGGGGATGAGCTTCGACGACGCACTCACGCTGCCGCGCGAGCGGCTCGTGGGTCTCATGGGTCATCTCGCGACTGCAGACGAGGAAGACGAGTCGTTCGCGCGGGCGCAGATCGCACGGTTCGAGGAGGTCAGGCGCGCCTTTCCAGGTGTCCCGGCGCACCTCGCCAACAGCGCAGGCACTCTCCGCTTCGCCGATGCCCGGCTCGATGCCGTGCGCTGCGGCATCGCGATCTACGGCCTCTCGCCCTTCGGCGACGACCCGGCGAGCCACGGGCTCGAGCCTGTGCTCTCGTGGCGGAGCCAGGTCGCCCTCACGCGGGACCTCGCACCCGGTGAAAGCACGGGGTACGGGCGGCGGTTCGTCGCCGACGCGCCTACGCGTATCGGCATCGTCCCGGTCGGCTACGCCGACGGGTTCCGGCGCGGGCTCACCGGCACGGAGGTGCTCGTCGGGGAAGTACGGCGCCGGGTGGTCGGGACGATCTCGATGGACTCGTTCGCCGTCGAGCTCGGGGACGAGCCGGCCGGGACGCCCGTGACGCTGATCGGCGACGGTGTCCGTGCCGAGGAGCACGCGCGCGTCCTCGGCACGATCAACTACGAGATCACCTGCGGCATCGCGCGTGACCCGAGGCGGGCGGTGCGGAGGGTCGTCGATGGATGACCGCATCCGCCAGGCGGTCGGCGCCGAGCCGGCGTGGGTCGTCGGCGGCGCGCTGCGCGACGAGCTCCTCGGGCGCGAGATCGTGGACGTCGACGTCGCCTGCGCCGATCCCGAGCTGGCCGCGCGCCTCTACGCGCGGCTGGCGGGCGGCGCGGTCTTTCCGCTCTCGGAGCGGCACGGGGCCTGGCGCGTCGCCTTCCGAAGCGGGAGCACGGTCGACTTCACGCCGCTCCACGGCGAGACGATCGAGGACGACCTCGCCACGCGGGACTTCACGGTCAACGCAATGGCTCGGCCGCTCGAGGGCGGCGATCTCGTCGACCCGCTGGGTGGAGAGGCGGATCTCGCCGCCGGGCGGCTCCGTGCGGTCTCGCCGGCGGTCTTCGACGACGATCCGCTGCGGCTCCTACGGGCCGTCCGGCTCGAGGACGAGCTCGGCTTCCGGCTGGACGAGGAGACGGAGAAGCTCGTGCGCGAGTCCGCTGCCCAGACCGGCGAGCCTGCCGGAGAGCGGATCCTCGGCGAGCTCGAGCGCATGTCCCCCGAAGGGCTGCGCCGGGCCGGTGACCTGGGCCTCCTCGCTCCGCTCGGCGGCGAGCTCGACGGCCTCGACCGGGTCGACCTCGTCGACACGCCGGGGTTCGTCCTCGTCGTCGTCTTCGGCGAGCGGCTCCTCGAGCTTCCGATCTCCAACGAGCTCCGACGTCTTGCCCGGACGCTCCTGGCCGCCGAGCGGCCGCCCGACGGCTCCGCGCGCGCAGTCCACCGCTTCCGCAGGCGGACGGAGCCGTGGTCGCTCACGGCTCTGGCCTACCTCGGCGCGACCGACCTCTACGACGCGGTGCGTGCGGCGCGGGCTACGGAGCCGTCCGAGCCGCTCCTGCGCGGCGAGGACGTTCTCGGGCTCGGCGTGGCCCCCGGCCCCGAGGTCGGCCGCCTCCTCGAGCTCGTCGCCGAGGAACGCGCGGTCGGCACGATCGCGACGAGGGACGAGGCGCTCGAGCTCGTCTCGCGCGAGCTCAGCGCCACTTGACCGTGCAGCCGACCGGTGGGGTCTCCTGCACGGCGGGAGCTGATCCCGCGAGCGCCGCGTCCAGGGCCGGGCGCAGATACGGATCGGCGCCGTTCGGATCGGTGTGGTCCGAGTCGGGAGCGCCGTGGTAGACGAGCCGGTGGTCGGCGTCGAAGACGAAGACCTCGGGCGTGCGGGCCGCGCCGTACGTGGTCGCCGTCTCCTGCGTCTCGTCGTAGAGGAAGGGGAAGACGAAGCCCTTCTCCTCGGCTCGCTGCCGCATGTCCTCCGGCCCGTCGCCGAGATAGCCGGCGTTCGGGTTGACCGCGACGAGCGCCGCGCGTCCCGCATAGTCGCGCGCGACGGCGTTCAGACGGTCCTCCCACGCGATGACGTACGGGCAGTGACAGCACGAGAAGACGACGGCGACCGGCTGCCCCTTGTAGTCCGCCAGGCTGTACGTGCCGCCGTCCGTGCCGAGCAGCGAGAACCCGGGCGCGGGGTCTCCGAGCTTCAGCGCTGCCATGGCGCAAGGTTCTATCACGGCCGTGACGGCCGGTGACGGGCGGCTCGAGCGGGTGCTGTCAAGCTCCCGCTGTTTCACTCAGCGCCCGCCGGTGACGTTTTCTGTCAGGGCGATTGGGGAACCTTCTCGCGCATGAACAAGTGGCGGTATGCGCTCTTCGGCTGGGTGGCCTGGAAGGTCACCAAGCGTGTCGCTCGGCGCAAGCTGCCTCTTGTGGGTCGCTGATTGCTATCGGAGCGATGAGAGGGCTCGTGGTCGGCTGACGGTGGCAACACCTGACCGTCTGCGTCTGACGCCAGAGCTACGGAGACGAAGCCTCCGAGTGTCTCAGTGACCGTCAGATGAGATAGGCGAAAACGACAACGAGCGCGATGACGAGCGCGATGACGAGGCCCAGCGCGATGCCGAGACCCGTGAGCGCGATGAGCGGCGTAGTCTCGACTTCGCCCGCCTTGAGCTCCTCGCTTAAGCGGTGGGCCTCCTCGCGCGGGTGGGTGGCGAGACGCTTCGCCTCTTCCCCGAGCTCGGTGTGCAGGTGGACCTCGGGGTCGCCGCCGCGAGGAGCGCCCTCGACGGGCTCGTCGCGCCGCTCACGTTCATCAGCCACGTTGCGCCGTTCGTACTCGTCAGCCATGCCCCCAGTTTCCCAGACAGCCGATGCGACCGTCGGAGCGAGTTGCGGCTCTGCTCGCCGGTTAGCGTCCGGTTAGCATCGGGACCGCAAACCCGCATGGAAACAAGAACTCTATAGCGCAAGGATATAGCCGTGCCTGACCTCTACGACGCTGTCGGCCACGGCATGTGGGCGTACTCGCACACCGCGTTTCGAGTCACCACGCTGAGCGCAGGGGGCTTCGCGCCGGAGCCGGGCACGCTCGTGGTGGCCACGCACCGGCGCGAGACGGACGTGCCCATTCTCGGCCCGCCGCTCTACTTCGGGATGGGCGGCCGGCGCAACCGCTCGAACCGTCTCCACTTCGCCGCCCGCGACGACATGTTCCTGCCCGGGTTCTTCGCGGGCTTCCCGCCCGACCTGGCGCCGCGCATGCGGCGGCTCCTGTACCCGGTCGGCGTCGGTCGCTGGCTTCCCCTCGTCAACGTCTTTCCGATCCGCAGCGCTAGCGTCGCGCGGCTGGGTGAGGTCTTCGCCGAGCGGCCCGAGCAGCCGCTCGACGCGCTCGTGCCGGAGGAGACGGTCGACGCCTTCCGCGTCCGCGCAGCCTCGGCCGGGCGGCCGGCGCCGACACGCGCGGGCGACACGCTGCACGGTGCCTACGCCGACCTCCTCTGGATGCCGGTCACGCCGGGAGAGGGGGTGACGGGGGAGCTCGACGACTTCTGGAGCCGCCGTGCAGCCCGGGCCGCAGGCGACTTCCGCCACCTGGTCGGTCTTCTCCGGGACGGCAGAGTGCTCGTCGTCTTCCCGGAGGGCCGGCCGTCGCCGGACGGCGAGATCGGCCCGATTCGGCCCGGCATCGGCGCGTTGGTCAGGCGCGGGCGTCCCGCGGCTCTGCGCCCGCTCAGCATCGCCTACGACCCGCTCGTCCGCGGGCGGACGCGCGTCCACCTCGCTCTCGGAGAGCCGGTCGATCCGCCGCCCGCTGACGTGGACGCCGAGGTCCTCGCGCTGCTCGCGCGCACGATGCCGCTGACCTGCGGCCAGTTCGTGGCCGCACGGCTCGAGGCGGGAGCCGAGGCGGACCCGACGGCGCTCGAGCGCGACCTGGCGGACGCGGTCGCGCTCGCGCGCGACGAGGGGCGGCAGGTCGAGCCTGGGCTCACGACGGCCGAGGGGCGCCGCCGCAGACTGGCCGAAGCGCTGGCGACCGCCCCGCGACGGTCACGCGAGCTTCCGTTTCTCGCGCGCGAGCACGCGAGCGCCCACGAGCCCCGCTAGCCGTGCTCCTGCGCGGGCTCCTCGCGTCTCCGGCCCCGCAGGCGCGGGAAGGCCGGGCTGACGAGGATGGCGCCCATGATCGTGACCGGCAGGACCGCGAGCGCGTGCATGGTGATCACGTAGGCGGAGGCCTTGTCGATCGGGACATCGATCCCCTTTGCGGCCAGCAGGGTGAGGTAGTCGAACGTTCCGATGCCGGCGGCCGTCGCCGGGACGGCGAGCGCGAGGTTCCCGATGCCCTCGAGCAGGAAGTACGCGCCGATCGGAAGGTCGAGTGCGAAGGCGTACTCGCCGACCACGTAGTACATGGCGACGTCGGCGAGCCACATCGCCGCCGACGTGCCGAAGATGGCCACGAGGCGCGTCCGCCCGCGGAACGCGCCGAGCCCGTCCACGAAGTGCGCCGCCGCGCGGGTGAAGCGCGTGTGCCAGCGTGGCGGGAGCCGGCGAGTCGCCCGCCACGCGAAACGCTCGGCGCGATCCGGGTCGCGGGCGGCAAGGGCGACGAGCGCGACCCCGAGTGCCGCCCCTGAGGAGAGCGCGATGCCGGTCAGGAGCATCGGCCCTCCTTGCCCGATCGCGAGCGCCCCGAAGAGGATCCAGGCAGAGAGGACGACGCCGTCGAGCAGACGCTCGGCGAAGAGCGTGCCGGCGGTGACGAAGACAGGGACCTGCCGCTCGCGCAGCGCCTCGATCCGCAGGAAGTCGCCGCCGCGCGCGGGAAGGATGTTGTTCGCGCCACGCCCTACGGCGACGGTCGAGAACAGCTTCCAGAGGCCGAGCCGGTAGCCCGCGCCTTCGAGGAGGTAGCGCCAGCGGACGGCCATGATGACGACGTTCGCGACGACCAGGGAGACTGCCGCGACCATCGTCCACGGTGGCAGAGCCACGATCTCGCTCCAGGCCTCGCTGAGGTCGACCTCACGCAGAAAGAGCCAGAGGAATGCGCCCGTGGCGGCGGATCCCACGGCGATACGGGCCAGGTTGCGTCGCCACTTGCCCATGGCAGTAAGTATGCGCGCTATGCGCCGGGGAACGCAGAGCGGAACACGCTTCTCGGGCCGCCGCGAGGTCGCGATCGGCCTCGGCGTCTACGCCCTCTACCTGCTGGCGAGCCGGCGCAAGCGCGACGAGCGCGGGCGCGCACGCGCTGCGGCGAACGCGGAGCGCGTCGTCGCGCTCGAGCGGCGCCTCGGCATCCACGTCGAGCCCCGGCTCCAGGCGAGCCTGCTGCCGCACCGACGTCTGCTCGCCGTCCTCAACGTCGCGTACGTGTTCTCGAACGCGGCCCTGACGGTCGGCTGGCTGATGCGCCTCTACGGCAAGCAGCATCCGGAGTTCCACCGCTTCCGGCGGGCGGCCGTGCTGACCACCCTCATCGCCCAGCCGATCTTCGTCCTCTACCCGTGCGCGCCGCCCCGCTCGCTCGAGGGCTTCGTCGACACGATGTCCGACGTGACCGGGGTTGACCTCGACTCCGGGGTCGTGGCCCAGCTCTACGACCCGCTCGCCGCAATGCCGAGCATCCACGTCGCCTACGCCGTCGTCACCGCGGCGGGAGTCGCGGCCGCGAGCGAGAGCCCAATGCTGCGCGCGGCGGCGCCCGCGTACCCGCCGCTCGTCGCCGCAGTCGTCTTCGTGACCGCGAACCACTACGTGCTGGACGCCGTCGCCGGCGCTGCGGTCGCGGCGGTCGCGCTCCGCCTCGCCCGCTAGCGGGGACGGCGCCTGCGAACGGTGAGGCGGCTCAGGGTGCCCGGGATCGCGGCCTGGAGCAGGCCCGCGATCCGGTAGGCGCCGAAGACGAAGGACTCAGGGCGGTTGCGCTCCACCGCACGCAATATCGCCTCGGCGACTCGCTCGGGCGGGAGGACGAAACGGTCGAACCTCGTCCCCTTGAACCGGTTCTGGGGGAAGCCCTCCGTGCGGACGGGCCCCGGGTTGACGGCGTGCACGCGGATCCCCTTCGGCGCGAGCTCGGCGGTGACCCCGCGCGAGAAGGCGAGCTGGGCGTGCTTCGAGGCGGCGTACGGCCCGGACGAGCCCCCGCTCGCGAACACGCCGGCCACGGACGCAACGTTGACCACGTCCGACGGCGCTCCCGCCTCGAGCAGCGGCAGGAAGGCGCGCAGCGCCCAGACGCTCCCGAGGTAGTTCGTCCGGATCACGTCCTCGATCTTCTCGGGCGTGAGGTCGAGGAACCCGCCGCCGCCCGGAATGCCCGCGTTCGCGACGAGCAGGTGCACGGCCGGATGACGCTCGCCGATCCGCGCGGCAGCCGCCTCGACCTGCGCGAGCTCGGTGACGTCGCACGTCTCTGCCTCGGCGCCGATCTCGGCCGCCAGCTGCTCGAGCCGCTCGGCGTTCCTGGCGAGCAGGATGCAGCGCCAGCCGCGCGCGGTGAGCAGTCGCGCGGTCGCGGCGCCGATGCCGGACGACCCGCCGGTTACGACTGCGACGCGAATGTCCGCAGGGTCTCCAGGTTGATCTCGACCGTGTCGGCGATCGGGTCCGCGTAGCCGCCGGCGAGGGTCAGGCAGACGGGGACGCCGGCGGCGGCCAGGGTGTCGCGCACGAGGGCGTCGCGGGCCGCAAGGCCGGCCTTCGTCAGCGAGAGGCGCCCGAGGCGGTCGCCCAGGAACGGGTCCGCACCGGCCAGGTAGAAGCAGACGTCCGGCCGGGAGCGGGCGAGCGCCTGGGGGAGGAGCCTGGCCACGGCGTCGAGGTAGCGATCGTCCTCGGTGCCGTCGGGGAGGTCGGCCTCGAGGTCGCCCGGGACGCGCCTGAACGGGTAGTTGCGGAAGCCGTTGACCGAGAACGTGAACGTCTCTGGATCGTCCATGAAGGCCGCATGCGTGCCGTCGCCCTGGTGGACGTCGAGATCGACGACCAGCACCGTCCGCACGCGACCGCCGGCGCGCATTGCCTTCGTCGTCACGACGACGTCGTTGAAGACGCAGAACCCGCGGCCCGCGTCGGCGAAGGCGTGGTGCGTGCCGCCGCCGACGTTCGCCGCGACGCCGTCGGCGAGCGCCGCGTCGGCTGCCATCAGGGTGGCGCCGACGGAGCGCCTCGAACGCTCCACGAGCTCCGGCGACCAGGGGAGCCCGAGCGCGAGCACCTCCCTGCGCGTCAGCTCGCCCGCTGCAACACGCCGAAGGTAGTCGGGCCCGTGCGCGTGACCCAGCTCGGCATCGGTGGCGGCGCGGGCGTCGGCGACGTCGATGTCGGGCGAGGACTCCGCCCCCTGGCGCACGAGACGGTACTTCCCGAGCGGGAAACGGTGCCCGGTCGGGAGCGGGTAGGTGAAGACGTCGTGCGCGAACGCTTTCACGCCCGCGAGACTAGACTCTCCCGGCCGTGACCGTCGCTCGCCAGCTCGCTCCCGCGGGTGAAACCATGTTTCCCCCGCGTACCCCCTTCTTTGATGCAGTGAAGGAACCTCCCGGTTCCCTCACACACCCTCCCCTCGCTCACTCGCCAGGAGCCGGCGCGTGAGCGACCGTTTCGCCGGAAAGACCGGGCTCGTCCTCGGAGTCGCCAATCGCCGCTCGATCGCATGGGCGATCGCGCAGCGTCTCGCCGAGGGCGGCGCCAACCTCGCCTTCACGTACCAGGGCGAGCGCATCGAGAAGAACGTGCGCGAGCTCGCCGAGGGCGTCTCCTCGCCGCTGATCACCGAGTGCGACGTCCGCTCGGACGAGGGCCTCGAGCGGGTGTTCGGGGAGGTGAGCGAGGCCTTCGGCGGGAAGCTCGACCTGCTCGTCCACTCGGTCGCGTTCGCCGACGCGCGCGACCTCGAGGGTCGTTTCACCGACACGCCGCGCGACCGCTTCTGGCTCGCGCTGGACGTCTCCGCCTATTCGCTGGTCGCCTGCTCGAGGCTCGCCGAGCCGCTCATGGAGGCGGCCGGAGGCGGGTCGATCATGACGATGACCTACCTCGGCGGAGAGCGGGCCGTCCCGCACTACAACGTCATGGGCGTCGCCAAGGCCACCCTCGACTCGTCGGTCCGCTACCTCGCCTGGGACCTCGGCCAGAAGAACATCCGCGTCAACGCGGTCTCGGCCGGCCCGGTCCGCACGCTGGCCGCGCGCTCGATCGCCGGCTTCCCGACCATGGAGGCGATCGTCGAGGAGCGTGCTCCGCTGCACCGGCCGATCGACGCCGACGACGTCGGCGAGGCCGCGGCCTTCCTCCTCTCGGACGAGGCGAAGAACATCACCGGCACGACGCTGTACGTCGACGCCGGGTACCACGCGATGGGCATGTAGCGCCGGCCGTGCCGGACGCGGGCGACTCGACCTAGATCCAGCCGGGGGCGACGGCCCGCCGCCCCCGGCCTCGAGCTCCGCTGCTACGCCTGGGACTCCTGCGACTCGATGACGGTCACGTCGAGGACGCCGTCGAGCCAGGCGTCGATCGCCTCGGCGACCTCCTCCCAGCCGTCGGCCACCATGAGCAGGTGCGGCCTGCCCTCGAACTCGATGTAGTCCGTCTGGGCGGGCGAGCGCTCGTACTTCTCGTACTGCTTGTGGGAGAGCGATGCCGGCACCGTGTGGTCCTTCTCCGCCCCGACGATGAGGAGCGGTGCGCGCTCGGCGTTCTTGAAGTGCACCTCGCTCGGGGGGTCGAGGTGGAAGTTCGCGAGCCCCGCCTCGTAGAAGATCCGGCCGGTCTCCGGAACGGCATAGGTCTCGTAGGCGGCGGCTGCAGCTTCCGGCGTGAACGTGTTCACGAAGCCGTAGGTGAACTCCTCGAGCGTCAGGGGGACGACGCCGCGGCGCTTGGACGGGTGCGCGAGCGCAGGAGCGGCGGCCTTCAGCGATGAGAAGGGCAGGACGAGGATGCCCTTGGGCGGCGCGGGGCTCATGGCGACGCCCGCCCGGCCGAGACCCCGGTCGAGCAGCAGCTCGAGGATCAGTCCTCCGAACGAGTGGCCGATGAGGACAGGCGGCTGGTCGAGCGCGCGGATCTTCTCCTCGTAGTGGTCGACGATCTCGTCGAGGCCGAGGCCCTTGATCTCCTCCGCGTCTTCGCGGAGCTCCTCGACGTCGCCGTGCTTGCGCGGCCATTCGGGCGCGGAGACGGCGAAGCCTCGGCCCTCGAAGTACTCGGCGAAGTTGTTCCAGCTGTTGGCTGCGAGCCAGGCTCCGTGGATCAGCATGAGCGGAGTCCGGTCGCGGTTGGGCGCGGTTGCCATGGGCGGCTCCCTTCTCTCGCTGGGGTGACCCTGGCAACACTACGTGCCTGGCCGCAGGGAAGACGGGCCCCGCGCCCGGCGTCTAGCGATCGACGGGCTCATCGCGGCTCGAGATGGAGGGAACGCTGTCGGAGCTCAGCCAGAAAGACGCCCAGGTGAAGATCGGCGAGGTGTGATGGCGATCGCGTTGCCGCGGGCGGGAGGCCTGGGATCTGTTGCGTCCGTGCTGGTCGGCCGGGAGCGCGAGCGCGCCCGGATCGACGAGCTGCTCGAGCGAGCCCGGACCGGCCAGAGTGACGCACTCGTCGTCCGCGGAGAGGCGGGGATCGGCAAGACAGCCCTGCTCGGGCATGCCGTGGAGCGAGCCGACGGGATGACCGTGGTGCGCGCTCTCGGCGTCGAGTCGGAGGCCGAGCTGCAGTTCTCGGGCCTGCTCGAGCTGCTCCGCCCGTTTCTCGAGCACCTTCCGCAGATCCCGTCGCAGCAGGCGAAGGCGCTGCGTAGCGCTCTGGGCCTGTGCGAGCCCGAGATGCACGACCGCTTCACGATCGGCGCCGCGACGCTGAGCCTTCTCGCTGCGGCGGCCGAATCGCGCCCTCTTCTCGTGGTCGTCGACGACGCGCAGTGGCTCGACTGCGCGACGACGGACGCCCTTCTGTTCGCCGCGAAGCGGCTCGACGCGGACTCCGTGGCGATCCTCTTCGCCGTTCGTGAGGGTGAGGGTCGAGGATTCGCAGCGCCCGGAATCGACAGTCTCGAGCTCGGCGGGCTCACGGCGGACGAGACGGTGCAGCTGCTCGCGTGCTGTGACGGACCGGCCGTCGCCTCCGAGGTCGTCGAGCGGCTGTGGGAGGCGACGCGGGGCAACCCGCTGGCTTTGCTCGAGGTGCAGAGCCTGCTCGACGCGGAGCAGCTCAGCGGGCGGGAGCCGCTGCCCGAGCCCGTCCCCGCAGGTGCGACGCTCGAGCGAGCGTTCACCTGGCGCGCCGAGACGCTTCCCGCCGACTCCCAGCGCGCCTTGCTCGTCGCCGCCGTCTCCTTCTCGACGGAGCTGGCGCCGGTCGCGGAAGCGTTGGAGGCGCTCGGGATCGAGAGCACCGCGCTCGAAGCGGCCGAGGACGAAGGGCTGATTTCCATCGCGGAGGGACGAATCGACTTTCGCCATCCCCTTGTCCGCTCGGCCGTGTTCCACGGCGCTCCGCCGTCCGAGCGCCGGGAGGCTCACCGAGCGCTCGCGGACGCGATGCGCGACCGCAACGATCCGGAGCGCCGGGCCTGGCACCTCGCCTGGGCCGCTCTGGGCGTGGACGAAGAGGCCGCAGCCGCCCTCGAGCTCGCCGCGCAGCAGGCCCTGTCGCGCTCGAGCTACGCCGCCGCGGCTGCGGCGTTGGAGCGGTCGGCGAGCCTGACGGCCGACGAGGAGCTGCGCCTGCCGCGTCTCGCTGCGGCCGCCGACGCAGCGCTGCACGCGGGTCGTGCCGACGACGCCTTGGCGCTTCTGGCTGAGCCGCTCCAGGCGGACAGGCGGCCGCGCCTGAAGGCGGAGGCGCTGAGGCTTCAGGGGCGGATCGAGTACCTCGCCGGCAAGCCGAAGCGCGCGGGCGACCTGCTTGTTGAGGCGTCCGCCCTCCTCGAGGACGTCGATCGCAGGCTCGCGGTCGAGATCTGCACGGAGGCGTGCAGCGCCCGGCTCGGAGTCGGGGACGCTCCGGGCATGCTCGCCGCCGCCGAGCGCGCGCATGCACTTGCCGCCGAGTCGGAGGACGACGAGATCCGCCGGCGCGTGTCGCTCACGCTCGGCTGGGTCCTCTGTTACGTCGGGCGCTCGACGGAGGGCACGCCGCTGCTCGAGCGGGCCGTGGAGTCGGTGGAGGACTTCGGCGCGCAGCTCGATTCGTTGAGCCTGCTCCGCATCGGCGTCGCGCTCGAGTGGTTGGAGCGATCGAACGACGCGTTTGCGTATGCCTCCCGCGACGTCGACCGCGCACGCGAGCAGGGTGCGGTCGGCCTTCTCCCGTATCTGCTCTATCAGCAGGCCTGGCACGCGAACCGCGCGGGCCTCCTCAGCGAGGCGTACGCCGCGGCATCCGAGGCTCTTGCGCTCGCCCGGGAGATGGATCTGTGGCTCCCGCGCGTGCAGGCCCTGCTGATCCTCGTCGCGATCACGGCGAAGCGAGGGGCGGAGCGCGAGTGCCGAGGCTATGCGGAAGAGCTCGAGGCGCCCCTGGAGGAAGCCGGTCTGCACGGCTACCGCGTGTGGCTCCGGCAGTCGCTCGGCCTCCTCGAGCTCTCGCTCGGAAACCTCGACGAGGCCGCAGGCGAGCTCGAAGCTGCGGCGCGCGGCCTCGACGAGCTCGGCATTCACTCCCGCGTCATCGTCCCGCGCGCCGAGCTCGTCGAGGTGTACGCGCGGGCAGGGCGACACGCGGAAGCGGAGAGCGCTCTCGCGGCCATGGGCACGTCCCTCGAGTGCCAGAGCCCCGTCGGCTTGGCCGGCGGCGCGCGCGGTCGCGGACTGCTCGCTGCGGACGACCGGTTCGAGACGTTCTTCACGGAGGCCTTCGCCGAGCACGAGCGCTCCGACGACCGGTGGGCCCTGGCGCGCACCCGGCTCTGCTTCGGCGAGCGTCTCCGCCGGGCCGCGAGGCGCGTCGATGCGCGCGAGCAGCTCCGGATCGCTCTCCACGCCTTCGAGGACATGGGAGCCGACGCCTGGGCGGAACGGGCGCGGACGGAGCTGCGGGCAACCGGTGAGAAGCTCCGGCGCCGACAGGCGTGGGAGGACGAGGAGCTGACGCCGCAGGAGCTCCAGATCGCGCTTCACGTCGCGCGGGGCATGACGAATCGCCAGGTCGGCGCGGCGCTCTTCCTCTCCCACAAGACGATCGAGTTCCACCTCGGCCGGATCTACCGCAAGCTCGACATGCGCGCCCGGGCGGAGCTGATCAGGCGCTTCGCCACCGAGGCGGTCGCGTCCTAGACAACAACGACAGAGGCCTCCCGTAGGAGGCCTCTGTCTGCGGTGGTACGTTCGGCTTACTGGTTGACGGTGAGCTGGATCAAGGCACCCAGGCCGGCACCGACGAAGAACCTGTCGTTGCCGCCGAGGCCGTTGAGGATCAGCCTGTCGTTGGCCGCCTCCGAGTGCGCGATCCGCACGCGGGGAGCAATGCCCGTCACGTCCACGATGTCGCCGTCGCGGCGGACTCGGAAGTCGTCGCGGGCGTTCGTGCCGTTCATGGTGATGGTGTCGGGCTGTCCGTCTCCGGCTCCGCCGCCGAGGACGCCTTCGAGGTCGATGTTCGCCAGGTCGACGTCGGTGCCGCTGAGGTCGTTGACGACCGTGTTGTCGGCGCCGCCGAGCGCCTCGAGGTCGACCCGCTCGACGTCGTTGGCGTCCATGGTGATGTTGCCGAGATCGCGGAAGAAGCGGAGGCGGTTGCCGTTGGCGGAGAAGTCGAAGTTCTCGCTGCCTCCGGAGCCGTTGAACAGGAGCCTGTCCGTGCCGCCCTGCCCTTCGATGGTGTCGCTGCCGTCGCCGGGATCCCAGACGAACGTGTCGTGGCCGGTGCCGAGGAGGCCGATGTCGGCCCCGCCGTTGCCGTCGACGCGGTCGTTCTGCGCCCCACCGAAGATGTGGTCGGCACCGTCGCCGCCGTTGAGCGTGTCGTAGCCGTTGCCGCCGAACAGCTTGAGCTGGAGCAGCGCCGCGAGGCCGCTCGCACCCGAGATCGTGTCCGCGCGGTCAAGGCCGTAGACAGCGAGCGTCGCCACGCCGGCCACGTCCACGAAGGCGGGGATGTTCGACGCGGTCACCCGAGCGTTGCCGGGCACCGGCGACGGGGCGATGTCGATGACATCCGCTGCCGCGGAGCCGAACAGCCTCACGAGGTCTCCGCCGCCCTGCCCGTCGATCGTGAGCAGGTCGGTCCCCTGCTCCGCCCGACGGATGCGCACGTCGGCGGCGAGGCCGTCGACCGCGATCGCCCCGTAAGCGGAGGCCACGTTGATCAGGTCCGCTCCCGCGGTGCCCTTGGCGGTGATGGTGTCGGGCTGTCCGTCGCCGGCGCCGCCGCCGAGGACGCCTTCGAGGTCGATGTTCGCCAGCACGACGTCGGTGCCGGTGAGGTCGTTGACGACCGCGTTGTCGGCGCCGCCGAGTGCTTCGAGGTCGACCCGTTCGACGTTGTCGGTGTCCATGACGATGTTGCCGAGGTTGCGGAAGAAGCGGAGGCGGTTGCCGTTGGCCGAGAAGTCGAAGATCTCGCTGCCACCGGAGCCGTTGAAGAGGAGCCTGTCGGTGCCGCCCTGGCCCTCGACGACGTCGCTGCCGTCGCCGGGATCCCAGACGAACGTGTCGTGGCCGGTGCCGAGGATGCCGACGTCGGCCCCGCCGTTGCCGTCGACGCGGTCGTTCTGCGCCCCGCCGAGGAACGTCTCGGCGCCCGCGCCGCCGAGGAGCGTGTCGTAGCCGCCCTCGCCGTTCATCGAGGTCGTCTCCGTGTCCGTGAAGACGCCGTTGGCCTCGTCCATCCTGACGCGGTCGTTGCCGCCGCCCGCGTTGACGACGATCCTGTCGAACGCGGCGCGGTCGAAGCTGAGATCGGCCGAGCCGTTGTCCCCGACGTCGACCTGCAGCGTGGTCGGGACTCCCGCCTGCAGGCGGAGGGCGAGCTGATCGCTTGCTCCGTTGCCCGTGAGCGTCAGCGTCCCGTTGTTGACCCGCGCCGAGTAGCCGGCGTGCGCGCGCTCTGCCGCGACCGCCAGAACGGTGAGAAGAACCGCGACGAGGGCGACCAGCCGTGCAAACGCGTGGCCGTCCGAGTCCGAGCGCGGCTCCCTGTGTACGTAAGCAGACATCCTCTTCCCCTTTGCCAGTCGGATTACGAGCGGTTGCTCGATGACTGGCTCGATGGTCGCCCGCGAGGGGCCGCCGTCTCTTCGGGGTAACCCCTGGACCCGAGGACCGCCCCTCCTAGCAGGCCTCTTTTCGTCCCGATCCGCCAGTTCGCCTCGTTCGAGGTCGAGGACGGCCGCCCGGGAGCGGTGCGCGTCTCCTAGAGGCCGGCCGCTCGAGATGCGGGATGCGTGAGATGCCCGGGCGCGGTCTGCCCGGGCATCTCAGCCTTTGTCCCCCTAGGGCCTGGCGGGACGCTTCCGCTCGCAGTCGGCCGCGACGGTATCCGTCCGGTCGACGTACGCGGTGTCCATCCCGTCGCCGCAGGTGATCGTGTCCTGCCCAAGGCCGCCGTGGATCTGGTCGTCGCCGTTGCTGCCGTTGAGCGTGTCGTTCCCGGCTGCGCCGAAGACGTGGTCGGCGCCGTCGCCGCCGTTGACCGTGTCGTTCCCGGCGCCGCCCGAGACCCAGACGTCAGCGCCGTTCCCACCGGTCACCGTGTCGTCTCCGGGGCCGCCCCAGACGCGGTCGGCACCGCCGTTGCCGGCGACGTTGTCGTTGCCCACGCCGCCCCAGGCGTAATCCCGGCCCGCGCTCCCGACGATGGTGTCGTCGCCGGCGTAGCCGTGGATGTAGTCGCGGGCGCTCGTTCCCGTGAGGGCGTCGTTGCCCTCTGTCCCCTTGATCAGCGCTGCCGAGGCCAGCGGCACGACCACCGCGGCGGCGACGACGGCAGAGAGGGAGAGGATTCGCTTCACGTGTACACCTTTCGTTGCTGGTGACGGCGAGGGGATTGCCGTCTACGAGCACAGACGTTTTTCCACGCCGAAACCGGCGGTCTTTACGAAAAATCAACAGGAAGGGGGAGACGCGCGGCTAGCCCGGCGGGATGTTCTGGTTGCGGCGCAGGACGTTGCCCGGGTCGTAGCGCCGCTTCAGTGCCTGGAGGCGGTCGAAGGACTCGTCGCCGAACGCCGCTCTGACGCGCTCGATCGGCTCGTCCGCCTGCATGTAGTTGGCGTAGCCGCCGCTGACCGCCCACGGCTGGATCGCTGACGCGGTCTCGCGGGACCACGATCTGTGCTCGTCGTCGAGCGCCGGGTCGGCCCAGGTCGCCATCGCGCTGACGTTGAACGCGGCCGTGCGGTAGCTGAGGGCGCTCTCGGAGTTGTCGGCGTCCTTCGGGGCGCCGTGCAGCGACTCGAGGAGGATGTCGCCGGGCGGGCGGCCGAGCGCTGCGACGCGCACGAGCAGCTCGTCGATCAGCTCGTCCGGGAGCTCGTCGACGAAGTGCCCCTTCCAGTAGTGGCGCTGCACGCCGTACGGCGAGTCGAACAGGCTCTGCTGCTCGGTGAAGGGGCGAGGACGGACGCCGTCGTCGAGAAGCCCGGGGGCCGAGCGCAGCTCACGGAGCTCGGCAGGGTCCGCGTCCGAGCCGGTGTAGCACGGGATGACCACGAGCGTCGGCGCCTGTGCGTCGTCGAGCCCGAGCACGGCCTGGCAGCTCAGGTCGCGCGGCGAGCCCGCCACGACGTCGCGGAAGACGCGGACCGCGTCGCGGACGCCGGGCCCGCCGAAGGCGAGCAGGCCCCCGACGACGCTCTCCAGCGGGTGCAGGCGGAAGTCGAGACGCGTCGCGACGCCGAAGTTCCCGCCGCCCCCGCGGAGGGCCCACAGGAGCTCTGCGTCCGCTCGGACCAGGTTCCCGTCGGGCGTGACGAGCTCGGCGCCGACGAGGTTGTCGCACGTGAGCCCGTGCTGCGCCGTCAGATGGCCGATGCCTCCGCCGAGCGTCAGGCCGCAGACGCCGGTCGTGCCGACGATGCCGCCGGGTGTGACGAGGCCGTGGGCCTGCGTCGCCGTGTCGAAGTCGAGCCAGGTCGAGCCCCCGGCGGCGTGCGCGATTTGCGTGTCCGCGTCCACCTCGACCGTCCGCATCTGCGAGAGATCGATCACGAGCCCGTCGTCGAGCACGCAATGCCCGGCCGGGTTGTGGCCGCCTCCGCGCACGGCGACCTCGAGCCCGTTCTCCTGAGCAAAGGCGAAGGCCGCGGCGATGTCCTCGGCGCCCAGGCAGCGGGCGATCACCGCCGGTCGGCGGTCGACGAACGCGTTGAAGCCGCGGCGCGCGGCGTCGTAGCCGGAGTCGTCCGGGAGGATCACCTCGCCGGTCAGCGCTCGTTTCAGGTCGGCAACGTCCACGTCAGGCGTCCGAAAGAGCGAGGGCGGCGGCGGCGTGCCGCCGCCCTCAGCAGGTTCCTAGCTCCCGCTGCCCGCCCTGGCCGGCTCGGGCTCGATCGGGGGCGGGGCCTGGCCTTCGTGCGGGGACTCGATCGTGATGTTCGGAAGCAGCCGGTCGAGCCAGCGCGGCATGTACCACGTCTTCTCCCCGAGCCAGGTGAAGAACGCCGGCACGAGCGTCATCTTCACGACCAGCGCGTCCGCGAGGATCGCGACCGCCAGCACGAGCCCGAACTCCTTCGAGATGCGGTCGGACGTGAGGATGAACGCGGCGAAGACGGTGCCCATGATGATCGCCGCGGCAACGATGACCCGCCCGATGGCCGCGATGCCGTGCTCGACGGCGGCTCGCGTGTTCAGGCCGTGAACGTGCTCCTCCCGGATCCGGCTCATGAGGAAGACCATGTAGTCCATGAAGAGGCCGAACAGGATCGCGAAAGCGATCGGCGGCACGAACGTCTCGATCGGGCCGGTGCGGTCGAGCCCCATGACATCGAGCAGGTAGCCCTCCTGGAAGACGAGCGTGAGCACGCCGAAGCCGATGAACGCCGACAGGATCGTCGTCACCGCCGCGGTCAGCGAGACAACGATCGAGCGGAACGCCATTGCGAGCACGAGGAACGTCACGCCGATGATGTAGAGCAGGAACAGCGGCAGCCGCTCCATGATCCGGTTGCCGATGTCGATGAACGCCGCGTTCAGCCCCGAGACGTACACGGCAGCGTCGCTGCCCTCGGTCGCCGCGGGCACCACGTCGTCGCGCAGCCGATCGACGAGCTCCGCGGTCTCCTCGTCCTGCGGTGCCGAGTTGGGCGTCACGAAGACGATGGCAACCGTCTCCTCGTCGTTGAACTGCGGCTCGCCGGCCGACGCGACGCCCTCGAGGTTGCGCACGCCGTCGTAGACGCGCTGCGGCGCCTGCTCGTCGCCGTTCACGTCGACCACGATCGGGATCGGTCCGTTGAAGCCGGGGCCGAAGCCCTCCGCGAGCAGGTCGTACGCCCGCCGCGCGGTCTGATCGGTCGGCTGCGTGCCCTGGTCGGAGGCGCCGAGCCGGACGAACGCCGAGCCCGTCGCGAGCAGGAGCCCGACGACGAGGAGGACGACGAACACCGGCTTGTGGTTCCGTGTCACGAACCGTCCCCAGCGCGCGATGAGCGTCCGCTCGCGCGCGGTCTCCGAATCGTCGATCGGCTGGAGCGCCACGGGCACGTCCAAGCCGTCGAGGGCCCGCTGGATCTTCACGAACCAGACGATCCCGGGAACGATCAGCACTCCGAACGGGAAGAGCCAGAGCCCCGTCCGCCCGCTGACGGGCGACTCCCGGCCGGCCTTCTCGTACATCCGCCGAACCTCCGACGGGATGACGAACGCGCTGACCGGCAGGAGGACGATCCAGAGCAGCAGGCCGAGCACGCCTCCGGGCCCTTGACCGGTCTGGCGCCTGGCCTCGCGGTAGGTCCTGTAGGCCCAGTACCAGCCGTAGAAGCCGAGCGTGATCACGAAGAGCACGACGTGGAACCCGACACTCATGCGGTCGACCCGGTGTCCGAGCTTCGCCAGCGCGGCGATGAGCAGCGAGTTCGCCATCAGCACCGTCGTCAGGACGCCGAGCGCGGAGCCGATGCCGAGCTTCGTCACGAAGTCGAGCCCGAAGAACGCGAGCCCGCTCACCGAGATGGCGACCGTGAGCCCGGCGAAGAGCGTCGCGCGCCCCGCGGAGGCGCCGGCCTCTGCGGCCGCATCCGCGGGCGAGAGCCCCTCGTGCAGGAGCTGCCGGAACCGCGTGACGATGAAGAGCGAGTAGTCGATCCCGACGCCGAGCCCGATCATCGACACAAGGAGCGGGGTGATCGTGTTGACGTCGGTGAAGCCCGCGACGATGAAGAGCAGGATGAAGGCCGTCGCGACGGCCACGATCGCGAGCACGATCGGAATCGCGGCCGATACGAGCGCTCGGAAGACGAGCAGCAGCACGACGAGCGCCATGAGCAGGCCGAGGACCTCCTGGATCCCCTGTTCGATCGGCGGGAACTCGGCGTCGCCGTTGAACTCGACGACTACCCCTACCGGCTCGACCTGGTCGCGCACGGCGTCCTGGACGGCGACGACCGTGTCACGGTCCTCCGTCTCGATCGTCTCGCTGAACTGTGCCTCGGCGTACGCGATTCGCTGGTCATCGGAGAACGTCTCCTCGCTGAACGGATCGCCGACGCTCTCGATCCCGGCCTTGTCCTCAGTCGGCGCGAATTCGTCCGACTGGAGCTCGGCGATCGCTCCCTCGATCGCCTCGCGCCGCTCGGGCGTGTCGAGCGTCTCGCCCTCGGGCGCGGCGAAGACGAGGTTGAGCACGGCGCCCTGCTCGGCCGCGAACTCCGACTCGATCAGGTCGGTCGCTCTCTGCGTGTCCGAGCCCGGGATCGAGAACTCGTCCTTGAGACTTCCCCCGATCCCGATGACGAGAACGATCAGGAGGACGATGATCCCGCCCCAGGCCAGGAACACTCTCCCCGGGTGCGTGGCGCACGACCGCATCCAGCGTGCCAGTGCTCCCGTGGACAGGCGTTCGTGCGCTAGGCGCCGTTCCACGTTTCGTCCGTCCGTCATCGCCTGCGTGCCTCCTTGTTACTGGGGGGTTTCATGTTCAGACCGGCTGACGACGCTGGACTCATCGGTCACGGTTCGCTGGGACTGGGCCCCGGCCGGGCAATCGCGAGGCAGGCTACACGCGCTTCCAGACTACGGCACGACGTTTTAGGTCACGATGTGGTGAACGTCAGCGCGCGCGCGGCGAAGCGCCGGAGCCCGAGCCACGGCGGAGCGGTCTTGAAGTCGAAGTACTTCGTCCGCTCGACGACGATGTCCCCCGAGCCGAGGAGAGGCCCGGCCACAGAGCCCTTGTGCAGGCGCACCTCGTGGTAGTGGCGCGGTGAGACCTCCGTCGCGCGCCGGTGCACGGCGTCGCCGTACCACTCGGGCGGAACGTCTGGGGTGGAGAAGAGGATGAGGTTGCCGTACGCGCCCTTGACGAGCTCGACGTCGTAGTAGCTCAGCAGCCCGAGGCCGGCGTAGTGCGGCATGCGCGCCACGAGCTCGTCCTCGAGGTCGAAGAGGATCGTGTGGTCGACCTCCTCGCGCGGCCGGGCGAAGAACCCGACGGCGGTCACGTCGCTCGCCTCGACGAGCGCGCGCCGGTCGGGGACGACGATCAGGTGGCGGTGGCCCTCCTCGTCGTGCTCGCGCAGGATCAGCTCGAGCTGGGCGCCGTCGTCGTCGATGTCGCGCCACGATCGGGCCCGCTCGCGCTCGTGCTCGAGCATGTGGCCCATGACGCCCACCTCGCGCTCGGTGTTCTCCGGGTCCGTGAACGGCTTGCCCGCGAGCACCTCGTCGGCTTCGACGATCGCGTCGTAGTTCACCCTGCGAGTGTAGACACGCCGGGGCCACGAGTCGGGACCGATCCGACCCATACCTGCGAACGGGCGATCCTGGTCTTGTAAGTCGGAAATTCGCTGCTTCAATCCGGTCTGGCGGACGCCGGCCGGGACAGACGCATCGGGCGGCGACGCCGTGGGAGGGAAGAGAGCATCACCCGCAACCTTGGCTGCGGGGCAGCAGGCCGTTCGGGACCGAAGGCGACCCTGGTCGCCGCGGCCGTCGGACCGGCTAGTGAAACGACCTGCGACAGAGGGAGAGAGCTACATGGCGGCAAGCGTCAAGCGCCGGCGACGGGCCAGTTGGGGCCTCGTCGCCGCGATCACAGCGGTGGTCGTCACCGCGACGGGCGTCCTCGCCCAGTCGGCGGCGGCGAACCCGCCCGACCCGACACGGCCGGACATCGAGCTGACCGTGGACGCGTCGATCGACCGTCCGTTCACGTGGAAGATCGACAAGACGGCGGACAAGCAGAACGTCACGCTCGCGCCGGGCGAGACGACCACGGTCACCTACACGGTGACGGTCACGCCCACCGAGGGCACGACCCGCTGGTCGGCTGTCGGCGAGATCATCGTCTACAACAAGGAGCTCGACGCCGTGACGGTCAACTCCGTCACGAACGTCATCTCCGGCGTCGGGCCGGCAACGGTCACGTGCCAGGGCGCTCCGCTCCCGCGCCAGCTGAACTCCGGCGCGCAGCTCCGGTGTCGGTTCTTCGCCGACCTGCCGGACAACTCCAACCGCACCTCGACCGCGACGGCGTCGGTGGGCTCGAGCGAGTTCACGGTCTCCGCGCCGGTCGACTTCGGGACCGCGATCGACAATCGCATCGATCACTGCGTCTCGGTCAACGACTCGTACGCCGGCCTGCTCGCCGAGCAGATCTGCGTGAACAAGGTCGACAAGACCGTCACGTACACGCGCGAGATCGGTCCGTACGCCGAGTGCGGCGAGTACACCGTCCCGAACACCGCGTGGGCCATCACGCAGCACACGGACACGCGGGTCGAGGACAGCTTCAACGTCAAGGTCAACGTCCCGTGCCCGCGCCCTTGCGAGCTCGGTGACTACGTCTGGAAGGACAAGGACAAGGACGGGAAGCAGGACGAGAGCTCGATGTACGGCCTGAACGGCGTGCGCCTCGAGCTGCTCGACGCGTCCGGCAACGTCGTGGCCACGACCACGACCGCGAACCATCCGACGACCGGGAAGCCGGGGTACTACCGCTTCGGGGTCGTCTGTGGAGCGGCGTACAAGGTCAGGGTCAAGGCGTCGAACTTCGCCAACGGCGGCGTCCTCGACGACTACGTCCTGACCGTGCGGAACGCCGCGGCCGACAACATCGACTCCGACGGCAACCCGCTGACGAACGCCTCGCACTCGGTGGTCGTTGCCTCCGGGGCCGACCTGACCGTCGACTTCGGCTTCGTCTCGAAGAAGAAGGAGTGCGACAAGGGCGACAAGTACGGCCACGACCGGGACAAGTACGGCCACGATCGCGACGACTGCGACCGTGACGACGACCGGTGCGACAAGGACGACAAATACGGTGGTCACGACCGGGACAAGTACGGCCGGGACGACGACTGCCGCGACCACGATCGTGACGACGACGACCGGGATCGTTGCAAGGACGATCACTGGAACGACGGTTGGGGTCGGAACGATCGCGACTACAACGACGGGCACGACCGGGACAAGGGGGGCTGGCACTAACCGAGTGCCGGTACCCGGACCGAGCGCGACAGGGCGGGCCTTCGGGCCCGCCCTTCGCATGTCTGGCGACATTCATAGAGTGGGAAGCGTGGCGAGCCGGCTTCCCGCGTTCCTCCGCCGCCGGCGCGTGCTCGTCGGGCTGCAGGTCGCCTTCCTCGTCGGAGCGCTGGCCTTCCTCGCCTACGCGGTGCGCGACACGTGGGCCGAGGCCCTGCCCTTGCTCGAGGACGTCGATCCGCTCTTCCTCTTCGCGTCCCTGGTCGTCCTCGCCGCGTACTACCTCCTGTTCGTCGTCGGCTGGCAGTGGATCCTGGCCGCGTTCGGGATCCGCGTCGTCTACCGGATCGCGCTCCAGGCAGAGATGGCCTCGATGCTGGCGAAGTACATCCCGGGCGGCGTGTGGACGCCGCTGGCGCGCATCGTCTGGCTGCGCCGCGCGGGCGGAATCCAAGACACCTCATTCGTCTTCAGCTCGATCCTGCTCGAGGCCGGGCTCTCGGCGGTCGCCGGGATCCTCGTCTTCGTCGTCGGGCTGACGGCCGTCGAGGAGATCGACACGCCGCTCTGGCCGCTCCTCGCCTTCGGGGCACTCCTCGCGGTGCTCCTCCACCCGCGCGTCTTCACGGCGCTCGCCCGCGCCCTCTTCCGCCGCTTCGAGGCCCCCGAGCCGCCGCGTCTCCCGTACCGCTCGCTCGTGAGCCTGCTCGTCTACTACAGCTTCACGTGGCTCGTGGGCGGCCTGGCCCTCTACCTGCTCCTGCGCTCGCTCGACGCCGACCCGGGCATCTCGACCATCCCCTACCTGGGCGGCGCCGCCGCAGTCGGGGCGATCGTGGCGGTGCTCGTCGTGTTCGCGCCTTCCGGCCTCGGCGTGCGCGAGGCCTCGATGTACGGCCTGCTGGAAGTCATCGTTCCCTCCGGCGCCGCGCTCGGGGTCACGGTGCTCAACCGGCTCGCCATCACGATCGTGGAGGCGCTGCTCCTCGGCGCCGGGCTCCTCGCGGCCCGGCTGAGCCGACGCTCACCAGTTCCGGCGGACGGTGAAGTAGGTGATCCCGCCGAGGAACGGAAAGATCACAGCGCAGACGACCCAGACGGCCTTCTCGCCGCCCGAGACCCGGGGATTGCGGAGGACGCTGACGATGGTCGCGATCGCTAGGACGAGCGCGACGGCTCCGACCACGGACCAGATCGCATAGCCCACTACTGAGCTCCTTTCGAGAGGTGTTGCCGCCAGCCGAGCAGGATCCCGTGCACGGCGGCCGCGCCCAGGATCGGACCCTCGGGAACGGGGAGCCCGATTGGGTGGAGGATGAACGCCCGTGTCTGCGGGCCGCCGAGCCCGCCGTGGAACGAGATCAGCTCTTCGAAGGCGCACCCCTCGTCGAGGTCGGGGTCGTAGAAGCTGCCCACCATGATGTCCGCCACGTGCTGGAAGCCGTCCGTGCGCAGGAGGTGCTGCGGCGCCGTCGGTGAGAACTGTCGCGAGCGGGTCCTCGCCCTCGACGCGCCCGTCGGCGAGGTAGTGGGCCCCGCGCGCTCCGAGCGCGACGGGCCCGTCCCGCTCCGAGCGGACGAGCAGCCAGCCGACGTGGGGGTGCTCGCGCAGCGCCGGCACGAGCTTCGGATGGCGCGCGTCGAGCTCCTCGAGCGTGAGCCGGCGCTGCTCTTCCATCAGGTAGACGAGCCCGAGGTTCCCCGAGCCGAGGACGACCGCCGACTCGCCGCTCACGTCGTTCTTCGCACGCTTCTTCGTCGCCGAGCGTCCGGTCGCCTCGCCCAGTGCGTGGCCGACCATCGCGCTCTGCTCGTCGCCACCGCCGACCTCGGTGACCGACCCGTCCGAGAGCGAGCGCTCGACGAGCTCGTCGAGCCCGTAGTCGTTGCGCTGCTTGAAGGTCGCCCCCTGGGTCTGCCCGTGGTCCGAGAGCACGACGATCTCGTACGGCCTGGGCGCGTACCTGCGCGCACGGTCGATGCGGCCGAACTGCTCGTCGAGCTTCCGCAGGGCCTCCAGCGTGTCCGCGCGCTCGAGGCCGGAATGGTGGGCCACCTCGTCGTAGCTCGAGAAGGTCGCGTAGACAGCGGGACGGCCTTTCATCATGTCCGAGAGGACGCCGTAGACGATCAGGTCGCGGACGACGACGCACATGGCCGCGCGCAGGAACGGGTAGATCCCGCCCCGGTGACCCCGCGGCCGCACGTCGCGGCGCCGCTGGCGCGCCGAGGCCGTGATCTCGAGGAACACCTCCCAGGTGAAGAGGACGAGCGCCCGGGTGACGTTGAAGCCGTTGGCGAGAAACGCCCGGTAGCCCGGGTTCGCCTTCTTCTCGGCCTCGAGCCTGCTCACGGTCAGGATCAGGTGGTCGGCCTCGCCCGAGAGGAGGTTGCCGCGGCTCGCGCCGCCGTTCCTGAGCAGGCCGATCCCCGTCCCGCGCCGGCGCTCGATCTCGGCGCAGTCTGCGGGCGCCGAGCACGTCATCAGCGTCCCCGTCTCCTTCTCGACCCACCGGAAGGCCGAGATGTCCTCGTTGGAGCCGAGGAGGATGCCTGCCTGGCTCGCGCCCGTCTGCGAGGAAAGGTCCGTCTCCCACTCGGTGAGCGCGTGCGTGTCCTCCGCGAGCCAGCGCGCCATGGTCGGGGCGTTGCCGTCGCGCATCGCGTTGCGCAGCACCGGCAGAGCGAGGCCGTCGATCTCGAGGAAGAGGATCCCGGGCTCGTCGGTGGCGACGCGCTCGCCCGACCGCCGCGCCTGGCGCTGGATCGTCCGGAGCGAGTACGTGTCGTCGTCGTTCGACCCGAGGACGACCTCGAGCGCGACGCTGACCGCGGACGCCACGAGCGAGACGAGCAAGGCGATCCAGAACGAGTCGAGCTGGATCGCGCCTTCCGTGAGGCTGTCCGCGAGGAGGAGCATGGCCGCGTTCGCGAACAGGACGAGCACGAAGCCGAGCGCCAGGGTGAACGGCAGACGGAGGGCCGCGATCAGCGGCGGGATGATCGCGTTCAGGACAGCGACGACGAGCGCGACGAGAAGCGCGCCCCAGAAGCCCTCGACTTCCGCGCCCGGGACGATGTAGGCCGCCGCCAGCAGCGCAAGCGCCGAAACGAGCCAGGCCACCACAAGCCGTCCGGGGCGGATTCTCGGCCGCTCGCCGTGCCAGGCGAGAGTCTCGGCGTAGGCGACCGGCGTGGCCCCGCCCTCCGAGTTTCCCGGGGTCATGCGAGCGATCCTCCCATAACGCGGCGGTCCATCACCGCTCGCTCGGCCCTTCCGCCGCAGGCGGCAGCACCATCGATGCCCGCAGGTTCACCAGGGGTGCATCAGGGACGCGGATGAGGCCGCGCGTGGGTCGGTCCAGATCGAAGGTGACCACGAGGAGCAGCGTCACGAGCGCCGCGGCGAGCACGACCGTGAGGACGCCTCGGCCGACGAGCGCGAGGTAGAACCCGAGCAGCCCGAGCGCGATCGCTGCACCGAAAACCTCCAGTGCCAGGACCGCGCCCGGGACGCGGTTGTTGAGGCCCGCTACCCGGACGGTTTGCATGTCGATCGTCTCGTTGAGGGTCTCGACGTACAGCCGAGGAGCACTGTCGGTGGGCGCCCGGTCGAGAGCTTCTCCGGCGAGCCCCCACAGCTCGTACAGCAGCTCATCGCCGTCGGCGATCGCCTGGTCGGCCGCCTCGCTGCCGGGCACGACGGTCGAGAGGCGGATGCTGACGTCCGTGTATCGCACCAGCAGCTCGAGCGACTCGCTCCTGACCGGCTCCACCAGGGTCTGGGCCCGCAGGTAGGTCGTCCCGATCGCGTTGGCGTCGTCCACCACAGCCGCACGCCGGGACTCGTACCTCCCGACGGCCAGCGCCAGCCCGAAGGCGAGGATGAGCCCGACGAGCCCGAGCAGGGCAGCTTGTAGGGCGGAGAACGGGTCCCTCAGCGTGGCCGAGTGATGGCGAAGGGACCGACCTGCAAAGACGCCGAGGGCAGTCACACCCAGGACGATTGCGAAGAGGATGAGGGCGAGCTCGAGGGTGCTGAGACGGAAGAACATCGGCGTCTCCTGTCATGGAGATGGCGCTAGTCGCGCTCGCTTTCGCTCTCGGAGTCGTCCGTATCGGAGCTGCGTCGGAACCGGTCGAGCATCCCCTCGCCGCGGGCTTCGCGCTCGGCGCGCTTCGCCTGCTTCTTGTCGGCCCGCTGCTCCTTCTGCTCTGCGACCTTGACCTTCGCGTCGGTGTACGACTGCCCGACGAGCTGCTTCCCGCCCGTCCAGCCGAACACCCACACGACGAGGACGAGCGCGAGCGTGACGTTCCAGGCGGTCGTGATCAGCTGCTGCGCGGTCGAGTAGTCGACGGCCGTGCTCTTTGGCACGTCGCAGCAGGCGTCGAGCGCGAGCGCGTTCGTGGCCTGGGTGATCCCGACCGAGCCCGGCGTGACGGAGACGACGTTCGCGAGCGAGCCCGATCCGACCACCCACATGATCGACGCGAAGGTGACCGGGATCGCGAAGGCGGCCAGGAAGATCGCGATCACGGCCAGCTTGCAGAGCCACGAGAGGAACGAGGGCAGGAAGACGCGGGTCGCGTAGCGCTTTGGTGTCTTGAGGATGGCCCCGCCCGCCTTCGCCTTTACCCACAGGGCCTTGACCTGGCGCCAGAAGATGCGCGCCACGACGACGATCAGGAAGCCGCCGCCCGCGAGCACGAGGATCGTTCTCAGCGCGTGGTCGTCGAGGCCGTTCAGGGCTTCGTCGAAGGAGCCCGGGACGGAGAGGAACAGATAGAGGTAGACGAACGTCCCGGCGAGCGTGAAGAAGATCTTCTGGACCAGGTAGGCCGCCAGCGCGCCCGCGAAGGTGCAGGCCGGGATGATGGCCACGAACATGAGCAGCGTCACGAACGTGCCGATGTTCGCCGGCAGGAAGTTGTTCATCGCCACTCCGACCGCGTAGGCGGCGACGATGGAGCGGAGCTCCACGTGCCCGGGGTACGCCGCGCTCAGGATGCCGTAGTAGGAGAGCCCGGCAAGGACCGTCTGCGCGGTCTGGGCGGCCAGCGCGAGGATGATGTAGCGGGCCGGGACCTCCTTGATCTGGTCCCAGAGGTCGTCGATCCAGCCGATGATGTCGATCCCGAGGAGGTTGAGGACGACGATGACGAGTGCGGTCCCGAGCAGCCAGCTGGCCACCTTGACCAGGCGTCGACGACGGGACGGGTCCTTGAACGGAAGAACCTTGTCGGCGGCGGCGGGCGCGGTCATCCCGGGGCCCCTTCAGGCTCGGCGGCCGCACCCGGAGCGGTCGCGGTAGCCGCCGCCTTGGCACGCGCTAGGTGGGCGCTGATCCGCACCGCGGCCGACATGAGTGGCGCGGCGAGTACAAGCCCGACCATGCCGAAGAGCAACGCGGCCAGGCCGACGAGGAGCCACGAGGCGAACCCGAGGTCGCGCAGCCAGCGTGGAGCCGAAAAGACATCTGCGAGCTCGTCCACGCTGATCTGGACGACGTGGCTCTGGGCCACCTCCGCGCGCGTGTGAGGAGCGTCGTCCTCGTGCCGGTGAAACCTGGGGATTTTCATGGTCGAGTCGCCGCGAGGCTTTCAGCCAGGCGACGCTGAGCCACCGACGGCACGAAGTCAAGTCCGGACGGCACGTGCAAACCCTCGCACGCACGTCGGCCGGGACCATCGTCCCAACCGGATGATCTCGCTCAGTCGGGTGCCGGCGCGGGAACGACGGCGCTCACGGGCATGCCCGCCGTGGGTGTCGACCCGACGGAGCTCGCCGCACCAACTTGTCTTGAGCGCCGAGACGCGAGAGGGTCTCGGCGATGCGAACGAAGGCCTCGCCGTCGGTGCCCTCGTACGGCGCCGAACCGGTGCCGGCGCTCGACTCGATCGAGAGCGAGATCCCGGCGCCGCCGCAAGCCAGCATCCGGAGGACGGCGCTCGTCAACCGGCTGCGGGCGCCCGCGGCCGGCCCGGTCGTCACGTTGGTCGCGCCGGCGGGGTACGGAAAGACAACCGTGTTGGCGCAGTGGGCGGAGCGGGACGACCGTCCCTTCGCCTGGGTCTCGTGCGACGCGGAGGACGACGTTCGCCGGCTGTGCATGCGCATCGCGTCTGCGCTCGACCGGTCCGGGTCGCTCGAAGGGCCCGTGCTCGCGTCGATCCGCGCATGCAGGAGCCCGGCCGTGGCGCGGCGCGAGCTGCTCGCCGCCTTCGTCTCGCTCCGGCAGCCGGTTGTCCTTGCTCTGGACGGGGCACACCTCATCTGCAAGAAGGGGTGTGCCGACGTCGTAGCCACCCTCGCGCTTCACGTGCCGGACGGCTCCACCGTCGCCCTGGCCGGACGCGCGCTACCACGGGGGCCGATCGCCCGCCTGCGTGCGGGAGGGGGTCTCTTCGAGGTGGGGAGCGACGAGCTTGCCCTCACAAGACGCGAGACCGAGCGGCTGGTGCGGGGGCTGGGCGTCGAGCTCGAGGCGGAGGAGCTCGACGAGCTCACCGATCGGGCCGAGGGCTGGCCGACCGGCGTCTACCTGGCGGCGCTCGCGCTCAAGGACGGCGGCGCCGGCGCGTCCATGCCGGGAGGCGACGACCGCTTCGTCACCGACTACCTCGACTTCGAGCTCCTCACGCGGCTCGGAGCCAACGACGTCCGCTTCCTCACCAGGACATCTGTCCTCGACTCACTGTGCGGGCCGCTCTGCGACACCGTCCTCGAGTCCGAGGGCTCGGGGCGGACGCTCGAGACGCTCGACCAGGCCAATCTCTTTCTGGTCCCACTCGACCATCGCCGCTGGTCGTACCGCTACCACCGCGAGTTCAGAGATTTCCTCCGGGCCGAGCTGGAGCGGCGCGAGCCGACCATCGTTCCGGTTCTCTGCCGCCGCGCGTCGGTCTGGTGCGAGGAGCACGGGGAGCCCGAGGCGGCGATCGAGTACGCGCACGCAGCCGGTGATCTCGACCGGCTCGCGAGCCTCGTCGGTCAACACACCCTCCCGGCCTGGGCCGCGGGCAAGCGGGAAACGGTCGACAGGTGGCTCGGGTGGTTCGACGAGTCGTGCGACCTGGAGCGCCATCCCGAGATCGCCGTCCTCAAGGCCTGGGCGCACGGCCTTGCCGGCCGGCCGTCGCTTTCGGAGCGGTGGCTGGCGCTTGCCGAGCGCGTCACGTTCAGAGAACCGCTCCCGGACGGGAGCGCATCGATCGAGCCGTGGCTTGCGGTCGTCCGTGCGATGCATTGTGCCGGCGGCGTCCCGCAGATGCAGGCCGACGCCGAGCTCGCCCTGCGCGAGCTCGGGCCCGCGAGCGGCTGGCGTCCGGCGGCGCTCGTCCTGCGCGGTGCTGCGCATCTACTTCTCGGCGAAGACGATGCCGCCGATGCCGCGATGGCCGACGCGGCCGAGGAGGCCGAGAGCATCGGCGTCGCCCCGTCGAGGATCGTCGCCCTCTCGGAGCGCTCGCTGCTCGCGACCGCCCGCGGGGATGAGGCACGGGCGGGCGCGCTCGCCCACGATGCCCGCGCCCTCGTGGATGAGCACGGGCTCGAGGGCCACGCGCGTTGCGCGCTTGCCTTCGCAGTTTCGGCGCGGCGCGAAGCCCAACTCGGAAATCTCGAACGCGCCAGGCGGGAGCTGGCGCTCGCGCGCTCGCTCGGGCCCCAGCTGACACGCACCCTGCCGTGGTATTCCGTGCAGGCGGCTCTCGAGCTCGCGCACGTGCACCTCTCCATCCTTGACGTGACGGGGGCGAGGGCGTGGCTCGCCGTGGCCGACGAGATCGTTTTCCGCCGCGCCGAACTCGGTGTCCTCGTCGCCCGCCGGGCCGAGCTCGGCGAGCAGGTTGACCGAGTGACCGCGGCGCAGGAAGGGAAGGCCTCCACGCTGACGGCCGCCGAGTTGCGCCTGCTCCCGCATCTGTCCACGTACCTCTCCTTCCGGGAGATCGGGGAGCACCTGTTCATCTCGCGGAACACGGTCAAGACGCAGGCGATCTCGGTGTACCGCAAGCTCGGGGTCTCCTCGCGTAGCGAGGCGATCGAGCGCGCGGGCGAGCTCGGGCTCGTAGAGCGTTCCTCCTAGGCCGATTTCATCCGTGTGGGGTGATGCCGCCGGGCCTCGGGAGGAGTGGAATGCCTCTGCCGCCGTGGAGGATCCGGCCATCACCCTTCGAAAACTCGCAATTCACGATGACGCCTACATCGGATCGGTCCTCGCGCGCGGCTTGCGGGACACTGTCCCCTCGGGTCTCGATGCGAAGACGCAAGCGATGGTGCGCGTTGGGGCGCTTGTCGCGGTAGCTGCGGCTCCCACCGCGTACATGTGCGCGATCGAGGCGGCCCTGGAGGCAGGGGCAACCGAGCAGGACATCGTGGGCGTCCTCGCGGCGTTGCTGCCCACGGTAGGCCCCGACCGCGTGGCAGCGGCTGCCCCCGGCCTCGGCCTCGCACTCGGGTACGACGTGGACGAGGCCCTAGAGCGCCACTCGGAATGAACGGATCCCCATGAGCGAGGCAATCGCGGCCCGGCCGGCGGCGTACGACGGGGTCGTCATCGGTTGGAGCTTCGGCGATATTGTCGCGGCGTTGCGGGCTGTGGAGAAGGGCTGAGAACAGCTGTGGAACACGAGGGCCACTCCGACGCGCACACGGCGCCATCGACACGGGATACGCCGAGTCCGCTCGAACTTCTCCGGAGCCGCTCGTACGTCGTGCTGCTCGGGTTCGGCGCGATCATCGGTGTGCCGGTGGCGGCGGCCGCGTACTTCTTTCTCGAGGGTGTCGCCGAGCTACAGCAGTATGTGTTCGGCACCCTGCCCGGCGACCTCGGCTTCGACAGCCAGCCTGCCTGGTGGCCGATTCCCGTGCTTGCGCTGAGCGGCCTTCTGGTGGCGCTCACAATCCGGTACCTGCCGGGAACGGCGGGGCACAAGCCGGCGGAGGGGTTCAAGGCATCCGGACCCGTGCCGCCGATCGAGCTCCCCGGGATCGTCATTGCCTCGTTCGCCACGCTCAGCCTCGGGGTCGTCCTTGGCCCGGAGGCGCCTCTGATCGCGATCGGCAGCGGCTTCGGAGTCCTCGCCGTCCACCTGGTCAAGCGCGACGCGCCTGAGATGGCCAGTGTCGTGATCGGCGCCGCCGGGAGCTTTGCCGCGATCAGCACGCTCCTCGGCTCGCCTCTTCCGGCCGCGTTCCTGATGATGGAGGTGGCCGGGATCGGCGGCGCGATGCTCGGAGTGGTGCTCGCGCCCGGGCTGCTCGCTGCCGGTGTCGGCTCGCTGATCTTCATCGGGTTCGACAACTGGACCGGCCTCGGCACCTTCTCGCTCGCTGTCCCGGACATCCCTCCGGCCGGCAGCCCCGGTGTGTCCGAGTTTCTGTGGGCGATCGTGATCGGCGTCGTCGCGGCGATCCTCGGCGGCGGCATCAAGCGCCTGGCGCTAGTGCTTCAGCCGATCGTCGAACGCCGAAGGGTGCTGCTGACACCCGTTGTTGGCGTCGCGATTGGAGTTGTCGTGCTGATCTTCGTCGAAGTAACAGGGAGAAGCTCGGCCGAGGTTCTCTTCTCGGGACAGGATCAGCTCCCGGGCCTGATCGAAGGCGCCGCCGGCTGGACCGTGGGCGCGCTCCTGATGGTTGTCGTCTGCAAGGGCCTCGCGTACAGCCTCGCGCTGAGCAGCTTCCGAGGCGGTCCCATTTTCCCGAGCATGTTCATCGGCGCTGCCGGCGGCATTGCGCTTTCCCACCTTCCCGGCCTGCCGATGATTGCGGGTGCCGCAATGGGTATTGGCGCGATGATGGTCGCGATGCTGGGATTTCCGCTCACGTCCGTTCTCATCGTGAGTGTGTTCCTCCAGGCCGACGGCCTGACCCTGGTGCCGCTCGTGATCGTCGCCGTCGTGGTCTCCTACGTCGTCTCCGCCCGGCTCCCTCCTGCACCCGGCTCCGCAGCCCACGCCGTGCCCAGCAGCCCGCCGACCCCGGCCACGCCTTAAGCTTCGTTGCCCACGGAGGAGGATGTTCATGACACCTGCCCGAACCGGCCCGATCGTGGTCGGCTACGACGACCAGGATGCGGCGAAGCGTGCGCTCGAGCGCGCGCTCGGCGAGGCCAAGGAGCACGGCACGAGTCTCGTCGTCGTGTCCGTCGTCGAGCTACCCCTCGACCCCGAAGGGCCGCAGAACTTCGGCACGCTGGACGACAGCCCCGCGCGAATGATTCCGCTCGTGGTGCCGGAGGAGCTCGAGCCGGTGCTCGCGCACGCTCGGGAGCGGGTTGCCACCGAGGGCGTCGCCGCCGACTTCCTCTGGGCGGCGGGTGACCCCGCAAATGTGCTCGTCGACGTCGTCCGGGACCGCGGGGCGTCGCTCCTCGTCGTCGGCTCGCATCATCACGGCTTCCTGGCGAAGCTCATCGGGACCGACGTCGCCGCCGAGGTCAAGCGCCACGCGGGTGCGGACGTGCTCGTCGTCGAGTAGGAGGAGCGATGAAGGACAACAACCGAATGGAATTCCTGGCGATCCCGATCGTCGTCGTCATCCTCGGTGTCCTGTTCGCGATCATGCTCCTCGGCGAGTTCGGTATCTGGGGCTGGGTCATCTTCGGTGTGGTCTCGGCGACGGCCCTGGTGATCGTTGCCGTCGTCCTGGCCAGGCGGCCGACGCACGCCTCGGAGCTGGATGCCCCGACGACCTCCACACGACGTGCCGCCGAGCCCGACGGCACCTTCAGGGTCGTGCTCGTCTGCGACGACAGCTGCACTTCGCCCGCGTTCGTCGACGAGGTCGTCGAGCACGCCGCCGGCCGGCGGCTCGAGGTCTTCGTCGTCGCGCCCGAGCTGGGCTCGCGTCTCTCGCTCTGGACGGGGGACGACGCGCCCAGGGGGGTGGCGAGCGAGCATCTCGGGGCGACGCTCCAAGCGCTCGAAGCGGCCGGTGTTCCCGCCCGCGGTGAGATCGGTGCCCACGACCCGATCCGCGCTGCGGACGACGCGCTGCGAGAGTTTCCGGCGGACGAGGTCGTGTTCGCCACGCACCCCGAAGCCGACGCCAACTGGCTCGAGCAGAACGTTCTCCAGGTGGCGCGGACGCGGTACGACGTCCCCGTGACACACGTGGTCGTCGGCGACACCTGATGCGCCGCCTGCCCGGCCTGAGCGCCTCACCCGACTTCGACGACCCCACCCGCCAGAAAAGGAGCTAAGCATGGCGCTGCGCCATCCGAAGGGACCGCCCCGGTCGAACGACGACGATCTCGGCGTCGCACCCCTGTTCACCCTGGAGGGCACGAAGATTCCGCGCCACCGGATCCCCGAGGGCGAGATCCCGCCGGACGTGGCCTACCAGATCATCCACGACGAGCTGATGATCGACGGCAACGCCCGCCTCAACCTGGCGACCTTCGTGACCACCTGGATGGAGCCGCAGGCGCAGGCGCTCATGTCCGAGTGCTTCGACAAGAACATGATCGACAAGGACGAGTACCCGCAGACCGCCGAGCTCGAGATGCGCTGCGTCTCGATCCTCGCGCGGCTGTGGAACGCCCAGGATGCCGATCAGGCCACCGGCTGCTCGACGACCGGCTCGAGCGAGGCGGCGATGCTCGGCGGGCTCGCGCTCAAGCGCCGCTGGCAGCACCGGCGCAAGGCTGAGGGCAAGCCGATCGACTCGCCCAACATCGTCATGGGCATCAACGTCCAGGTCTGCTGGGAGAAGTTCGCCAACTACTGGGACGTCGAGATGCGCCTCGTGCCGATGGAGGGCGATCGCCTGCACATGACCGCGGACGAGGCGGTGAAGCTCTGTGACGAGAACACGATTGCGGTCGTGCCGGTGCTCGGCTCGACGTTCGACGGCTCGTACGAACCGGTCAAGGAGATCTGCGACGCGCTCGACGCATTGCAGGCCGACACGGGCCTCGACGTCCCCGTCCACGTCGACGGCGCCTCCGGGGCGTTCGTCGCGCCGTTCGTCGACCCCGATCTGGAGTGGGACTTCCGTCTCCCGAGAGTGGCTTCGATCAACGTCTCCGGCCACAAGTACGGGCTCGTCTATCCCGGCGTGGGCTGGGTCGTCTGGCGGGATGCCGAAGCGCTCCCCGACGACCTCGTCTTCTGGGTGAACTACCTCGGCGACAATATGCCGACGTTCGCGCTCAACTTCTCTCGCCCGGGCGCGCAGGTCGTGGGCCAGTACTACAACTTCCTCCGCCTCGGCTTCGAGGGGTACCGACGGGTACAGCAGTACGCGCGCGACGTGGCCACCGGTCTCTCCGCGCGGATCGCGGAGCTGGGGCCGTTCGAGCTCGTGACGAAGGGCGACGAGCTGCCGGTCTTCGCCTTCACGCTGAAGGACGGGATCGACAACTTCACGGTCTTCGACGTCTCGAACGCCCTCCGCGAGCGCGGCTGGCTCCTGCCGGCGTACACGTTCCCGAAGGACCGTGAGGATCTCGCGGCGCTGCGGGTCGTCGTCAAGCGCGGGTTCAGCGAGGACCTGGGCGACCTGCTGATCCACGACCTGGAGCGTCAGCTGCCGCGGCTGCAGAAGCAATCCGCTCCCGTCCACGACCGCGACACGGCGACCAGCTTCCACCACTGACCGAAGGGCGACGGGCCCGTGCTCGACACGTCGTGGCGGGTGCTGCTCTTCGGGCTGGTGGCCGGGTTGAGCCCGATCGCCGTCGTGGCGACGCTCGCCGTCCTCACAAGCGCGCGCGGTCGCGCCAACGGCCTCGCCTTCGCCATCGGGTTCATGTTCGGCCAGTCGGCGGCGTTCGCTGCGGCCTATTTCATCGGGACGGCGGCGACCACGAACGCCGATGGGAACGAGCACGTCGCGGCCGGGTTGGAGCTCGCGTTCGGCATCTTCCTCCTCGCGATCGCGTGGCCGCAGCGCCGGCGACCGGAGGCGGCCGCCGTGGTCGGCCACTCCCGGACGAAGGCTCTGCTCGACAGGCTCCGCGGCCTCCGGCCGGGGACGGCCTTCACCGCCGGCACGCTGCTCGGCATCGGCGGCGTCAAGCGGCTCACCATTACGCTGGTAGCCGGGGCGACGGTCGGCGTCGCCGGTCTCGGCCCCGCGGAGGACTTTGCGGCGGCCATCCTCTACCTCGCCGTCGGCGGCTTGCTCGTCTGGCTGCCGGTCTCCGTCTACGTGATCGCGGGCGCTCGGGCCGAGGACTGGATCGCCGCCGCCGAGATCTGGCTCACCGGTCACCAGCGACGGCTCATGTTCTTCTCGACCGTCGTCTTCGGGCTCCTGTTGACGAGCGATGCGGTGGTGAGGCTCTTGTGAGCGTCGTGCTCTCGGCCTATCGTGGAGCGCCGTGGACGAGGTAGCAGCAGTTCTCGCGATCCTGGCCGCGATCTTCTTCGCGCTGGCTGCGACGCTCTGGCAGCGCGCTTCGCTCGCGCTCGGGGTTGAGCCCGGTAGCCCCGAGTCGCTTCTCCGCCTGCTCGGCAGCGGCGTCTGGCTGCTCGGCCTCGTGGCGCAGGCCGCCGGTGTCGTCCTCCAGGCGGCGGCGCTCGATCGCGGTCGTGTCGCAATCATCCAGCCGCTGCTGGTGACGACGATCATCTGGGCGATGCCACTGGGCTATTTCCTTACGAACCAGGTCATCACCCGCCGGCACGTCTTCGGCGCGGCGATCGTCGTCGCCGGGCTGGTCGTCTTTGCGGCCGTCGGCGACCCAGCCGCCGGCGTCGAC
>CAWAQJ010000009.1:0-12696 GCA_963784175.1 uncultured Actinomycetes bacterium | reverse complement strand
GAAGCGCTATCTGGACGCGCTCGCCGGGCTCTTTGCGGTCAACATCGGCTACGGCTTCGGTGAGGAGGTCGGGGAGGCGGCGGCTGCGCAGCTCCGGGAGCTGCCCTTTTACACGAACTGGAGCTACGCGCACCCGCGCGCGATCGAACTGGCGGCCGAGGTCGCCTCGGTCGCCCCCGGCGACCTGAACCGCGTCTTCTTCTGCTCCGGCGGGTCGGAGGCGGTCGAGTCCGCCTGGAAGCTCGCCCGCCAGTACCACGCCGCGCGCGGGGAGCGCCGCTGGAAGGCGATCGCCCGCCGGATCGCCTACCACGGGACGACGATGGGCGCGCTCTCGATCAACGGCATCGCCGCGCTGAAGACGCCGTTCGAGCCGCTCGTGCCGGACACCCTCCACGTCCACAACACGAACCGCTACCACCGCCCGCCGGAAGAGACCGAGGCGGAGTTCACGGCGTTCCTCCTCGACGACCTCGAGTCGATGATCCTGCACGCAGGGCCCGAGACCGTCGCCATGGTGATCATGGAGCCGGTGCAGAACGCGGGCGGGGCGTTCACGCCGCCGGAGGGCTACTGGGCGGGCGTGCGCGAGATCTGCGACCGCTACGGCATCCTCCTCTGTGCCGACGAGGTGATCACCGGCTTCGGGCGCGTCGGGAGCTGGTTCGCCTCCGAGCGTTACGACATCCAGCCCGACCTGATCACGTCGGCCAAGGGCCTCTCTTCGGCGCACGCCGCGATCGGCGCCGTCATCGCCTCCGACAAGGTGATGGAGCCCTTCCTCGAGGGCACCGCGATGTACATGCACGGCATCACCTTCGGCGGGCATCCGGTGATGGCGGCGATCGCGCTCAAGAACATCGAGATCATGAAACGCGAGCGCATCGTCGAGAACGTCGCCGAGAACCAGGACGCGTTCCGCTCGACGCTCGCCCAGCTGCTCGAGCTTCCGATCGTCGGTGACCTGCGCGGGACAGGCTTCTTCTACGCGCTCGAGCTCGTCAAGGACAAGGAGACGCGAGAGACGTTCTCCGAGGAGGAGTGCGAGACCCTGCTCCGCGACTTCCTCTCTCCGCGTCTCTTCGAGGCGGGCCTCATCTGCCGTGCCGACGACCGTGGCGACCCGGTCGTCCAGATCTCGCCGCCGCTCGTCGCCGAGCAGGCGCAGTTCGACGAGATCGCCGGCATCCTCGGCGAGGTCCTCTCGGAGGCGTGGGAGCAGATGGCGCGCGGCTCCGCTCCCGGCCGTGAAGGCGAGGCCCGGCGGGATCCGCAGTAGCCCTATGAGGGCGATGGTGCTCGACTCCCCGGGGCTGCCCCTCCGGGAGGCCGAGCTGCCCAGGCCCGAGCCCGGGCCCGGGCAGGTGCTCGTCGAAGTGGCCGTGTGCGGCGTCTGCCGCACCGACCTCCACGTGGTGGACGGCGAGTTGCCCGACCCGAAGCTTCCGCTGGTCCTCGGCCACCAGGTCGTCGGGCGGGTCATCGAGAAAAGGGAGCGGTTCGAGGCCGGCGCGCGCGTCGGCATCCCCTGGCTCGGGTGGACGTGCGGCGAGTGCCGCTACTGCCTGAGCGGCCGCGAGAATCTCTGCGACCGCGCGCGGTTCACCGGCTACCAGCTGGACGGTGGCTACGCGGAGGTCGCGGTCGCCGACGAGCGCTTCTGCTTCCCCGTGCCCGAGGGCTACGACGACGTCCAGGCGGCGCCGCTCCTCTGCGCCGGGCTGATCGGCTACCGCGCCCTGCGGCTGGCCGGTGATGCCGAGCGGCTCGGGCTCTACGGCTTCGGCGCGAGCGCACACATCGTCGCCCAGGTGGCACGCTACGAGGGTCGGCGGGTGTTCGCTTTCACCCGCGCGGGCGACGAGGCGGCGCAGGCTTTCGCGCGCGAGCTGGGGGCGGAGTGGGCCGGCGACGCGCTCGGCCCGGCCCCCGAGGAGCTCGACGCAGCGGTCATCTTCGCGCCGGCAGGAGAGCTCGTCCCCGCGGCGCTGGCGGCGGTGGCGAAAGGGGGCACGGTCGTCTGCGCGGGGATCCACATGAGCGACATCCCGTCGTTCCCGTACGACCTGCTGTGGGGCGAGCGCGTCCTGCGCTCGGTCGCGAACCTCACGAGGCGAGACGCCGAGGAGTTCATGGAGCTTGCCCCGCGGGTGCCCGTGAAGACGCAGGTCGAGACGTTCCCGCTGGCGGCTGCGAACGACGCTCTCGCGCGGCTGCGCGCCGGGGAGATCCGCGGCGCCGCGGTCCTCCAGGTTGTTCCAGGCGGCGCCTGACACCCCGCGCGACGATCGTCTAATCTGCCGCCACCGTCAGACCCAGCAGGGGGTGGTTAAGTGAGGGTGTTCCAGGGATGGACGCTGTGCGTCCTCTTCTCCGTCGTCCTTTTTCTCGGAGCTGGATGCTCCTTAGGAGATGACGACGACGACAGCGGCAACGGTGACGCTTCGGGCGACACCGGCCAGGCGGAAGCCGGCGGCCAAGGTGATGGCGGCGGCAACCTCCTTCAGGAAGTCCAGGATCGCGGCACGCTGCGCTGCGGCGTGAACGACGCCGTCCCGGGCTTCGGCTTCACGGGTGAGGGTGGCGAGCCTGAGGGCTTCGACATCGACTTCTGCAAGGTCATAGCCGCGGCGGTGCTCGGCGACGCAGAGGCGGTCGAGTACACGCCGCTCTCGGCCGAGCAGCGGTTCACGGCGCTGCAGTCCGGCGAGATCGACGTGCTCAGCCGCAACACGACGTACACGGCCTCGCGCGACGGCACCGAGGGCGCTCGTTTCCTGCACACGACGTTCTACGACGGGCAGGGGATGATGGTGCGCACCGACTCCGGGCACACCACGCTCGAGGACCTTGCGGGTGAGACGATCTGCGTGCTCTCCGGGACGACGACCGAGCTCAACCTCGAGTCGCAGTTCCAGGCGCGTGGAATCGACTACACGCCGCTCGCCTTCGAGGACAACGAGCCGCTGCAGGCGGCCTTCGTCGAGGAGCGCTGCGGCGCCTGGACCTCGGACAAGTCGCAGCTCGCGGGCATCCGCTCGGCGTGGCCCGAGGGCCAGGGCGGTCCCGAGGCCCTGACGATCATGGACGAGACCATGTCGAAGGAGCCGCTCGGCCCCGTCGTGGCCGACGGCGACGACGCCTGGGCGGACGCGGTCAACTGGGCGATATACGCCACGATCCAGGCCGAGGAGTTCGGCCTCACCTCGGACAACATCGCCGAGGGCAGCGAAGATCCCGAGATCCAGCGCTTCCTGGGGGAGGCTGTCGAGGGCGAGCCCTTCGACGCCGGTCTCGGACTGCCCGACGACTTCGCGGTGCAGATCGTGACGCAGGTCGGCAACTACGGGGAGATCTACGAGCGGAACGTCGGCGAAGGCTCGGCGCTCGAGCTCCCGCGCGACATCAACGCGCTCTGGACCGACGGCGGCCTGCAGTACGCGCCGCCGTACCGCTAGACCGAAGCCGGAAGGGGGCGGTGGCTGCAGCCACCGCCCCCTTCTCGTCACCCGATGACGGCAGCGACGCCAACGACAACTCGACGTCCCGCTTTCTGGCGCAACGTCCGCGTGCTGCGCGTGACGTTCCAGGCGGTCTTCCTGGTCGCTGTCGTCGGGCTGCTCCTCTTCCTGTTCGACAACGTCGTCTACAACCTCGAGCGCCTCGGCATCCCGACGGGCTTCGACTACCTGCGGCAGCCGGCGGGCTTCGCGATCCCGGACACGGACTTCCGCTCCTCGCAGAGCCTGCTCGACGCGCTCCTCGTCGGCGTCCAGAACACGATCAAGGTCGCGCTCCTCGGCATCGTGCTCGCGACGATCGTGGGCGTGATCGTCGGCGTCTCGCGCCTCTCCTCGAACTGGCTCGTGAGGCGGGTCGCGGCGCTCTACGTCGAGACCTTCCGGAACATCCCGGTGCTCGTGATCATCCTCTTCTGGTACCTGGGCGTGATGATCCGCCTCCCGCCGATCCGGGAGGGTGTCGAGCTCCTCGAGCTGGTTTCGATCTCGAACCGCGGCATCGTGGTCCCGTGGTTCGATCAGGTCGGCGGCGGCCTGGCGTTCGGGATCTTCGCCCTGATCGGGCTGCTCGCGTTCGCCGCGGTGTGGACCTGGCGGACACGCCGCTTCGAGGCGACCGGGCAGCCTCATCGCCGCGTTCTCTGGGCGGGGGGCGCCCTGCTCCTGATCCTGGCGATCGGCTTCGTCCTCACCGGCCGTCCGTGGACGCTCGACACGCCGGAAACGGGCGAGCTCTCCACGAGCGGAGGCTTCCGGCTCTCGCCGGAGTACGCCGCTCTCCTGATCGCGCTGTCGCTCTACACCGCGAGCCACATCGCGGAGATCGTTCGCGGGAGCATCCTGGCCGTGCCTCGTGGCCAGGGCGAGGCGGCTGACGCCGTCGGCCTCTCGGGCTTCGACCGCCTCCGGTACGTGGTGCTGCCGCAGGCGTTCCGGATCTCGATTCCTCCTATCTCGAACCAGTACCTGAACCTGACCAAGAACTCCTCGCTCGGGGTGGCGATCAGCTACTACGAGGTGACCAAGGTCACGCAGGTCTCGATCGCCCAGAGCGCGCCCGCGGTGCAGGCGATCGTCGTGCTCATGGGCATCTACCTCGTCCTCTCCCTGACGATCGCGGCCGTCACGAACCTCGTCAACCGGCGCCTGATGCTGAGGGGACGCCGCTGATGGCGACCCGGGTGGACACGCTCGAGCCACAGCCGGGCCCCGAGCCCGAGCCGCAGCGCCCGGCCGGCCGGAAGCTCACGCCGCGCGAATGGGCGCGCGAGAACCTCTTCGGAAGCACTCTCGACACGATCCTGACGGTTGCGTTCGGCCTCGTCCTCGCCTGGATCGCCTACCGGATCGGGCGGTTCGTCTTCGTGGACGCCCGCTGGGAGGTCGTCGAGCGCAACATGACGAACCTCATGGTCGGGAGTTACCCCCGCGACGAGCTGTGGCGGCTCTGGTCCGCCCTCTTCGTCCTGGCCGCCGCGCTCGGCTTCGGCGCCGGCGCCATCGGCGCGCAGCGGCGCCGCGAGGTCGCGGAGGGTCGCGCGCGTCCGCTGGCGCAGGGCGGCGTGCGGCGGCTCGGACCGATCATCCTGCTCGTCGTCGTCCTGCTCTGGCTCGGGCAGTCGTTCGAAGCCCTCGTGCTCGTCGCCGCCATCTCTGCGGTCGGCGCTCTCTTCAACGTGATCGGCAGGCGGACGCCGCAGCCGCTCTGGCGCTACGTTCCCCTGATCGTCCTCGCCGGGGTCTTCGTCGCCTTCCTCGTCGTGACCGCCTTCGGCGGCGTGGGTTGGAGCCAGTGGGGTGGGTTTCTCCTGACGGTCTTCTTGGCCGTGTCGGCGATCCTCCTCTCCTTCCCGTTCGGCGTCCTGCTCGCGCTCGGGCGACGCTCGAGCCTCCCGGTCGTGCGCTGGGTGTGCGTCGCCTACATCGAGCTCTTCCGCGGGGTCCCGCTGATCGCGATCCTCTTCATGGCGTTTTTCATGATCGGCTTTGTCCTGCCGGAAGGGGTCGAGGCGCCCAGCCTTGTCACCCGGGCCATCATCGGTTTCACCCTCTTCACGTCCGCCTACGTCGCCGAGATCGTGCGCGGCGGGCTTCAGTCGGTGCCTGCCGGGCAGGTCGAGGCGGCGCAAGCGCTCGGGCTCTCGCCCTTCAAGACGACGTTCCGCATCGTCCTCCCGCAGGCGCTGCGGGCCGTCATCCCGGGCATCGTGGGCCAGTTCATCAGCCTCTACAAGGACACGTCGCTCGTGTTCGTCCTCGGGCTGACCGAGCTGCTCGCCGTGGCGCAGAACATCACCAAGCAGCCGGACTTCCTCGCGCAGGGCCTGTACGTCGAGACGCTGGTCTTCGCGAGCTTCGTGTACTGGACGGGGTCATACTGGATGTCGCGCGAGAGCCAGCGGCTCGAGCGCCGGCTTGGAGTGGGGGATTGATGAGCACGCAAAGCGCCGAGAACGGCAAGGCCATGATCCAGCTGGAGGGCGTCTCCAAGTGGTTCGGCGACTTCCAGGCGCTCAAGGACGTCGACCTGGCGATCGACCGGCAGGAAGTCGTCGTCGTCTGTGGGCCGTCGGGCTCGGGGAAGTCGACCATGATCCGCTGCATCAACCGGCTCGAGAAGCACGACGGCGGCCGCATCGTCGTCGACGGGATCGAGCTCTCCGACGACCTCCGGAACATCCAGGAGATCCGCCGTGAGGTCGGGATGGTCTTCCAGCAGTTCAACCTCTTCCCGCACCTGAGCGTGCTCGAGAACATCACGCTCGCTCCGCGGAACGTCCGCCGGAAGCCGCGGAAGGAGGCCGAGGAGCGGGCGATGGAGCAGCTCAAGCGCGTGCGCATCCCCGAGCAGGCGCACAAGTACCCGCTCCAGCTCTCGGGCGGCCAGCAGCAGCGCGTCGCGATCGCCCGGGCGCTCGCGATGGACCCGAAGATCATGCTCTTCGACGAGCCGACCTCCGCGCTCGACCCGGAGATGATCAAAGAGGTGCTCGACGTGATGATCGAGCTGGCGGAGTCCGGCATGACCATGATCGTCGTCACGCACGAGATGGGCTTCGCCCGCGCCGTCGCGAACCGGATGGTCTTCATGGCAGACGGCGAGATCGTCGAGGTCGGCCCGCCGGAGCACTTCTTCACGAGCCCGCGGGAAGAGCGCACGAAGCAGTTCCTGGCGCAGATCCTCTAGTCGGGCTTACGCTTGGCGAGTGCGTTGCATCGGCCTCGCAGTTCTGCTCGTCCTCGTGGGTGCGGCCTGCGGCGGCGAGGGCGAAGAGCCGACCGAGACCGATGTCGCGGCGCCCGCGTTCCCGCTGACGTCGGAGGACATCGCCAAGGGGGAGGCGATCGACCCGCGCTTCACCTGCGACGGCGACGACGTCGCCCCGGCGCTGGCCTGGGACAACGTGCCTGAGGAGGCCAAGGAGCTCGTACTTATCGTCGAGGATCCGGACGCGCCCGGCGGGACGTTCACCCACTGGCTGGTCTACGGCATCGACCCCGGGCAGACCACGCTTGCGGCGGGGACGGACGGCGTGGGCTTCCGGCAGGGCGAGAACGACATGGGCGAGATCGGCTACGGCGGCCCGTGCCCGCCCGAGGGAGAGACGCACGACTACGTCTTCCGCCTCCTTGCCGTCGACGCGACGACGGAGCTCGAGGAAGGCGCGCGCAGGGACGAGGTGCTCGAGGCAGTCGAGAGCCGCGTCATCGGCGAGGGCAGGCTGACGGCGACCTACGCCCGTCCGTAGATCCGCCGTCTCGGGCCCGGGGTTCCTAGTCGGTGAACGCCCAGAGGGCGTTCACGATCTTCCAGTCGCCGTTCGTGCGGACGAGGTGCACATATTCGCGGTAGACGTTCGAGTCGACCACGACCGTCGCGATGTCGCCGTAGACCTCGACGACGTGGATGTCGATGCGCCTCTCCGGGGAGTCGCGCTTCCGGCCGGCGCCTGCCGCCGTTGCGTCGACCATCTGCGCGGCGGTGACCTGGTCGAGCCCCTCACGCCCGAGCGACCGCTTGGCGAGATCCGGATGGAGCGCGCGGCGCATGCGCTCTGGGTCGGCCTCGAACCAGCCCTCGAAGTAGTCGAGGACGCAGCGGACGATCGCGTCCTCGCCGGCCGCCATCAGAGGAGCTCCGCGATCCTGGCGGCAGCCTTGGCTGCCCCGTCCGTCTCCACGGGCGCGTAGTCGACGTCCCGACCGATCTCCTCGGCGATCGCCTGGGCGATCACCGTAGGCGTCGCCGTCTCGAAGTCCATCGCCCGCCCCGACCCGTAGCGCTCCAGGCGATGGCGCACGTGGAAGTTCTGCTCGAAGTGGTGGCGCAGCGGGAAGTAGAGGAACGGCCGCCGGTTCGCCGTCAGCTCCATCGACGTCGTCAGCCCGCCCTGGACGACCGCGAGGTCGCAGGCGGCCAGGTGCCGGTAGAGGTTGTGGACGTAGGCGCGCACCTCGAGGCCGTCGGCCTCGGGGAAGGCCGCCGGGTCGATCCGCGGCCCGGCGACGACGACCATGCGCAGCTCGGGCACGAGCTCCTTCGCCTCCGGGAACGCCTCGACGACGCGCCGGAGCAAATGGCCACCGACGCCGGACCCGCCGACCGTGACGATGCAGACCTGCTCGCCCGGCGCGTAGCCGAGCTCGGCGCGGAGCTTCTCGCGGTCGGCGAAGGCAGCAGGATCGAAGCCGGACACGTAGCCGGCGAAGTCGAAGTGCTGCTCCGTCCAGTCGCGGATCTGGGGGAGCTCCGGACCGAACGAGTCGGCGACGACGTCGTCGGGGTTCCCGACGTAGATCGCCCGGTCGCGCACGCGCGGGTAGCGCGCGATGTGCTCGATCATCTCGGCGTTGTAGTCGGCGGTGAGGAACGCCTCGCGCTCGCCGCCGTCGGGCATCGGCAGCCAGCCGACGAAGTCCGTGAGCCAGGCGTAGGCAGCCCGCTTCTCCTCCGGGTTCTCGTGCAGGTAGTAGTCGAGCTCCCAGGCCTCGTCACCGATCCAGAGGTCGTAGTTCTCCTCGCGGGCGACGTCGTGGAAGACCATGAAGTTGGCGAGCAGGATCTCGTCCATCCGCCGCCAGGCCTGGAAGCAGTGGAGGTCATGCTCGGCCGACTCGGACTCCATGTGGCCCGACTCGTTGGCGAGCTCGGCGCTCATGGGGTGGACGCGCTCGCCCTCCCCCTCGAGCACCTTCGTCACCGGGTGCTGCGCGAGCCAGTCGATCTCGAGGTCAGGGACGAGTTGCCGCAGCTCTCGGGCGATGGCGACGTCGCGCTGCGCATGCCCCAGCCCGATCGGGGAGCAGATGAAGAGCGCCCGTCGGCGGCGGCTGAGCGCCCGCGTCCACGTTTTCACCGTCGGCTTCGGCTGCACGACCGATTCTGCGAACTCGCGCATCAGCCCGTTCACCTTCACCGGGTGGCGCGCCTGCGGAAAGTGGCCGACGCCTTCCATTGTGACGAGGGTCCCGCCGGTGTACTCGGCTACGGCGGACGCCTCCTCGCGCGGCTGGCACCCGTCCAGCTCGCCGTACAGAACGAGCACCGGACAGCGCACACGCCCGCAGAGCGCTCGTGCGTCCTCCTGGTTCTCCCACGGACGCCCTGACTCGACGGTCGAAAGGATGACCGACTCCACGTCGCCTGCGAGCCCCCACTCGACCGCGTCCTCGATCTGCTTCGTCGAGTGCGGCTCGGGGAGCTGCTGCGAGAAGAAGAACTCGAGGAAGCCGCGGTAGTCGCGCCGCCAATAGTGGCTGTTGCATTTCGCCCAGGCCTCCTCTGTTTCGAGCTCGTCGTCGAAGGAGAACCCAAGGTAGTTCGGATGCGCCGGCGTCAGCATCGGGACGAACGGCGCGATCGCGAACACGCCGAGGGCAGAAGCCGGGTACGTCGCGGCGAGCATGAGCGCCGAGCCGCCGCCGTGGCAGAGCCCGCCGAGCAGCGCCGTCTCCGCCCCAGCCGCAGCGAGGATCGCACGACCGTCTTCGACGAACTCCCAGCGCGAGTAGGCATCCGGCGTGCGGGGGCGGTCGGAGCGCCCGTTTCCTCGTGGGTCGAACGTGATGACGCGGAAGTACCGCGACAGGTACGGGATCTGCGCCTTCCAGAGGCGCGAGTGCGAGATCGGTCCGGTCGGGAAGAGCAGGAAGGTCGTCGGCCCGTCGCCGTAGACCTCGTAGAAGACGCGGACGCCGTTGCGCTCGACGAAGCCCTCCTCGTCGGGGTAGCGGGCGCGGGTCTGCTCCCGCGGCGCGTCGGTCACGAGCTCCATGACGTTCTCCTTTCGAGCGACGCGACGAAGTCGCGGATCAACAGGTTCACCTTCACGGGATGACGCGCCTGCGGGAGATGCCCCGCTCCCTCGAGGCCGACGAGGGTGCCCCCGGTGAGAGCGGCGACGGCCTCCGCGCGCTCGCGCGTCTGGCAGGCGTCCAGCTCGCCGTGGACGACGAGGACCGGACAGGACACGGCCTTGCAGAGGGCCTCCGCCTCTTCGGTGCTGCCCCACGGGAGCGGGGCCTGCTCGTCGGCGAGGGCGAGTGTCTCCGGATCCGTCTCGAGCCCCCAGCCGACGCAGTCTTCGATCTGCTTCGTGGAGTGCGGCTCCGGGATCTGTTGCGAGAAGAAGAACTCGAGGAAGCCGCGAAAGTCGCTGCGCCAGTAGTGGAGGTTGTACTTCGCCCAGCCTTCGTCCGTGTCGAGCGGCTCGGCGAACGGAAATCGGGTGTAGTTCGAGTGTGGCGGCGTGAGGTACGGAAGGCACGGGGCAAGCGCGACGACGCCGAGGGCGGTCTCTGGATGTCGGGACGCGAGCATGAGCGCCCAGCCGCCTCCGTCGCAGAGCCCGACGAGGATCGCCCTGTCGACCCCCGCCGCCGCGAGCACGGCCCGCCCGTCCTCGACGTACTCCCAGTACCCGTACGCGGCACCGTCCGCGGGCCGGTCGGAGCGACCGTTGCCACGCGGGTCGAACGTCAGCACACGGTGCCGGCGGGCGAGGTACGGGATCTGCGCCTTCCAGAGGCGTGAGTGGGAAATGGGAGAGGTCGGAAAGAGCAGGACGGCGGTCGGGCCGTCGCCGTAGCCCTCCCAGAAGACGCGCACGCCGTCCCGCTCCACGTAGCCCTGCTCGTCGGGATAGCGGGCGCGGGTCTGCTCCCGCGTGGGCTCGGCGGCGATGCTCATGCCGCGCTACCTTCGAGCGACTCGACGAAGTCGCGGATCAGCAGGTTGACCCTGACGGGATCGCGCGCGTGCGCACCGTGACCCGAGCCCTCTAGGAGTACGAGCTTGCCACCTGTCGCCTGAGCCAGAGCGATGCCGCGCGCAGAGCCTTCGATCGCGTCCTGAGTGCCCTGGAGCACCAGTACCGGGGAGGCGATCTGGCTCGAGAGCGCGCGCGCCTCGTCCGTCTTTACCTGTGCGGCGTACGCCGTGGCGATCAGAACCTCCGGAGTCGTCTCAAGACCCCAGCCGACGCAGTCCTCGATCTGCTTCGTCGAGTGCGGCTCGGTGAACATCTGGCTGAAGAAGAACTCGAGGAAGCCGCGGAAGTCGACGAGCCAGTAGTGGCGGTTCACCTTGGCCCAGCCGTGATACGTGTCGAACGGATCCTCGAAGGGGTACGAGAACTGATCGCTCGGCCGGGGAGCGAGGGGAATGCTCGGGCAGATGAACACGGCTCCTGCGACGCGGTTCGGGTGTCTGGCAGCGAGCAGGAGCGCCCGGTGAGCGCCGAGCGAGAACGAGACCACGACGGCGCGCTCGGTCTCAGTCGCGTCGAGCACCGTGAGAGCGTCGGCCGCCAGCTCGCGCTCGTCGTATGCCGACGCCTCTATCGGCCGGTCCGACTTGCCGTTTCCGCGCGGATCGAACGTAATCACGCGGTAATGCCGCGCGAGGTAGGGAATCTGCAGCTTCCAGACGCGCGAGTGGACGATCGACCAAGTGGGGAGGAGGAACACGGTCGGCTCACCGTCGCCGTAGACCTCGTAGAAGACGCGAACGCCTTCGCGCTCCACGTAGCCCTCGGTGTCCGGATAGCGGGCGCGCGTCTGCTCCCGCTCCGCCTCCAAGAGGCTCATGCGACCGACTCCACGAAGTTGCGGATGAGCAGATTCACCCTCACTGGGTCGCGGACGTGCGGGCAGTGACCCGAGCCTTCGAGCGTGACGAGCCGGCCGCCGGTCGCCTCGGCGAGCGCGGCTCCCCGGGCGAGCGGGTGGAGCGCGTCCTCGTCGCCGTGGAGCACGTGCACCGGGCAGCGAACCCGGGCGCAGACATCCCGGAAGCGCTCGGTGCCGCAGAGCTCGAGCGCCTCGTGGGCCTCGATCAGCGTCTCAGGCCCGATCTCGAGGCCCCAGGCGACGCAGTCCTCGATCTGCTTCGTCGAATGGGGCTCGCTGAACATCTTCCCGAAGAAGTACTCGAGGAACTCCTCGTAGTGCTCGAGCCAGTAGTGGCGGTTGTACTTCGCCCAGCCCTCCGCGGTGTCGAGGCGGTCCTCGAAGGAGTGGACGTCCCGCTCCGGGTGCCCCTGCGCGAGCGGCACCGAGGGGCCGATGAACACGGCGCCCAGGACACGGTCCGGATGATTCGCGGCGAGGACACTGCCCCACAACGCGCCGCAGGAAAAGCCGACGACTACGGCCGTGTCCGTCCCGGTCGCGTCCATGACGGCCAGCGAGTCCTCGGCGAACTCCCACTCGGTGTACGCGCCGATGCCGCTCGGCCGGTCCGCCTTCCCGTTCCCGCGTCCGTCGAAGGTGAGGACGCGGAAGTGCCGCGCGAGGTACGCGATCTGCATCTTCCAGACGCGCGAGTGGAAGATCGACCACGTGGGGAGGAGGAACACGGTCGGCTCACCGTCGCCGTAGACCTCGTAGAAGACGCGAACGCCTTCGCGCTCCACGTAGCCCTCGTCGTCCGGGTAGCGGGCGCGGGTCTGCTCGCGCCGTGCCTCGAGGACGCTCATGCGACCGACTCCACGAACTGGCGCAGGACGAGGTTGAACCGCACGGGATCACGGACTTGCAGGCAATGTCCGGAGCCGCCGAATGTGACCAGCCGGCCGCCGGTCGCTTCCGCGATCGCCACCCCCTGGGCGTGGGGGACGACGGCGTCCTCTTCGCCGTGGACGACCAGGATGGGGCACGCCAGGCGGGTACAGAG
>CAWAQJ010000008.1:0-43672 GCA_963784175.1 uncultured Actinomycetes bacterium | reverse complement strand
TCCCGGTTGCGGAAGCAGGTCACCCAGACGCGCGCGACGCGGTCGTCCCACGGGAGCGGCATGAACGTCTCGGGCTCCGGGACGCCGACGAGCTCGGCCGCCTCAGGCCCGTACCCGATGTAGTTGCCGTGCCTGTCGGTGAAGAGGTTCGCGGTCGCGCCGTAGACGAGCTGGAAGCCCTTGTTGGCGATCGCCTCCCAGTGAGGAGCGGGCACGCCCTTGCCCATGATGCGGCCTGTGACGGAAGGGAACTGGTAGTAGACGTACGTGATCCCCAGGTCGTCGATCTGCTTGCGGACCTGGGCGATCTTCTCGTCACGGCCGTCGGCACTGACGAAGGCTTCGAGATCGGTCGGCACGAGCTCTGTCCTCCTCTCTGCGAAGGCGGCTCGAGGCCGCCTGTACGGAAGCGGCAATACTAGTGCCCTCGGCGATGCGGCTCTAGCGGGTACGGCTCTCCTCGGAGCCGTGGGCTCGCGGTCTTGGCCGGGGGGCCGAAGCCCCGATTAGACTCGCCCGCGTGAACGTCCTCATCGTCGGCTCGGGCGGGCGCGAGCACGCGCTCGCGTGGAAGATCGCCCAGAGCACGGGGCTCGGCGACCTGCACGCCGCCCCCGGCAATCCTGGCATCGCCGCCCTCGGCACCTGCCACCCGCTCAGGCCGGACGACTCGGAGGCGCTGCTCGGGCTCTGTCACCAGCTCGGCATCGATCTCGTCGTCGTCGGGCCGGAAGCGCCGCTCGTCGCCGGGCTCGCCGACGACCTCCGGCACGCCGGCATCGCCGTCTTCGGCCCGGGCGCGGCGGCGGCCCAGATCGAAGGCTCCAAGTCTTTCGCGAAGGAGGTCATGCAGGCAGCGGGCGTCCCCACAGCGGCGGACCTCGAGGAGCCCCGGGCCCCGTGCGTCATCAAGGCCGACGGGCTCGCCGCGGGGAAGGGCGTCTTCGTCTGCCGGACCGACGAGGACGTGGCTGCGGCGCTACCGAAGGCCGAGGCCCTCGGGGGGCGGGTCGTCGTCGAGGAACTGCTCGAGGGCGAAGAGGTCTCGCTCTTTGCCCTCTGCGCCGGCGAGGATGCCCTGGCGCTCGCGCCGGCCCAGGATTTCAAGCGCCTCCGCGACGGAGACGAGGGCCCGAACACGGGCGGCATGGGCAGCTACTCGCCCGTGCCGGCCGTCGGCGCGGAGCGCGTCGACGAGCTCGTGGACGCCGTGCACAGACCGGTGCTCGCCGAGCTGGCGCGGCGGGGCGCACCGTTCCAGGGATTGCTGTACGCCGGTCTCATGCTCACGAACGACGGCCCGCGCGTCCTCGAGTTCAACTGCCGGTTCGGGGATCCGGAGACGCAGGCAATCCTTCCTCGCCTGCAGGGCGACCTGCTCGAGGCGCTCGCCGCCGCTGCCTCGGGCTCCGTCGCGGGGGTCGACCTGTCGGCCGGCACCGACGCGGCCGTGACCGTCGTGCTCGCCGCACCGGGCTACCCCGACGCGCCGGAGAACGGCGCCCCGCTCTCCGGCCTCGACCGGGCCGAGGAGGAAGGCGCCCTCGTCTTCCAGGCCGGCACCGCTCTCCGCGGAGGAGCGCTGGTGAGCGCCGGGGGTCGGGTGCTCGACGTCACCGCGCTCGGCGAGTCGGTCGGCGAGGCGCGCGAACGGGCGTACCGCGCGATCGGCCGGATCGAGTTCCCCGGCGTGCAGTACCGTCACGACATCGCCCTCCGAGCAGTGCACGCCAATGCCTGACCAGGCCTCCAACGGCCCGCTCGTCGGCATCCTCATCGGGTCGGAGTCCGACCGCGAGGCCATCGGCGCCGCCGGCAAGGAACTCGACGAGCGGGGCATTCCGTGGGAGCTGAACGTCCTGTCGGCCCATCGGGATCCCGAGGGTGTCGCCGAGTACTCGAAGACCGCCGCCTCGCGGGGAATCCGCGTCCTCATCGCCGGCGCCGGCATGGCGGCCGCCCTCCCGGGCGTGGTTGCCGCCTACTCGGACCTCCCTGTGATCGGCGTGCCGCTGACCTCGTCCAAGAGCGCCATGGGCGGGCTCGACGCGATCCTCTCGATCGTGCAGATGCCTCCGGGCGTGCCGGTCGCCTGCGTCTCCGTGAACGGGGGGCGCAACGCCGCCGTCCTCGCGGCGCGAATCCTCGCCCTCGGCGACCGCTAGCGCCAGTCGCCTGGAGCAAGCCTGCGCGCTCTCTAGACTTGGCCCTGTGATCGCCCGCTATTCCCGCCCGGACATGCAGCGCGTCTGGTCGGAGGAGAGCAGGCTCGCGCGCCTGCTCGAGGTCGAGCTGGCCGCGCTCGAGGGATGGGCCGAGATCGGCGCCGTCCCCGCCGATGCCGCGGCCGAGGTGCGCGAGCGCGCCGTTCCTCCGACGCCCGAGCGCGTCGCCGAGATCGAGGAGCGCACGCAGCACGACCTCGCGGCCTTCGTCGACGCGGTCGCAGAGGACCTGGGGCCGGTCGGACGCTGGCTGCACTACGGGCTCACGTCCTCCGACGTGCTCGACACCGCGACGGCGCTCCAGGTGCGCGACGCGGGAGCCCTGATCCTGGACGGCATCGACCGGTCGCTCGCCGCCGTGCTGGCGCGGGCCGAGGAGCACCGCGAGACCGTGATGGCGGGCCGCACGCACGGCATCCATGCCGAGCCGATCACCTTCGGCGCCAAGCTCGCCGGGTGGGCGTTCGAGCTCGAGCGGAATCGCGAGCGCCTCGAACGGGCGCTCGAGGGCATGCGGGTCGGCAAGCTCGCCGGCGCCGTGGGGACGTACGGCGGCGGGGATCCGGAGGTCGAGCGGATCGCCTGCGAGCGCCTCGGCCTCGTGCCCGAGCCGGTCGCCACGCAGATCGTGCCGCGGGATCGCCACGCCGAGCTCCTCTCGGCCCTGGCCCTGTGCGCGTCGTCACTCGATCGCTTCGCGACCGAGATCCGCCACCTCGCCCGTACCGAGCTCGGCGAGGTCCAGGAGCCGTTCCGCAGCGGGCAGAAGGGCTCGTCGGCAATGCCGCACAAGCGCAATCCGGTCGTCGCCGAGCGGATCTGCGGCCTCGCCCGGATCGTCCGAGCGGCGTCGGTCGTGGGTCTCGAGAACGTCGCCCTCTGGCACGAGCGCGACATCTCCCACTCGAGCGCCGAGCGCGTCGTCCTGCCCGATGCCTTTCTCGCGCTCGACTACATGCTCGACCGCTTCGCATCGCTCGTGGACGGGCTGGTGGTCGACGCGGAGCGCATGCGCCGCAACCTCGACGCGTCGCACGGGCTCGTGTTCAGCCAGCGCGTCCTGCTGGCGCTCGTCGCATCCGGCCTGTCCCGAGACGAGGCGTACCGGCTCGTGCAGCGCAACGCCCTGGCGGCCTGGGAGGAGGAGCGCGACTTCCGCGAGCTGCTGGCCGCGGACTCCGAGGTCGGTGCCGCGCTCGGCGCGGACGCCCTGGCCGAGGCTTTCGACCTCGCCGACGCGCTGCGGCACGTCGACGTTCTGTTCGAGCGCCTTGCGGCGCTCTCCGAGAGAATCGCCGAACGAAAGGAGGAGGCCGTCCATGCCTGAAGCGGTCCACGTTGGGAGCGGAAAGGTTCGTGAGCTCTTCGAGCTCGACGACGAGCGGCTGCTGCTCGTCGCCACCGACCGGATCTCGACCTTCGACGTCGTACTGCCGACCGAGATTCCCGACAAGGGGCGCGTCCTCACCGGGCTCTCGGGCTTCTGGTTCGCGCGCACGCAGGACATCGTCCCGAACCATTTGCTCGCCCTCCGTGAGGACGGCCGGTCGACCGAGGCGCGCCGCCTGTCGATGCTTCCCATCGAGTGCGTCGTCCGCGGCTACCTGGCCGGATCCGGCTGGAAGGACTACGGCGCGACCGGCGAGGTCTGCGGCCACCGCCTTCCAGAAGGCCTACGCGAGTCCGACCGGCTCCCGGAGCCCATCTTCACGCCCGCGACGAAGGCCCAGGAGGGCCACGACGAGAACATCGACCGTGCGCGCGCCGCCGAGCTCGTCGGCGAGGAGCTCTTCGCCCAGGCCGAGCGCATCTCCCTCGAGCTGTACCGCTTTGCGGCGGACTACGCCCTCGAGCGCGGCATCGTCATCGCGGACACGAAGTTCGAGCTCGGCGTGGCTCCGGACGGCACGCTGACGCTCGGAGACGAGGCGCTGACGCCGGACTCCTCGCGCTTCTGGCCCGCCGACGAGTACGAGCCGGGGCGAGGACAGCCGTCCTTCGACAAGCAGTACGTGCGCGACTACTGCGAGTCGCTCGGCTGGGACAAGTCACCGCCCGCCCCGGAGCTCCCGGACGAGGTGGTCGCCGGCACGCGGTCGCGCTACGTCGAGGCGTTCGAGCAGCTGACCGGCATCAGCTTCCAGGACTACCTGGACGATCCCGGGACGGTCCTCCGTTGAAGGCGACGGTGCTCGTCCGCCCGAAGGGAGGGATCCTCGATCCGCAAGGCGAGGCCGTCGAGCGCTCGCTCCGCCAGCTCGGCTTCGAGGTCGGCGAGGCGCGCGTCGGTCGCGTGATCGACCTGGAGGTCGACGCCTCGAGCGCCGACGAGGCGCGCACCCAGCTCGAACGGATGTGCGAGGGCCTGCTCGCGAACCCGCTGATCGAGAGCTACGAGATCGAGGTCGAGGAGCGCGGCGCGTGACGGAGCGCCGGCCGCGCGTCGCCGTTCTCGTCTTCCCCGGCTCGAACGACGACCGCGATGCCGCCTGGGCGCTCTCGGCCATCGGCGCGGACGCGCAGCTCGTCTGGCATGCCGACCCCGAGCTGCCTCGCGTGGATGCCGTCGTGCTCCCCGGCGGGTTCTCGTACGGCGACTACCTTCGCTGCGGGGCCATCGCACGCTTCGCGCCGGTGATGGACGCGGTCGCCGACTTCGCCGATTCCGGAGGACCGGTGCTCGGGATCTGCAACGGGTTCCAGATCCTCTGCGAGGCAGGTCTGCTCCCGGGCGTCCTGCGGCCGAACGAGTCGCTCTCGTTCGTCTGCCGCGACGTCCCGCTGGTCGTCGAGCGCACGGACACCCCCTTCACCGCCCGCTGCGAGCCGGGCGAGACGCTGACGATCCCGGTCAAGCACGGCGAGGGTTGCTACCACCCGCCAGACGACCTCCCGGAGGAGCAGATCGCCCTGCGCTACGCGCCCGGGGCGAACCCGAACGGGTCGGAGCGCGACATCGCCGGGGTACTCAACGCCGACGGGAACGTCATGGGGCTCATGCCCCACCCCGAGCATGCCGTGGATCCCCTGCTCGGGTCCGGCGACGGTGGGCTGATCCTCGCCTCGCTCGTGGATGCCGCGCGCGAGCGGTCGTACACCCGCGCGTCCTAGGCCGCGACGCCTCGGTATTCAGTTGTGGTGAGCCCTACCGGGGCGTGAGACCCAACGCCTCCGCCAACCGCGGCCGCGCCTCGAGCTCCGTCCGCAGACGCTCGAGGTCGCGCGCTCGCAGGGTGACGGGACCGCGTCGGACGCTGCCGCCGGTGGAATATGCGAACCGAACCAGCGCGCCTCCTTTCTCGTCCTCGAGCAACTGGACGATGGTCTCGAAGCGACGATCTCCGGCGCGCTGAGCGACCCGGAGCTCTTCCTCGACCGTCGCCTTTCCCCATGGCGTTGCCGCCTTCGTGCTCATGGGACGACCGTAGCTCCGGAGTCCGCGCAGGTGTGTCACAAGATGTGCCGAGATCCGCACGAGCTGGAGACGAAAGACCCTTCCGCGCCTGTCGCGGACATGTCAGGATGCCCCGGTCAACTCGTTCCGGTGCCGGGCAGCTCTCCCCACGGGCGGTTTCGGATCGGAATGCCGGAAAGCGCAGCGGCTGCACGCTCAAGGGGAGAGCGACGTGTGCGCGGGACGCATCAATCGGGAACGAAAGGGGGATCAGGCATGCCGAAGCGCATTCGCTCGAGGAGCGCGGTGCTCCTTTGCTTCACACTCGTGCTCGCTGCGGCTGTCCTCACCGCCCCGCTGTACGGCAGCGGCGGCAGCTCCTCGTCCAGGAACCACGTCAAGGTCGACCTCGTGAACGCGAACGGCGCCGACGTGGGCTTCGTCAAGCTGACGAAGCAGGGCGACATGGTCATTGTCCGCGGGGAAGTCCAGGGCTTCACGCCCGGCTTCCACGGCTTCCACGTGCACTCGGTCGGCCAGTGCGCCGCACCGTTCACGTCGGCCGGCGGTCACTACAACCCGGGCGGTGTCGGTCACGGCTCGCACGCAGGCGACATGCCGAGCCTGCTCGTCCTCGACGACGGAACGGCGATGGCGGAGTTCGCAACGGACAACTTCGCGATCGCTGATCTCTTCGACGCGGACGGCTCGGCGATCATCGTGCACGCCGCGCCCGACAACTTCGCCAACATTCCGACGCGCTATCAGTCGACGACCGAGGGCGTCTTCGGCCCCGACTCGGCGACGCTCGGAACCGGCGACGCGGGCGCACGCGTGGCCTGCGGGCTCGTCGACTAGGAGTCACGACGACTGCGGGCGGGGTGCCTTTGACGGCGCCCCGCCCGAGCTTTCACGGCGCGCTATTCGGCCAGCAAGAGCGTGTCGAGCCCGCGCGTGAGCCCCACGAGCTCGGGCACCTTGCGCACGGCGAGCAGAGTGCCCTGGACGTAGGGCTCGGGCGTTCCGCCTGCGTCGTGACGGATCGTCAAGCGCTCGTCGGGAAGCCCGAAGACGACCTCGGTGGACACCACGAAGCTCGGGAGTCGAACGGAGTGGATCTGGGTGCCGCCGACCGTGGCCCCTCGTGCCTCCCTCGGCCCCTGGAGATCCTCGAGCGGGTAGCCGAGCTCCGGACGTCGCACCTCGCCGAGGCGCTCGGCGAGCTCGCGGGCCGTCCCACTGGGCACGTCCGGCTTCGACGCGCTCGCGTAGTCGATCACCTCCCATTGCGGGAGATGGCGCGCGGCGAGCAGCGCCGCCGCCTGGCACATCGCCGCCGTGAGCGAGAAGTTCCCGGATGCGACGACGCCGACCGAGCGTTCGCGCGCCGCGGCGGCGATCTCCTCGAAGTCGGACGCCGTGAGGCCCGAGCTGCCGATCACAACGGCGACGCCGGCCTCGATCGCCGCCAGCGTGTTCGCCTTGACGGCCGTCGCGGACGTGTAGTCGATGAGGACGTCGACGCCGTCCAGCGCGTCGGCCACGCTCGCGTGCGCCGGGATTCCGAGGGCGTCTCCGCCGAGGGCCTCCCCGAGATCGCGCCCGCCAGCCGAGCGGCTGACGGCGGAAGCGAGCTCGAGGTCCGGCGCATCCACGACGGCCGCGACCAGCGCCCGGCCGGTCCAGCCCGTGGCTCCCGCGATGCACACCCGAATCTTCGTCATGGGGCGACATCATCTCTGACACCGGTCCCGGCCGAGGAGGACATCACCCTATGATCCGGGCGTGGTTCCCGAGGCAAGGCTCGACGAGACCGACGCGGGCCTCGTACCCGCGAGCCCCGGCTGGTTCGTTATGAGCGCGCGCGACGCGCGCTGGTTCGACAACGCTGGTCGGGGCCACAGCCTGCCGCTGACGGGCTACGACGAGTACGAGGCCGAGACGTTCTTTCCCATGCTGGGGATGGCCATCCGGATCGTGCACCCCGGGCAGCCGACCGGGGTGTACCACTGGGAGACGGAGCAGGAGGACTTCCTCGTGCTCTCGGGCGAGGCGCTGCTCATCGTCGAAGGGCAGGAACGGCCGCTCAAGCAATGGGACTTCGTGCATTGCCCGCCGGAGACCCGCCACGCGTTCGTCGGCGCCGGCGATGCACCGTGCGTGCTCCTGTGCGCGAGCTCCCGGCAGTTCCAGAAGGACGGCCCGTGGGGCTTCTACTGTGCGGACGAGACGGCCGCCCGCCACAACGCGAGCTCTCCCGAGGACACGCAGGACGGGGACATCGCGGACGGGCGGCTCGGGCCGTCGCGGCCGGCGCGGTACCCCGGTGATCTGCTGCCCGGCTAGGGGTACGTAGCCTTCGACGGACAACGAGCTGCGGGAGGTTCCCATGACCGGTCATGCAGTCGCGCGCCTCGACGAGATCGAAGAGCTCAGCGACGGCCGCTGTCCGTGGCGGCCGGTTCGACATCACTTCGGCATCACGGCCTTCGGCATCAACGCCTGGACGGGCCACGACGCGGGCGACCGGATCATCAACGAGCACGACGAGGCCGACGACGAGGACGCGCCGGAGGAGCTCTATCTCGTGCTGCAGGGTCACGCGACGTTCGAGCTCGACGGCGAGCGGGTGGACGCGCCCGCCGGGACGTTCGTCTACGTCGCGCCGACGAGCAAGCGGACGGCGTTCGCGGAGGAGCCCGGAACGACCATCGTCGCCGTCGGCGGCACACCGGGAAAGGCGTACGAGCCCTTCGGCTGGGAGATCTGGAGGCCGATCCACCACCTCTACGAGGCGGGCGACTACGCCGAGGCCGCCCAGCGGGGACGGGATCTGGCCGGAGCGCATCCCGAGTATCCGGTCGTGCTCTACAACGTCGCGTGCTGCGAGAGCCTCGCGGGGCAGCCGGGCGAGGCCATCGAGCACCTCCGGCTCGCGATCGCCCGCTCGGACCGGTTCCGCTCGTTTGCCGCCGGGGACTCCGACTTCGATCCGATCCGCGACGACCCGGCGTTCAAGGAGCTGGTGGGCTAGACGCCTCCGCCGCGCTAGTCGAGCTCTTCGGCCTGCGGGAGGTCGTCGGTGATCTCGAACCACGGCGCCTTGGAGCCGACGAAGATGTGCTCCGCGGGTCGAATGCCGGGATCGTCCACGAGCGAGCCCATCGCGACGTGGACGTACTCGCCGTCCCGCACGACGGAGAAGAGCAGGGAACCGCAGACTCCGCAGCGCGTGTCGTTCAGGTCGTCCTCGCCGTAGACGAGCAGGCTGTCCATGCCGTCGGTGATCTCGAGCTTCGTGCGCTCGATGCCCGCAAACGCCTTGAATGCCGAGCCGGTGGCTGCGCGGCAGCGCGAGCAATGGCAGTTCGCCGCGTACAGGAACGCATCCGCGACCCGGTAGCGAACCGCGCCGCACTGACACCTCCCCGCGAGCGTGCGATCGTTCGCCATGACGGCTAGCTGCCCCAGGCGCGTTCGCTCAGCTCGACCCGGTCTTCCAACTCGGCGGAGGTGTCACGCCTCACGAATTCCGAATGTCCAGATGTCGCATCCCCGCACGTCGGCTCGTACACCGTCGGTGGTGGTGCCGCGTTACGTATTCCAGACCACCTCCACGCGCTCAAGGTCGCCCGTCTCGTGGAGCCAGAGTTGCGGGTCGTCCTCGCCCGGAAGCAACAGAAGTTGGTCACCGTCTCGCTGCGCGATGGCTACTGCGTCCGGTGGAAACCCCGGCCACTCACGTGCGCTTCCCTGCTCGGCGACCAGATGATTCGCGGAGCGCCGCATGGTGTCGCGGCTAGCCGGGTCCCAGACCGGGTGAAGCTCCCAGGATTCGCCCTCCTCGTCGGAAAGCCTCACCACGATGCCACCGCCGTTGTTCTTCAGCAGGCGATCTCTCAACGAGGGCGGCAAGCGGCGCCCCAGCTCGTCCTCAGCTGCGCGGATCGCCTCGTCGGTCGTCGGCAGTCCCACCGCAACCGATGTCGTCAGCCGCCTGAACCAGCGCGCTCGATTATTTCCACTCTGTAGCCGTCCGGGTCGCGAACGAAGCACAGCCGCGCGCCGCCCTCGCGCACCGTGTACGGCGGCCTCTCGGGCTCGATGCCCTGGCCGGCGAGCTGCTCGAGGGTGCCGTCGAGGTCGGAGACCGTCACGGCGACATGCCCGTAGCCGGTGCCCAGCTCGTACGACTCGACGCCGAAGTTGTAGGTCAGCTCGAGCCGGTCGCCGTCGCCGGGCAGGCCCATGAAGATGTTGATCGCCTCGTCGCGGATCGGCATGCGCCGCCGCTCCTCGAAGCCGAGTGCCTGGTAGAAGGCGACCGACCGATCCGGGTCGGTGATGCGGTAACAGGTGTGAATGAGCTCCATGCCGCGAGCCTACCCGTCCAGGTCCTCGCGCACGATCCCGAAGAGCACGCCGTCGACCCAATCCCCGTGGCGATCGTAGGCTCGCCGGCGCACGCCCTCCCGGAGGAAGCCGGCGCGCTCGAAGAGGACGAGCGCGCGCTCGTTGAAGCCGTAGACCTCGAGCTGTACGCGGTGGTAGTCGAGTTCGAAGACGAGATGCCGCACGAGGAGCTCGCGTCGCCGCGACGGCGAGACCGCGCCCGCGGTGGTCGGGGTGGAGCATGATCGAGTAGAGGTGCGCGATCCGGCTCCGCCGGTTCACGACCGAGAAGGCGAGCGAGCCGGCCGCCTCCCCGGCCACCTCGACCACGAAGCGGCCGTGGTGCTTCGGGTGCTCCTCGGAGCGCCGCACCTCCTCCAGCAACTCGTCGCGGTCGCGCGCCGAGACAGCGGCCATGAACGGCTCGACTTCCTCGTGCGAGGCGAGCGCGACCAGGAAGTCGACGTCGCCTTCCGTCGCACGCCGAAGCTGGAAGCCCTCGCCGGCGAGCGTCGCCGTCATCCCTGCGGGGTTGCCGGCGCCGGCTCTCTCTCCGACTCTCGTCCGCGCCGGCGAAGACCGCGTGCCGCCCCCGACCCGAGCGCTACGCCCGCGAGAATCAGGATGAGGCCGAGGGCAGCGTTCAGCGTGATCTCCTCGTTGAGGATGAGCACGCCGTAGACGAGCGCGACCGGCGGCAGCAGGTAGGTGACGAGCGAGGCCCGCGCAGCCCCGTAGCTGGTCAGCAGCCGGTAGAAGAGAAGCAGCGCGAACGCCGTACCGAGGACGCCGAGGACGACGATCGACCCGATCGCCTTCCAGCTCGGCATCTCACCGGGCATCTGGAACGCCGCGAAGGGAAGCAGGATGACCGCGCCCATGACGGAGGACGCCGTCGTCACGAGCACGGGCATCGTCTGCGAGAAGTTGTGCTGCACGAAGTGGTTCGCGCACGCATAGGAGAGCGAGGCGACCACGATTGCAAGCGTGCCGGCGATCGCCCACCAACCGCCCTCCGGATGCAGGCCCGTGAGGACTGCGACCCCTGCCAGACCGACGAGGATCCCGGCCAGCCGGACGCCGCGAACGCGCTCGCTCGGGTTGAACCAGAACGCGAGGATGACGACGAAGATCGGCACGGACGCGTTCGCGATCGCCGCGACACCGGAGTCGACGTACTTCTCGCCCCAGGCGATGAGCGTGAACGGGAAGGCCGCGTTCAGGAACCCGATCGCCCACGCCTTCCACCCGAGTCCGCGCATCTTCGAGACCGCGGCGCGCCCGCCGACGTGCCACGCGAGCACCGGAACGAGCACCGCCGAGGCGAGCACGAGGCGGAAGAACATCATCGCCGTCGGCTCGACTTCCTCGACGGCGACCTTGATGAAAAGGTAGGACGAGCCCCAGACCGCGGCGACGATGGCGAGGAGAGGGACGTACCCGCGGACCATTTTCAGAGGCTACCTGCGTGCGATCCCCCTACTCGGTCCTCCCCGGGCGTTAGAGTGGGGCTCTCCCTTGAGCTCCGTGGCGGAACAGCCGCTCCACCGCGCGCTCGGCCTCACAGACGGGGAGTTCGACCGTATCCGGGGTCTTCTCGGGCGCGACCCGAACGACTTCGAGTTGGGCGTCTTCTCGCTCCTGTGGTCCGAGCATTGCGGGTACAAGCACTCTGCGCCGCTGCTTGCGCGCTTCCCGACCGAAGGGCCGGCGGTGCTGCAGGGACCGGGTGAGAACGCAGGCGTCGTCGACCTCGGCGACGGCCTCGCATGCGCGTTCAAGGTTGAGAGCCACAACCATCCCTCCGCGGTCGAGCCCTTCCAGGGAGCGGCGACCGGTGTCGGCGGGATCCTGCGCGACATCGTCGCCATGGGCGCACGCCCGGTCGCACTGCTCGACGGGCTCCGCTTCGGCGCCCCCGGCTTCGACTTCGACCGCGCCGTCGGCGGGATCGGGCACTACGGCAACTGCGTCGGCGTCCCGACGGTCGGCGGCGAGGCGGTCTTCGACGACGCGTACGAGTCGAACCCGCTCGTGAACGCCATGTGCGTCGGGCTCCTCCCCGCCGAGCGGCTGACACACGCGCGCGCGAGCGGCGCCGGCAACCTCGTCGTCCTCTACGGCGCGACCACCGGTCGCGACGGGATCGGCGGGGCGAGCGTCCTGGCGAGCCAGGAGCTCTCCGACGAGGACGAGGACAAGCGCCCCACCGTGCAGATCGGCGACCCGTTCACGGGCAAGAAGCTGATCGAGGCGAGCCTGGAGCTGGTCGAGCGCGGTCTCGTCGAGTCGCTCCAGGATCTCGGCGCGGCCGGGCTGGCCTCGTCCCTTGCCGAGATGGCGGGCCGTGGAGGCGCCGGCCTCGATGTGCACCTCGACCGGGTGCCGCTCCGCGAGCCCGACCTCGAGCCGGTCGAGATCATGATCTCCGAGAGCCAGGAGCGGATGGTCGCGATCGTCTCGCCCGAAAGGCTCGCCTCCGTCGAGGAGGTCTGCGCGCGCTGGGAGCTCCACTGCGCCGAGATCGGCGTGGTGACGGAGTCCGGCCTCCTGCGCGCCTTCCACGACGAAGACGAGGTGGGCGCGATCCCCGTCCGCCACCTCACCGAGGACACGCCGCGCTACCGACTCGAGACGCAGCCTCGCGCGCTCGAGCCGGCGATCGAGCACCCGACGATTCGAGCCGAGCGCGACGAGCTCGTTGCGCTGCTCGCCTCGCCGAACGTCCGCAGCCGCAGGTCCGTCTACGAGCGCTACGACCACCTCGTCGGATCCCGAACGGTGCGGAGGCCGGGGCTCGACGCGGCCGTTCTGCGGCTCCGGCCGTCGCTGCGCGGGCTCGCCGTCTCGCTCGACGGCCCCGGCCGCGCCGCGCCTCTCGACCCACGGGCCGCGGGCGCCCGCGCGGTCTTCGAGTCTGCCCGCAACGTCGCCTGCGCGGGAGGTCGCCCCCTTGCCGCAACCGACTGTCTCAACTTCGGCAACCCGGAGAAGCCCGAGATCGCGTGGGAGCTGGCCGAGGCCATCGAGGGGATGGCGCGCGCGTGCGAGGTGCTCGGCATTCCCGTCGTATCGGGCAATGTCTCCCTCTACAACGAGACCGACGGCCGGGCGATCCACCCGACACCGGTGGTCGGCTGCGTCGGCCTCATCGCCGACGTGCGCGCCGTGCCGGGCGCCTGGCAGGAGGGCGATGTCGTCCTCGTCGCCGGCGGCGAGGCGGTCTCGCTCGACGGGTCCGAGTACCAGGCGCGCTTCCTCGGCGGCCCCGCCGGCAGGCCGGCTCCGCCGGACTACGTGGCCGAAGCGGCGCTCGTCCACTTCCTCTGGCGCTCGACAGCCCTCTTCACGGCGGCGCACGACGTCTCCGACGGCGGGCTCGCCGTGGCACTCGCCGAGCTGGCGCTCCATTCCGGGATCGGGGCGGACGTCGACCTCGACGACGACGCGCTCGCGTGGTTCGGCGAAGGAGCGGGACGCGCCGTGATCGCCTGCCCGCCCGAGCGCGCCGAAGGGCTCGAGGGAGCCCGTCTCCTGAAGATCGGGGTCGTGCGCGGCGACTCACTGCTCGGAATCCCGCTCGCGGAGCTGCGCGAGGCCTACGAGGGAGCGGCCGCATAGATGTGCGGGATCTTCGGCATCCACGCGGCCGACCGCGACGTGGCGCGCATCTCCTACTTCGGCCTCTTCGCGCTCCAGCATCGCGGCCAGGAGTCGGCCGGCATCGCCGTCTCCGACGGCAGCAGGCTCACCGTCCTCAGGGACATGGGCCTCGTGTCACAGGTCTTCTCCGAGCAGAAGCTCCAGGGCCTCCGCGGAGAGACGGCGATCGGGCACTGCCGCTACTCGACCACGGGATCCACACACTGGGCCAACGCGCAGCCGATGGTTCACCACGGCCCCGCGCGCACCGTCGCGCTCGCGCACAACGGCAACCTCACGAACACCGAGGAGCTCCGCTCTGAGCTCCTGGCCGCCGGCGCCCGGCTGACGTCGACCTCCGACACCGAGGTGATCGCGGCGCTGATCGCGCGCGACGAACGGCCGCTCGAAGAGGCGGTGGCGGCGACGATGGCGCGAATAGAGGGCGCGTTCGCGGCCGTCCTCCTCTCGGAGGGCAAGCTGGTCGGCTTCCGCGATCCCGACGGCATCAGGCCGCTCGCCCTCGGGCAGCTCGAAGACGATTGCGTGCTCGCCTCCGAAGGCTGCGCGTTCGACCTGATCGGAGCCGAAGCCGTCAGGGAGCTGCAGCCCGGCGAGCTCGTCGTCGCCGACGAGGACGGGGTGCGCACGGTGCAGGCGGTCGAGCCGCGCGACGGCGGCGCGCTCTGCATCTTCGAGTTCATCTACTTCGCGCGCCCCGACTCGGCGCTTCGCGGCGTCGAGCTGCACGGCGCGCGGGTGCGGATGGGCGAGCGGCTCGCGGTGGAATCGCCCGTCGAGGCCGACCTGGTCATGGCCATCCCGGACTCGGGCACGCCCGCGGCGATCGGCTTTGCCCGCGAGAGCGGCATCCCGTTCCAGGAGGGGCTGATCAAGAACCGCTACGTCGGCCGCACCTTCATCCAGCCGGACCAGGTGCTCCGCGACCGCGGAGTGCGGATGAAGTTCAACCCGCTCGGCGAAGTGCGCGGGAAGCGCGTCGTGGTTGTGGACGACTCGATCGTGCGCGGCTCGACCACGCGCCAGATCGTGGCCATGCTCTTCGAGTCCGGCGCGATCGAGGTGCACGTGCGCATCTCCTCGCCGCCGATCGTCTCGCCGTGCTTCTACGGGATCGACATGGCCGGACAGGACGAGCTGATCGCGGCCAACCGCGAGATCGAGGACGTCCGCGAGGAGATCGGCGCCACCACGCTCGCCTACCTCTCCCTCGACGGGCTCCAAGAATCGACACGACGCCCGGCGGACTCCTTCTGCCGCGCCTGCCTGACGAAGAGCTATCCGACGCGGATCCCGGAGAACCTCCGCCTCGCGAAGCTCCGCTTCGAGCGCACGCCCGTCTAGCGCGTACGCGGCTACGCGTCGACGAGGAACTCGAGCAGGAGCGGGTCGACCAGCTCCGGCGTGCGGATGTCGGGCCGGTGCCCACCGTCCGGGATCAGCTCGAGCCGCGCGTTCGGCATGGCGGCGACGATAGTCTCGGCGAGCGCCGTGGGGACTGCGGCGTCGGCTTCTCCGTGGACGACGAGGGTCGGGCAGGTGACCTGCGGAAGGAGGCGGGCCGGCCGTTGCCAGTCGAGCTCGAGCTCCTGGGCGACGGCGACCTCCGGAGTCGCCTCCAGCCCGATCGCGACCATCTCGGCGATCACGTCGGCCGAGCCCGGCTCGGTGAAGACCGAGTGCATGAACGGCACGATGAACCCGGGCCAGTCGGTCCGCAGGGACTCGAGCCATACGTGGTCGGGAGGATCCGGCTCGGTCTCGAGCTGCATGTACGGCGCCACCACAGCGAGCCGGTCGAACCGCTTCGGGTCGTCGAAGGCCAGCAGCAGCAGCGCCGCGTTCATTCCACGGGACGCGGTGACGAGCGCCGCCTGCTCGACGCTCGCGGCCTCGAGCGCCGCGAGCGCGTCCGCCGCATGGAGCGGAAAGTCGTAGCCGCGCTGCGGCCGCTCGCTGGCGCCGGCTCCTCGCGGGTCGTAGGTGACGACGGTCGCGTGCGGCTCGAGGGCAGCCACCTGGTGCCCGACGACGCGCGCGTCGACGATGTTCCACGTCGGCACGAACAGGACCGCCCGCTTGCCGCCGCCGTAGCGGTACCAGGCGATCCGCGTTCCGTCGGCGCTGACCGCGGTGCCCCGGGCGTGCGGGCGGGGTGCCGGGATCGCGCCCGAGGCTAGTCGAGCCCTCCCACGTCCAGCACGGCCGTCTTCAGGTCGGTCATGTCCAGCATGGTGTAGCGGCCGCCGATGCGGCCCCAGCCGGTGCGCGTGCCGGACGCGCCGCCGAAGGGCTCGTGGGCCTCCCAGTAGTCGGTCGAGTCGTTGACGACGACGTTGCCGACCTTGAGGTGGTCGAGGAAGCGGAACGCCCGCTTGAGGCTCGTCGTGTAGACGGCCGCCTGGAGCCCGAGGTGCGAGTCGTTGGCGACCGCCAGCGCCTCGTCGTCGTCGGCGACGGTGATGAGCGGGACGATCGGCCCGAACGTCTCGTCTCGGTTGATGAGCGTGTCCACGCCCACGCCGTCGACGACCGTCGGCTGGTAGTAGAGCCCGGTCGGGCGGCCGCCGTCGCGCTCGCCGCCGAGGACGATCTCCGCGCCCTTGGACACGGCGTCCTCGAGGTGGGCGTCCATCTTCTGCGCAGTCGGCTCGTTGTTCATCGGCCCGACGAGCGTGTCGTCGTCGAACGGGTCGCCGAGCGTCCAGCCCTTCGCCTCCTTGACCACGGCGGCGAGGAAGTCGTCATGGACGCGCTTGTCGACGAGCACGCGCTCGGTCGCGCAGCAGACCTGGCCGGCGCAGAAGAACCCGCCGTAGACGGCGCCCTTGGCCGCAGCCTCGAGGTCGGCGTCGGCGCAGACCACGACGGGCCCGTTGCCGCTCGCCTCGATCAGCGAGCGCTTCAGCCCGGCGGCGCGGACGATCTTCTCGGCGGTCGTGTGCGAGCCGATGAAGCCGACGCAGTCGATGTTCTCGTCGGTGATCAGCCGCTCGCCGACCTTGCCGTCGCCGTAGATGACGTTGACGACGCCTTCGGGAAGCCCCGCGTCGGCCATGATCTGCATGAAGTTCGCCATCGCGATCGGCGTCCACTCGGACGGCTTGCACACCATCGTGTTCCCGGCCGCGATGCCGGGCGCGATCAGCTCGACCGGGATCAGCGTGGGGAAGTTCCACGGCGTGATCGACGCGTAGACGCCGTTCGGCTTGCGGAACGTGAGGATCCGCTTGTTGACGTCCTGCGAGGGGATGATCGCCGTCTCCATCCGCTTGACGTCCTCGGCGGCGAGCCGGAAGTTCTCGGCCGTCTCGTCGATGTCCGGGATCGCCTCGGCGGTGAACGGCTTGCCCTGCTCCAGAGAGAGCTCACGGGCGAAGTCCTCTTTCCGCTCCTCGATGAGGTCGGCGATCTTGTGGCAGACCTCGGCCCGATCCCAGGCCGAGAGCGCGGCCCACTTCGGCTGTGCCTCTCGCGCCGCCTTCGCCGCGGCAACGACGTCCGCCTCGCTGGCATTCGGAGCGTCCGCGAGCTTCTCCCCCGTGACCGGGGAGATGATCTCGCGCGCTTCGTCGCTCGTCGCCTCGACCCATTCGCCGCCGACGAAGTTCTGCAGTGTCCTGACCGTGATCGCCATCGAGCTTCCTTTCTTGCCTAGACCTTGACGTTGACCCTGTCCCACGCCTCGTCGAGCACCTGGCGCAGGACTCCAACCATCTCGTCGAACTCCTCCGGCCCGGCGACGAGGGGCGGCGCGAACTGCGCGCACGTCTCGCCACGGTCGTCGAAGCGCATGTAGACGCCGAGCTCGCGGGCGCGCGGCGTCATCACCTTCTTGATCAGCTCGTCTCGCTCGGCCGGTGTGAACGTCTCCTTCGTCTCCTTGTCCTTCACGAGCTCCAGCGAGTAGAAGTAGCCGTCGCCGCGCACGTCACCGACCATCGGGTGGTCGGCCTTCAGCTGCTCGCAGCGCGCACGGAGCTCCTTGCCCAGCCGGTCCGAGCGCTCGACGAGGTTCTCGCGCTCGAACACCTCCAGGTTCGCGAGCCCGATGGCGCACGAGAGCGGATGGCCGCCGAACGTGATCCCGTGGACGAACGAGGTCGCCGGCTCGGAGAAGAACGGCTCGACGACCTGCGGCGCCGCCACGACGGCCCCGAGCGGGGCGTACGCGGAGGTGATCCCCTTCGCCAGGGTCATCATGTCCGGCTTGATGCCGTAGCGGGTGGAGCCGAACCAGTCGCCGACCCGACCGAATCCGCAGATGACCTCGTCGGCGACCAGAAGCAGCCCGTGCTCGTCACAGATCTCGCGGACGCGCTCGAAGTAGCCGGGCGGCGGCGTGATCGACCCTGCCGAGTTCTGGACCGGCTCGAGGATCACGGCCGCGACCGTCTGCGGGCCTTCGTTGACGACGATCTCGTCGATCTCGTCCGCGCAGCGCAGCGTGCACTCGGGCTTCTCCGAGCAGTACGGGCAGCGGTAGCGGTACGGCATCGGCGCGCGCAGGCAGCCGGGCAGAAGCGGCTCGAACTGCGTCCGCAGCGCCGGGCTCCCGTTGATCGAGAGCGCGCCCATGGTCGTCCCGTGGTAGGCGCTGCGCCGGGTGATGAACTTGTAGCGAGTCGGCTCGCCGCGCAGCCGGTGGTACTGGCGCGCGATCTTGAGGGCGGACTCGATCGCCTCGGAGCCGCCGCCGACGAAGAAGATCCGGCCGACGTCGATGGGGACGAGCTCGGTCACCTTCTCGGCCAGCTCGACGGACGTGGGCGTGGCGAACCCGACCCAGTTCGTGAAGAACGGGAGGGTCTCGACCTGTCGCTTCGCCGCCTCGGCGATCTCGGGCCAGGGCCCGTAGCCGATGTTGACGCAGTAGAGAGCGGAGAGAGCGTCGAGGTAGCGGTTCCCCTCGTTGTCCCAGATGTAGCAGCCCTCCGCCCGCTCGATCACGAGCCGGCTCGCACCGGCCGGTGTGAAGTGGCGCCAGAGGTGATCCGTGGTCGTCGTCGTCATGCAGTCGTGCTCCTTCCGTTCCTGGCCGCGAGGGCCTGCCTGGCCTTGACCGCGAGCCAGAGCTCCATGCGCTCTTCCGGATCGTCCGGATGGCGCCCGGTCTGCTCGCGCAATCTCTCCATGCGGTATCGCAGGGTATGCCGGTGGACGCCGAGCTGCTCGGCGGCATCGCTCCAGCGGCAGCCCGAGTCCAGCAGGGCCGAGAGGGACTCCATCAGCCTGCCGCTGTCCGCCACCGGGCCGAGCACCCGGTCGACGAAGGCCTCGAGCGCGGCGTCCGGAAGGCTGAGCAGGAGCTCGAGCGAGCCGAGGTCGCGGTAGGAGGCGACCTCGCCCCCGGCGGAGTCGAGCGCCGCGCGGGCTTCCAGCAGGCTGCGGCCAAGTGCGCGGCCGAGGGCCGGTCTCCCGACGCCGACGCGGGCGTGCGCGCCGGCCTTCACGATCGTCTCGGCAAGCCCGAGGATCTCCTCCTCGCTCGCGGCCTCGACGAGGAACACCGCCCGGTCGCGCCGTGCCGTCGACAGGTAGCGCACCCGACGGCGGTCGAGCTCCTCGGCCACCTCGCGGCGCACCTGCTCGCCGCTCTCGCCGTTGCGCGGCGCAGCGAGGAGCGCTGCATAGCTCTCGGCCGGCTCGAGCCCGAAGGCGGCCATGCGCCTGCCCGTTTCGCGGTCGTCGAGGCGCTCGCCCTCGAGGTCCTCCAGGAGGTCGCCGGCGAGACGCAGCTCGGCCGCGCTCACGGCGCGCCGGCGCGAAAGCTCGAAGGCGAGGGCGCTCTGGCCGTGGTGGAGGACGAGCTTGTCGTACTCCTCGAAGGGCCGCCCCTCACGCGCAGCCCGCAGCGTGGCCACCTCGCCGCCGGCGACGACGGGGAGCTCGAGCGCGCCCTCGAAGGACACGCGTCGCCGGCCGTGGCGCTCGCTGACCACGCGCCCGCTCTCGTCGACCAGCGCAAGGCTGCAATCGAGGTGGTTGCAGACGACGGCGAGAAGCGCCTGGAGGCCGCGCCCCCTGATGACCGCGTCGGCGAGACGCTCGTGCACCGCGAGCGCGCGCGTGAGCTGCTCGAGCTGCTCGTTGGCGAGGTGCGAGAAGGCCGCCTTCGTGATGGCGACGAAGGGCAGCTCGTACGGCACGGCGATCGTGGGAAAGGAGAGCTTGTCGGCCTCCTCGACCATGGGCGCGGGGACGTCGGGGAAGCCGAAGCCGATCCCGAAGCCGAGCCCGGCGAGCCCGTGCTTGGCCAGGCGGCGCACATAGGCGCGTTGCGCCGTGGCCTGCCGGCCGACTCCGAGCCCTGTCGTGAGCAGGAACTCGCCGCCCTCGAGGAACTCGGTGGGGTCGGCCAGCTCCGAGACGTGGAGCCAGCTGACCTCGTTCGCCAGCCCGTCGGCGCCCGCCGCGACCGACAGCTCGAGGCCGGGCATGTGCGCGATGTCCCGAACGGTCAGCATGTGGCCCGTTTCGACATTGGGGCCAAACGCTACGCCGGTACGCGCCGAGAGGCAACGGGGATCCCGCCGCCGTTTCTACTTCGCGGCCAGAAACGCGGCCGGTCTAGCGGCCTTCGTAGACCTTGCCGGCCTTGGCGATGCCGCGCGCGATCATGTAGGCGGCCGAGAGGAGGACCGTCGCCAGGAGGAACTGGTTCCAGCCCACGTCGTCAGCCGCGAGCGTGACGATCAGCGCGACCACCCAGGCGACGAGAAAGACGATCAGCTCTCCGGGCGGAGCCGGAACGGCGGGCACCCCGTAGTACGGCCGCTCGTAGCTCTGCGGCGGGGGCGGAGGGGGCGGCGGCGTGCTCGTCATGCGTCTCCTTCCTCGGGCGGTCGGCTGCATCGTAAATGCTCGCGGGGGTTCCCGTAAGGCCCGCCGGTTACGATGGCTCGGGTCGTGCAGCTCTTCCACTACCACCTCGTGTCGAGCAAGGTGCGGCTGCTCGAGGCCCGTTACCTCGGCAAGCTCGGCTTCGGCCTCCTCGGCAGGTACGGCTGGAAGGGCGAGGCCTCCGAGTGGTTCGAGGCGGGCACGTCGTGGGAGGAGCTCGACGCCATGGGCTTCCGCCTGCGGCTCGTTGAGCTGGCGCGCGGCGCCGTCAACGTCGTGCTCCAGCCGGGCCACTGGGAGCACCCGCGCGTCGACCACATCGGCATCGCCCTCGACGACGACGGTTTCACCGAGGCGCTCGAGCGCGCGGCCGACCTCGGGCTCAAGATCCAGGACCACCCCGGCAAGCGGACGTTCATCGCCACGGAAGCCGGCTACCGGCTCGAGATCCACCCGCCGCGGGATTGGATCGAGGACCTCCTCGGCAACGTCGACGAGCTGCGGCTCGGCGAGCTCCACCTGCGTGCACAGGATCCGGAGGAGAAGGCGGTCGCGCTCTCGGAGATCCTCGGCCTCGACCGGCTGGACGCCGACGTGCTCGTCGGCGACACGCTCGTGCGCTTCGAGCCCGGCGGGCCCGAGGGCCGGCCAGAGCTCGTCGCCGAGGTCCTGCTGTGAGCTCGTACGGCGAGGCCGGCGTCTCTCTGGCCAAGGCCGAGGAAGTGGTCGAGCGGCTGCGGATCGCCGTCGAATCCACCCGGACGGACGCCGTGGAATCCGGGCTTGGTGGGTTCGCCGGCCTCTTCGCGCTCGACGACGAGCGGCTCCTGGCGGCGACGACCGACGGCGTCGGAACAAAGCTCATCCTCTCGAAGCGCGCGGGCCGGCTCGCCGACGCCGGGCGCGACCTCGCAGCACACTGCGCGAACGACCTCCTGACGACCGGCGCCGAGCCGCTCTTCTTCCTCGACTACGTTGCCGCTGAGTCGCTCGACCTCGCCGACGTCACCGAGCTGGTCGCCGGCGCCGCGGCAGTCTGCCGCGAAGCCGGGTGCGTCATCCTCGGCGGCGAGACGGCCGAGCTGCCCGGGATCTACCGAGAGGGCGAGCTCGACTTCGCCGGGACGATGGTCGGGATCGTGCAGCGGGACAAGGTCGTCGACGGCACGACCTGCCGCGCGGGCGACGTGGTGCTCGGGCTCCCCTCGAGCGGACTTCATGCGAACGGGTTCACGCTCGTCCGCCGCCTTGTCGGAGACGGGCCCTTCGACGCCGACCTCCTGCTCGCGCCCACGCGCCTCTACCTCGAGGACGTTCGGGCGCTGCGGTCCGCGTGCCCTGTGCGCGCTCTCGCGCACGTCACCGGTGGCGGGATCGCCGGGAACCTCTCGCGCGTCCTCCCGCCCGGCCTCGGGGCGCGGATCGATCCGGCGAGCTGGGAGCGGCCGCCCGTCTACGCGTGGCTCGACGAGCAGGGCCTCTCCGAGGACGAGCAGCGCCGTGTCTTCAACCTCGGGATCGGCTACTGCGCCGTCGTGCGCGCAGAGGACGCGCCGCACGCAGCCCTCACCGTCATCGGCCGGCTCGAGGAGGGGATCGAGGGCGTCGTGTGGGCGGACGAGGCGTGATCGGCGTTCTGGTCTCGGGACGCGGCTCCAACCTCCAGGCGCTGATCGACCAGGACCTCCCGATCGCCGCCGTCGCCTCGAATCTCGCCGGCGCGGGAGCGCTCGAGCGGGCGGAGCGCGCGGGGATCCCGACCGGCGTCTTCCAGCTCGACGCGTACGCCTCGCGTGAGGAGCGCGACCTCGAGATGAGCGACTGGCTGGCCGGCAAGGGCGTCGAGCTCGTGGTCTGCGCCGGGTACATGCACCTCCTCACGCCGGCATTCGTCGAACGCTGGACGGCGATCAACGTCCATCCCTCGCTCCTCCCCGCCTTTCCCGGGACGACTCCCATCGAAGACGCCCTCGCGGCCGGCGTGCCCGAGACGGGCGTGACCGTCCATTTCGTCGACGAGGGCGTGGACTCCGGGCCGGCGATCTTCCAGGAGGCCGTGCCCGTCGAGCCGGGCGACACGTCCGAGACGCTGCGCGAGCGCATCCACGCGGTCGAGCACCGGCTCCTGCCAGAGGCCGTACGCCTCTATCTGGCCGGGGCCTTACGCTCCTAGTCCCAGCATGCAGGTATCTCGCGCGTTGATCTCCGTGTTCGACAAGGACGGCCTCGACGTGTTCGCGCGCGGGCTCAACGACATGGGGATCGAGATCGTGGCGAGCGGGGGCACGGCCGCGTACATCGGCGAGCTCGGGATCGACGTCGTCCCCGTCGAGGAGCTGACCGACGTCCCCGAGCTGCTGGGCGGCCGGGTGAAGACGCTCCATCCGCGCATCCACGCAGGGATCCTCGCCCGCCGCGGGCGCGAGGTCGATCTCGACGAGCTGCGCGAGCAGGGCATCCGCACGTTCGACCTCGTCTGCGTCAACCTCTACCCGTTCCAGAGCGTCACCGCGCGCCGAAACGTGCGCGAGGAGGACGCGGTCGAGATGATCGACATCGGTGGGCCGGCGCTCCTCCGTGCGGCCGCCAAGAACTTCGTCGACGTCGTGCCAGTTTGCGAGACCGGGCGCTACGGCGAGATCCTGGACCGGCTCCGCAACGGGGGCGTCGACCTGGACGCCCGCCGGATGCTCGCCGCCAAGGCGTTTGCGCACACGGCGGCCTACGAGGCGTCGATCGCGACGTGGTTCGCCGACATCGAGACCTTCCCGCCTCAGCTGCTCCTCTCGCTCGAACGGGTCGACGAGCTGGTCTACGGCGAAAACCCTCACCAGCGCGCCGCCTACTACGCGGAGGCCGGAGTTCGGCGCCATCTTCTCTCGCGCGTCGAGCAGCTCGGCGGCCGCGAGCTCTCGTTCAACAACCTCAACGACCTCGACGCCGCGCGGGCGGTCGTGCGCGAGTTCACGCTGCCGTGCTGCGCGATCGTCAAGCACGCGAACCCGTGCGGCTGCGCCGTGGCAGCGTCGCTGGAGGAGGCCTACGAGAAGGCGCTCGCCTCCGACCCGGTGTCGGCGTACGGCGGGGTCGTCGCGCTCAACCGCAAGGTCTCGGGGGAGCTCGGCGCCCGGCTCGCCGAGCAGTTCGTCGAGGTGCTGATCGCGCCCGAATACGACGACGAAGCCCTCGCTGCGCTCGCCGCCAAGGAGTCCCTGCGGATCCTGAGGGACCGCGAGCGGCGCGGCGCGACGCCGGGGGACCGTGACTACCGGCGGGTGTCCGGCGGGTTTCTCGTCCAGGACGCGGACAGCGAGATCGACGACCGTGAGGGGATGAGCGTCGCGACCGAACGGCACCCCGACGAGACCGCGTGGGGCGACCTCCTCTTCGCCTGGCGTGTGGCCAAGCACGTCGCCTCGAACGCGATCGTGATCGCAAAGAACCTCCAGGCGATCGGGATCGGCGGTGGCCAGATGAGCCGCGTTGACGCCGTCCGCCTCGCGCTCGAGAAGGCAGCCGAGCACGGGCACGACCTCCAGGGCGCCGTCCTCGCGTCGGACGCGTTCTTCCCGTTCGCCGACGGGCCGCAGCTTGCACTCGACGCCGGCGTGACGGGATTCATCCAGCCCGGCGGCTCGAAGCGCGACGACGAGGTGGTCGAGGCGATCGCGTCGGCCGGCGGTCTCGTGGTCTTCACGTCCCGCCGCCACTTCCGGCACTGACCATGACCACCGCGCCCGCACCGATCCCGACTCGCTCCCCCCGGTGGCTGCTCGTGCCCCTGGCCGGCTTTGCGGTCGTCTCCCTGCTCGCAGGCTTCCTCGCGGAAGCCGAGCTCGACCGCGAAGGTGGTTACTTCGATCTCTTCTTCAGCGACACCATCCACCTCAAAGCCTGGCTCGCGAGCGCCGCCGTGGCGCTCGCGCTGGCCCAGCTCCTCACGGCCGCGTGGATCTTCCGCAAGCTTCCGTGGCGACGGCCCGCGTGGATCCCGGGCGTCCACCGGTGGACGGGCCGGCTCGCCTTCATCCTCACACTTCCGATCGCTTACCACTGCATTTTCAAGCTCGGGTTCCAGAGCGGCGACGACCGGGTCCTCGCCCATTCGCTGCTGGGGTGCGCCTTCTACGGGGCCTTCGCCGCCAAGGTCCTCGTCGTCCGCCTGCACCGGTTCCCGGGCTGGGTCCTCCCAACGGCGGGCGGCCTCCTCTTCGCGACGCTGATCGCCGTCTGGTACACGAGCGCGGTCTGGTTCTTCCGCCTCGTCGGCGTCGGCCTCTGATCCCGACGCCGACGCACTACGCTACGCCCGTGGCACGCGACTATCCGACCGTCCTCGACCTCGTCGGGAACACGCCGCTCGTGCGCCTCCAGCGCGTCGGGCGCGAGCTCGGCGCCACGCTGCTCGCCAAGCTCGAGTACATGAACCCCGGCGGCAGCGTGAAGGACCGCATCGGGATCCGCATGATCGAGGCCGCCGAGCGCGAGGGGAAGCTCCGGCCCGGCGGGACGATCGTCGAGCCGACGAGCGGGAACACCGGGGTCGGGCTCGCAATCGCGGCGGCCATCAAGGGCTACCGCTGCGTGTTCGTCATGCCGGACAAGATCGCGGAGGAGAAACGGGCGCTCCTGCGGGGCTACGGCGCCGAGGTCGTCATCTGCCCCACGGCCGTGCCGCCCGAGTCGCCCGAGAGCTACTACTCGGTCTCCAACCGTCTGGCCGAGGAGATCCCGGGCGCGTTCAAGCCCGACCAGTACTCGAACCAGGCGAACCCGCAGGCGCACTACGAGACGACCGGGCCCGAGATCTGGGAGGCGACCGGAGGCGAGCTCGACGCGATCGTGTTCTCGGTCGGCACGGGCGGGACGATCTCCGGCGTCGCGCGCTTCCTTCGGGAGCAGAAGCCGGATCTCCTCGTCGTGGGCGCCGACCCGGAGGGCTCGATCTTCTCGCAGCCGGACAACGTCCACCCGTATCTCGTCGAGGGCATCGGCGAGGACTTCTGGCCGACCACGTTCGACCCGTCCCTGCTGGACGAGTACGTGATGGTGTCCGACGGGGACTCGTTCCGGACCGCGCGGCGGCTGGCGCGCGAGGAGGGACTACTTGTGGGCGGCTCCGGGGGGACGGCTGTCTGGGCGATGCTCGAGATCGCGAAGCGCCTCGGGGTCGATTCGACGATCGTGACGCTGATCCCCGACTCCGGCCGCGGCTACCTCTCGAAGCTCTACGACGACAACTGGCTCATGGAGCACGGCTTCCTGGAGCGGGAGGCGCAGGCGCCGACGATCGAGGAGGTGCTCGCCTTCAAGCGCAGCGAGGAGCCTGCGATCCCCGAGCTCGTCACGGTCGAGTCCCACCAGAAGGTGGGCGAGGCGATCGACCTCATGCAGCGCTACAGCATCTCCCAGATCCCCGTGGTGAGGCACGACGGCGGCGGCGAGAGCCTCGCCGACGTCGTCGGCTCGATCCGCGAGCGCGGCCTCCTGGAGCGCGTCTTCCGCAGCCGTGACGCGCTCGAGGAGGAGGTGGCCGCGGCCATGGATCCACCGCTCCCCGCGGTCGAGATCGACGAGTCCGTGGACACCGTCTTCGCCGACCTCTCGGCGGGCAACCCGGCGGTCATCGTCGCCCGCGCCGGCCGCCCGGTGGGCGTCCTCACGCGCGCCGACCTCCTCGAGTACCTCGCGCACGGCCGCTCCACCGACGGCCTCTAGTCCCTAGAGCCATGTTCCGGTGCCAGGCACTTCGCCGTGGCCGATCGGGACAGGCAGATGCCGCGAGCGACCCACAACCATGCGAGGCGGGTGTCCCCGGCGGACACGGCCGAATGCCTGGCACCTGGCCGTGTCTGGAAGGGACGGGCTGCGTAGACTTCGGCTGTGGATTTCGAGACGCGGGCGATTCATGACGGGCAGGAGCCCGACCCGGCGACCGGGGCGGTGATCCCGCCCATCTACCAGACGTCGACCTTCCTCCAGGACGACGTCGGGGTGAACAAGGGCTACGACTACTCGCGCTCGGGGAACCCGACGCGAACGGCGCTCGAGACCTGCCTCGCCTCGCTCGAGGGCGCCGATCACGGGCTCGCGTACTCGTCGGGCCTCGGCGCGACGACGACGATCATGCACCTGCTCGAGCCGGGCGACCGCGTCGTCTCCGTGAACGACGTCTACGGCGGCACGTACCGGATGTTCTCGCAGGTCTACGAGCCGAAGGGCTACAAGTTCACGTTCCTCTCCGCTTCGGAGATCGAGGCCGGGTTGGAGGAGCACCTCGACGACTCCACGCGCATCGTCTGGCTGGAGACGCCGACGAACCCGCTCCTGAACCTGATCGACATCGAGAAGGCCGCCAAGGCCGCGCACGCGGTCGGCGCGATGGTCGTCGTCGACTCGACGTTCGCGACCCCGTTTCTCCAGCGCCCCCACGAGCTGGGCGCCGACATCGTCGTCCACTCGACCACGAAGTACCTCGGCGGGCATTCCGACGTGATCGGCGGGTTCGCCTCGACCAACGATCCGACCGTCGCCGAGCGCCTCAGGTTCCTGCAGAAGTCCCTCGGCGCGGTGCCGGGACCGCTCGACTGCTGGCTCGTCCTCCGCGGCGTCAGGACGCTGGCCATCCGCATGGAGCGCCACTGCGACAACGCCCGCGCCGTGGCCGCGCTCCTCACGGAGCATCCCGCGGTCGAGAAGGTCCTCTACCCCGGCCTCCCGGACCACCCGGGCCACGACATCGCGGCCCGCCAGATGAGCGACTTCGGCGGCATGATCTCCTTCCTCGCCGGCAGCGAGGAGGAGGCGAGGGCGATCGTGGGACGCACGAAGGTCTGGACCCTGGCGGAGAGCCTTGGCGGCGTCGAGAGCCTCATCGAGGTGCCTGCGCAAATGACTCACGCGTCGACCGCGGAGTCGGCCTTCGCCACGCCCGGCAACCTCATCCGGCTCTCGGTCGGGATCGAGTCGGCCTCCGACCTCGTGGCCGACCTGGAGCAGGCGCTCGCCGCGGTCGGCTCGAAGTCCTCGGCCTAGCCCGGCGCCCAGGCCGGGAAGTTGCCGACCAGCCCGTCCGGGCGCGCGATCCGCGCCGACCCGTCCGTGGCGACGAAGACGACCGAGCCCTCCTCGTCGACCGCGAGCCACCGCCCGTCGGGCGACCAGTCGGGAAACTTCTGCTGCCGCTCGGAGTCGCGCGTGAGGTTTCGCGCACGCCCACCGTCGGCCGGGACGACGAAGACGTCGAAGTCCGCATTCCGCTCGGGATCGCGTGCAGGCGGCTCGAATCCCTCGGGGGTGGCGCGGGTCGAGTGGAAGGCGATCTGCGTCCCGTCCGGGGACCAGGTCGGGTACATGTCGTAGGCGGGGCTCTCCGTCAACTGGCGGAGGCCGCTTCCGTCCGCGTCGACGACGAAGACGTCGTAGTTCGGATCCCCATACAGACTCGTCCCGCCCACATGGGAGGCGAAGGCGATCTGCGTCCCGTCCGGCGACCAGGCCGGATACTCACCCCAGATCTCGGTCACACGCCGGACGCCGGAGCCGTCGGCGCCCATCACGAAGATCCGCAGCTCGCCTTCCCGGTCGGATGCGAACGCGATCTGCTCGCCGTCCGGCGACCAGGCAGGCGACCAGTCGTTCGCAGGGCTCGCGGTCAGATTGCGCGCACCGGACCCGTCCGCCGAGGAGATATAGATCTCGTCGTTGACGTTGACTCCGGTGCGTGAGTCGCGGTAGACGAGCCGCGAGCCGTCGGGCGACCAGTCGGAGTCGAACTGAGGCCCCGGGGCAGCCACTACCACCTGGCGGCCGTTTCCGTCCGCCTCGACGACCGCGATATCGTCGTCAACCGAGACCGCCAGCCGGCCGGCAGGCGGCGGAGGCGGCGGCGCGACCGCCGTGACCGTCTCCGTCCCTCCGCCGTCGCACGATGCAACGAGGAGCGCGGTCAGGCCGAGCAGAGAAAGACGACGCCGCACACAGCGCCTACACCTCGGAGCGCGCGGAGGTTCCCTCGAGGACGGCGGCGTACGCCTCCTCGTAGTCGCGCACCATGCGCGCGGCCGAGAAGCGCTCCTCGACCGACCGGCGGCACTCCATCAGCTCGATCCGGTCAGCGTCCGGGAGCGCGTCGGCCATCTCGCGATAGTCGTCGACGACGATCCCCGAGCGCCCGTGCTCGATCACCTCCGGCACGGCGCCCCAGCGCGTCGCGATCACGGGCGTCCCACACGCCATGGACTCGATCATCACGAGCCCGAACGGCTCCTCCCACTCGATGGGGAAGAGCGTCGCGCGGGCGTTCTGGAGCAGTGCGACCTTTTTGCCGTGGCTCGTCTCGCCCATGTACTCGATCCCGTCGCCGAGGTGCGGCGCGACGTACGTCTCGAAGTACTCCCGCTCGGCCGGCTCCCGCATCTTCCCGGCGATCTTGAGCGGGACGCCCGCCTGCAGCGCGACCTCGACGGCGCGATGGCAGCCCTTGTCCTCGCTCATGCGGCCGAGGAAGAGCAGGTACTCGCCGCGCGCCGAGTGCACCGGGTAGGCGTCGAGGTCGAGGGCGTTGTGGCAGTTCGCCACCCAGTGGAGGTCCGGCTGAGGCCGGCGCTGGTTCAACGAGACCGAGATCAGCCCGACTTCGGGTGCCACACGGCCGAGCGACGCGTAGAGCTCCCCGTCGGCCCCGGTCAGCGGGCCGTGCACCGTGTGCACGAGCGGAGTCCCGCCCGCACCGCCGATCGCCGCCGCCAGTGGGCCCGAGTGGTCGTTGACGATGTCGAAATCGCTCGCCCGCTCGAGGCAGGACAGCGCGTGCCGCAGCTCGGTCGCGGTCTTCCCGATCTGCTCCGAGGGCGCCGTCGGGAAGACCGACTCGAGCTCGGCCTTCGTCTCCGAGTCACCGGACGCGAAGAGCGTGACCTCGTGGCCCGCGTCCGCCAGGCCGTCGGCCAGCAGCGAAACCACCCACTCGATCCCCCCGTAACCCACCGGCGGGACCGGGAACCACACCGGACAGAGAATCGCGATCCTCACGCCTCGTCGATCATGACGCGCCCGTCGTCGAGATGCACGTCCCAGGTCCGGTCGAAGGCGCGCACGCCGTTCAGGCGGATTGAGCCCGCCCACGCCGGGATGTCCTCGGGCGCGTTGGTCCCGAGCACGTGGCGGCGGTGGTCGGGCTCGAGCCCGAGGAGCAGCTGAAGGAGAAGGACGGGCGACCCCGCGGCCCACGCCTGTGGCCGCGCCGCGGTCGGATAGGGGATCGGGAACGGCGTCTCTGTCCGCGAGAACCCGGCGAAGACCTCGGGCAGCTGGTAATCGAAGTACGACGCCGCGTCGAGCATCCGCCGGATGATCCGGTGCGCTTCGGGCCAGCGGCCGTAGCGGGCCAGGCCCCAGGCGATCAGGGACGTGTCGTGCGGCCACACCGTGCCGTTGTGGTACGCCAGCGGGTTGAAGCCGTCATCGGTGGCCGACATCGTGCGGACGCCCCAGCCCGACCAGAGCGCCTCCCCCATCAGCTGGTCGACGACTGCGTCGGCCCGCTCCGGAAGGACGATGCCGCTCCAGAGCAGGTGGCCCATGTTGGACGTCAGCGAGTCCACGGGCTCCTTGTTCCCGTCGAGGGCGAGCGCGTAGTACCCACCGCGCGCGTCGCACCAGAACGCCTTGTCGAAGCGCGCGCGCAGCTCCTCGGCGTCCCGCTCGAGCCGCTCGGCCAGCTCCCGCTCGCGCCAGACCTCGCGGGCGAGCTCGGCCAGCCGAACCTTGGCGTCGTAGACGTAGCCCTGCACCTCGCACGGCGCGATCGGCGGCTCGGCGTGGCGCCCGTCATGGAAGAGCTGCGAGTCGCCAGAGTCCTTCCACGACTGGTGGAGCAGCCCGCGCGGCGAGCGCCTCTGGTACTCGACGAAGCCGTCGCCGTCCAGGTCGCCGTACTCGTCGATCCACTTGAGCGCACGCAGCGCGGGCTCCCGCAGGTCGCGTACGAGGCCGGCGTCGTCCGTCCAGCGCCAGACCTCCGAGAGGAGGATGAGATAGAGCGGCGTCGCGTCCACGGTGCCGTAGTAGCGCGGGAACCACGCCTGCGCGCCCTTGCCGTGCCGGACCTCGTGGACGATCTTGCCGGGCTCGGCGTCGATGCTCGCGTCGTCTTCGGTCGCCTGCAGCTCGGCGAGCACCGCCAGCGCATTCCGGGCGAGCTCGGGCCCGAAGAGGAGCGTCTGGAGGCAGGTGATGATCGTGTCCCGCCCGAAGACGGTCATGAACCACGGCATCCCGGCCGCAGGGAGCGCGCCGGACAGGCGCGGGTCCTCGTCCATGCGGAGCGAGGACAGGTCGGCCACCGAGCGGCCGAACGTGTGCATCAGCTCGTCCCAGGAACCGCGAAGCTGCGGGACGCGCAAGCGCCACGCCGCCAGCGAGGCGCGCACCCGGGCGAGCTCGTCGCCGAAGCGCCGCTCGACGATCTCCGCTGCGATCGGCATTCCCTCCGCGGAGGGGATCACGTCGGCCCGCAGGCGCCAGCTCTCGCGCGGCTCGAGCTCGACCTGGTAGGTCACGGTCGAGTCCGAGGCTTCGCCGCGCTCCGAGAACACCACCTGGGTGAGACCGTGGAAGTTTTCCTCGTGGACGGCGATCACGAACTGGTTGTCGCTCTCCTCATAGACCGGCGTGACGGGCTGCGGCAGCGGCCTGGCCCGCTCGGGGTCGCCGAGTGCGAAGTCGTACTCCTTGACGGCGAAGATGTCGGCGAAGTCGTTGCCGAGCTCGAGCGCGACCTCGAAGGAGATCGTCCGGCGGGAGTGGTTCGAAACGACGATGTGCTCCTGCATCGCGTCGCCGACGAAGCGCTCGCGGCCGATGGACAGCTCGTCGTTCTCGAGGCCGCCGACGACCGGGTTTCGCAGGAAGAACGCGGCCGAGTAGTACTCCACCTTGCGCGAAGCGAGCATGAGCGGACGGGCGCCGTTGATCGTCAGCGCCCAGCGCGAGAGGAAGCGCGTGTCGTGCGCGAAGAAGCCCATCGTCGGCTCGACGATGTCGCCGCGCTCGTCCGAGACGCAGAAGGTCGACCCCTCGAGGATGGTGAGCGGCACGCGTGCCCTCAGTCCCTGACGATCGCGTCCTGACTGGCCTGCTTGAGCGGCTTCACGACGATCTCATCGATGACCATGTGCGCGGGCCTCGTCAACGACCAGAGGATGCAGTCGGCGATGTCCTCGGGCGTGAGGTACTCGACACCTCGGTAGACGGCCGCCTTCTTCTCCTGGTCGCCGCCGAAGCGGACGTCGGAGAACTCCGTGTCGCCGACCATTCCCGGGTCCACCGTCGTCACGCGGATGCGGCCGACGAGCTCCTTCCGGAGGACGTAGGTGAGCGCCCGCACGGCCGTCTTCGAGCCCACGTACATGCCGCCGCCGGCGTAGGCCTCCCGCCCGGCCCAGGAGCCGAGGTTGACGATGTGGCCGCGCCCGTCCTCCATGTGCGGCAGAACGAGGCGCGTGATCCGCAGGAGGCCGAGGACGTTCGTCTCGAACATGATGGCGTCGTCCTCGTCGGAGCCGTCCGCGATCTCCGTCCTCCCGAGTGCGAGCCCCGCGTTGTTCACGAGGATGTCCACCTTCCCGAGCTCCGCGGCGGCCGCCTCGACGAAGGCTCGACTGCTGTCGGCATCGGTGACGTCCAGCGCGTGGACGACGTGTCCGTCGCCCAGCTCCGCGGCGATCTCCTCGAGCCGCTCGGTGCGGCGGGCGCCGAGTGCGACCCGCGCTCCTTCGGCCACGAGCGCGCGGGCGGTCGCCAGGCCGATGCCGCTCGAGGCGCCTGTGACGATTGCCGTCCTGCCGGTCAGGGCGGGCATCGGGGCAGCCTATGCAGATGTTCCGACGGTCGCGTCGACAAGCTTGCCGAGCTCTCCTCCGTGCCGTCCGTGGGCAAGCCCGACGAGATAACAGAGGAGCGGCGCGTTCGTCCGCTCGCCGCTTTCGTGCGCCGCGATGCGGGCGAGCTCGAGGAGCTCCTCCACCTCGGTACGCGAGAGGTCGTAGGTCAACGCCTCGTCGCCGACCTCGGCGGCGAGCTTCGCGCGCGCGTCCTCCAACCATCCGTCCATCCACGCAGCTTAGAGCTCCCAACGCGGTGAGGCGCTGAGCCACCGGGCCGCGCTGCTCGCCCCGAGGACGGCGTCCTCAGTCGCGCCCGTAGCTCACTCGCTACGAACGCTCCCTGCGTCCTTGCCTCGGAACGATCATCGCACCCCGGTGACGAGGCCCCACCACATTGGGAACTCTTAGACTCCCCGCCGACGATGAAGGTGGGGGTAGCCAAGGAGACCGCTCCCGGGGAAACCCGGGTGGCCGTCGTGCCCGACACGGCGCGGCGGCTCGCGGATCAGGATGTCGAGACGCTCGTCGAACAGGGCGCCGGCGAGCAGGCGACCTTCGCCGACTCCGCCTACGAGCAAGTCGGCGCGCGAGTCGTCACGGCGGACGAGCTGTACCGCGAAGCCGACGTCGTCTGCAAGGTGCGCAAGCCGTCCCCCGAGGAGGTCGAGCGCCTCCGGGAAGGCCAGGCGCTGGTTGCGCTGCTCCAGCCGCTCGTCGACCCGGAGATCGTGCAGACCCTCGCCGGCCGCGGCGTCACCGCCTTCTCGATGGACGTCATCCCGCGCGTCACGCGCGCTCAGCCGATGGACGCGCTCTCGTCGCAGAGCACGATCTCGGGCTACAAGGCTGCCATCCTCGCCGCCGAGCACCTGGGCAAGTTCTTCCCCATGCTCACGACCGCCGCGGGGACGATCCCGCCGGCGAAGGTGCTCGTGCTCGGCGCAGGCGTCGCGGGGCTGCAGGCGATCGCGACGGCCCGGCGCCTCGGGGCCGTCGTGTCGGCCTTCGACGTGCGCCCCGTCGTCAAGGAGCAGGTGGAGAGCCTCGGCGCCTCGTTCCTCGAGCTCGACGTCGAGGGCGCAGAGGGAGTCGGCGGCTACGCCGTCGCGCTCGCGGAGGACCAGCACGCGCGCGAGCAGGAGCTCATCGCCCGCCACGCGGCCGAGTCCGACGCGGTCATCACGACCGCTCTGATCCCCGGCCGCCCGGCGCCCGAGCTGATCACCGAGGACGCCGTGCGCGGCATGCGCCCGGGCTCGGTCATCGTCGACCTCGCCGCCGAGGCGGGTGGGAACTGCGCCGTCACGAAGCCGGGCGAGACGATCGTGAGCGGCGGCGTCACCGTCGTCGGCCTCACAAACGTGCCCGCCACCATGCCGGTGCACGCCAGCCAGATGTACTCGCGCAACGTCCACGCGTTCCTCGGGCTGCTCATCAAGGACGGCGAGCTGGTGCTCGACTTCGAGGACGAGATCGTGCGCGACACGTGCGTCGCCCACGGCGGTCGCGCGACGCGGGAGGAGAGCGCGTGAGCCAGACCCTCCTGACCAGCATCACCGTCTTCGTGCTCGCGGTCTTCCTCGGCTTCGAGCTCATCTCGCGCGTGCCGACGCTCCTGCACACGCCGCTCATGTCGGGCACGAACGCGATTCACGGGATCATCCTCGTCGGGGCGATGCTGATCGCGGGTTCGGCCGACTCCGACCTCGAGAAGGCGCTGGCGTTCGTCGCGGTCGTCTTCGGAACGATCAACGTGGTCGGCGGCTTCCTCGTCACCGACCGCATGCTGGAGATGTTCAAGCGCAAGCCGGCGGAGCGCGACGAATGACCTTCGCCATCTCGCAGACGACAATCAACCTCGCCTACCTGGTGGCGAGCGTCTGCCTGATCATCGGCATCAAGCGCCTCTCATCGCCTGCGACGGCCCGCTCGGGGAACGTCGTCGCGGCCGTCGGGATGGCCATCGCGATCCTCTTCACGTTCCTCTCCCCGGACATCGACACCTACTGGATCATCCTCGCCGGGATGGCCGTGGGGACGGTGATCGGCGTCGCGTCGGCCCGGATGGTGAAGATGACCGCCATCCCGCAGATGGTGGCGCTCTTCAACGGCGTCGGCGGAGGCGCGGCGGCGCTGATCGCCGCGGCCGAGTACCACCGTCTTGCGCCGGAGTCAGGTCACGTCCTGCCGGAGTGGATGGGCGCCATGCTCTTCTCCGCCCTGATCGGCTCGGTCAGCTTCTCGGGGAGCCTCGTCGCGTTCGCCAAGCTCCAGGAGCTCCTGCCGGGCCGGCCGATCGTCTTCCGCGGCCAGCAGGTCGTGAACGCGATCCTCTTCGCGGGCCTGCTCGTGGCGGGGATCCTGGCGGGCTCGACCGAGGCGGGCATCTGGGCGGTCCTGCTGCTGCTCGGAGCGCTCCTCTTCGGCGTCCTGCTCGTCCTGCCCATTGGCGGCGCCGACATGCCCGTCGTCATCTCACTCCTGAACGCCTTCACCGGCCTGGCTGCGGCCTCGGCCGGCTTCGTCCTCGAGAACACGGCGCTCATCATCGGCGGGACGCTCGTCGGCGCCTCGGGAACGCTGCTCACCGTCCTCATGGGCCGCGCGATGAATCGCTCGATCGCCAACGTCCTCTTCGGGGCGTTCGGTGCGCCGGCCCCGGCCGCCGCGGGCGGGGCAGCAGTGGCCTCTACGGACGGGAAGAGCTACCGCGAGGTGACCGCCGAGGACGCCGCGGTCATGCTCGCCTACGCCAGCCGGGTCGTCGTCGTCCCGGGGTACGGCCTCGCGGTCGCGCAAGCGCAGCACAACGTGCGCGAGCTCGCCGACCTCCTCGAGCAGCGAGGGGTCGACGTCAAGTACGCGATCCACCCGGTCGCCGGCCGAATGCCGGGGCACATGAACGTCCTCCTCGCCGAGGCGAACGTCCCCTACCCGCAGCTCTACGACATGGAGGACGTGAACCCGGAGTTCCCGCGCACCGACGTCGCGCTCATCATCGGCGCCAACGACGTCACCAACCCGGCTGCGCGCGACGATCCCGAGAGCCCGCTCTACGGCATGCCGATCCTGAACGTCGACCAGTCGGCCAACGTCGTCGTCCTCAAGCGCAGCATGAGCCCGGGCTTCGCCGGAATCGACAACGACCTCTTCTACCGGCCGAACACGGCGATGCTCTTCGGCGACGCCAAGTCGTCGGTGGAGAAACTCGTCGCGGCCGTCAAAGCGGCCTGACGTCGTCGCCCACCCGGACCTGTCCGGTGCGGACGACGGAGGCCAGCATGCCGCGCTTGCCCTCGAGCTCTGCCTGGAGCCCGGGGCGGATCTCCTCCATGAGGTGGCACGGGTCGCAGACCATGGAGATCTCGAACTCGGCCTCGCCGACGGCGACACGCTGACCGATCGGCCACGTCATCACCTCGTCGCCGCTGACCGTGAAGTTCTCGCGGACGATGCCGGGCCGGAGGTCGAGCGACTCGAGGTCCTCGGCCGCGACGAAGAGGATCGAGCGCTTGCCCTCGCGCCGGTGCGCGCAGCCGTCGAGCCCATCCTCGAGGACCGTCGCCTCGTCGAGCGCCTCCATCGGGACGCGCCGTGCAGGCGCACGCCAGATTCCGACCAGCTCTGCCACGTCTCCGAGTCTACCGAGCGGACTTAACGGTCACGCTTGTCGCGCGTGACGGCGCGGAGCGCGTTGACCACGCCCTTGCCGTAGAACCCGTTCTCGTTCTTCTTCGAGACGCAGCGGGCGTCGGCGGGGCACGGAAGCGGATCCGCGGTCTGGCGCAGGATGAGCGAGACCTCGTCGGGATCCATCGTCCCGCCGCCGGGCTTCCACCATTTGTCCCTGCCGAACTTGCTGACCACCAGGGCCGCCGCGCCGCTGACCTGCGCTGCCGCCTGCGACGTCCCCGCGAAGTAGCGGTAGAACGCTGCGCCGGGTCCCTCGCACGGGTCGCAGAGGAGCCGCGGGACCTGCATGGAGGCCGGCCAGGGGCCGAGGATCAAACCTGCCGGGGGGACGCCCTGCATGAAGTCTCCACCGGGTGCGGTCAGGTCGATGTAGCCGAGGCCGTAGTTCGAGGGAGGCCCGGCCGCGAGGACGTCGAGCATCCCGATGGACGAGACCGTCAGAACGCCGGGCAGCCCGCTCGGCAGCCGGCTGCAGCGGTCGAACGCCGGGTCGGCCATGTCGAGCCCGTTGTTCCCGGCCGAGGCGATCATCGTCACGTTCCGCCGCTCCGCGTACTCGACCGCGCGCGAGACGGCCTTGATGACCGTGCGCTGCGCGTCGTCCGACCGGCAGTAGCTCGTGGTGCCGCCGGTCAGCGCGCTGTCGACCGAGTAGCTGTTGTTGGCCACGTCGACGCCATGGTCGGCCGCCCACACGAGCGAGCAGATGACCGCGTCGGCGAGGAAGAAGTCGCTTGCGCCCGAGTGGATGCCGGCCTTGATGACCGCCAGCTTCACGCGCGGGGCGATCCCGATGATGCCCTGGCCGTTCGCCTCCGCGGCGATGATGCCGGCCACGTTCGTGCCGTGCCCGGAGTCGTCGTTCCACGCGGCCGGATCCTGGTTCGGCGCGCCGCTCACGCAGGAGACGCTGCGCGAGGCGTCGACGTTGCCGTCCAGGTCGGGATGCGTTGCGTCGACACCGGTGTCGATCACGCCGACCGTCACCTCGGGGCTCCCGCCCGTGATCTTGTGCGCCTCGGGCGCCTTGATCCGCTGGGCGTACCACTGGAGCGGGGCGAACGTATCCGTGTTCGCGACGGGCTCGTTGTCGAGCCCGTGCGAGCCGCCGTCGAAGCCGAAGCCCGACGCGCTCGCGACGACGCTGCCGACGGAGGCGACACCCTCCACAGAGCGCAGCCGGTCCATGTCCTTGACGAAATCAGGATCGCTCGATTCAGCGATAACGACGTCGATCTGCGGGTACGTCGCGACGACGGAGCCGCCGGCACGCTTTACGTCGGTCTTTGCCGACCAGTTGCCGAAGCCGTACTCCTTGTAGAGCACGATGTAACGCTCTGCCGAAGCAGTGCCCGCGAGCGCAAGCGCCGCCACAGCAGCGATGCACAGCACGACAAGTCGCATGGACAGGAATGGCCGCATTTCTCTCCCTGTTGGTACCTCTACCCGATAGGCGCGAGCGCCTTCTTGCATACGGGACTATACGGGCGGTCGAGGGAATTGCATTCCCTCAAGTGGGGGAGTAGCGGTTTCGCGACCTTTAGGGTGAATTTACGGCGTGCGGCGATAGACGTCGGTCCGCGCGGTGGGCATAACCCAGCGGGTCATGTAGGCCGCGTTGCTCGCGAGACTCGTCGTCCAGTAGCTCACCGTGCGGCTCTTGAGCCTCGCCAGGACAACGCGCCTGGAGCTCGTCAGCCAGCCCTGCTTGAGGAAGGTGACGCCGAACCGCGCGTCCACCCAGACGACCTTGGTGCGATAGACGGACGGGTTTCCGAGGAGCCCGATCCTCGTCGCAGCCATCGTTCGCCGCGCGCCGCTCGCCAGCGTGACGACCATGATCTTCGACTCCTTCCGCGTCGCCGTGTGCCAGGCCAGCCGGCCGTGGCGAAGCGACGGGCGTCCGAGGTCGGTCGGCAGGCGGACGGTCGCGTAGAGCGTCACCTTGCCGGTGGCGAAGTTGCGCACGAAGAGCTTGTCGTACGGGGAGGCGCGGCGCACGAAGGCGACCCGCGGCCAGTCGAGCGCCGGGTTCGAGACGTTCGGGCTGGCGATTCGCCCTACCTCGGTGCCGTCGGCCCAGCGGATCACCCGGATCCCCGCCGAATCCCTGTAGGCGAGGAACGGCCCCGAGAGCGATGGCTCCGAAGCGCCCGAGTAGGTGACCTCCCCACCGCCGCCGGCCGGTCGAACGACGACGTTGCCGCTGGCGGTCGCGAAGGCGATGTTGCCCCGATCGACGGTCGGGTCGAGGGCGTTCTGGGCGATCCGTGTGACGCCGCCGCTCGCCGCAGGCGCCACCGCGAGCAGGACCCCGCACGCGACGAGGGCGACCACGTTCGCCCGCAGAAGCGCTCCGCGCCGGCTGGTAAGGCGTTCGACGGCTGCCGTCGGATCGTCAGCGCGCCGGCGCGGCCAGACGACCATCAGCGCGCGCCCCGCGCCGTAGAGGGAGACGCACAGCGCCGCGGGAACCGGCTCGGCGAGCGCCAGCGCGCCGACGCAGGCGACCCAGAAGGTCGAAATCGGCTGGTACGTGAAGAACCCGGCGCCCAGGCCGGCGCCGTAGCCGCTCGCCCAGACCGGCAGGGGCAGCTCGAAGCGCCACCGCTCGGGCACCTGGCGGCGCGCCTGAGGGATCGCGAAGCGGATGAGGCCCGCCTCCCGGGCCGCGGCCACGAGCGCGAGAGCGGCTGCGCCGAGGACGGCCTGCTCGGCGCCGAGCATGCTGCCTGTGAAGCCGAGGAGCAGGCCGAGGACCGCAGCCGCGGCCACGGCCGAGACTGCGAAGAGGGCCTGGCCGACGATCTGACGTTTCCGGCTCCCGCACACGGCGGGAGTGAAGGTCTCCAGCATCGACAGTCCTCAGGGCGACCAGGCTCCGGAGACTCCCGCCATGAGCGCGGCGAGCGCCACTCCGAGCTCGATCAGCACGGGAGCCCCGTGTCGTAGTACATGACGCAGTACACGCGGCGCCCGCCCCAGCAGTAGCCGACCAGCGAGGCGTCGCCGTTGATTCTCCGGCGGCTGAACGAGCAGCAGTCGGTGAGCTTGCGGATCTGGCCTCCGCAGCAGCGGTACCAGGAGCCCTGGATGCGGGTGTCGCGCAGGCCCTTCACCTCGCGCGTCCATTCCTCGCAGACGCGCGTGCGCGGCCCGGGCGAGAGAATTGCCCCGTCGGGCCCGCGAAGCCGCTTCCCGCTGCCGTCGAGCGCGTAGCCGGCCGAGTCGACGATGCGGCCGAGGTTGTCGATCGGGCGCCCACTCGAGGGGTGGAGCGGGTAGCCCTTGCGGTCGATGCGGGCGAGCGGCGGATACGGGCTCGGGCACGAGCCCGTCGTCCAGACGTGCCCGCAGAGGTGAAACGCATCCGCCTCGTCGGGCTTCACCGCGGCTGCGACGGCCGACCCGCCGGCGACCGCGAGCGCGGCCGCTCCGAGCCTGCCGAGGAAGGACTTGCGCGTCTGCGACTCGGCGAGCTTCGCCGTCAGGCGCTCGGCCTGGCGGTCGAGCCGCGTGCCCTCAGGCTGCGGCATGGATCCTCGCCTTGCCGGCGTCGAGGAGCGTCTCGAGCTCCTCGAGGGTGTTGACCGTCCCCTTCGCGGCCACGACCCCGTCGACGACGTGCACGACGAACGGCGTGCCCGGCACGTTCCAGCGCTTGAACGCGTCCTCCTCCTGCTCCTCCTCGACCACGCGCACGGCCAGCCCCTGACGCGCGAGCGCGGCAACGCCCGGGCTCAGCTGGCGACACAGGCGGCACGTCGCGGAGAAGAAGAAGACCACCTCGGCGCGCCTGCCTCGCAGGCCCTCGAGCGCGGGAGCGGCGCCACCCAGATCGGGCCCCTCCTCGGCGAGCTCGAACGGCACGCGCGGGCCGATCCGCATGGTCAGGACGCCGACCTGGCGGTAGAGCGCGAACACGAGGAGCGTGAGGAGGACAACGGCCGCTGTGAGGACGACGAGCGCGATCGCGATCAGGGTGTCTGAGGACGCGGAAACGTCGATATCGGCCCCGAACGCGACGAGCAGCGCGACCAGGGTGAAGCCGATGGCGCGCAGCAGCAGATGTGTGGTCTGGCCCTCGGAGGCGCCGAAGCAGCCGCAGCGGAGCCTCTCGACCCCGCGGAGACGCGCCACCCCGAGCGCGACGATGAACACGACGCCGAGCGCGATCGCCGCGTAGGCGCTCGCGGGCATCACGAGACCGAACAGGAGCAGGAAGCCGACGAGCCCCTCCGCCGCCATGACGCCCCACGCGACCGCCGGCGCGGCACCGGCGGGCACACCGTAGGCGGCGAGCCAGTCGGGAAGATCGTGCCTGCGACGCAGCTTGGCCGCCGCGGCCCAGAGCAGCAAAAGGCCGACGACGATCCTGGCGATAGTCGACAAGTCAACCACTGTAGGAGTTAATCGGCGCGCTCGCCCGGGGGCGGCAGAGTTTTCATCAAATCCTCAAAAACCTTCTCGCTAGGGTTCTTGAACCGTGGTGCCGTCCCTCCCCACGCTACCCGCAAGCCCCGCCGGAGGAACCGGTTGAGCCCGCGGCCGCGGCTCGTGGGGGTCAACCACGTCGCCCTCGAGGTCGGGAACGTGGACGAGGCACTGGCCTTCTACGGCACGATTTTCGAGCTGACGCTCCGCGGCCGCGCGGGCCGGATGGCGTTCGTCGACCTGGGTGACCAGTTCATCGCACTCGGCGAGGGGCGCACGCAGCCACCCGACGGCCAGCGCCACCTCGGCCTCGTCGTGGACGACAGGGAAGCGACGCGGCGCGCGCTCGAGGAAGCCGGCGTGGAGATCCTTCCCGGCCGCGGGCTCGACTTCCGCGACCCCTGGGGGAACCGCATCCAGGTCGTCGACTACCGGGACGTGCAGTTCACGAAGACGGACGCCGTCCTGCGCGGCATGGGTGTCGAAGGGCTGGAGAAGAGCGAGCGCGCGGAGGCCGAGCTGCGCGAGAAGGGCCTGGCGCCCTAGCCTGCTGCCTCGGCGCTGCGCAGGCCGCGGAGGGCCCAGACCGAGAGGAGCAGGACCGAGCCGAAGGCGATCGCGAACGCGATCCCGACCTCGACCGGGTCGCCGGCCAGGAGGCTCCGCCCGGCCTCGAGCAGGAACGTGGCCGGGTTGACGCTCGCGAGCGTGTGGATCCACCCCTGGAGAAGGTCGAGCGGCACATACACGGGCGCGAGGAAAAGAAGCAGGAACACGGGCACCTGCATGAGCGGGCCGGCCTGGAGGGTCCGGAAGCGCATGGCGATCCCGGCCGCCCAGAGCACCGCGGCCACGTTGACGAGCAGCCCGAGCAGGACGAGCCCGAACAGGTCGATGCCGCTCCCGAGCACCTCCATGCCCACGAGCAGCGCGACCACGGTCACGACCGAGATCGTCGCCGCCCAGCGCACGAGCGCGACGATCGCGTAGCCCGCGATGATCCCGGTGCGCTGCGGCGCGGCCAGGAGGAGCCTGCGCGCGAAGCCGCTCTCGAAGTCGCGGGCGATGGCGAAGCCGTTGAAGATCCCGCCGAAGGCCGCCGACTGCATGAAGACGAAGGCGAACTGGAAGGTCGTGTAGCCGGGCGGGTAGTCGAAGCCGGGCACGTCGGACACGCGCGAGAGCCCGCCCGCGAACGCGGTGAAGAAGAAGAACGGGAAGAGCAGCGACGGGATGAGGATCGCCGGGCTCGTGAAGGCGTTGTGGATCCCGCGCCAGGCGACCGCGAACGCGACGGAACGGAACGACCTCATGAGCGGGCAAGCCTCCCGCGCAGCGCCCAGCCGGCCGCGCTGAGGGCGATCGAGCCGATCCCGATCGCGAGGCCGAAGCCGAGGAGGAGCGCCTGGAGATCCCAGCCGGTGATGATCAGGCTCCGGATCCCCTCGATCAGGTAGGAGACGGGGTTGATCGTCGTCACCGTGCGGAACCAGTCGATCTCGATCAGGTTCCGCGGGAGGTTCATCGAGCTCAGGAAGAGGAAGACGAAGAACAGTGGGAAGAGCGCCTGGATCGCCTCGCCGGAGCCGGTGCGCAGGGCGAGGAAGGCCCCGATCGCGCCGAAGGCAAGCGCCACGAGGACGCCGAGGAGGACGATGAGGAAGATGCCCAGGACGCCGCTCTCCGGGCGCACGCCGGCGATGATCCCCACCGTGAGGTAGAGCGTCGCCTGCAGGAAGGCGAGCGCGACGACACCGGCGAGCTGCCCCAGGAGCAGCGCGGCGCTCCGCATCGGCGTCAGCGCGAGGCGGTTGAGAAAGCCGGTCTGGATGTCGCGCGCGAGATCCGTTCCCGCGTTCGTCGTGGCGAAGAGCGCGCCCTGCAGGAACGTGAACGCGAGCGCGAAGTCGAGGTAGGAGTCCGCCGGAAACCCGGGGAGGTTCTGCGCCGCGCGCAGGCCGCCGACGTTGACGGCGAGCAGCATGAGCGGGAAGAGGAACGAGGGGACGACGTTGATCGGCTGGCGGAACGTCCGCAGGACAGAGCGCCGCGCGAGCTGCGAGACCTGGACGAGGAGCGGGCCGTGCTGGGTCACGCGGGCACCGGCTCGGGCTCCTCGAGCTCGTCGCCGGCGCCCTCGAGCGAGCGGCCCGTCTTGGCCAGGAAGACGTCGTCGAGCGTCGGCGCGTGCAGCTGGAGATGCGAGACGTGCAGCCCTTCGGCGTCGAGGGCACGCACGACGTCCGCGAGGGCGTCCTCGCCGCCGTCGAGGCGCACGGACACGCCCTTGGGCGAGCCGGGGACGGGCTGGCCGAAGCGTTCGAGCACGCGGGCGAGCGCGACGAGGTCGGACGGCTCGACCGGGATCGCCTCCACGCTCGGCCTGCCGATCTCGGCCTTCAGGGCCGCGGGCGTTCCCCCGGCGACGATCGTGCCATGGTCGATGATCCCCACCCGGTCGGCGAGCACGTCGGCCTCCTCGAGGTACTGCGTCGTCAGGAAGACGGTCACGCCCTCGTCGCGGGCGAGGCGCGCGACCTCGGCCCAGAGCGCGTTTCGGCTCTGCGGATCGAGGCCGGTCGTCGGCTCGTCGAGGAAGAGGATGGACGGCTCGTGCGCGAGGGCGAGCGCGAGGTCGAGCCGACGCTTCATCCCGCCGGAGTACGTCTTCACCTTGCGGTCGGCGGCCTCCGTGAGGCCGACCCGCTCGAGCAGCACCTGGCTCCGACGCTTGCGCTCGTCCCGCTGCATCCCATGGAGCGCGGTCTGAAGGCGCAGGTGCTCGCGACCCGTCAGCAGCGGATCGAGGGCGGCTTCCTGGAGGGCGGCGCCGATCGCGGCGCGCACCTGCTGGCCCTCGGTCGCGACGTCGAACCCCCCAACCCGCGCCGTGCCCGAAGAGGGCGGCAGCAAGGTCGTCAGCATGTGCACGGTCGTGGACTTCCCTGCGCCGTTGGGGCCGAGGAAGCCGTAGATCTCGCCCGGAGCGACCTCGAGGTCGATGCCGCAGACCGCGCGGATGCCGCCCTTGAACTCGCGGGCCAAGGCCTCGGCCCGGATGCCGTGCTCGTCGCGCACCGTGTCAGGCTACCGAGAGGAGCATTGCGTCCTGAGGCCGAAAAGCGCGTTGCGGCCGCGCG
>CAWAQJ010000007.1:0-15496 GCA_963784175.1 uncultured Actinomycetes bacterium | reverse complement strand
CATCCTGTTACGTTCGCCCTCCAAAATCGTTCATGTTCCTTCAAAAGCGATCATCCTGCGGAGATCCGGTGGCGCGGCTCACGTGAGCGGGCAGGCGGCGACTGCGGCGGAACCGGACTGGCGCTCGCGCCTGGCCGCCCTTCCGCCCGGCGCGCTCGTGCTCCGCGCCGGCATCGCCTTCGTCCTCGTTTTCGTCGCCGCCTGGGTCGCCTACAAGGCGTACGGCGATCCACGCACGTTCGTGATCGTCGGGCTCAACGGCCTGACGCTTGCCGGGCTCTACTTCGTCGTGGCGAGCGGCTTCACGCTCATCTTCGGGCTCATGCGGGTCGTCAACATGGCCCACGGCTCTCTGTACATGCTCGCCGGCTTCTTCGCGCTCGAGCTCCAGACGACCTTGACGGGCGGGGAGACAACCTCGGCCTTCGGGTCGTCGGAGGCAGGGCTCGGGGACTGGATCATTCCGCTCGTCGTCGCCTCGCTGGGTGTCGGCCTCATCGGCCTCGTCATGCAGCAGTTCTTCCTGCGCTGGAACCAGGGGCAGGACCTGCGTCAGGCGCTCATCACGATTGCGATCGGAATCATCATCGCCGACCAGACTCTCGCGCACTTCGGCGGGATCGCGGAGTCGCTCGCGGCGCCGGACGTCTTTCCGGAAAGCGTCGACCTCCCGTTCTCCGACCTCGTGTATCCCTTCTTCCGCATCTTCGTCCTCCTGGTCGCGATCGTCATCGGGCTCTCCCTCTGGGCGATGATCCAGCGCACGCGCTTCGGCATGATCGTGCGCGCAGGCGTCGACGACCGGCAGATGGTCTCGGCGCTCGGCATCAACATCCAGCTCGTCTTCGCGGGTGCGTTCTTCCTCGGGGCCGTGCTCGCCGGTCTGGGCGGCGTGCTTGGCGGGACGATGATCTCGGTCGACAAGGCCAACGACACGCAGTACCTCCTCATCTCGCTGATCGTGGTGATCATCGGCGGCATGGGGAGCCTTGCCGGGGCGGCCATCGGAGCGCTCGCGCTCGGTCTCGTCGACTCCTTCGGCGACGTCTACCTGCCCGAGGGCTACACCAACTACTCGATCCTCCTCATCTTCGGGCTGCTCGTGCTCGTGCTCGCGATCCGTCCTCTCGGGCTCTTCGGGAGACCGGCGTGATCCGGCCCGCGCTCACCGTGGAGCGCGCGCTCTGGTGGGGGCCGGGGCTGGCGCTCCTGCTGATCCTCGTCTTCGCCCCGCTGATCTTCACCGACTTCTATCTGAGCCAGGTGATCACGAAGGCGCTCTGGCTCGGAATCGCGGCGGCCAGCCTCATCTTCCTCGCCGCCTATGTCGGGATGGTGTCGCTCGGACAGGTGGCGCTGTACGGAGTCGCCGGCTTCACGATGGCGAACCTCGTTGTCGCCGACGGCGGCTCCACGATCGCGTGGAACCCGTGGGTGGCGACCCTGGCGGGCATCCTCGTCGCCGTCGGTGTCGGCCTCTTCTTCGGTGCGATCGCGAGTCGCAGCTACGGCATCTACTTCCTGATGATCACGCTCGCCGTGGCGGTCCTCACCTACTACTTCTTCGCCCAGGTGACCGAGCTCTCGGGCTTCGGAGGCGTGAACAACGTCACCCGGCCCGGGATCGTCTCGAATCCCGTCACGGATCCTCAGAACCTGTTCTACATCGCGCTCGGAGCATCGGCCGTCGTCTACATCTTCGTGCGCTACCTGGCGCGCACGCCGTTCGGCCTCGCGCTGCAGGGCGTTCGGGACGACCCCTCCCGGATGCGCGCGCTCGGGTACAACGTCCCGCTGCTGCGCACGCTCGCGTTCGGCCTCGGAGCGCTCATCGCCTCGTTCGCGGGGATTCTGTCCGTCTGGTGGAACACACGGATCTCGCCCGGTTCGATCGACCTCTCGCGCACGATCGACGTGCTCGTGATCGCGGTGATCGGCGGGCTCTACCGCCTCGAAGGAGCCTGGATCGGAGCGCTCGTGTTCGTCGCGCTGGACAACTGGACGCGAGGCCTCGACATCGTCGGCCAGCGCTTCAACACCGTGATCGGGGCAGTCTTCCTCGCCATCGTCCTGCTCTCGCCCGGAGGGTTGATGGGGATCTGGCAGTCGATCACCGACTACATCGGGCGCCAACTCTCAGGCAAACCCCCCGCGCGGCCCTCCGCGGGCCCGGCGGACGAGGCTCGAACGGCCTCGAACAGTCCACAGCCTTCATGACCCAGAAGGGAGGAACGAAGCGCGCCAACCGCACGACGGGAACCCCCGGTCGGGAACCGGGCGTTCGGATTGATCCAAAAGGAGGAGAGGTAGGAATGCGAGTTTCCACCGAAGGCGGGAGGGTCCGGCTCTGGGCCCTGCTCGCCGCGCTCGTGCTCGTCTTGGTAGGGACCGTCGCAGCCTGCGGCGGTGACGACGATGACGATGACGGCGAGGCCACCCCGACCACCGACACGGGCGGCACGGACGGCGAAGCGACCGGAGAGGCCATCAAGATCGGCGTCTTCTCGAACAACGAGGGCGCGTTCGCGCCTTTCGAAGGCCAGACCTTCGGCGGTGCGATGCTCCCGCTGATCAACCGCGGCGCGACTCCAGTCAGCGGCGACCCGACCGACGGTGTGGAGAACGCCACGATCGCCGGGCACCCGATCGAGATCGTCTACGGCGGCTCGGACTCGACCCCGGACAAGGCGGTCGAGGAGGCACGGCGGCTCGTCGAGCAGGAGGGCGTGGACATCCTCGTCGGGCCCCTGTCGGGGAGCGAGGGAATCGCCGTCGCGAACTACTCGAAGGAGCAACCAGGAGTCACGTTCGTGAACGGCATCTCGGGCGCGCAGGACACGACGCTCAAGGTGCGGTCTCCGAACTTCTTCCGGTTCCACAACGACGGCACCCAGTGGACGGCGGGGCTCGGCAACTACGCCTACAACGAGCTCGGCTGGCGGAACGTCGTCACGATCGGCGACGACTACGACTTCCCGTACTCGCAAATCGCCGGCTTCGTCGCCGAGTTCTGCTCGATCGGCGGAAACGTGACAGAGCGGCTCTGGCCGCCACTCGGCGAGGAGGACTACTCCTCGTACATCACCCAGATCCCGGAGGACGTCGACGGCTTCTTCATGGGCGTCGGCGGCACCGGAACCGTGGCCTTCGTGAAGCAGTACGAACAGCTGCGCGGCAACCTCGCCGACAAGATCATGGGCGGCATCTTCATGACCGACCCCGTGATCCTCGAGGAGCTTGGCGATCAGGTCGTCGGAGTGGTGACGGCCGGCATGACGTCGGGCGACTCGCAGGAGCCCGCCTACCTCGAGTACACGCAGCAGATCGAAGACGCCTATCCAGATCTCGCCGGCACGGGCTCGAGCGTGTTCCTCTACGGCTACTACACGGCCATGGAGGCAATCGCGCAGGCACTCGAGGAGGTCGACGGCGACCTCTCCGACGAGCACGCTGCCTTCAGGGATGCGCTGGCGAACCTCGAGCTGGATGCCCCGCTGGGGACGATCAAGCTCGACGAGAACCGCCAGGCGATCATGGACAATTTCCTCCAGCAGATCGTCGAGGACCAGAACGGCGACGGCGTCCCCGACGTCAAGACCCTCGCGACGATCCCGGAGGTCGACCAGACGTTCGCGGGCGCTTTCAGCCCGGAGACGCCCTCGCCCGACCGGACCAACCCGGCCTGCGAGGAGGGCACGCCGCCTCCGTGGACCGAGCAGGGCGGAGGAAGCTAGGCGAGCCGGAAAGAGCCGTGGCAGCAGCAGCAGCAGCACAGCCCCAGAGCGCCGAGCCGATCGTCCGCCTCCGCGGCGTCGGCCGGCGCTTCGGGGGCGTCCACGCCGTCCATGACGTCGACCTCGACGTCTATCCCGGCGAGCGTCGTGCTCTGCTCGGGCCGAACGGCGCCGGCAAGACGACGCTCTTCAACGTCGTCTCCGGCGAGTTCCCGCCCACGAGCGGTCACGTCGAGCTGTTCGGCCGCGACGTCACGAGGATGCCCGCCCGCAAGCGGGCCAGGCTCGGGCTCACACGCACGTTTCAGACCTCACGACTCTTCCTCGGCCTGACGGTCGAGGACAACCTCTACCTCGCCGCGCTTGGCGCACGGGGCGGACACCTCCGCCCCGTGCGCCTGCCCGGCCGCGACGCTGCTCTCCGCGAGCGTGCCCGCGAGCTCGCCGAGCGGGTCGGGCTCGAGGAGCAGCTCGGAACGCAGGTGGGCTCGCTCTCGCATGGCGAGCAGCGCCAGCTCGAAGTGGGGATGGCGCGCGCGGGCGACCCGAAAATCATGATGCTCGACGAACCTGCGGCGGGCCTCTCCCGGGGCGAGCGCGTCCTGCTCACCGATCTCCTGCTGACGCTCGACCGCGGGATCACCCTCATCCTCATCGAGCACGACATGGACGTCGCGCTCACGGTGGCGGAGCGGGTGACGATGATGCACGACGGGCGCGTGATCGTCGAGGGCACGCCCGCCGAGATCCGCGCCAACCAGCTCGTGCACGACCTCTACCTGGGGAGCCATCACTACGCAGATGAGTGACCCCGTCTTCATCCTGGACAAGGTCAACGCCTACTACGGGCGTGGACGCGTCCTGCACGACGTCAGCTTCGAGATGGGTCGCGAGCCGGTCGCCCTCATCGGCCGCAACGGCATGGGGAAGACGACGCTCTGCCTCGCCATCATGGGCCTCATGGCCCGCGCGGACGGCTCCGTCCGCTTCGAAGGGCAGGAGCTCATGGGCCGGGCGCCCTACAAGATCTCCGGCGCGGGGATCGGCTACGTGCCCCAGGGCCGGCGACTGTTCCCCTCGCTTTCGACGGAGGAGCACCTCGACATGCTCGGCGCCGGACGAGGCGGCCGCTGGAACAAAGCGGCGATCTGGGAGCTGTTCCCCCGCCTCGCCGAGCGCCGCAAGATCGGCGCCGCGCAGCTTTCGGGCGGGGAGCAGCAGATGCTCGCCATCGCCCGCGCGCTTCTCGGCAATCCCAAGCTCCTGATCATGGACGAGCCCTCCGAGGGCCTGGCGCCGGCGATCGTCGAGAACCTGGTCGGCACCTGCCAGGGTCTGGTCAAGGAGGGGGTCGGCCTCCTCCTGGTCGAGCAGAACCTCGGCGTTGCCACCTCGCTCGCCGAGCGTCAGCTGATCATGGTCGCCGGCGAAATCGCGACAGAGATGAACGCCAAGGCGCTCCTCGACGACCCGGACGCGCAGCAGCGCTACCTCGGCGTCTCCCGCGTCGAGGGAGCGGCCGCCTAGATCATGGCCACCGTCGTCCTGCTCGGCACGCTGGACACGAAGGGGGACGAGTACGCGTACCTCCGCTCCCTCCTGAGCGGGCACGGGGTCGAGACGATCCTGATCGATGCCGGCGTTCTCGGCGAGCCCCGCGCAGCCGCGGACGTGACACGTGAGGAGGTTGCGCAGGCGGCGGGCGCAGACGTCAGCGCACTCGCCGATGCGGGCGACCGCGGGGCCGCCGTGGAGACCATGGCGCGCGGCGCCGCGAAGATCGTGAAAGGACTTCACGCCGAAGGCCGCCTCGACGGCATCCTCGCACTTGGGGGCTCGGGTGGGACGGCCGTCGCCACCGAGGCGATGAGAGCGCTTCCCGTCGGCGTTCCCAAGCTGATGGTCTCGACGATGGCGTCGGGTGACACCCGCCCGTACGTGGGCGCGACGGACGTGACGATGACGTACTCCGTCGTCGACATCTCCGGGATCAACGCCGTCTCGGCCCGCATCCTGGCCAATGCAGCGGCTGCGATGGCGGGCATGGCGTCTGCGGAGCCGCCCACGGTCGAGGGCGGGAAGCCGCTCGTCGGGGCGACGATGTTCGGCGTCACGACCCCTTGCGTGACCGCGGCGCGCGAGCGCCTCGAGGGGCTCGGCTACGAGGTGCTCGTCTTCCACGCGACTGGCACGGGCGGGCAGTCGATGGAGGCGCTCATGCGGAGCGGCTTCATCACCGCCTCGCTGGATGCGACCACGACCGAGCTGGCCGACGATCTCGTCGGCGGCGTCCTCTCCGCCGGCCCTGACCGGCTCGAGGCCGCCGGCGAGCTCGGGATCCCGCAGGTGGTTTCGCTGGGCGCGCTCGACATGGTCAACTTCGGCCCCGTGGAGACGGTGCCGGCGGAGTTCCGCGACCGGCTTCTCTACAAGCACAACCCGACGGTCACGCTCATGCGGACGACGGCGGAGGAATCCGCCGAGCTGGGACGCCGCATCGGGCGCAAGCTCTCGTCTGCGACCGGACCGGTGACGCTCTTCATTCCGCTTCGCGGGGTGTCGCTCATCGACGTTGAGGGACAGGTCTTCTACGACCCGGAGGCCGACCGGGCGCTCTTCGACGCGCTCCGCGACACGCTCGACCCCGGCGTGGACGTGCGCGAGCTCGACACCGACGTCAACGATCCCGCCTTCGCGCACGCCATGGTCGACACCCTCCACGAGCACTACCAGGCCTGGACGGCCGGCGAGGTGCGCGCATGAAGCGGGAGGAAGCGCTGGCGCGCCTGCGGGCGCAGGTGCAAGACGGCCGGCCGATCATCGGCGCCGGCGCCGGGACCGGGCTCTCGGCGAAGTGCGCGGAGGCCGGCGGCGCCGATCTCATCATCGTCTACAACTCCGGGCGGTATCGCATGGCGGGCCGGGGATCCCTCGCCGGCCTCCTCCCCTACGGCGACGCGAACGCGATCGTCATGGAGATGGCAGGCGAGGTGCTGCCGGTCGTGGAGGCAACGCCTGTCCTCGCCGGCGTCTGCGGCACGGATCCCTTCCGGCTCATGCCGGTCTTCCTCCGGCAGGTGCAGGAGGCCGGCTTCACGGGCGTCCAGAACTTTCCCACCGTCGGCCTCATCGACGGGGTATTCCGCCAGAACCTCGAGGAGACGGGCATGAGCTACTCGCTCGAGGTGGAGATGATTCGCGCCGCGCGCGAGCTCGGCCTGGTCACCTGCCCCTATGTCTTCACGCCGGAGGATGCCCGGGCGATGGCGGGGGCGGGCGCCGACGTGCTCGTCCCCCACATGGGGCTGACGACGGGCGGGTCGATCGGCGCCGAGACCGCCAGGACGCTCGACGAGTCCGTCGAGCTCATTCAGGCAATGCACGACGCGGCCGTGGAGGTCGCGCCGGACGTGCTCGTCCTCTGCCACGGCGGCCCCATCTCCGAGCCGGACGACGCGGCCTACGTGCTCGAGCGCACACAGGGCGTCGTCGGCTTCTTCGGGGCCTCGAGCATGGAGCGGCTCCCGACCGAAATCGCACTGACGGAGACCGTGAAGCGCTTCAAGGCGATCCCCGCCCGCGGGCGGGAAGGAGAACACGTATGAACGGGAGGTTCGTCCACGAGACCGACATCGAGCGCGAGCAGCTCGACTGGGGTGGCCTCGGGTGGATCAGCCGGCCACCGTCCACTGGTGCGCGACAGCTCACGGTGCTCGACGTCTCGCTGGAGCCGGGCCACGGCCACGACTTCCACACGCACCCCGTCCAGGAAGAGGTGATCGTCGTCCAGGCGGGTGAGATCGAGCAGTGGCTCGAGGGTGAGAAGACCGTCCTCGGGCCCGGCGAGGCCGTGTTCATCGGGATGGGCACCGTCCACGCCTCGTTCAACACGGGGCAGGAGACCGCGCGGCTGACGGTCGCTCTCAGTCCGTGCGCCGGTGAGGGAGGCTACGAGCTCGTGGACGTCTCCGGCGAGGAGCCGTGGAGGTCCTTGCGGTCGTCATGAGCGTCCGGACGCCCAGAAGCGAGACGCTCGTGCAAGACCTCCGTGATCTCGTGGGCGACGACGCGGTCATCGCCGACGCGGCCGACCTCGAGCGCTACGCCGCCGATACCTACTGGAAGGCGCTCGCGGCGCAGGCGAGCGGGAACCCGCTCGGCCTCCCGGATGTCGCCGTCCTGCCGGCCGACGAGGCCGGCGTCGCTGGAGTGCTTCGCTTCGCCAACGAGCGAGGTCTCCCCGTTGTCCCCCGCGGAGGCGGCTCGGGAAGCCAGGGAGGCGCAGTTCCGGTCGGTGGCGGCATCCTCCTCGACCTCACGCGCCTCGACCGCATCGTCGAGGTAGACGAGGAATCGCTGACCGTGACAGCCGAGGCGGGAGTCAACGGCGAGGTGCTCGAGCGGGCGTTGAACGAGCGAGGGCTCATGCTCCCGCACTATCCGGCTTCGGTCGATCTGGCAACGGTCGGCGGCTACGTCGCCGCCCGCGGCTCCGGGGTGCTCTCGACGCGCTACGGCAAGATCGAGGATCTCGTCCTCTCCCTCCGCATCGCCCTCGCGGACGGGACCGTGATCGAGACCGTCGGCGTCCCCAGGCACGCGGTCGGGCCCGAGCTGACGCAGCTCTTCGTCGGCTCCGAGGGCACGCTCGGCGTCGTCACCCGCGCGAGCCTCCAGCTCGCGCCCCTCCCGGCGGCGCGCCGCTTCGAGGCGGTCTCGTTCGCATCGGTGCCCGAGGGGATCGCCACGGTGCGCTCCATCATCGCCCGCGGCCTGCGGCCCTCCGTCGTGCGCATGTACGACGAGGTGGCCACCCGCACGTCGCTCGGGCCCGTCGTCGAACAGGAGCTGGAGGGGGTCTGCACGGTCTTCTGCTTCGAGGGCGAGCCCGCCGTTGCCGACGCGGAGGCGGAAACGCTGCTCGCGCTCGCCCGCGAGCGCGGCGCCGTCGTCCTCGACGGCAAGCTCGGCGAGACCTGGTGGAAGCGCCGCTACGAGTTCTACAAGCCGCCACACCATCCGCAGCTGCCCGCCATCTGGGGGACGATCGAGGCGGTCGCTCCCTATGCCCGCATCTACGACGTCTACCGGGCGGTCAAGGAGGCGGTCGAGGCGCCGTACGCTGAGCACGGGCTGGCGCTCAAAGTCCACTTCAGCCACTGGTACCCGTGGGGGACGATGATGTACGGCCGCTTCATCGTCCCGGACGGCGGGCCCGAGGCAATCGACCTCCACGACCGCATCTGGGCGGACGCCGTCCAGGCCATGCTCGGCGCCGGCGGCGTCATGAACGACCACCACGGCGTCGGGCTCAAGCTCGCGCCGTACATGCGAGCCCAGCACGGGCCCGCTCTCGACGTCCTGCGCCGGATCAAGGAGGTGCTCGACCCGAACCGGATCATGAACCCGGGCAAGCTCGATCTGTGATCTGTAAGGCAGTCGGCAACGCGAGGAGGACCGAATGGCACTGAAGGTGGCGATGCACAACTGGATGCGGCCCGAGCCGATCGAGACGACGATCCGGCGGCTGGCCCGCTTCGGCTACGACGGAATCGAGATCTCCGGCGAGCCGGCGCTCTATGACGCGAAGCAGGTGCGCTCGCTGCTCGACGAGCACGGCCTCGAATGCTGGGGCTCCGTGACGCTCATGGTCGGCGGACGCGACCTCCTGCACGAGGACAAGTACGTGCGCATCGGCAGCGTCCAGTACGTGAAGGACACGATCGACCTGATCAAGGCACTCGGCGGCTCGATCCTGACCGTCGTGCCGTCGACCGTGGGCAAGGTCACGCCCATGTCCACTCCCGAGGAGGAGTGGAAGTGGGCGGTCGAGAGCCTGAAGGAGTGCCAGGCGCACGCCGAGAGCAATGGAGTCCGGCTCGCGCTCGAGCCGCTGAACCGCTTCGAGACCTACTTCCTGAACCGTTGCGACCAGGCGCTCGCGCTGGCGGAGGACGTCGGCGGCGACTGCGGCGTCTGCCTCGACATCTTCCACATGAACATCGAGGAGGCCGACTGGCCCTCCGCCATCAGGGCCGCCGGCGACAAGCTCGTCGACTTCCACGTGGCCGACAACAACCGCATGCCCCCCGCCCAGGGCGCGATCGACTGGGAGCTGGTTCTGCGCACGCTCGGCGAGGTCGGCTACGAGGGCTATGTCACCGTCGAGTTCGTGGCCACGGTCGATCGCAGCCGGATCTCCGAGCGCACCGAGATCGGAGACGCGTCCGAGGCCGACGCGAGCGTGGGCCTCGAGCAGTTCCTGCGCGACCACGGCACGGGCGCCGTTCCCGAGGAGCTGTACGACCGGTACGTGCAGGAGTCGATCGACTGCCTGCGTCAGGCCACGACCGCGGCGGCACCCGCGTAGGAGGTCCGATGGAGCTGCCTTCTTACAACATCGCCGATCTCGCCCCGCCGGACATTCAGGCCTACCTGGCCGAGAAGGACATCGTGATGATCCCCATCGCGAGCCTGGAGCAGCACGGCCCCCATCTGCCGCTTGCGACGGACACGATCCAGGCCGACGAGATCACGCAGCGCGCGGCCGAGCGGGCGGAAGTCCTGTACACGCCGTGTGTCTGGTTCGGCTACTCGCCGCAGCACATGTACGGGCCGGGCGAGGGGACCGGGACGATCACAATCCGCTCGCAGATCCTGCTCGACGTCTACCACGACGTGGCGCGCTCGCTCATCCACCACGGGTTCAACCGGCTCGTGTTCGTCAACAACCACGGCTCGAACACGAAGATCATCGACCCGCTGCTGCGGCGGATCCGGTACGAGACCGGCGCCTTCGTCACGTTCTCGAAGCTCTACGCCGAGCGGTATCTCGGCCTCATCGACCCGGTGATGGAGAACCCGCCCGAGGAGACGCCGGGTTGGCACTCCAGCGAGCTCGAGACCGCCCAGGTGATGGCCCACGACGAGCGGCTGGTGCGGATGGACCGGGCCGTGAACCAGAAGGTCAAGCGCCCCGACTGGTTCCCTGACGGATTCGTCAAGCTGGACGGGGCGCCGGAGGTCGAGTTCCAGGGGTACCAGTACTTCCTCTTCCCCACCGACCACAGCGACTTCACGCCGAGCGGCGTGATCGGCAACCCTTTCAGGGCGACCGCCGAGAAGGGCGAGCAGACGTACGAACTGTACGCCGCCCATCTCGCCGCGGCGCTGGAGGAGTTCCAGAAGGTGCCGGTCGAGGTGCACACGCGGGAGTGGCGCGACCGGGCATGACGGGGGGCCTGTGAAGGACGAGCCACAAATCGCGCTGATCGGCACGCTCGACACGAAGGGCGATGAGATCGCCTACGTGCGCGAGCGACTGGTGGGCCTCGGGGTCCGGCCGGTCGTGATCGACTCGGGGATCCTGGGTGAGCCGGGTACGAGCGCCGACATCACCCGAGAGGAGGTAGCCAGGGAGGGGGGCTACGAGCTGGAGCGCATCCGGTCGGCGGGGAGCCGAGGCTCGGCAGTCGAGCTGATGCAAGAGGGAGTGCGCGCTGTCTGCCTTCGCCTCTGGCTCGAGGGCCGGCTGGACGGGGTGCTCTGCCTGGGCGGAGCGGAGGGAGCCCTCCTGGGAGCGGCCGCGATGCACGCGCTTCCCGTCGGCGTCCCGAAGCTGATCGTGACGCCGAGCGCCTCAGGCCGCCGCGCGTTCGGCCCCTTCGTGGGCGAGAGCGACGTGCTCGTCATGCACTCGGTCGTCGACATCCTCGGCCTCAACCCGATCGCGCGCGCCGTGTTCGACAACGCGGCGGCCGCCGTCGCGGGCATGGCTCGTGACGCCGGGCACCCGCTCCAGGATCTGGGTGGACGGAGCGTGGGCATCACAATGCTCGGGCACACCACGCCCGCGGTGATGCGTATCCGCACGGCGCTCGAGCAGGCCGGCCACGAGCCGGTCATCTTCCACGCGAACGGTGTCGGCGGGCCCGCGATGGAGAAGCTCGTCGAAGCGGGCGCGCTCGCCGGCGTGATCGACTACACGCTCTCCGAGGTCGCAAACTCCCTCCTGGACGGGCTCCATTCGACAGGGCCGAATCGCCTCCGGGCCGCGGGCGAGAGGGGCCTGCCGCAGGTGGTCGTCCCCGGCTGCGTCGACTTCTTCAACCAGGGCGCCCCCGACACCCTTCCCGCCGAATACCGGACGCGCCAGAGCTACTACCACAATCCAGTCGCCACTCTCGTCCGGCTCGAGCCGGGGGAGATGGCCGAGCTGGGCCGCATCGTTGCCGAACGGCTCAACGGGGCGCAAGGCCCGGTGCACGTCCTCGCCCCGACCCGCGGCTTCTCGCTGGCCGACGTCGAGGGAGGCGACCTCTGGTTCCCGGAGGCCGATGCCGCGTTCCTGGACGCTCTCGGAACCACGCTTCGGCCCGACATCCAGCTGGAGCTCGCCGACACGCACGTGAACGACCCGGCGTTCGCAGACCTCGTCGCCGAGCGGTACCTCGCCCTGGCCTCCACGCCGACGTCCGCGACCTGATGAGGAAGGTGTAATGCCGGCCGACATTCGCAGAGCCAGCATTCTCGAGCGGATCCAGCGCGACGGAGGCGCGTCCGTCGCCGAGCTCGCGCGCGACTACGGCGTCGCGCCCATCACGGTTCACCGGGACCTCGAGCGACTCGCGCGAGACGGGCTCATCGAGCGCGTGCACGGAGGCGCGCGCCCGCCCGGCAGCGGTCCCAGGGAGCTCCGTGTGCCGACCGACTGGACGAAGCGGCTCAAGCAGGCCTTGTCCGCGAAGCAGGCGATCGCGGCGCGCGCCGCGGATTTCGTCGAGGACGGCTCGACGATCTTCGTCGACTCGTCCACGACCTGCCTCGTGCTCGCCCGCCATCTGGAGCGTCATCCCCCGCGCGCGCTCACCCTCGTCACGAACTCCCCGGCGATCGCCGTCGAGCTTCACGCCCAGTCCATCCATGTCGTCGTCACTCCCGGCGAGGTCGACCAGACGCTCCGCATGATCGGCGGCCGGTGGGCGGCAGAGTTCCTCGCAGGGCTCAACATGGAGACCGCCTTCGTCTCGGCCGGTGGCGTCACGCTCGAGAACGGGCTGACGACCACGCGGCGGGCTCTCGCCGACACCCTCAACGCCGCATCGGATTCCTCGACGAAGACGATCGGCCTCATCGACTCGTCCAAGTTCGGGCTCTCCGCGCTGCTCGCGATCGCGCGTCCGGAGGAGCTCGACGCCCTGGTGGTCGACGATGGTCTCCCTCGCGAGACGATCGACGCGTTCGAGGCGGCCGGCGTCAACCTCATCGTGGCCGACGGCCAAGCGACCGCTGCTTCCACTCCCGCCTAAGGAGGACCAGAATGGCACGTCCCGTCACGCTCTTCACCGGCCAGTGGGCCGATCTACCGCTGGAGGAGCTCGCCGGCAAGGCCTCCGCCTGGGGCTTCGACGGACTCGAGCTCGCCTGCTGGGGCGATCACTTCGACGTCGACGAGGCTCTTGCCGATCCTGGTTACGCGGACGGCCGCCGCGAGATCCTGGACCGCCACGGCCTCCAGTGCGTTGCGATCTCGACGCATCTCGTCGGCCAGGCCGTCTGTGACCCCGTCGACGAGCGCCATCGGGCGATCCTGCCCCCGGACGTCTGGGGTGACGGCGATCCCGAGGGCGTCCGCAGCCGGGCGGCCGACAAGGTGAAGGACACGGCGCGAGCGGCCGCGAGGTTCGGCGTCACCCAGGTGAACGGCTTCACCGGCTCGAGCATCTGGCATCTCCTTTACTCGTTCCCGCCGAACGACTTCGAGCGGGTCGAGGCGGGCTACCGTGACTTCGCGGAGCGCTGGGGCCCGATCCTGGATGTCTTCGAAGCGGAGGGCGTTCGCTACGGCCTCGAGGTGCACCCCACCGAGATCGCCTACGACTTCGTGACCACGCGGAAGGCGCTCGAGGCGATCGACCGGCGGGAAAGCTTCGGCATCAACTTCGACCCGAGTCACTTCGCCCACCAGTCCCTCGACTCGGCGGCATTCGTGCAGGAGTTCGCCGACCGCATCTACCACGTCCACGTCAAGGACTCGAAGAAGACTCTCGACGGGCGCAGCTCGATCCTCGGCGGGCACCTCAACTTCGGCGAGGTCGGACGCGGCTGGGACTTCGTCTCGCCGGGCCACGGGGACGTCGACTTCGAGTCGGTCTTCCGCGCCCTCAACCGGATCGGGTACGAGGGGCCGCTCTCGATCGAGTGGGAGGATGCCGGCATGGATCGCGAATGGGGCGCCCAGGACGCGCTGGCGTTCGTCCGCAGGAGCGACTTCACCCCGTCCACGCTTGCGTTCGACGCAGCCTACGAGAGGAGCTGAGGATGGCCGACGAGACGGAGGTCGGCTTCCTCACGATGGGCCGGGCCGGCGGGCCGAGCGAGCTTCGGACGATCGGGATCGGCATGCTCGGCTACGCCTTCATGGGGAAGGCCCACGCGAACGCCTACCGGAAGATCGCCTACATGACGTGGCCGCCGCCCCTGCTGCCACGGCTGGTCACGGTCTCCGGGAGGACGGAGGAGGCGGTCGCGGAGGCGGCGCGCCGCTACGGCTTCGAGGGCTACACGACCGACTGGCACGAGCTGCTCGCGAACGGCGAGATCCAGCTCATCGACAACAGCGGGCCGAATAACCTGCACGCGGAGCCGACGATCGCAGCGGCCGAGGCCGGCAAGCACGTGGTCTGCGAGAAGCCGTTGGCGCGTTCGGCCGACGAGAGCCATGAGGTCTGGCAGCGCGTCGCGGCGACCGGTGTCACGCACATGTGCGCCTTCAACTACCGCTTCGTCCCGGCCGTACGCCTCGCGCGCGAGATGCTGGAGGCCGGGGAGCTGGGCGACGTCTACCACTTCAGAGGGCGCTATCTCCAGGAGTGGGGCGACATCGACGACCAGGTCTGGCGGTTCGACCGCGAGGCCGCCGGCTCGGGAGCCCTCGGCGACCTGGGCGCGCATGTGATCGACCTGGCGCGCTATCTCGTCGGGGAGATCGAGTCGGTGAGCGGGGCCACGCGGGCGTTCAAGGAGGGGCGCGAGGTCGACGACGCCTTCGAGTCGGTCGTCGAGTTCGAGAACGGCGCCGTCGGCACGATCGAAGCCTCGCGGTTCTGCCCCGGCCGCAAGAACGCCTTCGCCTGGGAGATCAACGGCTCGAAGGGCTCGATCGCCTTCGACCTCGAGCGGCTGAACGAGCTTCAGGTCCACCTGCGCGACTCGAGGCCGGGCGAACGCGCGCAGGGCTTCCGCAGCGTGCTCGTCTCCGAGGCCGACCATCCCTTCTGGGAGCACTGGTGGCCCCACGGCCACATCATCGGCTGGGAGCATTCCTTCGTGCACGAGCTGCACCACCTTCTGACGGCGATCGCCGAGGACAGCTCCGTTGCGCCGCACGGGGCGACGTTCGAGGACGGCTATCGAGCCGCCGAGGTCTGCGACGCGATCGTGCGCTCGAGCGAGTCGGGCCGGCGGGAGGTGATCGCGTATCGCTAACCCGCGCCTGAACCGACTCTTCGCCGCCGACGGGCGCTGCTTCGACGTCGCGGTTGACCACGGCTTCTTCGGCGAGCGCTCCTTCCTCGCGGGGATCGAAGACCTGGAGCGGGCGGTGCGCACGCTCGTGGATGCCGGGCCCGACGCGATCCAGCTCTCTCCCGGCGAGGCTCCGCTGCTCCAGGAGCTGGCCGGGCCCCACAAGCCTGCGCTCGTGCTGCGCACCGACGTCGCGAACGTGTACGGCGCGAGCCCTCCGAGCACGCTCTGGAGCG
>CAWAQJ010000006.1:0-37796 GCA_963784175.1 uncultured Actinomycetes bacterium | reverse complement strand
GGTGCAAGCCGGGCAGGCCGTCCGTTGGTCGGATCCAGCTCCGCATGCCGCGAATCAGCCTCCACGGGTCCCCGGCAGGCATGTTCGTGGGGCCTCGAGGAGGGCCGTCAGCAAGAGGGAGGAGGGGGCAATGCGCCGCTCGAAAGGGCTTCGTTTTTGCTTGCTGGTAGGCCTGCTGCTCGTAGCGGCGTCGACGGTCAACGTCGGCGTAGCGAGCGCGCAGCAGGAGGGGTTCATCCCCATCAACCCGACCAAGTCCAACAAGACGATCGTCCTCAAGGGCAACCGCCTGACGATCCAGGACATCGTCGACATCGCGCGCTACGGCGCGAAGGTGAAGATCGCCAAGTCGCACCAGGACTACATGAACCGCGCGTACAACCTCATCATCGAGGCGTCGCGCCAGGGCATTCCGGTGTACCGCTTCAACCGCGGCGCGGGCGCGGCCCGCGAGACGGTGATCTTCGAGGGAGACCCGTACGAGCCGGCGAACCTCCTCAACCTCCAGACGCGCCGCGTGAACGCGGCGAACGGCGGACGCTGGCGCGTCCGCGATCCCTACATCCCGTACGTGGAGGCGGAGGAGATCGTCCGGGCCATGATGGCCGTGCGGGCGAACAACATCATGTACGTCGCGAACGGCCCAGCGACCGCACAGAAGATCGCTGATCTCCTCAACAACCGGATCACGCCGCTCACCCAGGGCGACGGCTTCTACCACGGCGAGGGCGACCTGCCGCAGGCGGGCAACGTCGAGTCGGCGATCTTCGGCTTCGGCGAGGTCTTCTACAAGGGCCAGCGCATGCCGGCGATCGACGCGCTCAACCAGGCCGGCGTGGAGCCTGGCGGCGTCGACCCGAACGACCCCGAGAACGACATGGGCCTGTTCCGGGGGATCTACAGCACCAACGCGTACACGTTGGGCCAGGCGGCGCTTCTCGTGAACGACGCGAAGAAGGTGCTCGACTGGTACGACCTGATCTTCTCGGTGTCGATGCACGGCCTGAACAGCAGCATCACACCGCTGAGCGCGGTCCCGATGGACCTCGAGAGGCCGCTGCCCTACGCCGTCTGGCAGGCGCATCGGATGCTCGACATCCTGGGCGACAGCTACCTGTACGACCTCGAGTTCCAGGTCGTGAACGGCCAGGTGCAGGGGATCCCGCGGTTGCTCCAGGATCCTCTGAGCTACCGCACCTACCAGTGGCGCAACGGCGCCGCGTGGCGGGCGTGGGACGAGCTGAGGAGGACGACGCTCCTGGAGATCAACTCCTCGGACCACAATCCGTCGACCGCCCCGGGGACGCGTCCCAGCGACTCTCCGGAGCTCCAGACGCCGTGGTTCATGCGCCACTACGTCAAGCCGACGCCCGCGAACACGCCGTACGCGGGCTGGAAGAGCGAGGGCGGATTCACGCTCTCGAACTCGAACTTCAACAAGACGGAGCTGGCGGGCAACGTCGAGCAGTTCACGATCGCGCTCACGGACACCGTGCACACGGTCGCCCTGCGGACGCTCAGGATCGGGCAGCCGTTCTTCTCGGTGATCGTGCCGAGCGACGTGCTCACGCCCGAGCAGCTCGCGCGGGCCGCCCCGCAGCACGAGGGCTCCGCGGTCATCGGCGCTCTCGTCGACGAGCTCCAGGCGCTCACCATGCCCATCCCCGTGGAGTTCGACGCAGAGCGGATCCACCCGGACGAGACGACGACGTTCGGGAGCGAGAAGGTCGCCAAGTCGCGGCTGGCGCTCGACGTCTCCCTGCGGTTGATCGGCCAGGAGGCGCTCGCCGCGACCTTCTGGGCGGACGTCCGCCAGGCGCAGAAGCCCTCGCGCTCGTTCGGCGACGTCCCCGAGTGCGCGTGGGATGCCTTCCGCGAGGTCATCCCGTGGCAGGCGGATCCCGCGACGCGGCCGCCGAACCCGGGCGAGATCGCGTACGAGTTCCTGCGCGAGAACGATCCGGAGGACTGCCTCGGCGACCTGGCCGCGGCACCCGTGATCAAGATCAGGCCGAACTAGCAACCTTGCCGAGTGGGCCGGCCACCGCTGGGTGGCCGGCCCACCACCGGCCTCTGAGGCTAGGCTCGGGCACTCCATGAAACGGACACTCCTCGCCCTCCTCTGCGCAGGCGCCCTGCTGGTCACCGCGGCCTGCGGCGGAGATGACAAGGCCGCGCCCGGCAACCAGGTGGACAGCATCCTGGCCGCGAGCGCCGACATCGTCTTCCAGTGCCGCGCGGTCGAGAGCGGTCTCCTGTCGAGCCCGAACACCGAGGTCCTCCAGCAGGACGTGGACGCTCTCCTGGCGGCCGCAGCCGAGTTCGACCTCGACGCGCCCTTCCAACGGCCGCAGCCGGCCCTCGAGGCCGAGACCACGCTTCGCGAGCAGATCGAGCTCGCAATCGCCCGGCTGGAGGGCATGTGCTCGCCCGAGCACGCCGAGGAGCTCCGCGCCGCGATCGACTAGCGCGCGGCGAACGGCTCCGAGACGTACTTGGGCACGACCATCGCCCACGCGTTGAGGACGAGCTCGCGCATCTCCTCCTGGTCGATCGCGTCCAGGTGGACGCAGGCCCACTTGAACCGCATGTCGGACTCGCCGGGCAGGAAGAACTTCTCGGGCTCGTTGTCGACGAGCGCCTGGCGCCACTCCTTGGGGAACGCGAAGCCCATGTCCTTCTCGTCCTTCGAGAAGGCGACGAAGACGATCTGCCCGACCCGGAACTTGATCCGCCCGCGGACGAAGACCTCGTAGGCGCGGGGGAGGGTGAGCACGTACTCGCGGACGTCGTCGACCGTGACGCCGGGCATGCGGCCACTCTAGAACGCGACGGGCCACCGGTTGGTCCGGTGGCCCGTTGTCGGATGCGCATCCTGTCAGCGGAGCGAGATCGCGACCTGCTCCATGAGGTCGAAGGCGTCCTGCATGCCGGCCTCCATCCCGGAGTCGATCATCGCGTCCCGAACCTCCGGGCTCGGGCACTGCACGAGGATGGTGACGGTCGTCCGCCCGTTGTCCTCGTCGAGGGTCATCGTGTTGACGGTGGCGTTCTCGTCGGGGTTCGGGATGCCCTCGTAGGCCTCGGTCGAGACGAGCCGGTCGTACGGCTCGATCTCGCGGTACTCGCCGTGGAACGCGACCTCGAAGCCTTCAGGGGTCACCGAGACGTACCGCCAGGTGCCGCCGACGCGCAGGTCGATCTCCGCGAGCGTCACCTCCCCGCGGTTTGCGTGCCACCACTGCTTCACGAGCTCCGGGGTGGTCCACGCCTTCCAGACCAGCTCCTTGGGGGCGTCGAACTCCCGCGTGATCAGGACCTGATCCTCCGTCGGAAGCGTCACCGTCGCCGTTCCGCTACTTGCCACTCCCACCATCTCCTTCCTCCTTCTCTTTGAGCTCTTGCAACACGACATCCAGCTGGTCGAACCGCTCCGACCACGTTTGCTCGTAGCCCTGCACCCAGTCGTGGATGGGCTTGAGCGCGTGGCCGTTCAGCCGGTACAGCCGTTGCCGTCCGTCCTTGCGCACGTCGACCACTCCCACCTCTCGCAGCACCCGGAGGTGCTTGGACACCTGTGGCTGAGCCAGCCCGAGCAGGCTCACGAGATCGTTCACGGGCCGCTCGCCCACGGCGAGGACGTCCAGGATCTGCCGCCGCCGGGGCTCGGCTACCGCGTTGAACGCGTCTGCGGTGGTCGCTGCTCGTGCCATGGGCGGCATCATACATACCTATATAGGAATATGTCAAGCGGAGGCCTCGAGGCGGCGATACTCTCGGCTCCGCATGGCCAGGTTCGCGGTGATTCGGGAGGCCGGTCCGGGCTGGGATTCGTCGAAGCCTCTGCGCGAGCAGGAGGCCTGGCCCGAGCACGCCGCCTTCATGAACGCGCTGGCGGACGAGGGCTTCGTCGAGCTCGGCGGGCCCGTCGGAGGCGGCCCCAAGACGCTGCTGATCGTGGACGCGCCGGACGAGGACGCGATCCGCCGGCGGCTCGACGCCGACCCCTGGGCGCCGCTGGGGCTGCTCACGGTCGCCAGCGTCGAGACCTGGGACGTGCTCCTCGGAGAGCGGCCGTAGTGGCGGTCTTCGCCGTCACCGAGGTCGCCGGCCCCAACTGGGACGCGTCCCGCCCGAGGCGGGAGCAGGACGGCTGGGACGAGCACGCGGCGTTCATGGACGCTCTCGTCGATGACGGCGTCGTCGTTCTCGGTGGGCCGATCGGCGACGGCGAGCGGGTCCTGCTCGTCGTCGAGGCGGCGGACGAGCGCGAGGTCGAGGCGCGCTTCGCGCCGGATCCCTGGCTGCCTGCGGGGATCCTCGAGATCGCCGCGATCGAGCCCTGGACGATCTGGCTCGACGCCCGCAAGTCCTAGTTCCGGGCCGGAATGACCGCCTGCGGGAGCTCGTTTAACAGAGTGATATGCGAACCATGAATGACATCCGGGATGAGCTCGAGCAGGCCGTAGAGCGGCGTGCCGAGCTCTGGCATGAGCTCGGTGACGGCGTCGACCCGGCCAAGTCGGCCGAGGCTGCCGAGCTCTCGCAGAAGATCGACGAGCTCTGGGCGGAGGCTCGCGCCCTCCAGGCGTTCTCCACCTTCGGCCCGTCCGACGCCATCCGCGCCCGTGCCCGGGCCGAAGAGCGGCTCGAGCGCGACTCGCGGCGACTGAAGGCGGCGTAAGGAACTACAACCGAGAAGGCGGCCTAGGCCGCCTTCTCGTCTGCTGGGGTCACGCGATCCGCCGCCAGCGGCATGAGATAGCCGCAGCGGGTGCAGACGACGACGATCGCGGCGATGGAGTCCTTGGTGCCGTTCGCCGACGCGATCGTGCAGGGGTGCTGGCCCACGCCGAGCTGATCCACCGCCTTGCAGAGCGGGCAGGAGATCGCATAGCGCGCAAGGTGTGCCTCGACGACGGCGACGTCGACGCCGGCGGCCGCAGATTTCGCCATGCTTCGACGGTAGCGGCGCCTACCCGGTCGGTCACCCCCGGTTCGGGGGATAGTGACAAAAGTCAACAATGCGCATTCTTCTCGTCTCCCAGATGTATCCCGGGCCGGCTGCGCCCGACCTCGGCATCTTCGTGGCCGACCTCGCCTCCGCGCTGGAAGAGCGGGGTCACGAGCTCGCGTACGCGGTCATCGACGGCCGCGGAGGCTCGCGGACCAAGTACCTCAGGCTCGGCCGCGACGCCGTGCGCGAGGCGAGGCGCTTCCGCCCGGAGGTCGTCTACGGCCACTTTCTCTTCCCGGCCGGCGGGGCAGCGGCCGCGGCGGCGCGCGCGTCCGGCGCCGGCCTCGTCGTCACGGCCCACGGGCAGGACGTCCGCAACCTCGGGTCGATCCCGGGCGTCTCGACGGCGACCCGGATCGCCACGCGCCGCGCCCGGGTCGTCGCCGTCTCGGACTTCCTCCGGCGCGAGCTCGTCGCCCGGTTGCCCGCGCTCGACGGGAGGATCGAGGTGATCGACTGCGGCGTCGACCTCGAACGCTTCCGGGGTCGCGACGCCGCGGAGCTGAGGGCGAAGCTCGGCTGGGACGGAGAGCCGCCGTTCTACGTGCTCGTCGGCTCGCTGGTCGAGCACAAGAACCCGGTGCGGCTCGCCGAGGCGTTCGGGCGCCTCGAGCGAGGCAGCCTCGCGGTCGTCGGCGACGGGCCGCTGCGAGGCGAGCTCGAGGGGCGGCCTCGCGTCCGCGTGGTCGGCCGCGTTCCCCACGAGGAGGTCGCCGACTGGATCGGTGCGGCCGACGTGGTCTGCCAGCCGAGCCTCGTCGAGGCGTTCGGGCAGGCCTTGCTCGAAGGGCTGGCGAGCGAGCGCTCGGTGGTCGCGACGCGCGTCGGGGGACCGCCCGAGTTCGTCCCGCCCGAGGCCGGCGTGCTCGTCGACCCGACGAGCGTGGACGCGATCGAGGCCGGCCTGCGCGAGGCGGCTGCGCTTCCGAGCCCGAACCCGGCCGCCCGGGCCGCGGCCGCGGAGCACGACGTGCGGCGGCAGGCGGAGCGCGTCGAGCGGGTGCTGCAGGACGCGGCGGCACAATGAGTGGGATGCACGGCCACCACCACGGCACGGGCCGCGTGACCGGCGTGGCGGACCGACGGCTCCTCGCCGTCTCGCTCGCCCTCCTCCTCGCCTTCATGGTTGCGGAGGTCGTCTTCGGGATCCTGGCGAGCTCGCTGGCGCTGCTCGCGGACGCGGGACACATGCTCACGGACGCGGCCGCCCTCGCCCTGGCTCTCGTCGCGGCGTCGCTCGCCGCCCGCCCCGCCGGCGGCCGCTGGACGTTCGGCTTCGGGCGCGTCGAGATTCTGGCGGCCCAGGTGAACGGGCTCACCCTCCTCCTCTTCGGGATCTGGATCGTCGTCGAGGCGGTCCGGCGGCTCGTCTCCCCGCCGGATGTCGACGCGGCGGTGGTCGGCGTCGTGGCTCTGGCCGGGATCGCCGTGAACCTGATCGTGGTCGCGCTGCTCGCGCGGGCGGAGCGCCAGAGCCTCAACGTCCGCGGCGCCTACCTCCACATCGTCACCGACCTGGCGGCCTTCGTCGGCACGGCGGTCGCGGCCGGCCTGATCCTGCTCACGGGCTGGGACCGGTTCGACCCGATGGCTTCGCTGCTCGTCGCCGGGCTCATGTTCGCCGCCGCCTGGTCGCTGCTGCGGGAGTCCGGTCGCATCTTCCTCGAGGGCGCTCCGGCCTCGGCCCCGCCCGGCGACGTCGGGCGGGCGATCGTGGGTCACCCCGGCGTCGTGCAGGCGCACGACCTCCACGTCTGGACGGTGACGGACGGCTTCCCGGCTCTCTCCGCGCACGTCCTCGTTCAGCCGGGCGCGGACTGTCACCGGATCCGGCTGGAGCTCGAGCGCCTCCTACACGAAAGCTTCGGGATCGACCACACGACGCTCCAGGTGGAGCACGTCGGGTCTGCCCGGGGGCTCGAGATCAGCCGGTCGAGTCGCGCGCGGTGAGGTCGGCGAGCCGGAGCTCGATGAGCGGCCCGACCGTCTTCTCCAGCCCGGCCTCGCGCGCCAGCTCGAGCGCCTCGGCATAGGTTTCCTTCGCCTTCCCCGGGAGACCCTGCTTCAGGCGGTTGTCGCCGAGGACGATGAGCTTGCGGATCCGCTCGTCGGCCTGCATCGGCGGGCACCGTAGCACGGGTCGGTTCGAGAGGGTTGCTGCTAGCCTGACCGCGTGCTCCAGGTCCTCGCGGTCTTCCAGGTGCTGCTCTCGGCGGTTCTCATCGCCCTGATCCTCATGCACTCCGGCCGCGACACGGGCTTCGGCGGCCTGGGCTTCACGCCGGCCTCCCAGGGCGGCCAGCACGTCGTCGAGCGCAACCTCACCCGCCTGACGGTGGTCGTCGCGATCATCTTCGGCATCAACACCGTCGCGCTCTTCTACCAGTTCGACTGAGCGCTAGTAGGGGTCTAGCCGCCCGCGATGGCGGCGACCAGCCTGATCGTCTCGCCGCCCTCGAGCCTGGTGTCGAGCCCTTCGCGCTCGCGCACGTCGATCCCGTCGACGTAGACGTTGACGAGTGGCCGGAGCGCGCCGCGCTCGTCGAAGACGAGGTTCGCCACGGGCAGGGCCCGAAGCGCCTCGCCGACCGTCTCCGCGTCCGGCTCGAAGCGGCTCGCGCCGCCCGCCTCGGCCGCGAGCATCGACGGGAGGAGGACTACCGCCACTCGGCCGCCTCCACCGAGAGAATCGGCGGAAGCTGGGAGGCGGCCTCGATCCACGTCTCGCCCGCATCCGGGGAGACGAAGAGCGAGCCGCTCTGCGTGCCGAGGTAGATCCCGGCGGGGTCGAGGCGGTCGGAGGAGAAGCCCTCGCGCATCACCGCGCCCCACGCGGGCTGGGGCAGCCCGCCGGCCAGGAGCGACCAGGACGCGCCGCCGTCGTCCGTCCGGTAGACGCCCAGCCGTCCGTCGCAGGTCACGCGGTTCTCGGCGCTCTCCTCGGGGATGACGAACGCTGCGTCGGGATGCCGGTGGTCGAGCGCGAGCGGGAAGCCGAACCCGCTCGGCAGGCCGTTGCCCTCCAGCCGCTCCCAGTGCTCTCCGCGATCGTCGGAGCGGTAGACGCCGCAGTGGTTCTGCTGCCAGAGGCGCTCGGGCCGCGCGGGATGGACGAGCAGCTTGTGCACGCACTGGCCGAGCTCCGGGAACGGGTCGGGGAGGAAGTCGGCGGCCGTGCCGCGGTTCGCCGGCGTCCAGGTCTCGCCGCCGTCCTCGGTTCGGAAGACTCCCGCCGCCGAGATGCCGACGTACATCCGCTTCGGCTCCTCGGGATCGAGCGCGATCGAGTGACAGCACATCCCTCCGGCGCCCGGGAACCAGCGGTCGCGCGTCTCGTGCCTGACGATGCCGTCGACCGGCTGCCAGGCCTCGCCCCCGTCGTCCGTGCGGAAGAGGACGCCTGGCGCGCCGCCGAGCCACAGGCGTCCGTCCTCGCCGTCGCGGCCCGGCTCGATGTGCCAGGTCTTCTCGAGTGTCAGCCCGGTGTCCTCGGGGAGCCCCAGCTCCTCGGCGCGCGTCCACGTCTGGCCGCGATCGGCCGAGCGGTGGGTGGTCGCGCCGTAGACCTCGTTGTTGGTCGCGGCGTGGATCGTCCCGTCCCGCGGGTCGACGACGGCGTGGAAGACCGACCAGCCGGTGAGGACCGGTCCTTCGAGCGACCAGTCCTGCCGCTCCTCGTCGCTCTCGAGGAGGAACAGTCCCTTGCGTGTGCCGACGAGGACGAGGACGCTCATCAGAGGCCCGGGCCGGAGCCCGTGCCCACGATGGTAAACGCCTCGGTCGCGGCTGCCGGGACCAGCGTCCCGAAGGGGTAGCGCTCGTCGTAGAAGTCGCTGCGGTTCACGAGCGACACCTCCTCGGTCAGCCCGAGGAGACCCGCGGCGAGCGCGGGGAACGACGTCGTGAAGCGGAGGTTGACGAGCGGCGTCGTCACCTTGCCGCCCTCGATGCGGAAGGTCCCGTCTCGGGTCATGCCCGTGATGATCCCTTCGCGCGGGTCGACGACGCCGAGATAGTGCAGGCGCGTGATGTAGATGCCGTCGCCGACGCGCTCGGCGAGCTCGTCCACCGAGGCGGCGTCCCCGCCGGCCAGCGAGAGGCTGAAGGGAACCGGGCCGAAGGACTGCGCCGGCGCGCTCAGCCCGTGTCCCGTCGACTCCCGCTCCGCCTGCTTCGCGGTCCGGCGATCCCAGACCACGTCGCGGGCGACGCCCTCTTCGACCATGAGCACGCGCTGTTTCGGGACGCCCTCGAGGTCGAAGGCCTTCGGATACCCGCGTGGATCGAGCCCGTCGTCCCAGAGCGTGAACCCGTCGCTGAAGAGCTTCTCGCCGAGGCGCCCGGACAGGTAGCTGCGGCCCTCGAGCAGGGCGAGCGCGTTGAGCGAGGTGAAGCCGAAGTAGAAGAGGAGCTCGGAGACGGCGTAGGGCTCCAGCACGGCGCGGAAGGTCGCCGGCTCGATCTGTCCGGCGTCCTTCGTCCGGGCCGCCTTCTCCGCCGCTTCCTGCGCAACGGTCGCGGGGTCGATCTCGGCCGCGCGCCAGGAGGTTGCCTCCGCGTAGCCGGAGACGTCGTCGCCGGCGGCGAGCGTGAGGACGCTCACGTCGGTCGTCGCCTGCGTGACGGCATGCCCGGTCGTGGAGGCGACGCCGACCTCGGTCGCGCCGCTCGTGTAGTAGCCGTAGAGGCCGAGACCGGACGCGGCGCCGATCGCCGCGGCGGCCTGCTCGGCCTGATCCTCGGGCGTCTGGGCGGCCGTCTCCTCGTCGAAGCCTTCCACCTCGGGAACCTCGGCCGGCGGCTGGAGGCCGGGGAAGCCGGGATCGACGGGGGAGCGGTCGGCCGCCTCGCCGGCGCGCCTGGCGACCGCTGCGAGCCCTTCGTCGTCGGTCCGGTTCGTCGTCGCGCAGCCGACGCGCCCGTCGCGGACGACCCGGACGGTGACGCTCGCGTCGCGGATCAGCGTCGGCTGGTGTACCGCGGACGCTGCGAAGCGCGCGAACCCGGAGCGCTCGACGTGGACGGAGGCGTCTGCCTCGTCCCCTTCCGCCGCGCGCACTGCGCGTTCGGCGAGGTCGAGGGCGCGGCTCACGAGCGCACGCCCACCTGCACGTCACGGAAGCGTGCCGGCGACGTGCCGTGAGAGACGTGCGCGTGCTGGCCCGGCTGGCCCTTGCCGCAGTTCGTGAGGCCGTACATCGTCCACTCGTCCGGCCCGGCGACGGCGTCCAGCCGTCCCCAGAACTCCGGGGTGACGCCCATGTACGTGGCGTCCCGAAGCATGCGGCCGAGCTTGCCCTTCTTGATCTCCCAGGCGACCTGCGTCCCGAACTGGAAGTTGAGCCGCTTGTCGTCGATCGACCAGCTCTTGTTGGTGCAGAGGTAGAGGCCGTCGTCGACGTCGGCGAGCAGGTCCTCGAGCGAGCCGGCGCCCGGCTCGAGGTGGAGGTTGGTCATGCGGACGAGCGGCATGCGGCTCCAGCTGTCGGCGCGCATCGAGCCGCCCAGGTCGCGGCCGATCAGCGCGGACGTCTCGCGCGAGGCGAGGTAGCCGGTGAGGATTCCGCCCTCGACGACGGGCTGGCGCCGCGCGGCCGCGCCCTCGTCGTCCCAGCCGAAGCTTCCGAGCCCGAGTGGGGTGGTCGGGTCGGCGGTGATGTTCATGTGCTCGGAGCCGTAGCGCAGGCTGCCCAGGTCGCCGGGCTTCAGGAAGCTCGTGCCGGCGTACGCGGCCTCGGTGCCGTAGACGCGGTCGAGCTCGGTGGGATGGCCGACCGATTCGTGGACCTGGAGCTCCATCTGCTCGGCGTCGACCACGATCGTGGTGATGCCCGCCGGGCAGGCGTCGGCGGTCAGGAGCGCGGCGGCCTCCTCGCCGATCCGCGGCGCCTCGCGGTCGAGGCCGAGCTGCTCGACGTACTCCCAGCCGCCCTGGCCGCTCGAGCCGCCGTGCGCGCTCGGATAGCTGCGGTTCTGGACTCGGCCCTCGTCCGAGACGGCCAGCGCGTCGATCCCGCCGCCGCACTCGACGAAGCGCTGCGAGATCCGCGCGCCCTCGGACGAGTGGAAGATGCGGCGCTCGCTCATGGCGCGGACGTTCGCCTCGGTGATCTTCACCTCGGGCCGGCGCATGCCCTCCTCTGCGCGCAGGCAGAGGGCGATCTTCTCCTCGAGCGGCACCTCGACCGGGTCTCGCTCGACCTTCGGTTCGTAGTCGCCCGCGGCGGGCGGCACCGGAGCGAGTTCCACGCGCGTGCGCGCGCGCGAGGCGCTCGCGCGGGCGAACGCGACCGCCCGCAGCGCCGCGTCGCGCGCACCCTCCTCGGAGAGGCGCGGGTCGCCTGCGAAGCCCCAGGCTCCGTCGACCAGGACGCGCACGCCGATCCCCTCGGTCTCGGCGTCGGACACCGAGTCGACCTCGCCGTTCTTCGTGGAGACGTGCTGCGCGCGGCGCTGAACGACGCGCGCGTCGGCGTAGCCGGCCCCGGCGGCGAGGGCGGAATCGAGTGCGTGGTCGGCGAGCTCGTTCACGGGCCGACGTAGATTACTGACGCCGGTCATGCGGCGCGGCGCGCTCGGAAACGACGAAGGGCGCCTTTTCAGGGCGCCCTACGATGCGCTGGAGAGGACTTGAACCTCCACGGCCCGTTCGGGCCACAAGGCCCTCAACCTTGCGCGTCTACCAATTCCGCCACCAGCGCGTGGACGGGCGCATTGTAGCGGCTACCCGTCGCTTGACTCCGTCCGAGGCCCTCGCTACCTTGTACGAACAAATGTTCGACCAGGAAGGGAGGCAGATGCTCACGCAGCGTCAGCGCGAGGTCTACGAGTTTGTCCTCAGCTACGTGGATTCGCACGGGTATCCGCCCACCGTGCGCGAGATCGGAGAGGCGGTGGGACTGGCGTCGCCATCGACCGTGCACGCCCATCTGGCCAACCTCGAGCGAGCCGGCTATCTGCGCCGCGACCCGACGAAGCCGCGGGCGCTGGAGCTCACCCGGCGCGAGCGAACGGCGGCAGGCGCGACAGTCTCCGTGCCGGACGTGGGCGAGGTCCGCGTGCTCCCGCTCGTGGGCGAGATCGCCGCCGGCGGACCGCTCCTCGCGGAGGAGAACGTCGAGGAGCACCTGGCCGTGCCGGACACGCTCTCGCGCGGGGGCGAGGAGTTCCTGCTCCGCGTCAAGGGCGACAGCATGATCGAGGCCGGCATCCTCGAGGGCGACTACGTCGTCGTACAGCGCCAGCAGACCGCGAAGGACGGCGACATCGTCGTCGCGCTCGCCGGCCAGGACGAGGCCGCCGACGAGGCGACCGTCAAGCGCTTCTTCCGCGAGAGCGGGCGCGTCCGGCTCCAGCCCGAGAACTCCACCATGGAGCCGCTCTACCCCGAGCACGTCAGCGTCCTGGGCAAGGTCGTGGGCGTCTTCCGGAGGGTCGGCTGAGGGTCGCGATGGAGGTCGTCACGCTCAACCGCACCCTCGACCAGGAGCTCCTGGCGCTCATGCGCGGCGCAAGCCTCGAGTGCCCGGCGTGCGGCGAGTTCGTGCTGCACAAGGACGGCGCCGTCGTGTGCCCGGAGTGCGGCTCGGGGCTCCGGAAGGAGGGAGAACCGGCGCTACACTTGGACGTGCAGGCCGGGTGACCGCGGGCCGCGCGAGCGGCTCGAGGAAAGTCCGGACACCGCAGGGCAGGACGCTGGGGAAATCCCAGGCGGCGAAAGCCGACGGAAAGTGGCACAGAAAGGAGACCGCCACCGGCGAACGTATCTCTCCGGAGACGCCGGCGGTAAGGGTGAAAAGGTGGGGTAAGAGCCCACCAGCGTCGTGGTGACACGGCGGCTGCCAAACCCCGTCCGGTGCAAGGCGAACAGGCTCCGCCGAGGTTGCCCGCCGAGGAGCCGGGTACGCCGCACGAGCTCCCGGGAAACCGGAAGCCGAGATGGATGGTCACCCCCGACAGAATCCGGCTTACAGGCCTGCTACGGAGAAGCCCGCTTCGGCGGGGCTTTCTACCATTCCGCAATCCGGCCACGTGACGGGTCGCGCGCGTTCGCGAGTTCGACCGCCGCGACCGCGTGCGACGTCGGCGTCCGGCTCGAGCGAAGCGCACGAGCCGCTCGCCCTCCGCCTTGAGCTCGCGCTTGGCCGCCGCCGGGAGCCGCGCGAACGGCTCGAGGACAGCGTTGCCTTCTTCCCCTTGCGCTCGACGCTCCACTTGCCCGCAACCGCGCCGTCGACGAGGAACGTCGGCGTTGAGTGCGGCGTCTTCGTGTCGAAGACGAGCGGGCGGAAGTCGCTCCGGCAGGATCTGCGTCCCGCGTGCGTGGACGAGCAGCGTCGCGTCCCAGGTCGGGAGGAAGCGCGGCGGCGCCTTCGTCGAGGCGCCTGGGAGCGGCGCGCGCGGCAGGTCGACGAGCTCGCGGCCCTCCTCGTCGCGGAAGCGGCGCAGGCGAAGGCCCTCCGCGGCCTCCTGGACGGTGGTCGGGGCGAGGCCCGCCCAGTTGGCGGCGTCGGCGAGGCGCGCCGGCCCGAAGCCGGTGAGGTAGCGGCGCAGGAGGATCTCGACGCTCTCCTCGGGCGTCACTGTCGGCGGCTCGAGCCACTCGTCGGCCAGGGCGTAGAGGTCGGCCCGGCGCCGCTCCCACGTCCCGGAAGGTGGCGCGCGCACCAGCTCGAGCCAGGCGGCGAGGCCGTTCCAGAGATGGGTGGGCCGCTCGGGGTCACGCTTGCGGGCGAGATCGAGGAGCTCGTCGCGGTGCAGCACGTTGCCCGTCAGCCTCTTGCGGACGTCCTTGGCTGCTGAGGTCAGGTCGGAGCGGGAGAGCCGCTTCTTGTCGAAGCGGAGCCACGCGTCCTGGCGGGCCGCGCGCGTCCCGACCGCGAATGCCCAGTAGTCCTTCGCCGACACCAGATGGATGGTCGAGCGAAGGAGCGTCCCCTGGACGACGGTCCGCCGCTCGAGCGCCTTCGTGAGGTCGGCCAGCTCGAAGCCCTCGAGCCGGCTCCACAGCCCGATGTAGGACGACGGCGCGTACTGCGCCTGGATGCCCGCGATGCGGTCGAGCGTCCGGGTCAGCGGGAGCCGGGAACGCTCGAGCAGGAACTGCCGCGCGAGCAGCGCCCGGTTGAGGTCGGCGGTCGTGAGCACGCGCTCCGCCACGCCGCGACGGTATCCGACCGTCCGTGGCTGAGCTCCGAAAGGTGCACCGAGGGCGCCGGGGAGCGCCCTCGGTGCGGGGGCTCGGCTCCATGGACGAGAGCCGTGGCGATACTTTACATGTAAGTAGCCTAGCAAGTCGTTCACCGTCGAGATGGGACGGCCCACGCCGGGCCTCGACGACCTGGCCTTCTCGCTCTCGCGCGAGTTCGGTGCGACGGACATCCGGTCGGCCTGCGACCCGCCGCTCGAGGAGTCTTGCGAACCTGCGATGCTGCATGACGGTCAGGCCTTACCTTTCGCCAATCGATTCATGTCGCAGCGGAGCGCACGCTGCTCCTCGGCTCGACCGCCCGCGTCTGAGGTGGCGCGCGACCTGGAGCCTGCCGGCCGTCCATGGTCGACCGAGTCCTCGACCGGCGGGAAGGCGTCCCGCTGGCGACCTTCCGCCGTTCGAGTGCCCGAGGTCGGATCCGCAAAGCCGGGATCCCGCTGTGGCCGGCTCCGAGCGCCGATGTAGCGCTTCCTCGGCGCGTACGTCGGCGTCTGAGACGCCTCCCGCTCGTGCTCGATCCGTGCGCCGCGGGCAACGGCGAGCCGCGACCGTTCGAGCAGGAGCTGCCGGACGACCTCAGGTGGCCCTGCCCCATGAGGTCGGCGTTCGAGCTCGCTCGTCCGCCATGCGGGACGCGTTCGAACTCAGAGGCGACGTCGCTGCGGCGCCCCGTGCCGTCGACCTGGCGCTCGCCGTGACACTCCCGACGGCAGAGCCGCTCCGGGAGCGCCTCGAGCGCGACCGCGCCCGCGTACTCGCACGTCTGAACTAGCCGCGTCCTGGCGCCCGCAGCGCCGCCTCTTCTCCGGGGCCACCCCGTGCCTCCACCCGCTATGAGCGTAACCAGCGTCGGGCGCACGCGTGGTGCGCCGAACGTGACGAGTGTGAGACGAGTTGTCCACGGGCCTCGCATTCCGCCACGAATGGGTGGATGTCGGCACAATTAGCGGATGGGAAAGACGCTCTTCGAGCGCGTCTGGGAGGCGCACCTCGTCGCCGAGCCGGCTGACGAGTCGCCGCTCCTGTTCGTCGACCTCCACCTCGTCCACGAGGTCACCTCGGCGCAGGCGTTCGAAGGCCTTCGAATCGCGGGGCGCGCGGTGAGGCGGCCCGATCTGACGCTCGCGACGATGGATCACAACGTCCCGACGGACGACCGGCCCGCGGACGATCTCGCCGCCGCGCAGCTCGAAGCTCTGCGGCGCAACTGCGAGGAGTTCGGCGTCCCGCTGTACGGAACGGGGAGCGGGCGCGAAGGGATCGTGCACGTGATCGGGCCCGAGCTCGGCGTGTCCCAGCCGGGGATGACGATCGTCTGCGGCGACAGCCACACCTCCACGCACGGCGCGGTCGGAGCGCTCGCCTTCGGGATCGGGACCTCCGAGGTCGAGCACGTGCTCGCGACGCAGACGCTCCCGCAGCGCAAGCCGAAGACGATGCGGCTCGAGCTGAGCGGCTCGCTGCCTCTCGGCGTGACCGCGAAGGACGTGATCCTGGGCGCGATCGGGCGCATCGGCGTGGCCGGCTGCGTCGGGCACGTGGTCGAGTACGCGGGCGAGGTCGTGCGCGCGCTCCCGATGGCCGGGCGCATGACCATCTGCAACATGTCGATCGAGGCCGGCGCGCGGGCGGGGATGATCGCCCCCGACGACACGACCTTTGCCTACCTCGAGGGCCGGCCCGCCGCGCCGAAGGGCGCCGACTGGGAGCGAGCGCTCGAGCGCTGGCGCGCGCTGCCCTCCGACCCGGACGCGACCTACGACCGCGTGGTCGAGATCGACGTCGGCGAGCTCGCTCCGCAGGTGAGCTGGGGCACGAATCCCGGCATGGTCGTCCCGGTCGACGGCGTCGTGCCCGACCCGGCCGACTTCGCCGATGCCGAGGAGCGCAAGGCGGCAGAGCGGGCGCTCGCCTACATGGCGCTCGATCCCGGCACGCCGATCCAGGACATCGAGGTCGATCGCGTCTTCATCGGCTCCTGCACGAACGCCCGCATCGAAGACCTGCGCGAAGCGGCGGGCGTCGTGGCCGGAAAGCAGGTCCACCCGCGCGTGCGGGCGATGGTCGTCCCGGGCTCGGCGGGCGTGAAGCGGCGCGCGGAGGAGGAGGGTCTCGACCGGATCTTCGAGGCCGCGGGCTTCGAGTGGCGGCGGGCCGGCTGCTCGATGTGCCTCGGCATGAACCCGGACATCCTCCAGCCGGGCGAGCGCTGCGCCTCGACCTCCAACCGCAACTTCGAGGGCCGCCAGGGCCGCGGCGGGCGCACGCATCTGGTCAGCCCTGCCATGGCCGCTGCGACCGCGCTGGCCGGCCATTTCGTCGACATCCGCGAGCTCGCGCTGGAGCCGGTGGCGTGAAGCCGTTTCGCCGCACCACCGGCCGCGTCGCCGTCCTCGACCGCCGGCCGACGTCGACACCGACCAGATCATCCCGAAGCAGTTCCTGAAGCGCATCGGGCGCTCGGGCTTCGGCGAGTTCCTCTTCTTCGACTGGGCGAAGGACCCGGGCTTCGAGCTCAACCGCCCCGAAGCCGAGGGCGCCACGATCCTGCTCACCGGCCGCAACTTCGGCTGCGGCTCCTCGCGCGAGCATGCGGCCTGGTCGATCCAGGATTACGGCTTCGAGGTCGTCATCGCGCCGTCGTTCGGGGACATCTTCCGCACGAACTCGCTGAAGGTCGGCCTGCTCCCGGTCGCGCTGCCCGAGGAGCAGGTGAAGGAGCTGATGGCCGCCGGATCGGGCGCGGAGCTGACCGTCGACCTCGAGGAGCAGACGGCAGGCCCGTTCCCGTTCGAGATCGACGCCTTCGAGCGCCGGTGCCTGCTCGAGGGGCTCGACGACATCGCGGTCACGCTGCGGCACGAGGACGAGATCGCCGCCTTCGAGGCGGCGCACCCTTCGCCTATCGCGACGACAGCTCTCTGAGGACCGAGTCCGTGAGCTCGGCGGTGGTCGCCGCCCCGCCGAGGTCCGGCGTGGGGGTCGCGGCGCAGAGCGGCATCGACCGCCTCCTCCAGCCGCCGCGCCTCGTCGGGCTCGTCGAGACCGTAGGCGAGCATGAGCGCGGACGAGCGGAGCATCGCGGCCGGGTTGGCGATCCCCTTGCCCGCGATGTCGGGCGCCGAGCCGTGCACGGGCTCGAAGATCCCCGGCCGTGCCGTCGCCGAGGCTGGCCGAGGCCGCCAGGCCGAGCCCGCCGGTCACGCCGGCGGCGACGTCGGAGAGGATGTCGCCGAAGGTGTTCTCCGTCAGAAGGACGTCGAACTGGCCCGGCGCGAGCACGAGCTGCATGCCGCAGTTGTCGACGAGCATGTGCTGCAGCTCGACGTCGGCGTAGTCGGGCGCGACTCGCTCGACCACCTCGCGCCAGAGCCGCGACGTCGTGAGGATGTTCGCCTTGTCCACGGAGGTGACGTGGCTGCGGCGGGTGCGGGCGAGCTCGAAGCCGCGGCGTGCGATCCGCTCGACCTCCTCGGGCCGGTACTCCATCGTGTCGTAGACGGTTCCGTCGTCGCGGACGCCGCGCTCGCCGTAGTAGAGGCCGCCGACGAGCTCGCGCACGACGAGGAGGTCGACGCCCTCGCCGCGCGCCGGACGCAGGTTCGCGTAGACGTCGAGCTCGCCGCGCAGGCCGATGAGGCCCTGCTCGGGCCGCACGTCGGAGCGGTCGAACTCGGGAGCGCCGACCGCCCCCATGAGCACGGCGTCGGCGCTCACGGCAGGCCGCGAGCGTCTCGGCCGGCAGCGGCTCGCCGGTCTCGCGGATCGCGGCGCCGCCGAAGAGGTGCTCCTCGATCTCGAGGTCGAGCGGCAGCTCCTTCAGCACGCGGGCGGCGGCCGCGGTGACCTCGGGGCCGATCCCGTCGCCGGGGAGGAGGACGATCTTCACAGCGGCGCGTTCGTGACGGCGCCCTCGGAGGCCGAAGAGACGAGCGCGGCGTACTTGGCGAAGACGCCGCGCGTGTAGCGGGGCGGCGGCGGCTCCCAGGCGGCGAGCCGTGCGGCCAGCTCGTCGTCCGAGAGCTCGGCGCGCAGCTCGCGCGCCTCGACGTCGACGACGACGGTGTCTCCGTCGCGGAGCGCAGCCAGCGCGCCGCCGCGCGCGGCCTCGGGCGAGACGTGCCCGACCATGAGCCCGTGCGTCGCGCCCGAGAAGCGCCCGTCCGTGACGAGGGCGACCGAGTCGCCGAGCCCCTCGCCGACGAGCGCGGCAGTCACGTGCAGCATCTCGCGCATGCCGGGCCCGCCGGCGGGGCCCTCGTAGCGGATCACGACCACGTCGCCTTCCTCGATGCTGCGCGCCTTCACCGCCTCGAAGCACGCCTCCTCCGAGTCGAAGACGCGCGCCGGCCCGCGGTGGAGGAGCCGCTCGTGGCCGGCGAGCTTGACGACGCATCCCTCGGGGGCGAGGTTGCCGTAGAGGATCGCAAGCCCGCCTGTCGGCTTGAGCGGCGTCTCCAGCGGGACGACGACCTCCTGGCCCGGCCGCTCCTCGACGGCGGCCGCGATCTCTCCGAGCGAGCGGCCGTCGACGTTCGGGCGCGCCGGCGTGGACGAGCTCCCGCTTGAGGAGCTCGCGCGCGACGAGAGCGACGCCGCCCGCCTCGTACACGTCCGTCGCGACGAAGCGCCCTCCGGGCTTGAGGCTCGCCACGACCGGGGTCCGCGCGGCGATGCGGTCGAAGTCGTCGAGGGAGAGCTCGATGTCGAGCTCGCGGGCGATCGCGAGCAGGTGAAGGACGCCGTTCGTCGAGCCGCCCGTGGCCGCGATCGAGGCGATCGCGTTCTCGAGCGCCTCGCGGGTGATCACGTGCGACGGCCGCAGGTCGCGGCGGAGGAGGTCCATCGCGAGCCGGCCTGCCTCCTCGGCCGCCTCGTTCTTGCCCGGCGCGAGTGCGGGGATTCCGTTCAGGCCCGGCCGGGCTGATCCCGAGGAAATCGAGCGCGGTGGACATCGTGTTCGCGGTGAACTGGCCGCCGCACGCGCCCGGCGCCCGGGCAGGCGACGCCCTCGAGCTCGTGCAGCTCGTCGGCGCTCATGTTCCCGACGGCGTGCGCGCCGACCGCCTCGAAGACGTCCTGGATGGTCACGTCGCGGCCGCGGAACCGACCCGGCGCGATCGAGCCGTTGTAGAGGACGAGCCCCGGGAGGTCGAGCCGCGCCAGCGCCATCACGGCGGCCGGGATGGTCTTGTCGCAGCCGACCAGGCAGACGAGCCCGTCGAGCAGGTGACCCGCGGACGACGAGCTCGATCGAGTCCGCGATCACCTCGCGGGAGATGAGCGAGGCGCGCATGCCTTCCGTCCCCATGGAGACGCCGTCGGAGACCGAGACGGTGTTGAACTCGACCGGTGTGCCGCCGGCGGCGCGCACGCCCGCCTTCACGTGCTTCGCGAGCTCGCGCTGGTTGAAGTTGCACGGCATCGTCTCGATCCACGTGGTGGCGACGCCGACGAGCGGCCGCGCGAGATCCTCGTCGGTGAGGCCGATGCCTTTGAGCATCGCGCGGGCGGGCGCGCGCTCAGGCCCGTCGGTGATCGCGGCGCTGTGCCGCTTCGCCGGGTCGGAAGGCCTTTCGTACGGATCGCTCACGTGACTTCCGCTCCTTTCGCCGAGACCTTGAGCCACAGCACCTCCACGTCCGGGAAGCGCGAGGAGAGCGCGACGGCGCAGTCGTCGGCCGAGTGCTTCTCCGCCCAGACGATCACTGTCGGGCCCGATCCCGAGATGGTGGCGCCGCGGGCGCCGGGCGGGAGGTCCGAGCGCACCTCCTCGAGCATCGGCGCGTGCTCGGCGCGGTACGGCTCGTGGAGCCGGTCGGTGAGGGACATCGCGAACAGATCCTCGGACTGCGTGGCCATGGCGGCACCGAGGGCGGCGGCGCGGCCGACCGTGTAGACGGCGTCGCCGAACGGCACCTGCTCGGGCAGCGCGGCCCGCGCCTCGGCTGTCGCCACCGTGGACGATGGGACGAGCGCGATCGGGGCGAGCGGGACGTCGTCGGCGAGACGCTCGATCCGCCCGCCGACAGTCAGGCAGGCTCCGCCGGCGAGCGCGGCCGCGAGGTTGTCCGGGTGGCCCTCCAGCCGGAGCCCTTCCGAGAGGAGCCATTCCGGGTCGGGCTCCCGGTCGGCGATGTGCGCGGCGGCGACCAGGCCGAGCGCGATGATGGACGCGCTCGAGCCGAGGCCTCGCTCGCGGGGAATGCGGTCGAACCACTCGAAGCGGAGGCCGTCGGCGGGGTCGATGCGCTCGAAAGCCTTGACTCCGAGGTGCTCGCGATCGGGCGTCCCGCCGTCGGTGATGACCACCTCGTTCCAGAGGTCGAGCGCGACCGCGGCGCAGTCGAACCCGGCGCCGAGGTTCGCGGTCGTCGCAGGGCGCGCGGACGGTGACCTTCACGACGCCGCCTCCGCGATCGCGTCCGGGTCCGCCGGGACCGAGACCGGCGGGGTGGAGAGGCGGGCGGCCGCCTCCTGGTCCTTGAGGCCGTGGCCGGTGATGACGCAGACGACGCGCGCGCCCGGCTCGGGCGCGCTGCTTCGCGACGGCCGCCAGGCCCGCCGCGGAGGCCGGCTCGCAGAAGAGCCCCTCGAGCTCGGCGAGCTCGCGCCACGAGGCGAGGATCTCCTCGTCGGAGAGCGACACGATCGCCCCGCCGGAGCGGGCGACCACCGCCTCGGCCTCGGCCTGGTGCGCGGGCTCGGCGATGCGGATGGCGGTTGCCATCGTGTACGCGCGGGCGGAGGACTCGCCGGCCAGGAAGCGGGGCGTTTCGACTCCTTCGAACCCGAGCCCGAACGCCCGCGTGTTCCCGCCGCCGCCGTACGGACAGAGCCAGGACGTCGGGGGCACCGTTCAGCGCCTCGACGATCTCGAACGCGGCCGTCTTCTGCCCTTCGAGCCGGTGAGGGTTGAGGGAGTTCACGAGCGCGTGCGTGCCGCGGCGGGCCAGCTCGCGCGCCGCGCTCAGCGCGGCCTCGAACGGGCCCCTGCACCTGGAGCACGCGCGCTCCGACCGCCTGGGCCTGGACGATCTTGCCTCGCGCGACCGCGCCGGCCGGCTGGAGGATCACCGCAGTGATCCCCGCCCGCGCGGCGTAGGCCGCCGCCGAAGCTGCCGTGTTCCCGGTCGAGGCGCACACGACCGCGCCGGCACCCGTCCTCGAGCGCCTTCGAGACGGCGATCGTCATGCCGCGGTCCTTGAAGCTGCCGGTCGGGTTCGCGCCCTCCCACTTGAGCCAGAGCTCGACGCCGAGCTTCTCCGAGAGCCGCGGAGCGCGGAGGAGCGGGGTCGAGCCCTCGCCGAGCGTGACCACCGGCGTCGCCTCGGTGAGAGGCAGCCGGTCGCGATAGCGCTCCGCGAGCGGAGTCACGCCCAGCCGAGGCCTGCGATGCCGCGGTCCGAGATCACCGGGAGCGCGGACGGCGCCCCGCGCGTCTCCGGCAGCGACTCGATTTCCTGGAGCGCGCTCCTGAGGTCGCCCTCGGCGCCCTCGTGCGTGACGACGTGCAGCGTCGCGCCGCCGTCGCGCTGGTGCTGGACGAGGCGCGCCACCGAGATTCGGTGTGCGGACAGCCTCAGGGCGATCTGCGCGAGGACGCCGGCGACGTCGTCCACCTCGACGCGCAGGTAGTACGGCGAGCGCGCTTCGCCCGACGGAAGCCGGTCGAGCTCGCGCCAGCAGGCGTCGTTCTGGAGGAAGCCGGTCCCGGTCGTGCCGATGATCGAGACCATGTCGGCGACGACCGCGGAGGCCGTCTCCATCCCGCCGGCGCCGGGCCCTTCCAGCGTGATCTCGCGGATGGCGTCGCCCTGGAGCATGACGGCGTTCATGGCGCCCTCCACGGCGGCAAGCGGGTGGTGGCGGTCGACGAGCGCGGGCCCGACGCGGACGTCGATCTTCCCGTCGGTGAGCGTCGCGGCCCCGATGAGCCGCACGACCATCTCCATCTCCCGCGCGGCGCGGACGTGCTCGGAGGTCACCTGCTCGATCCCGTCGAAGGCCACGTCGCCGAGCGTCGTCCGCGAGCCGAAGGCGATCGTCGCCAGGATCGCCATCTTCGCCGCCGCGTCGGCGCCGTTCACGTCCTCCGTCGGGTCGGCCTCCGCGTAGCCGAGCCGCTGCGCGTCCGCGAGTGCCTCGCCGTACTCGGCGCCCTCCTCCATCTTCGTGAGGATGTAGTTCGTCGTCCCGTTGACGATCCCGAGCACGCGGTGGACCGTCGTGGCGACGAGCGCCTCGCGCAGGATCTTGATCACCGGGATCGCGGCGCACACGCTTGCCTCGAAGCGGAGCTGGACGCCGGCCTCCGACGCCGTGTGGAAGAGCTCGGCGCCCTCGCGGGCGATGAGCTGCTTGTTGGCGGAGACGACCGGCTTGCCCGCGCGGAGGAGGTCGAGGACGTAGTCGCCTGTCGGCTCGATGCCGCCCATGACCTCGGCGACGAGGGCGATGGACGGGTCGTCGCGGATGGCCGCGAAGTCCGTGGTGAGGACACCGTCGACCGGCGGCTCGGGCCGCTCCTTCGCCGGGTCGCGCACGAGCGCGCGCACGACGCGGAGGCGGTGCCCGGTGGCGCGCTCGATGTCGTCGGCGTTCTCGGCGAGCAGGCGGTCCACCGCGGAGCCCACCGTGCCGTAGCCGAGCAGCGCGACAGGAACGTCGATCATCGGCTCAGATCATGGCTGTTGCGGCGAGAGGTTGCGGAGCCGCCGGGCTCAGCTGCCGACGACTCGCGCCTCCGCACCGAGCAGCCCCTCCTTGCCCGCGAGCTCGCGGAGCTCGCCGCCGACCGCCTCGACAGGATGGTGGGCCGCCATGCGGCGCAGCGCTGTGAGCCGCGGCCTGCCCGCCTCCTCTTCGGCGATCAGCTCGCGCGCGAAGTTGCCGTTGCGGATGTCCTCGAGGAGGTGCCGCATCGTCGTGCGGACGTGCTCGTCGATCACGACCTGGCCTCGCGTGAGGTCGCCGTACTCGGCCACGTCGGAGATCGAGTGGCGCATGTAGGCGAAGCCACCTTCGTAGATCAGGTCGACGATGAGCTTGAGCTCGTTGATGCACTCGTAGTAGGCGATCTCGGGCTGGTAGCCGGCGTCCACGAGGGTCTCGAAGCCGGCCTGCATCAGCGCGGTGACGCCGCCGCACAGGACGGCCTGCTCGCCGAAGAGGTCGCTCTCGGTCTCCTCTGCGAACGTCGTCTCGAGCATCCCCATGCGGCCGCAGCCGATGGCGGTTCCGTACGCGAGCGCGAGGTCGAGCGCGCTTCCGCTCGCGTCCTGGGCCACGGCGACGAGCCCCGGGGTTCCCGCGCCCGCCTCGAAGAGCTGGCGGACGCGGTGCCCGGGCCCCTTGGGAGCGACCATGATCACGTCGTGCCCCGGCTCGGGCTTGATCTGCCCGAAGTGGACGTTGAAGCCATGGGCGAAGAGGACAGCAGCGTCCGGGTCGAGATTGGGGGCGACGTCGTTTTCGTAGACGCCCTTCTGGACATGGTCGGGGAGGAGGACGGCGACCAGCTGCGCGCCGCGGACGGCCTCCGGGATGGTGCGGACGGTCAGGCCGGCGTCCTCGGCGGCGGCCCAGGAGGAGCTCCCGTCGCGGAGGCCGACTTCGACGTCGACGCCGGAATCGCGCAGGTTGAGGGCGTGGGCATGACCCTGGCTGCCGTAGCCGATGACGGCCACCTTGCCGGAGAGAAGATCGAGATTGCCTTCGCGGTAGACGGTCGCTGCCATGAAGTTCCTTTCTAGCGGAGGACGTGTTGGGGGCGGGGGGCGCTGTTCGTGGAGGCCCGCGCGAGGCCGATGCGGCCGGTGCGCGCGAGCTCGGTGAGGCCGTGGGGGCGGAGGACCTCCTCGAAGGACTGGAGCTCTTCCGGGGTGCCGACGACCTCGAAGATGATCGCGTCGGGGCCGAGGTCGGCCACGCGTGCGTCGAACACGCCGGCCAGGGTCATGAGCTCGACGTGCCTGCTCGGGTCGGCCTTGACCCGCAGGAGGGCCAGCTCGCGCTCGACCGCCTCGCCGGCCTCGAGCGTCGAGACGCGGAGCACGTTGACGAGCTTGTGCATCTGCTTCTCGATCTGCTCGAGCAGATGGGCGGGGCAGTCGACGGTGAGCGTGATGCGGGAGACGTCGCGGCGCTCGGTCGGCCCGACGGCGAGGCTCTCGATGTTGAATCCGCGCCGCGCGAACATGTTCGAGACGCGCGCGAGCGCGCCCGGCTTGTTCTCGACCAGGCACCGGAGGACCGGTGTGGCGTCCCACGACCTCTGCTCGACCGTCTCCTCGCTGAACTCGAGCACGTCGGTCGCTGCCGCACCGGCAGGGATCATGGGGAAGACCTTCTCGGCGGGGTCGCAGCGCGCGTCGACGACGGCAGTGCGGCCGCAGGCCATGGCCTCCTCGAGCACGCTCTCGAGGTCGTCCTCGGAGTCGACCGTGAAGCCTGCTGCGCCGTAGGCCTCGGCCAGCTGCGCGTAGTCGGGCACCTGGTGGGTGAGATGGGTCTGGGAGAAGCGCTCGTCGTAGAACATCTCCTGCCACTGGCGCACCATCCCGAGCCAGCCGTTATTGACGATGACGACGACGACCGGCAGGCCTTCGAGCACCGACGTGGCCAGCTCCTGCGAGGTCATCTGGAAGCAGCCGTCGCCGTCGATGCAGACGACGGTCGCGTCGGGCCGCGCCGCCTTGGCGCCGATCGCCGCCGGGCAGGCCGTAGCCCATCGTCCCGAGGCCGCCCGAGGTGATGAAGCTCCTGGGCTGGTCGCAGACGAGGTACTGCATCGCCCACATCTGGTGCTGGCCGACGCCCGTCGTCCAGACGACGTCGTCGCGGTCGCCGGCGAGGTCGCGCAGCGTCTCGACGACCGCCTGCGGCTTCAGGAACTCGCCCTCGCGCCGGTAGCGGTACGGGTAGGCATCACGCCACTCGTCGAGCTGGCGCCTCCAGGCGACCGGTCCCTCGCTCCCGGGCTCAGCCTCGGCGCGAACCGCGTCGGCGAGCTCGGCGAGCGCGAGCTTCAGGGGGCCGGTGACGGGGATGTCTGCGTGCCTCAGCTTCCCGATCTCCGCTGCGTCGATGTCGAAGTGGATCACCTTCGCGCCGGGGGCGAACTCCGACAGCTTCCCGGTCACGCGGTCGTCGAAGCGGGCGCCGACGGCGACGATCAGGTCGGCCTTGTTCAGACCCCAGTTCGCCCACTTCGAGCCATGCATGCCGGGCGGGCCGTAGCAGAGCGGGTGCGACTCGGGGAACGCTCCCTTGGCCATCAGGGTGGCGATGACGGGGATACCGGCCGCCTCGGCGAGCTCGCGGAGCTCGTCACAGGCGTCGCCGTTGATCGCCCCGCCGCCGACGTAGAGGACCGGCCGCGAGGCGGCGAGCAGGGCTCTCGCCGCCTCGCGAACCTGTCGTGGGTGGACGCTGGCAGGCGGCTTCCACCCTGGAAGATCGACTTGATGGGGGTAAGTGAAGTCGATCTCCGCCTCCTGTACGTCCTTGGCGACATCCACGAGGACCGGGCCAGATCGGCCGGTTCGGGCGATGTGGAACGCCGCTTTCAGAACGTGCGGGAGTTCTTCGACGTCCTGTACGAGCCACGAGTGCTTGACGATGGGGAGCGTGATGCCGGTCGCGTCGGTTTCCTGGAACGCGTCCGTTCCGATCAGGCTCGAGCGCACCTGGCCGGTGATGCAGACGAGCGGGGTCGAGTCCATCCAGGCGTCGGCGATCGGCGTCACGAGGTTCGTGACGCCCGGCCCGGAGGTGGCGAGCGCGACGCCGACCCGGCCCGAGGCGCGCGCATAGCCCTCGGCCATGTGCCCGGCGCCCTGCTCGTGCCGGGCGAGCACGTGCCGAACGGTCGTGCCTCGCGCGAACCCGTCGTAGAGCGGGAGGATGGCTCCGCCGGGGATCCCGAAGACGACGTCGACGCCCTCGGCCTCGAGGGAGCGGAGGATCGCGTCCGAGCCGAGCATCCTCATGCAAACGCCCTTTCGAACTCGGCGTCCCGCCGAGCGGAGGGGAGCGTCGCCAGCAGCGCGTCGGTGAACTCACGTGTCGTCGCGCCGGCACCAGAGGAGACCATGTCCGGCGTACGCATGCCGGTCTCCAGCGCCTCCACGACGCCGCGCTCGAGCGTTTGAGCGGCGCTGCGCTCGCCCAAACCCTCGCCCAGGAGCAGGGTGACGGCGAGGAGCATGGCGCTCGGGTTGGCGACGCCCTGGCCGGCGATCTCCAGCGCCGACCCGTGCGTGGGGCCGAAGACCCCTTTGCCGTTCGGTCCGATGCGGCCGGAGGCGACCAGGCGCTCGCCCTCATGGGCGAACGCGGCCGTGGAGGCCAGGGCCTCGGCGAACGGCTGCTCGCTCGCGATCACGTCGTAGCGCGAGGGGTCGCGGAGGAGACCGGTGACGGCCGCCTCGAAGCGCGCGTGCTCGACGTGCACGCCCTCGCGACGCTCTACGCCTGCCTCGACCGCGGCGAGCCATTGCTCGCTCTCGCCGACCGACGTCAGGCGCGCGCGGCGGCTCAGCGCGAGCCGGAACGCGCGGTCGACCGCCAGGGCGGGGTCGTCCACGAGCGGGCTCACGACGGCGAGCTCACTCCCGCGTGCGCAGACGCGGGTGATCCGCCACGAGAGGTCCAGTTCCGCCTTGACGACCTCGAGCGCGGGCTCGCGCGTCGTCGCCACGAGCACGGCGTCCGCCTCGTCGCAGGCCGCGCGGGTGAACGAGGGGAGGGGGTGCCCAAACCGGCGCACGGCATCGCCGCCGAAGGGCACGTGCAGCTCCTCGACGCTGAACCCGTGCATGCGGGAGACCGCCTCGAGGGCGCGGCTCGCCTCTGCGGTCATCTCCGGCCCGATGCCGTCGCCGGAGAGGAAGGCGACGGTGTAGCGCTTCTTTCTCATCGGACCGTCACCTCCTCGAACACGTCGAGGAGGGTCACGTGCTTGCGCGAGTCGGCGAGCTGCTTGAAGCGGGCGAAGGCGTCGTTCACGGCGTCCGCGTCGAGGTCGATCCCGGCGGCGGCGCAGGCCCGCGCGAAGGCGTGGCGTCCCGAGTGCTTCCCGAGCGGCAAGGTCATCTCGAGGCCGAGCTCGGTCGGGTCCATGATCTGGTAGGTCTCGGCGTCCTTGAGCATCCCGTCCTGGTGGATGCCGGCCTCGTGGGCGAACGCGTTCGCCCCGACGATGGCCTTGTTGCGCTGCACCGCGTAGCCGGTCAGCTCGGAGACGAGCCGCGACGAGCGGCCGATTTCGTTGACGACGACGCCGGTCTCGCACTCGAAGGTGGCCTGGCGGACGTGCAGCCCCATGACGACCTCCTCGAGTGCGGCGTTGCCGGCCCGTTCGCCGAGGCCGTTGATCGTGCACTCGACCTGCGTCGCCCCGGCCCGGATGCCGGCGAGCGTGTTCGCGACTGCGAGGCCAAGGTCGTCGTGGCAGTGAACCGAGAGCGTGACGTTGAGGAGCTGGAGGCAGCGCGAGCGCACGTCGCGGAGGAACGCGGCGTACTCCTCGGGCAGGCAGTAGCCGACCGTGTCCGGCAGGTTGATGGTCGTTGCACCGGCGCGCACGGCCTCGCGGCAGACCTCGGCGACGAAGTCCGGGTCCGAACGGGTGGCGTCCTCGCAGGAGAACTCGACCTCGTCGGCAAGGCTGCCGGCGTATCCGACCGCCCAGCCCGTCTGCTCCAGAACCTCCGCAGGCTCGAGGCGGAGCTTGCGCTCCATGTGGATCGGGCTGGTGGCGAGGAAGACATGGATGCGCGACCGGCGCGCGTCGGCGAGCGCCTCGGCGGCGGCGTCGATGTCCTCCTTCTTCGTTCTGGCGAGAGAGGCGACCGTGGGACGCTCGACTGCGGCGGCGACTGCGCGGACGCCTTCGAAGTCTCCCGGCGAGGAGACCGCGAACCCTGCCTCGACCACGTCGACTCCGAGCCGCTCGAGCTGCGTCGCGATCTCCGCCTTCTCGTCAGGCGAAAGCGCGATGCCGGGCGACTGCTCGCCATCGCGCAAAGTCGTGTCGAAGATCGTGATTCTGCGGCTCACTGCTCATCCTCCTTGCCTCCAAACGGAGGCGCATTACTTCTGCGGAAAGGTCGGCGTATGCGCCTGCTCGGCGCGTGAGCGTGTTCTCCCCCTAGTGGGGGAGAATGCCGAGAAGAATCACGACGAGGCCGCGCGGCGACGTCTCGGCGGAGCCGATGACGCGCTCAGGTGTGACGGCGCTGCTCGTCAACGTGAGTGCAGTGTGGTGATAGGCGTAGGGGCTTGTCAAGCCCCCATGTGATGAATCGGTGCCCAAATCGTGCCGGGGTTGCGTACGGGATCGTTCGCGCATAGCCTCGCGAGCCGTGGACGACACCCACTTCGACGCCGTCGTAGTCGGTTCCGGGTTCGGGGGCTCCGTGCTCGCCTACCGGCTGGCCGAAGCGGGCAAGTCGGTCTGCGTCCTCGAGCGCGGAAAGCCCTATCCGCCGGGCTCGTTCCCACGCAGCCCGCGCGAGCTCGGCAAGGCTTTCTGGGACCCCAGCGAGGGCCTCTACGGGATGTTCAACCTCTGGTCGTTCAAGGGCATCGGCTCCCTGGTGTCGAGCGGCCTCGGCGGCGGCTCGCTCATCTACGCGAACGTGCTCCTGCGCAAGGACGAGAAGTGGTTCGTCCAGGAGGACCTGGCCGCGGGCGGCTACGAGCACTGGCCGGTGACGCGCGCCGAGCTCGACCCGCACTACGACGCGGTCGAGAAGATGCTGAACGCGCAGCGCTACCCGTTCGAGCACGAGCCGTTCGACCGCTCGTCGAAGACGGCGGCGTTCAGGGAGGCGGCGGGGAAGCTCGACCGCGAATGGATCCTGCCGCCGCTGGCCGTGACCTTCGCCAACAAGGGTGAGGACCCCGCCGTCGGCGTGCCGATCCGGGAGGAGCACCCGAACCTCCACGGGCTGCCGCGCTACACGTGCCGGCTGACCGGTGAGTGCGACATCGGCTGCAACTTCGGGTCGAAGAACACGCTCGACTTCAACTACCTCTCCGCGGCGAAGCGGCACGGTGCCGAGATCTGGACCCGCCGCGAGGTGCGCTCCTTCGCGCCGCGCGAGGGCGGAGGCTACGTCGTGCGCTACGTCGAGCACGACGTCGCCGACGAGGGACGGAAGGTCGACACGCGCAACCCGGCCGTGCGGCCGGTGCGAGAGCTGACCTGCGACCGCCTCGTGCTCTCGGCCGGGTCGCTCGGCTCGAGCTACCTGCTCCTCAAGAGCAGCCGCAACTTCCCGGGGCTGAGCCCGCGTCTCGGCTCGCGGTTCGGCGGCAACGGCGACCTGCTGACCTTTGCGCTCAAAGCGAGCTATCCGGACGGCTCGCCGCGTCCGCTCGACGCGGAGTTCGGCCCCGTGATCACGAGCGCGATCCGGGTTCCCGACGCGCTCGACGGCGGCGAGGGGCGCGGCTTCTACGTCGAGGACGCCGGCTTTCCGCAGTTCATGAGCTGGATCATCCAGACGACCCAGGGCCCCGGCGCGCTCTGGCGCTACCGGAAGGTCGCGACGCGCATTCTCCTCAGCCTCCTGCGGCGCAAGCCCGAGGGCGACCTCTCCGCCGAGGTCGCCGAGCTCCTCTCGGACTCCCGGGTCTCCGCCGGGTCGCTCCCGCTCCTCGGCATGGGGCGCGACATCCCCGACGGGACGTTCACGCTCACCGACGACGAGAGGCTCCAGCTCGACTGGGTGAAGGGGAAGTCGGGCCCGTTCTTCGACCGGCTCGGGGACTTCGCGAACGAGATCGCCGACGCGCTGGGCGCGAAGTTCCAGCGCAATCCGACCTGGTATCTGGGCCGGCTGATCACCGTGCACCCGCTCGGCGGCTGCCCGATGGGGAGGACAGTCGAGGAGGGCGTCGTCGACGAGTACGGCGAGGTCTTCGGCTACCCGGGCTTCACGATCGCGGACGGCTCCGTCATGCCGGGCCCGGTCGGGCCGAACCCGTCGCTGACGATCGCGGCGCTGGCGGACCGCTTCGCCGAGCGCGCGACCCGCTAGCGAAAGCGCTTGACCAGCGTGCGGGTGCCGGCCGCGAGCAGGAGCGCGCCGACGGCCAGCGCCATGAGCTCGCCGATCGCCGTGGCGGCGTCCGGTGAGGCGGTGCGGTCCAGGAGCCCGCTCGCGACGACAGCCCCTCCCCAGAGGACCCCGATCGAGCCGAGGATCGTCGCGCGCACGGTCAACTCATCGGCGCTCCGAACCGCCGTCTTGAGACCGGATTCACGGGATACTGACGGCGTGGCGAAGGAGACCGGAAAGGACGGCAAGCCGATCCTCCAGCTGGCCTCGCCGGAGGAGTGGGAGGCGTGGCTCGAGGCCGAGCACGCAGGCTCTGACGGCGTGTGGCTGAAGTTCGCCAAGAAGGGCTCGGGCGTCACCACCGTCGTCTACGCGGAGGCCCTCGACGTCGCCCTCTGCTACGGCTGGATCGACAGTCAGGTCATGACGCTCGACGAGCGCTTCTACCTGCAGAAGTTCACGCCGCGCCGGGCGAGGAGCAAGTGGTCGAAGATCAACCGGGAGAAGATCGAGGCGCTCACCAAGGCCGGTCGCATGAAGCCCGCGGGCCTCGAGCAGGTCGAGCTCGCCAGGGCCGACGGGCGCTGGGACGCGGCGTACTCGTCCCCGGCGAACGTGACCGAGCCCGCCGACCTGAAGAAGGCGCTGAAGGCCAATGCGAAAGCGGCCGGGTTCTACGCGACGCTGAACAAGTCGAACCGCTACGCGATCATCTACCAGCTCGAGGACGCGAAGAAGCCGGAGACGCGAACGCGGCGGCTCGAGAAGTTCGTGGGCATGCTCGAGCGCGGTGAGAAGCTCTACTGACGCGTCGCCGCGAAGCAGAACTGGGTGACGGAGAAGAAGAACTCTCCGCGCTCGCCCAGCTCGCGCTGCTCGTTCGCCCAGTCGGCCGCCTCGGCCTCGCCGAAGTCCGGCCGTCCGGCGACGTACTCCTCCATCAGCGGTAGGAGGGCGCCGCTGTAGGTCTCCGGATCGAGCTCGGCCGTCGCGAAGACGTGCCCTTCGGCGCGGACGTCCTCGAACCCGGCGCGATGGAGGTCGGCCGCGAGCGTGCGTGGAAGCGCCGGGTGGGCGAGGTGATCGTCCCAGGCGCTCAGCGCACGCCGCATCCGCTCCGGGTCCGCCGAGTGCCACGAGAGCGTCGACCAGTCGACGTCCCACAGGACGACGCGGCCGCGGGGGCGGAGCGCGCGGTGGATCTCCGCGAGGACGGCGGGGATGTCCGAGACGTACTCGAGCACCTGCACCGAGAGGGCCGCGTCGAAGTCCTCGCCCTCGACCGGGAGCGAGGTCGCGTCGGCCTCGTGGAAGGCGACGTTCGGGTGCGCCTCCGTGCGGTGGGCGGCGATGGCGAGCATCGCCGGGCTGACGTCGATGCCGACGATCGAGCCTTCGTGCCCGACCGCTTCCAGGAGCTCGGCGACGTAGAAGCCCGGCCCGCAGCCGACGTCGAGGATCCGCTCGCCGGGCTGCGCGGCCAGCGCCTCGTGGACGAGCCGGCGGCGGCGGAGGATGTCGCGGGTGCGGTAGACGACTTCGAGCTGCTCGCCCAGACCCTCGTCGAACTCGAGCCCGCCCACGGCGGCCTACGGGTGGATGCGCGGGCGGAAGAACATGTGCGTCTTGTCGCTGCCGGTCAAGGCCTTCTCCGCCTTGTTCTCGTTGAGCCAGTCCTCGTGGGGCGCAACGGCCTTCGGCCATTTCTCTCCGCCCAGGTCCTTGGCGTGGCGCTGCAGTGCGATCTCCGAAATCAGATAGCCGTGGTTCTCGAGGACGGCGATCTCGCCCTCCGAGAACACGTCCAGGTCGATGCGGATCGGAGCGATGTAGTCGCGGATGAGATTCTCGGAGTAGGCGGTGTGCTCCGCCTCCAGGCGGTAGCTCCTGGGCTTCGACGCGATGCCCCAGTAGGCGCCCTGGAGCTGCCCGGCGAGGAAGTTCGAGACGAGCCAGCGCTTGCGCACCTCCGTCGCCTGCTCGAGGAGGATGACCCCCTGGCGGAGGGCGCTCCAGAGCCAGCCGATCTCCGGTTCCGGCTTGAAGGACGGGGCCGCGTCGGAGACGAGGACGGTCTGGTGGTCCTGCCAGACGGGCTCGACGCCCAGGTTGTCGAACATGCCGCCGTCGGAGAGGTCGATCTCGCGGACGAGCTTGTCCCGGTCGCGCTCCTTGTAGGAGCCGCCCGTGAGGGACGACGGCTCCTGTTTCGCCTTGACGACGCTGAACGCGCCCGGGACGCAGGAGGACGCCGCGACGGCCTGCGCGAGCGTCCACGTCCCGAGCGGTCCGTACCCGGCCGCCGAGCTGCCGACCCGGCGTTTGCCCGTGTCGAAGACCCACTGGTCGCGGAAGCGCATGTCGCTTGCGAGGAACACGAATCGTGGCGTGTCGGGAAGGTCCTCGAGCCGTCCGGGCGCCGGGCCCTCCGCATACGCGGCCGCGAGCGCCTCGCTCTGCGCGCCCGGCGTGAACCACTTGTTCGGCTTCAGGCGGGCGAGGGCGGCGCCCGTGCGGGGGTCCGCCGCTGCGAACCTGCGCATGGGCTTCGCCACACCCTCCTCGAAGCCCTCGATCGGCTTGCCGGGCTCGCGCGTCGCGCTCTGCATGAAGGTGGCGAGCTGCGCCGCCATGATGCTGCCGCCCGACACCGACGTGAACGTGTCGATCTTGGAGAGGATCCCGAGCTCATTCATGCGGCGCAGGGCGCCGAGGTGGAAGAGCGCCGCGCGGTCGCCGCCCCCGGACATGCAGAAGGCCAGGCCCCTTCGCGGTCCCTCATGTGGGAGGTACGAGGAGATCCCGTGCTCGGCGGCGGTTTCGGTCATGCGGCGGGAGAGTAGACGGACATGATCTGCTCGACCATCTCCTCGCGGGAGGCGTAGCGCCGTTCGTCGTAGCAGCCGAGCGGATGCTCGAGGACGTTGTAGAGGCACTTGTTGCAGTACGTGCACGGCCTCGGCGGCAAGTCGTGGCCGGCCCTGAAGAGCTCGACGAGGTCGTTGTTGGCCACGAGCCCGCGCGCGATCGAGACGGCGTCGCAGTCGCCGCGCTCGATGGCGCCTGCGATCAGCGACGCCTGCTGGAACCCGCCGGTGACGATCACGGGGATGCCCACGGCCTTCTTCACGGCGGCCGCGTCGGGCAGGCAGCGTCCGGGGACGGAGGCCGGGTCGCGCTCCCAGCGCTTCTGCATGACGCGGTTCGCCGGCCAGAGGCGGAAGAGGAGGTAGTTGCGGAAGGTGTTCTTGCCGCTCGAGAGCATGATGTCGTAGCTGTGGACCATGTCGTCGAGTGCGAACCCGCCCGCGGGGTTCTCGGGGTGGGGGAAGGTGCTCCCGGACGAGACGTGGATCGCGTCGGCGCCCGCCTCCTCGAGCCAGCGGCAGACCTGGACCGAGTCCTCGATCGTGTTCCCCGCGCCGAGCCAGGGGAGGAAGGCGTTCGCGTGCTCCGTCGTCGAGACCTTCACCTGGACGTGGAAGTCGTGCCCGACCTCGGCCCTGATCGCCTTGACGGTGTCGAGGAGGAGGCGTGCGCGGTTCTCGAGTGATCCTCCGTACTCGTCCTCGCGCTCGTTGATGGCCGAGGAGAGGAACTGCGTGAAGAGGTAGCCGTTCGCGCCGTGGATCTCGACGCCGTCGAGCCCGGCTTCGCGCGCGCGGCGCGCGCCCGCCGCGAACGAGCGCTTGATCTCCTCGAGGTCGGCCCTGGTCGCGCGCTCGGCCTCGAAGCCGTGCAGCGGGTCGGGCTTGTTGGTCGAGGAGAGGCCCTTGCCGTGCGTGAGCGTGGGGATGTCGCGCTGGCGGCCGGCGTGCGCGAGCTGGAGGACGTACTTGCAGTCGTGCTCGTGGACGCGCTCGCCGAGCTCACGCCAGAAGGGAACGCGTTCGTCGCTCTCGATGCCGGCGAAGCTGGGCACGATCTTCCCGCGCTCGTCGACGGCGGTCCAGGCCGAGAGGATTGCTCCGACCCCGCCGCGCGCGAACTTCAGCTCCCAGTTGATGCGCGTCTGCGAGCCGGCGCCGTCGTAGTCGTCGAAGCGGCCCGAGATGTTCGAGCGCAGGATCCGGTTCTTGATCTCGAGGTTGCGGAACTTCAGCGGCTGGAAGATCGCCTCGGCGCTCATGGGCCTACCGGCTCACCGGCCCCGTCGTAGACGGACAGGGCCTCGCGGATCATGTCCTCGTGGGAGTCGAAGCGGGCCGGCTCGTAGCAGGCGAGCGGGTGCTCGATGAACGAGAAAAGGCACTTGTTGCAGTAGGTGCACGGCTTCGGCGCACGGTCGAGCCCGCGCTCGAAGTGGCGCACGAGATCGGGGTTGGCGACGAGCGGCCGGGCGATCGTGACGCCGTCGCAGTCGCCGCGCTCGATCGCCGCGGCGATCACCGAGGCGGTCTGGAATCCGCCCGTGACCACGACCGGGACCGAGACCGTTTGCTTGACCGCGCGGGAGTCGGCGAGGTTGATCCCCTCCACCTCGCTGTCGCGATGCGGGCGCGTCCACCACCAGCCGAAGGCCTTGGCCAGCGGCGGCGTGCGGAACATGAGGTAGTTGCGGAAGGTGTTCTTGCCGCTCGAGAGGAGGACGTCGTACGTCTTCACGACCTGCGACGCAGGAAACTCGCCCGCCGGGTTGCGCGGATGCGGGAAGCCTCCGCCGGCGGAAATGTGCAGGTAGTCGACGCCGGCCTCCTCGAGCCACCGGCACATCTGCAGCGACTCCTCGATCGTGTTCCCCTTCGGCAGCCACGGGAGCAGCTCGTTCAGGCGTTCCTGGATCGAGATCTTGTAGCCGACGCAGAAGTCCGGGCCGACCGCCTCGCGGATCGCCCGCACGACCTCGAGCCCGAAGCGGGCGCGGTTGGCGAGCGGGCCTCCGTATCCGTCCGTGCGGTCGTTGATCCCGGAGGAGAGGAACTGGGTCGGGAGCATCCCGTTCGCACCTGCCACCTCGATGCCGTCGAGTCCGGCCTCCTTCGCGCGGCGGGCCGCGGCGGCGAAGTCCTCCACGACCTGCCGGATCTCGTCCACCGTCATCGCCTTGGCCGGGAAGCCGTTCAGCGGCTCGGCCTTGCTCGACGACGACTGCGCCTTCTCCCACTGGAGGTACGGCAGGATCCGCTCCCTCCCCGCGTGGACGATCTGGAGGATGTAGGGGCAGCCGGCCAGGCGGACCTTCTCGCCCAGCTCGCGCCAGAAGGGGATCGACTCGTCGGAGTCGATGTGCGCGTAGCCCGGGACGATGCTCCCGTGCGCGTGGATGGGCGCGTTCGAGGAGATGATCGCGCCGACGCCGCCGCGGGCGAACTTCAGATCCCAGTTCACGCGCACCTGGGTGCCCGACCCGTCGTAGTTGTCGAAGCGCCCGGCGACGCTCGAGCGCAGGACGCGGTTCTTGACCTTCAGCGGCCCGAGCTGAAGAGGCTCGAAGATCGCCTCCGCCGTCATTTCACTTCGGACGGAAGAGGGGCGCCCTCGTAGACCGACATGATGTGGCGGATCATCTCGTCGCGCGAGCCGTAGCGGCTCTCCTCGTAGCAGCCCAACGGGTTCTCGACGAAGTTGATCAGGCACTTGTTGCAGTACGTGCACGGCTGCGGCGCCCGGTCGTGGCCCGCCTGGAAGAGGTTCGGCAAGTCGGGGTTGGCGATCAGCGTGCGCCCCATGGTCACGCCGTCGATCGACCCGTCCTCGATCGCCTTGGCGATCACCGACGCGGTCTGGAACCCGCCCGCGCAGAGGACCGGCACGTCCACCTCGCGCTTGATCGCCTTGGCGAGGTCGAGGTTGATGCCCTCGACGCCGAGCTTGCGGACGCGCCGCTCCCAGGCCCACGCGAACCCCTTGTTGATGGGCGGCGTGCGGAACATCAGGTAGTTGCGGAACGTGTTCTTGCCGCTGGAGAGCATCGTGTCGTACGAGCGGATCACGTCCGCGATCGGGAACACGCCCGCCGGGTTCCGCGGGTGCGGGAAGAGGTAGCCGGAGGAGATGTGGAGCCCGTCGACGCCGGCCTCGACGAGCCACTTGCAGACCTGGATCGACTCCTCCAGCGTCGTGCCCTCCTTCGCCCACGGGAAGAGCGCCTTGCCGTCGTCGATCGCGCTGATCTTGAACTGCAGGTGGAAGTCGTCGCCGATCTGCTCGCGCATCGCGCGCACGATCTCGATCGCGACGCGGGCGCGGTTCTCCAGCGAGCCGCCGTACTCGTCGGTGCGGTCGTTGATCGCCGAGGAGAGGAACTGGGTGATGAAGTAGCCGTTGCAGCCGTGGATCTCGATCCCGTCGAGCTCGGCCTCGCGCGCCCGGCGGGCGGCCTGCGCGAACGAGTCCACGACCTCGGCGATCTGCTCGCGCGTCGCCCGCTCGCAGCGGAAGCCGTGGACGGGGTCAGCCTTGTCCGTCGAGGAGAGCCCGGTCTCGTACTGGACGCTGGGGATGTCGCGCTGGCGTCCGGAGTACGCGAGCTGGACGATGTACTTCGCCCCGGCGTCGCGCACGCGCTTGCCGAGCTCCGTCCAGAACGGGACCTTGTCGTCCGAGTCGAGGTGCGCGTAGTTCGGGACGATGAGCCCACGCGGGTGGACCGGCGTGTTCGAGGAGATGACGGCTCCGATTCCGCCGCGGGCGAACTTGACGTCCCAGTCGATCCGCGTCTCCGTGCCCGAGCCGTCGTAGTTGTCGAAGCGGCCCGAGATGCTCGACCGGAAGAGGCGGTTCTTGACCTCGAGGTGCCGGAACTTGAGCGGCTCGAAGATCGGCCGCGCGGCGGCCGGGGCCTGGCTGGTCTTGTCGCTGGTCTTGCGAGAAGCGCTGGACGGCACGCTGGTCACCTCTCGAACAGGAGCAGCCACGCTACGACTCCTGCCGCGCGGCGTCAAGAAACGCGCTGCTTGACACAAGAAAACTGCCTCGCTAGCGTCGGGCGGCCGCCAGTGGAGATCGTCGCCCTGACCAGCTTCCTCGCGCCGTTCCTGCCGTACGTGGTGCAGGCCGGCCAGAAAGTCGCGGGCAAGGCCGCCGACGTATCGGCGACGAGGCGGCGAACTACGCCGAGAAGCTCTGGGAGCGGCTCAGGCCCGGGGTCGAGCAGAAGCCCGCCGCGCAGGAGGCGGTCGAGGAGGTCGCCGCGCACCCCGAGGACGAGGATGCGCTCGGGGCGCTGCGCATCCAGCTCCGCAAGCTGCTCGAGGAGGACCAGGAGCTCGCGGCCGACCTGACGAAGATCTGGCAGGAGGCGCAGGCGGCGAACGTCGTCACGGCCTCCGGCGAGCGCTCGGTCGCGGTCGGAGGCGACGTCTCCGGCTCGACGATCATCACGGGAGACCAGGTCCAGACGGACGGGCCCTGATGGCGCGACGGGCGCGCGGAGCGTCGCCGTCGGCGGCGACATCCGCAACAGCGTCATCGTCACCGGCGACAACGTCAACCTGCAGGTCCGGCTCGACGGACGTCGACGGCGCGCTGCTGCACCGGCTGAGCGAGGTCGCC
>CAWAQJ010000005.1:0-9951 GCA_963784175.1 uncultured Actinomycetes bacterium | reverse complement strand
GACGAGGAACGCGAATGTGCCTCCGACTGCCGCGGCGAGGACGAGCGAAATCGCGTTCCCGACTTCCGCGCTCGCGATGATCGGGAAGAGATCGGGACTCAGGGAGAGCTTGAGCGCCTCGGGCACCGTCGTCAGTCCGGCGGCGAACGCGCCGACGGCGACGAAGCTGACGTGGCCGAAGGAGACGACGCCCGAGTTCCCGACGAAGACGTAGAGGGCGATCACGATCGTCGCCATGACCAGCGCGAAGCGGAACTGGAACTGGACGGAGCGCGAGGTGAAGCTGCCGGCCAGCCCGACCAGCGCGAGAAGGAGCACGGGCGCGGCGAGCTGCGACACGGACCCGAGGCGCCTCACACGCGCTCCCAGGCCGCGCGCGAGCGCGTGAAGAGCCCGCCCGGACGGACGAGCAGGACGACGATGACGAGCAGGAAGAGCGCGGTGTCGAGGAAGACGCGGCCGTCCGCGGGGAGGACGTCGCCGAGCACCGACGCGGCGAACCCGATGGCGAACCCGCCGAGCGTCGCACTGGTGAGGCGGTCGAGGCCGCCGACCACGACGCCGACGAGCGCCGGGATGACGAGCTGGAACCCGTAGCTCGGGGTCACGAGGGGGCGGGACACGACGAGCAGGACGGTCGCGCAGGCGGCGAGGAATCCGGCGAGGACGAACGCAAAGCGGATCACGGTCGTGGCGCGCACGCCCAGGAGCTGCGCCGTGCGGAAGTCCATCGCGGCGGCCCGCATCTGGAGGCCGATTTCGGTGCGCCGGAGAATCAGCGCGGTGCCCCCGAGCAGCACCGCCCCGACCGCGATCGAGACCAGCGTGACCCAACGGATCCGCAGGTCGCCGATGGAGACGGCGGTGTTGAGCTTCTCGAGGACGTTGGCGTTCTGACCTCGCGCCCCGAAGGCGAGCAGCGCGACGGCCTGGAGCAGGAACGAGACCGCGAAGGTCGTGACGAGCATCGTCGTCGGCGGACTGGTGCGCAGCGGCCGGTAGGCGACCTCCATCGCGAGGGAGAGCCCGATCACGGTGGCGAAGCAGACGAGGATGCCGACCGCGAGCGGCAGATGGTTCGTGAGCACGAGCGCGTACGCACCGAAGGTGATCAGCTCGCCGTGGGCGAAGTTGACGAGCCGCATGACCCCGAAGACGAGCCCGATCCCCATGGCGACGAGCGCGTAGACCGAGCCCAGGGCGATGGCGTCGATGATGGTCTGGAGCGCGTCCATCAGTTCCCGAAGTAGGCGGCGGCCATCTTGTCGGTGTCGCCAGCGTCGGCAGGCGTGAGCGTGAGGCGAAGCTGGCCGTTCGCGAGCACGTGCGTGCGGTCAGCGAACCCGACGGCGAACTGGGCGCGCTGCTCGACGAGCAGGATCGTGACGCCCCGCGCGCGGATCTCGGCCAGGGCTGAGAAGACGTCGTCGACGACCTTCGGGGCCAGACCGAGCGAGGGCTCGTCGAGGAGGAGCACGTCCGGCTTCGCGACGAGCGCCCTGGCGATGGCGAGCTGCTGCTGCTGGCCGCCCGAGAGCACCCCCGCCGGCCGGTCGCGTGCCTCTCTCACGACGGGAAAGAGCGCGGCAGCCTGCTCGACATCGGCGTCGACGCCTTCGCGCGAACGGCGGCCCATGAGCCCGAGGCGAAGGTTCTCGTCGACCGTCAGCTCCGGAAAGATGCGCCGCCCCTCCGGGACGAGCGAGACTCCGCCGCGCACGATCGCCTCCGTGGACCTTCCGACCAGAGAGCGGCCGTCGAGCAGGACGTCGCCCTGAGAAGGTGCGACCATGCCCATGATCGCGAGCAGCGTCGAGGACTTCCCGGCGCCGTTCGGGCCGACGAGGCCGACGACCTCGCCCTTCCCGACCTCGAGGCTGATCCCGCGCACGGCGGGCACGCCTGCGTAGCGGATCTCCAGGTCGCGCACCTCGAGCATGGCGTCAGCCACGGGCGTCCCCCAGGTACGCGGCGGTCACGTCGATGTTGCGCCGGATCTCCTCCGGCGTCCCTTCGGCGAGCGTCCTCCCCTGGTCGAGCACCTGGATGCGGTCGCAGACGTCGAGGATGAGTCCGACGTTGTGGTCGATGAGCAGCACGCCTGCCTCACGCTCGTCCCGCACCGTGGTCACGACCTCGGCGAAGTCGGGCACCTCCGCCTCGGAGAGGCCGGCCGCCGGCTCGTCCATGAGGACGAACCGCGGTCGGGTCGCAAGCGCGCGGGCGACGCCGAGCTTGTGCTCTGCACCGTGCGGCAGGATCCCGGCCGGGGCGTCCGCCCGATCGGCGAGGCCCAGCATCTCCAGCAAGTCGTCCGCCCGCTGCCGCGCCTCCTTCGGCCCGGCGCCGACGCCGAGCGCCGCCACCTCGACGTTCTCACGGGCTGACAGGCCCTTGAACAGGCGACTGTGCTGGTACGTCCGCGCGAGCCCGGCGCGGGCGCGGCGATGCGGCTGCCAGGAGGTGATGTTCTCGCCGGCCAGCTCGACCGCGCCCTCCGTCGGGAAGTCGAATCCCGTGATGACGTTGACGAGCGTCGTCTTGCCGGCTCCGTTCGGTCCGATCAGCCCCACGACCTCGTGGCGGTGCAGCTCGAGCGTCACCCCGTTCAGGGCGTGCACGCCCTCGAAGGAGCGTGAGATGCCGCTGGCCCGGAGTGTCTCTCCGGGCCAGCGGCGGACTTCGGACGCCGTCTCGCTCACACGGCGCTCACTCGATCTCGGCGGGTGACGTGGCTGCGCGCAGCTCGACGAATGCCGGCTTGCTGCCCTGCACCTCCATCACGCGGTACTCGCGGCCGAACACCGAGTGGAACTCGGGCGAGAAGCTGATCGCCCCGGAGATCGTCTCGAGGCCGTCGAAGCCCTCGAACGCCTCGGCGAGCGCCTCGCCCTCGGTGCCCCCGGTCTCCTCGATCGCCGCGGCGATGGCGTCGATCGCTGCTGCGCCGGTCACGAACCCTCCGGTGCCGGGCGCCTGATCCTGCTCGGTCATCGCGGCGATGAGCTCCTTCACCTCGTCGCTCGGATCGTCGCCGAAGACCGACGCGTACGTCACGACGTAGAGGTTGTCCGTCCCCTCGGGGAGCCAGTAGTTGCCGTCGCACGACCAGCCGCAGATGATCGGCGTGTCGTTGCCGAGCGTGCGCAGGCCGCCCACCAGCGCGGGCATGTCGTCGAAGGCCGTCGAGGTGGCGATCACGTCGACGTTCGCCTTGTCGAGCGCGCTGACGACGTTCTGGATCGTGCCGTCGCCGTTCGTCCAGGACTCCTCGGTCGTGATCTCGCCGCCCAGCTCCGTGTAGCGAGCTGCGAACGCCTTGACGACGTCCTGGAAGTAGACGATGACGTTGTCCGTCACCGTCGCGGCGGTCATCCAGCCCTGCTCGATCGCGTACTCGGCCATTGCCGCGCCCTCGTCCTGGGCGACGTTGCCGATCGAGAACGCGAGCTTGCCGGCTTCGCCGAAGCGCTCCGGGCCCATCTGGTCCGTGCCGATGCACGGCGCCACGGCGAGCACGCCGCGGGTGATCGCCTCCTGCACCGCAGGCGTCGCGTAGTCGACGTCGCAGGTGACGAGCAGGACGTCGGCTCCGCCGTCGATCAGCTCGATCGCTGCCGACTTCGTCCGCTCCGGATCGAGCTGATGGTCGATGACTTCGAGCTCGACCTGCCGGCCGTCGATGCCGCCGGCCTCGTTGATCTTGTCGACCTGGATCTGCGCCGCGGTCACCGCCGGCCCGTCGAACGGGGCCATCTGGTTGGTGAGATCCACCGCGGCCCCGATGACGATCGGCTCGCTGCTGCTTTCGTCCTCCGCGGGCGTGCTCTCCGCCGCCGAGCCCTCGTCGCCCTCGTCGTCGTCGCCGCCGCAGGCCGCAACCGCGAGCCCGAGCGCCAACAGGAGGGCGAGCAGCAGGGCCCATCTCGACGTTCCTCTCATGTCGAACTCCTCTCCACCGTTTGTCTATCCCCCGCCACCGCCGCCTCCGGAGCCCGGTCCCCTCCAGCCGGAAACGTCGCTTCCTTCCCTTTCACCAGCCTGTACATCGTCGTGTGGAGCGGTACCGGGACGCCGAGGCGCTCCGCCTCGCGTACCAGCGCTCCCGTGATGAAGTCCACCTCCGTCGGCCGCCCCGCGCGGACGTCCTCGAGCATCGAAGGAACATGCGCGTAGTCGCTCTGCTGGGTCTCGCCCCGCTTGACCGCGAGGACGTTCATCTCCCACGGGTCCTCGTGCAGTGCGACGCCGGCCGCCGCCGCGACCTGCTTGCCCTCGTCCATGAGCGCGTGCACGAGGTACCCGAGGTCCGTCGGCTCCTCCTCCCGCGCGAAGAGGCTCACGTGACCGAGGTCTGTGAGCGCCGAGACCGTGTTCACCGTGGCGTTGAAGATCAGCTTCGACCACTGCGCGGGCAGCAGGTCGGGGAACGCCAGCGCCGCCAGCTCGGCGTCGAGGAGCAGCTGCTCGATCTCCTGGACGACCTCGAACGGCGTCGCCGTGCCCGCGTACGGGCCCAACCAGGTCGCCGTGTCGAGCTCGTACTCGACGTGTGGGTCGCTGCGCCGGACGCCGGACATGAAGGTGACCGCGGAGACGATCTGCCAGGCGCCGTGGCGACGGACGATCTCCTCGGCACCGAGCCCGTTCTGAATCGTCATCACGGTTGCCCCGGGCATCCGTCCGGAGAGCGCCTCGACCGCCTCCTCCAGCTGAGTCGCCTTCGTCGCCAGGATCACCAGGTCGGCGTCGGGAAGCTCGTCGGCGCGGGCAGTAGCCCGCAGCCGTGCGGTGAAGTCGTGCTTGCCGGAGATGCGCAGCCCGTCCTCCTCGAGCGCGCGGGCGTGCTCCGGGCGGCGGGTGAGCACCCAGACCTCGGCGAGGGAGGCGATGTGGGCGGCATAGAGACTGCCGATCACCCCGCCCCCGACGATGCAGACGCGTTCCATCAGGCCCTCATTCCGACGGTCGCCCGATCCCAGAGTTGGCGGAATGCCTCGCGCCCGCGGCGGGCGACGTCGCCGGGATCCTCCCGCCAGAGCGAGTCCTCGTACGCGGAGCCGAACGCCCCGTCGTCGGAGAAGACCTCCAGGTCGTAGCTCCCCCGCCAGCCTGCTTCGTGCAGCGCGCGCAGCATCGCGGGAATGTCCGCCACGCCGTCACCGGGTAAGACGCGGTCGCACCAGCTGCGCGTGGGCTCGCGCCAGTCGTTCACGTGCACGCAGGCGATCCGCTCGGAGTGGCGCTGGAGCTCGGCGTAGAGGTCGGGCGTGTCCCAGAGATGCCAGGTGTCGAAGACGAGCCCGATGTTGGCGACGCCCGCCTCGTCGGCGAGGTCGACCGCCTCCTGGAGGGTCGTGATCAGCGTCCAGTCGTCACGGAAGTGCGCGCTCATCGGCTCGAGGGCGACCGGGATGCCGTGGCGAGCCGCCTCCTCGGCGACTGCACGTAGGCCTTCGATGACGACCCTGCGCGCCTCGTCCTCGCCGAGCTCCCCCGCGGGGCCGGTCAGGCAGACGAGCGCGGTCGGCTCGAAGGGCGCAAGCCTGCGGATGCCAGCACGGATCGCCTCGACGCGCTCCTGCGGCCCGTCGGGCCCGGGCAGGAGCGGCAGCGGGAGGATCGACGGCACGGCCGGGACGCAGCTCGTGGCCGTGAGCCCGCTCGCCCGGAACGCGGCCAGCTGCTCGTCTTCACGACCCGCCTCCAGCTTCAGCTCGCAGATCGAGATCCCGTCCGCGCCGGCGGCAGCGTACGCGGCCAGGTCGGCCTCGAAGCTCGCGTTGAGCGTGGTGAACTCGCAGACGGCGAAGAGAGGCTCGGACGCGGTCACCTCAGGCGAGCGCGCGATCGCCGGCGGCCTCGATCCCAGCGCCTTCGCGGAAGTGCGGCATCACCCTCGCGGCGAAGAGCTCCTGCTGCTTGATCGCCTGCCAGTGGTCGAAGCCGCCCGCGTTCACCGTGATCGAGACCTCCGTGAGGCCTTCGCAAACGTCCCGCACGGCCTGGATGCGCTCGATCACGTCCTCGGGCGTGCCGACCCAGATGATGTCGCCCTCGATCATGTCGTCGTAGGGCGTCTCCGCGAGCTGCTCGAGGATGCCCGCGGCGTAGAAGCCGTAGCCGGCGGCCTGGAGCTCCTCGGCCGGCGGAAGCTCGTCACCCTCGGTAAGCGGCGAGGCGTTGCCGGCGAGGAACTGCTTCATGCCCTGCTCGGCCTCGCGGCGCGCTGTGTCGCGGTCCTCGTCGATGTAGCAGGCGTGGATCCAGACGATGTCCGGCGTCGTGCCGTGCTCGGCGCACTTGGCGCGGTAGAGATCGAGCTGCTCCTCCAACGCGGCGTACGGGAGGAGCGGCGGGACGACCACTGCCCAGCCACGCTCGGCGGCGAGCTCGTACGTGCGGTCGCTCGTGCCGCCGAGGAAGACCCGAAACTTCCCGTTCGGGCGCGGGACGACGTGCGAGTCGTCGATCTTGAAGTAGTCGCCGTCGTAGGAGAACCGCTCCTGCTCGAGCGCGGTGAAGAGGATCTCGAGCGACTCCTCGTAACGGTCGCGCGTCTCGGCGAGCGGTACGCCGGCCTTGAGCGGGATCCAGCCGTGGCCGCGGAGGGCACCGAACTCGTAGCGGCCTCCGAAGAGGATGTCGGCGGCGGCGATCTGCGAGGCCAGGATCGTCGGGTTGTGGTACGGGAGGACGTGGCCGAGCGTCCGGAACCTGATCTGCTTCGTCCGCGCCGCGCAGATGCCCCAGAGGGCGAACGGGTTCGCCGAGACGGAGAACTTCGGGAAGAAGAAGTGCTCGATCACGGAGTAGGCGTCGAAGCCCAGCCGGTCGGCGTTCACGACCTGCTCCACGACCTCGTCGTAGAGCTGGCCCACGGGCTTCCCGGGCCAGTGCTGGATCTCCGAGTACAGGCTGAACTTCATTCCTTACCTCCCCTTCGGATCCCGCGCAGCGCGCGCCGCCGCGACTCTGATGGATGATTTATCAAGTGTCAAACTCGCTTGGTGAGGGAGCTCAGACGGCCGAGCGCGCGCCTCGGAAGCGCCGGCTTGAGCAGCTCTTTGGCCACGAGCGTCCCCGATCCGGCGCCCAGCCCGGGCCCCGGATGGGTGCTCGCGCCGATGTGGAAGAGGCGGTCGACCGGCGTCGCGTGGCCGGGGAGCTCGGGGCGCGGCCGCCAGACGAGGTTCTGGTCGAGCGCGCACGAGCCGCTGTAGATGTCGCCGCCCACCATGTTCACGTTGGCGGCTTCGATGTCTGCGGGTGAGAGCACGACCCGCTTGAGGAGCGCGGAGTCGAGATTCTCGATCTGCGTTGCCAGGCGGGCCTGGATGCGGTCCGCGTAGCGCTCGCGCAGATCCTCTGTCCAGGTCCCGTCGCCGACCTCGAGCTCGCCCGCGGCGTCGCCCCTCACGCGCGTCGGCAGCTCCTGGAGCTGGATCCAGAGGATCGACGCGCCCTCGGGAGCGCGCGATGGATCCACGGCGGTGGGCTGGCCGCAGACGATGGTCGCCTCGGCGGGCAGCAACCCGCGGTCGGCCTCGTTCACGGCGCGGGAGACGCCGTCGAGCCCCGGCGTCAAGTGGACGATCGCGGTCTTCGCCAGGCGGTCGTCCCCCACCCACTTCGGCGCCTCCTTGAGCGCCATGTGGATCTGCATCCCGGCACGGCCGTAGCGAAACCGGCGCGCAGGTTGCTTCGCAGCGGTTGCCGCGGGCGTTCCGTCGAGCAGGCGCTCGTACAGCTGCGTCGGCGTCACGTTCGCGATCACGGCCTCGGTGGCCTCGATCGTCTCGCCACCGGCGAGGGCGACGCCGGTCGCGCGGCCCTCGCGCACGACGATCCGCTCGACCTCGCGCTCGGTCTCGAGCGCCCCGCCGGCGTCCCGGACGATGCCTGCCAGGGCCTCGACGAGCGCAACGCCGCCGCCCCGCGGAACGGGCATGCCCCCGAGCTCGATCGCCACCGCGATCACCCGCGTCATGAAGCCGGACGAGGCGGCGTCCGGCCCGACACCGGTGTGCAGCACCCAGGGAGCGAGGAGACCGTGAGCCTGTGGGGCCGCGAACGTCTCCGTGACCCAGTCGCGGCAGGTCGACAGCACGCCGCCGGCGAACTCGACCAGACCGCGGCGGCCGAGGCGCCGGTACGCCTTCAGGCCGAGGCCCGCCCCGGCCGACGACCAGAGCTCCGTCCCGAGCACGCCGAACGCGAGGTCGGCGTTCGGCATGAACTCCGACACCGTGCGGTCCCAGGCTGCGCCGTCGCCCGCCGCGTGGCGGTCGAATTCCTCCATGTTCGCCTCGTGCGACGTCGTGAGGAAGATGCTCTCGCCGTCGGGGAAGAGCGTCCCCGTCGCCAGCTCGGTGTTCAGGTACTCGAGGCCGCGCGTATGCAGCTCGTCCCCGAGCTCCGCGTAGGCGGCCGACCCCATGAACAGTGGATGCCACGAGGAGAAGACCTCGTGCGTGAAGCCGGGCTCGGTGATCTCTGCTGTCCTGATCGCGCCGCCCAGGTAGTCGTTGCGCTCGAGCACGAGCACGCGCCGCCCGGCGCGGGCAAGGAGCGCGGCGCCCGCGAGCGAGTTGATGCCGCTCCCGACGAAGACGACGTCGTAGCTCACAACGAGTCCCCGAGCTCGTGGAACGTGCGGTTGAAGTAGAGAAGCGGGCCGCCTTCGCGGTCGACGCGCGAGACCACCTCCTGGACGTTCCCGATGAAGAGCGTGTGGTTCGAGACCTCGAAGATCCGGTCGACGACGCACTCGACGTGCACGAGGGCGCCCGCGATCATCGTCGCCTCGCTGCCGGGGTCGTTGTCCTGGCAGAAGACGTCGACGTACTTGGGCGCACCAGGGACGGCGCCGAGGTCGGCGAGGTCCTTCTGGTTGTCACGAAGGACGCTGAGCCCGAAGCGGCCGGTCTCCATGATCGCCTGCCGGCAGCTCGCGTCGTCTGCGAGCGAGATGAGCACCTGCGGCGGCTGGGCCGAGATGGAGCAGCACGCGCTGATCGTCAGGCCCCAGAGGCGCTCGTCCTTGCGGGCGATCACCATCACGACGCCGGTCGCGAGCGCGCGCATTGCGGCCTTGAAGGTCTCCTCGTCGACCGAGGTGACGGGCTGCGGCGGCGCGAAGGCCGCGTCGGCCTCCACGTAGCCGCTGACGAGGGTTCGGGGATCGGGCGTGAACTCGGCGTAGTCGCTCATCGGCCAGCCTTTGGCCGATGAGCGTGGGGAGCGAGCCGAAGGCGAGCGACGCTCATCGCTAGAAAAGCTCCTCGGAGCCCATACGGCCCGCGACGAGGTTTGCCGTCAGCGCGAGATGGCCGCGGAGCTGCTGCTCGGCCTCGTCGGGGTCGTGGCGGACGCAGGCGTCGAGGATCGCCTCGTGCTCCTGTTGGCGTCGCCGAAGCGTCCCGCGCTTGGGGAGCGAGAGGGCGCGGTACCGCTCGCTGTTTTCCCACGCCGGGCGGATCAGTCGGACGAGCCACTCCGAGCCCGACGCCTCGTAGAGGCTGAAGTGGAACGCGGCGTGAGCGCGACGCGCTTCCACCGAGTCGCCCCGGCGGTGCGCCTCCGCCCACTGCTCGAGGTGCTCGGTCGAGGTCGCGCCGTCTGTCTCCGTGAAGCCCTCGGCTGCACGACGCACCGCGAGCGTCTCGAGCGCCAGCCGCACCTCGTAGGTGTCGCGGAGGTCTTCGATCGCGAGCTCACTCACGCGGGCCCCGCGATGCGGCACGTGCACGGCGAGCCCGAGGCTCTCGAGCTGGCGAACAGCCTCGCGCACAGGCGAGATGCTCATGCCGAGCGAGCGCGCGAGCTCCTCGAGCCGAAGCGGCGCCCCAGGCGGAAGCTCCCCGGCGAGAATCGCTTCCTGCAGGTCCGCGACCGCCGCCTCGGCCATCGTCTGATGGCGCCTCCCCCGGGCGAGCGCGGTGGGCTTCA
>CAWAQJ010000004.1:0-114249 GCA_963784175.1 uncultured Actinomycetes bacterium | reverse complement strand
CGCTTGACATATTCCTATATAGGTATGTATGATGCCGCCCATGGCACGAGCAGCGACCACCGCAGACGCGTTCAACGCGGTAGCCGAGCCCCGGCGGCGGCAGATCCTGGACGTCCTCGCCGGGGGGGAGCGGCCCGTGAACGATCTCGTGAGCCTGCTCGGGCTGGCTCAGCCACAGGTGTCCAAGCACCTCCGGGTGCTGCGAGAGGTGGGAGTGGTCGACGTGCGCAAGGACGGACGGCAACGGCTGTACCGGCTGAACGGCCACGCGCTCAAGCCCATCCACGACTGGGTGAAGGGCTACGAGCAAACGTGGTCGGAGCGGTTCGACCAGCTGGATGTCGTGTTGCAAGAGCTCAAAGAGAAGGAGGAAGGAGATGGTGGGAGTGGCAAGTAGCGGAACGGCGACGGTGACGCTTCCGACGGAGGATCAGGTCCTGATCACGCGGGAGTTCGACGCCCCCAAGGAGCTGGTCTGGAAGGCGTGGACCACCCCGGAGCTCGTGAAGCAGTGGTGGCACGCAAACCGCGGGGAGGTGACGCTCGCGGAGATCGACCTGCGCGTCGGCGGCACCTGGCGGTACGTCTCGGTGACCCCTGAGGGCTTCGAGGTCGCGTTCCACGGCGAGTACCGCGAGATCGAGCCGTACGACCGGCTCGTCTCGACCGAGGCCTACGAGGGCATCCCGAACCCCGACGAGAACGCCACCGTCAACACGATGACCCTCGACGAGGACAACGGGCGGACGACAGTAACCATCCTCGTGCAGTGCCCGAGCCCGGAGGTTCGGGACGCGATGATCGACTCCGGGATGGAGGCCGGCATGCAGGACGCCTTCGACCTCATGGAGCAGGTCGCGATCTCGCTCCGTTGACAGGCACGGATCCGACACGGGCCGCCGGAACAACCGGCGGCCCTTCGCGTTCTAGAGTGGCCGCATGCCCGGCGTCACGGTCGACGACGTCCGCGAGTACGTGCTCACCCTCCCCCGCGCCTATGAGGTCTTCGTCCGCGGGCGGATCAAGTTCCGCGTCGGACAGATCGTCTTCGTCGCCTTCTCGAAGGACGAGAAGGACATGGGCTTCGCGTTCCCCAAGGAGTGGCGCCAGGCGCTCGTCGACAACGAGCCCGAGAAGTTCTTCCTGCCCGGCGAGTCCGACATGCGGTTCAAGTGGGCCTGCGTCCACCTGGACGCGATCGACCAGGAGGAGATGCGCGAGCTCGTCCTCAACGCGTGGGCGATGGTCGTGCCCAAGTACGTCTCGGAGCCGTTCGCCGCGCGCTAGTCGATCGCGGCGCGGAGCTGCTCGGCGTGCTCGGGCGAGCACATGCCCTCGAGCCGCGCTATCGCGAGCTCGACCTGCTCGCGAAGCGTGGTCTCGGACTCGAGGGCCGGCTGCGGCCGCTGGAACGATGCGTCGAGGTCGAACTCGGCTGCGGCCGCCAGGAGAGCGTCCACGTCCTGCTGGAGAACCTCGGTGTTCGGGCTCGACAGGAGACCGCTCTCGACCGCGCGGCACTGGAAGACGATGTCGGCGCTCGCGGCCAGGATGCTGTCCACCTGATTGCCGGGCGCGGCCTTGTCATCTCCGCCGCAGGCCGCGGTGACCAGGAGGGCGCCTGCGCAGAGGAGGGCGAGGAGTGTCCGTTTCATGGAATGCCCGAGCCTAGCCTCAGAGGCCGGTGGTGGGCCGGCCACCCAGCGGTGGCCGGCCCACTCGGCACAGGTTGCTAGTTCGGCCTGATCTTGATCACGGGTGCCGCGGCCAGGTCGCCGAGGCAGTCCTCCGGATCGTTCTCGCGCAGGAACTCGTACGCGATCTCGCCCGGGTTCGGCGGCCGCGTCGCGGGATCCGCCTGCCACGGGATGACCTCGCGGAAGGCATCCCACGCGCACTCGGGGACGTCGCCGAACGAGCGCGAGGGCTTCTGCGCCTGGCGGACGTCCGCCCAGAAGGTCGCGGCGAGCGCCTCCTGGCCGATCAACCGCAGGGAGACGTCGAGCGCCAGCCGCGACTTGGCGACCTTCTCGCTCCCGAACGTCGTCGTCTCGTCCGGGTGGATCCGCTCTGCGTCGAACTCCACCGGGATGGGCATGGTGAGCGCCTGGAGCTCGTCGACCAGAGCGCCGATGACCGCGGAGCCCTCGTGCTGCGGGGCGGCCCGCGCGAGCTGCTCGGGCGTGAGCACGTCGCTCGGCACGATCACCGAGAAGAACGGCTGCCCGATCCTGAGCGTCCGCAGGGCGACCGTGTGCACGGTGTCCGTGAGCGCGATCGTGAACTGCTCGACGTTGCCCGCCAGCTCCGTCTTGTTGAAGTTCGAGTTCGAGAGCGTGAACCCGCCCTCGCTCTTCCAGCCCGCGTACGGCGTGTTCGCGGGCGTCGGCTTGACGTAGTGGCGCATGAACCACGGCGTCTGGAGCTCCGGAGAGTCGCTGGGACGCGTCCCCGGGGCGGTCGACGGGTTGTGGTCCGAGGAGTTGATCTCCAGGAGCGTCGTCCTCCTCAGCTCGTCCCACGCCCGCCACGCGGCGCCGTTGCGCCACTGGTAGGTGCGGTAGCTCAGAGGATCCTGGAGCAACCGCGGGATCCCCTGCACCTGGCCGTTCACGACCTGGAACTCGAGGTCGTACAGGTAGCTGTCGCCCAGGATGTCGAGCATCCGATGCGCCTGCCAGACGGCGTAGGGCAGCGGCCTCTCGAGGTCCATCGGGACGGCGCTCAGCGGTGTGATGCTGCTGTTCAGGCCGTGCATCGACACCGAGAAGATCAGGTCGTACCAGTCGAGCACCTTCTTCGCGTCGTTCACGAGAAGCGCCGCCTGGCCCAACGTGTACGCGTTGGTGCTGTAGATCCCCCGGAACAGGCCCATGTCGTTCTCGGGGTCGTTCGGGTCGACGCCGCCAGGCTCCACGCCGGCCTGGTTGAGCGCGTCGATCGCCGGCATGCGCTGGCCCTTGTAGAAGACCTCGCCGAAGCCGAAGATCGCCGACTCGACGTTGCCCGCCTGCGGCAGGTCGCCCTCGCCGTGGTAGAAGCCGTCGCCCTGGGTGAGCGGCGTGATCCGGTTGTTGAGGAGATCAGCGATCTTCTGTGCGGTCGCTGGGCCGTTCGCGACGTACATGATGTTGTTCGCCCGCACGGCCATCATGGCCCGGACGATCTCCTCCGCCTCCACGTACGGGATGTAGGGATCGCGGACGCGCCAGCGTCCGCCGTTCGCCGCGTTCACGCGGCGCGTCTGGAGGTTGAGGAGGTTCGCCGGCTCGTACGGGTCTCCCTCGAAGATCACCGTCTCGCGGGCCGCTCCCGCGCCGCGGTTGAAGCGGTACACCGGAATGCCCTGGCGCGACGCCTCGATGATGAGGTTGTACGCGCGGTTCATGTAGTCCTGGTGCGACTTGGCGATCTTCACCTTCGCGCCGTAGCGCGCGATGTCGACGATGTCCTGGATCGTCAGGCGGTTGCCCTTGAGGACGATCGTCTTGTTGGACTTAGTCGGGTTGATCGGGATGAACCCCTCCTGCTGCGCGCTCGCCACGCCGACGTTGACCGTCGACGCCGCTACGAGCAGCAGGCCTACCAGCAAGCAAAAACGAAGCCCTTTCGAGCGGCGCATTGCCCCCTCCTCCCTCTTGCTGACGGCCCTCCTCGAGGCCCCACGAACATGCCTGCCGGGGACCCGTGGAGGCTGATTCGCGGCATGCGGAGCTGGATCCGACCAACGGACGGCCTGCCCGGCTTGCACCCCACGCGGGCACTCTAACGCGGGCATCGCCGCATTCGAAGCCCAGCTGTACGCCCTGCCGTCGAAGGGCTACCTCCAATCTCGCGAGCCCCGCCGCGCCCGTTCACGGCGACGCCCCGGTTTCTCTACGGCCCCTTCGCAAACCGTCGGGGGATCGGTTCACTCGCCGGACGGCTTGAAGTCCATGCTTGCGAGGGGCTGCTCACTGCGCTTTCGTCCGTCCGGGAGCCCGAACGTTTGCGACGTAGAAAACGCCGCGCACCGCATCTGTGTCACCCCGCGCCACCGCCGGACCAGGGTGTGACTTCGGACCGACGCGCCGGAGGGACGTCTAGGTCTCTACCAGACGCCCGCTCAGCGTGAGAGTTGAACGGAGGACTATCCCGAGAGCCGGAGGAGGGACTCGAACCCACGACCTACCGCTTACAAGGCGGTTGCTCTACCAGCTGAGCTACTCCGGCGACCGCGTCGAATCGTAGCGCGCTACGAGTCGATGACCTGGCGCTCGCTCTGGTGCTGGAGCACCTTGCGCTTCACGCGCTGAAGGGCGTTGTCGATCGTCTTCGTGTCGCAGCCGAGGAGCTCGGCCATCTCCTCGTAGGAGTTGCCCTCGAGGTAGAAGCGCAGCGCGTCGGACTCGAGCGGCGAGAGGCCCGTGCCGAGGCAGAAGACGAGGCTCTGGAGCTCCTGCGTCGAGATGACGCAGACCGCCGGGTCGTCGACGCCGGGGCCGGGGAGCGCATCGCCGAGCGTGCACTCGCCGTCGTCCTGGCCGGCCGGGGTCTGGCTGAAGGAGACGTACGTGTTCAGCGGAGCGTGCTTGAAGCGCGTCGCCGTCTTGATCGCCGTGATGATCTGGCGGGTGATGCAGAGCTCGGCGAAGCTGCGGAACGAGGTCTCCTTGTCGGCGCGGAAGTCGCGCACGGCCTTGTAGAGGCCGATCAGCCCTTCCTGGATGAGGTCGTCGGACTCGCCGCCGGCGAGGAAGTACGAGCTCGCCTTGAGGCGCACGAAGCCGGTGTAGCGCCGGATCAGGGCGTCGAGGGCGACCTGGTCGCCGTTCCGCGCCCGGATGACGAGCTGCAGGTCTTCGAGCTCTCGCCTGCTTCGTTCTTCCGGCGTCCGAGCTGTAGCGAGCTGACGGCGGGCCACGGTGATCCTCCTGTCGGCGTTTTCGGGGAGCCGTGGAGGCCTCTCCGCAAACCCTAACCCTCAAGTTGAGGTCTCGATCGTAGCAAGGACCTACCGAAAATTCAACGACCGCGGCGGAAGCGCTCGAGCCGCTCTCGCGTCTCGGCGTCGAGGGCGCCTTCGATCTGGGAGCGCCCCGGGCCTGCGTTCGGCGCGGGCTTGCCTTTCAGCTCGGCGGCGAGCTCGCGCACGAATGTGTTCGACGAGAGGCGCCGCGTCTCCTGCCCGGCGGTTCCGCGGACTGCGCGATCCGACGAGATGACCCAGACCTCCTCGCTGCGGCGGTGGTCGGCTGCGAGGCGCTCGATCACGGGGTCGGCCGGCGTGGCGAAGCGGACATCGAGCGCGCCATATGACGCGTCCTCTCCGACGCCGTCGAACACGACGATCCCACGCGCCCCGCGGACGGCGACGAAGCTCGCCAGGGCGTCCACGAGCTCACGCCGGTCGGCGAAGTCACCCGCGTGAAGGATGTTGTAGCCGTCGAACAGATAGAGCATCGCTCCCGAATGATGCCGCGGCGAGCGACAGGAGCAGCGCGATCGCCGCCAGGAGGCCGATACCCGCACGGAGATCGAGCGCTCCCGAGACCGCACCGACGAGCGGCGGCCCGGCGACGAAGCCCAGATACGAGATCGTCGTGACGGAGGCGACGGCGCTCCCCCGCTCCTCGTCGTCGGCGCCCCTCCCCGCTGCCCCGAAGGCGATGGGAGCGGCCACGGAGATTCCTGCGCCTCCCACGGCGAAGCCGAGGAGGGCGAGGGGGACGTCCGCGGCGACTGCGGCCAGCACGAGCCCTCCGCCCGCGGTGGCGGCGCCTCCGGCGAAGAGCAGCCGATCGCCGAGGCGCACCTCGAGCCACTGTCCGAGGAGGCGCCCGGTCACCATGGCGGCCGCGAAGAGCCCCGGCCCGAGGGACGCGAGGGCCGGCGAGGCGTCGAGCTCGGTCTCCAGGAAGAGCGCGCTCCAGTTCTCGATGCCCCCTTCGACCACGAACGCGACCCCGCAGAGCACCCCGAGGACGATCAGGCGCCTGGAGAAGGCAAAATGGCGCTCGGAGACGCGCCGGGGAACCGCGGGGAACCCCCGATTGACCCCGGCCGCCACCACCGCGAGAGCGGCGACTCCGACCAGAACGGGCAACGGCTCCGCCCCAAGGCCCCTGGCGATGCCCGTTCCGATCGCGCCGGCCAGAAACCCTCCGGAGAAGAGGGCGTGGGCGACCTGGATGATCCTGCGGCCCGTCGCGACCTCCACGGCGGTGGCCGCCGAGTTGATGACCACGTCGAGCGCCCCAGTAGCCGCCCCGAGCAGGAGCAGGGCAACTGCGAGCGCCGGGACGGAGCCCGCGAACGCGGGCAAGACGCCCGCGATCGCGAAGAGGACGAGAGCCCAGGGCGTCGCGCGCGGCCCGACCCGGTCGACGACGCGTCCCGCCACGAGCATCGCGGGCAGGGCGGCGAGGCCGAGGGCAAGGAGCGCAACACCGAGCTGCGACACCGAGGCGCCGACGTTCTCCTTCACGTCGGGAAGGAGAACCCCCCAGGCGCCCCAGAAGGCGCCGAATGCGAAGAACGCGAGGAGCGGGCCCCGCGCCCTCACGCGGGGCGGCGCTGCCGGGCTGCCTCGAAGAGCGCGACGCCGGCCGCGACGCTGACGTTCAGCGACTCGACGCTTCCGGCGAGCGGGATGGTGAACGCGTCGTCGCACGACCGGCGGACGCCCGGCCGCAGGCCTCTGCCCTCGGCCCCGAAGACGAGCGCCGCGCCGGTCGTGAGGTCGGCGGACCACACGGGCGTCTCGGCGTCGCTGGTCGCGGCCCACGTCCAGAGCGCAGGCCCCTTGATCTCCTCCAGGTAGCGCCCCAGGTTGACGACGACCGCAACCGGAACGTGCTCGACCGCTCCGGCCGAGGCCTTGGCGACCGCTGCCGTGACACGGGCCGCGTTCCGCTCGGTGATGACGACGCCGTTCGCGCCCGCACCTTCGGCGCTACGGACGACCGCGCCCAGGTTGTGCGGGTCGGTGACCTGGTCGAGGCAGACCACGAGCGGCCGCTCGCCCTCGACCAGCGAGTGCGCGTCCGCGTAGCGGTACGGCTCGCAGAAGGCGACGACGCCCTGGTGATCGCGCGTGTTCGCCGCGTCGCTCAGGCGCCGCTCGGGGACGACCTGCAGCCGGAGCCCGGGCACCTCCCGCAGCCACGGCTCCGCCGAGAGGGCGCGCTCGGTGACGAGCAGTTCGAGGATCTGGCGCTTGCCGGCGCGGTGCAGCTCGCGCACCGGCCGCCGGCCGTAGACGAGGTCGCGGGTCACGCCTTGGGGATCAGCCGGAAGCCCTCGGGAACGTCCTGGACCTCCCACCCGAGTGCATCGATCTCCGCTCGCAGCTCGTCGGCGCGCGCGTAGTCCCCTTCCGCACGCGCCTTCTGCCGCGCCTCGGCGAGCGTGGTGACCTCGGCGGGCGCGGCGCCCGCCTCCTCGACTCCGAGGCCGAAAATCGCGAGCCCGCGGGCAAGCAGCTCGAGCTCGCCGGCGGAGCGCCAGGCGTGCAGGATCGAAAGCGCGAGCGGCGTGTTGAAGTCGTCGTCGAGCGCCGCCGCGAATTCGTCCCAGGAGGGTGCGCCCTCCGCGCGGTCGACGACGCGGAAAGCGGTGCGGAAGTCCCCGGCCTGCGTCTTCGCGGCCTCCATGGCCTCGTCGGAGTACTCAACCGGGCTGCGGTAGTGCGCGCCCAGGAAGAGGAGAAGGATCGCCTCGCGCCCGTGCTCGTCCAGCACATCACGCAGCGAGACGATGTTCCCGAGCGACTTCGACATCTTCTCCTGGGCGAGCTCGAGCATCCCGTTGTGCGCCCAGAGCTGCGCGAACTCACGGCCGGCTCCGCGCGACTGGGCGAGCTCGTTCTCGTGATGCGGAAAGCGCAGGTCGATGCCGCCGCCGTGGATCTCGAACACCGGCCCGAGGAGCTTCTCCGCCATCGCAGAGCACTCGATGTGCCAGCCCGGCCGACCGAGCCCCCACGGGGATTCCCACGATGTGTCCTCGTGCGGCTTCGTCGCCTTCCAGAGGGCAAAGTCGCGCTGGTCGGCCTTCAGGTCGCTCGGCTCCTGGGCGACCATATCCTCGAGCTTGGCGCCCGAGAGCTCGCCGTAGTCGCCGTACTCGGCGACCCGGAAGTACACGTCTCCCTGCGACTCGTAGGCGAGGCCGCGCTCGATCAGCTCCTCGATCAGCGCGACGATCTCGGGGATCGTCTCGCTCGCGAGCGGCTCGTGGTCGGGACGACCGATCCCCAGACCTTCCGTATCGTCGAAGTACCAGCGAGTCGCCTGCGCGGCCAGGTCCTCGCTGCCGATGCCCTGCTTCGTCGCCGCGTCATAGATCTTGTCGTTTACGTCGGTGACGTTCTCGACGAGCGTGACGTCGTAGCCCCGGTGCTCGAGCCAGCGCTTGAGCCAGAGGAAGACGACGTACGGCCGCGCGTTGCCGACATGGATCCGCTGATACACGGTCGGCCCGCACACGTACATGCGGATCGGGCCGGGCGGCGGCGGCAGCTCGCGCTTGCTGCGCGTCAGGGAGTCGTAGAGGAGCACCCGGGCGTTATAGCCGCTCGGGCGCTCCTCTACCGCCGCGTACTAGCCGTGGAACTGCGCCTCTTCGGTCGAGCCCTTGAGCGCGAGCGTCGAGCTCTCGCCGCCCGCGACGGCCTGCGCGACGAGGTCGAAGTACCCCGCTCCGACCTCGCGCTGATGGCGCGTCGCCGTGTAGCCGACCTCCTCGAGCCCGAACTCGCGCTGCTGGAGCTCGACGTAGGCGGTCATGCCTTCTTGGGCGTAGCCGCGCGCCAGCTCGAACATGGACTCGTTGAGGGCGTGGAAGCCCGCCAGCGTGATGAACTGGAACCGGTACCCCATCTCCCCCAGATCGGCCTGGAAGCGCGCGATGCCCTCCTCGTCGAGGTGGCGCTGCCAGTTGAACGAGGGCGAGCAGTTGTAGGCGAGGTGCTTGCCGGGGAACTGCTCGTGGATCGCGTCCGCGAACTCCCGCGCCTCGCCGAGGTCCGGCGTCGAGGTCTCGCACCAGATCAGGTCAGCGAACGGCGCATAGGCGAGCCCGCGCGCGATCGCCGACTGGATGCCCCCCTCGACGCGGAAGTAGCCCTCGGGCGTCCGCTCGCCGGTCAGGAACCGGTGGTCGCGCTCGTCGACGTCGCTCGTCATGAGCGTCGCGCTGAGCGCGTCCGTCCGCGCGACTAGCACGGTGGGGACGTTGCAGACGTCGGCGGCCAGCCGGGCGGCCGCAAGCGTCCGGACGAACTGCGCCGTCGGGACGAGCACCTTGCCGCCGAGGTGGCCGCACTTCTTCTCCGACGCGAGCTGGTCCTCGAAGTGCACACCCGCGGCGCCGGCCTCGATCATCGTCTTCATGAGCTCGAACGCGTTGAGCGCGCCGCCGAAGCCGGCCTCGGCGTCCGCGACGATCGGCGCCAGCCAGTGCCGCCCGGTGCCGTTGCCCTCCGAGTGCTCGATCTGGTCGGCGCGCAGGAGCGCCTGGTTGAGCCGGCGCACGAGCGCCGGAGCGCTGTTCGACGGGTAGAGGCTCTGGTCGGGATAGGTGGCTCCCGCGGCGTTCGCGTCCGCAGCGACCTGCCACCCCGAGAGGTAGATCGCCTGCAGGCCGGCCTTGACCATCTGGACGGCCTGTCCGCCCGTCATCGCTCCCAGCGCGGCGACGTAGGGCTCTTCCTCGAGCAGCTGCCACAGCCGCTCGGCCCCGAGACGAGCCAGCGTGTGCTCCACGTTCACCGACCCGCGGAGCCGCTCTACGTCTTCCTCGGTGTACGGCCTCTCTATCCCTTCCCAGCGTTCCATTGCCGCATGTCCTCCTAGTCGATCAACTCGTATGCAGGGACGGTGAGGAACTCCGGGAGCTCCTCCCCGAGCGCGACGCCGTCGAAGACGGCCCGCGCCTCCTTCCAACGGCCTTCGCCCGCCTCGGCGAGCACCGCCTCCTCGAATGCGACGACCTGCTCCCGCTCGATCCGGCCGTGGCGGATCCACTGCCAGACCTGCGAGCGCGCGATCTCGGCCGTCGCCGCGTCCTCCATCAGGTTGTCTAGTGCGACGGCCCCCGTCCCCCGAAGCCAGGACTCCAGGTAACGGAGGCCGACGCTGACGTTCCCGCGCACGCCCTCGTCGGTGACATCACCGTCGGGGACGCGCACGTCGAGAAGATCGGCCGCCGCAACGTCGACCTCCTCGCGCAGGCGCTCGACCTGATTTGGCCGCGAGCCGAGCACCTTGTCGAACTCCTCGGTCGCCACGGGGACGAGGTCCGGATGGGCGACCCACGTGCCGTCGAAGCCGTCGCCGGCCTCGCGCTGCTTGTCGTCCTTCACCTTCGCCAGCGCGACCTCGTTCACCTGGGCGTCGCGCCGGCTGGGGACGAAGGCTGCCATGCCGCCCATCGCATGGGCGCCGCGGCGGTGGCACGTCTTGACGAGGAGCTCCGTGTAGGCGCGCATGAACGGAACCGTCATGGTCACCTGCGCGCGGTCGGGGAGCACGAACTCCGCTCTCTCCCTGAACTTCTTGATGATGCTGAAGATGTAGTCCCAACGGCCGGCGTTCAGGCCGGCGGAGTGCTCGCGCAGCTCGTAGAGGATCTCCTCCATCTCGAACGCGGCGAGGATCGTCTCGATCAGGACGGTCGCCTTGATCGAGCCGGGAGGTAGGTCGAGCTCGTCCTCGGTGAAGTCGAAGACCTCGTTCCAGAGACGCGCCTCGAGGTGGCTCTCGAGCTTCGGGAGGTAGAGGAACGGCCCGCTGCCCCGGTCGAGCAGGCGCCTGCCGTTGTGGAAGAGGTAGAGCCCGAAGTCGAAGAGGCCGCCGGCGATCTGGTCGCCGTCGACGAGGAGGTGGCGCTCGGGGAGGTGCCAGCCGCGGGGCCGAACGAGCAGGACGGCGGGGTCGTCGTTGAGCCGGTAGCTCTTCTCGCCGGTGTCGAGCTCGATCGTGCGGTCGTTCGCGTCGATCAGGTTCGCCTGGCCCTCGAGGCAGTTCCGCCACGTCGGCGCGTTCGCGTCCTCGAAGTCGGCCATGAAGCACCGGGCGCCCGAGTTGAGGGCGTTGATGACCATCTTGCGGTCGACGGGGCCCGTGATCTCGACGCGCCGGTCCTGGAGGTCGGCGGGGACCGGCGCCACGCGCCAGTCGCCCTCCCGGATCTCGCGGGTCTCCGGCAGGAAGTCCGGCAGCTCGCCGGCATCGATGCGCGCCTGGCGCTCCACGCGGCGCGCGAGCAGCTCGCGGCGCGTGGTGTCGAAGCGGCGGTGGAGCTCGGCGAGGAAGGCGAGCGCGTCCGCGCTCAGGAGCTCCTCGTCCCGCCCCTCGACGGGCGCACGAAGCTCGACCCCGGCCGCGACCTCGGTCCCCAAGACTCGGCTAGTCGCGATCGTGGTCGCGGTCGCAGGCGTCCGGGCAGTTGCACTCGACCAGCTCGGCCGAGCTGAGGACGATCACAGTGCCGTCCTTGCGCGAAACGTCACGACGGTCGTGGTCGTACTCCCTGATATGCATCGCCGCGCTGCTCATAACCCGTGTATTGATGGTACGTCCTGATCCGATATTCACCAAATCGTTTTTTTCGATCTGTGCTATAAACGGTTTCTATGGCTGTGTTGCTCTCGCAGCTCGAGGCGTTCGTCGAGGTGGCGAGAACCCGCAACGTGAGCCGCGCCGCCGACGCGCTCTACGTCACCCAGCCTGCGCTGACGGCACGCCTCCAGCGGCTGGAGGACGAGCTCGATGCAAAGCTCTTCGCGCGCACTCCGCGCGGCATGAAGCTCACGGAGGCCGGCGAGGTCTTCCTCCCGCACGCCGTCAAGGCGCTCGACAGCCTCGCGGACGGGCGGCGCATCGTGAACTCCTACGAGCGCGGCGGCGCGGGACGGCTCGCGCTGGGTGCCGCACCTGCGGTCTCCACGTACGTGCTTCCCGCGATCCTCAAGCGCTTCTCCGTCGGCTACCCGCGCGTGAGCGTCAGCGTGAAGACGGGCCACTCGGAGGAGATCCTCGAGCTCGTCCTGCGGGAGAGCGTCGACCTCGGGCTCGTGCGGGCGCTCCGCCACCCCGACATCGCGACCACGCCGCTCTACGAGGACCGGCTGATCCTGGTCGCCGACCCGGAGCACCGCCTGGCGTCCCACGGAATGATCAGCCTGGACGAGATCGCCCGCGAGCAGCTCGTCCTCTTCGACCGCACCTCGAGCTACACGGAGCTCACGAACGCACTCTTCCGTGGCGCCGGTGTCCAGCCGGAGGGCGTGATGGAGCTGGACAACATCGACGCCGCGAAGAAGATGGTGCAGGAGGGCTTCGGGGTCGCTCTCCTTCCGCACACGGCGGTCGCCGCGGAGCTGGAGGCCGGTTCCCTGGTCGAGGTGGAGGTCGAGGATGCCGAGCCGGTCCGCCGCCAGATCGTGGCCATCCGCCGGCGCGACCGTGGAGCTCCGGGAGGCGCCGTCGAGTCGCTCCTCTCCACGCTCCGGGAGATGCAGCCGGAGCTCAGCCGGCCGTAGCTTCCGCGCGCCGGAGGGCCTCGTCCCGCGGCAGCGCGACGAGAACCGTCCAGAGCTCGGGCCCGCGCTCGACCCCGGTGAGCGCGACGCGCAACGAACGGAGGTCGCCGCCGACGGCCTTGAGCTCGCGCAGGATCGCCTTCGCCTCGTCCTTGTCGAGCTCCTCGCTCCCGGCTTCGCGCAGCTCGCGGAAGCGCTGGAGAGTCTCCGGCGAGCTCGTTTCCGCAGGCGCCGGTGCCCGCTCGAGCCCGTCCGCGATCGCGCGCGCCTCGACCAGGTCGTGCGCGCCCCGCAGAGCGGGGCCCAACCGCGGAGGAGCGCCCACGCGAGCCGCCAGCTCCGCGTCGTCGAGCGCTCCCAGCGCCTCGACGGCCAGCCGGCGCAGGCGGGCGCCGTCGAAGCGGACGTCGCCGCGCGGAAGGTCGAGCTCCTCGAGATAGGCCCTGACCGCCTCCGGCGGGAAGCCCAGGTCGCGCAGGCCGGCCAGCGACGCCGCCTGGCCGCGCTTCGACATCTTGCGGCCGTCCTCTCCGACCAGCAGCCCGTGATGGATGTACTCCGGCGGCTCGGCGCCGAGGGCGCGCGCGATCGCCTCGTGGAGCGGCGCGCTCGGGAGCAGATCCTTGCCGCGAATCACGTGGCTGACCTTCAGGTCGAGGTCGTCCACCACCGATGCCAGGTGGTACGTCGGCAGCCCGTCTGCGCGAACCAGGGTGATCCCGGCGAACCGGAGCGCCCCCTCCTCGTCCGGCTCGCCGATGGCCTCGGCAGCCTCGCGATGGCGCTCGGCGCGCTCGCTCTGGCGGAACGGCCCCTCGTCCCAGCCGACGCCGAGCCACTCGAGCTCAGCGAGGATCTCCTCCTCGGAGCCGGCCAGGACCCGCGCGGGGTCCGTGTCGTCGATGCGCAGGACGAAGGCGCCGCCGTGCTCGTCGGCGAAGTGGCGGTTGGCCACAGCCGTGAGCGCGCCCCCGAGGTGAAGGGACCCTGTTGGGCTCGGGGCGAAGCGCACCCGGACTCCCACGGGCTAGACCTTGGCGTTCTTCTTGAGGTCCCAGCCGGACTTGACGGGCGGCTGGGCCTTCCCCGTGGCGTCCTGCGGGGTGTAGGCCATCTCGACCTTGGCGAAGGCCAGCGCGATCTGGTCGAGCGGGAGCTCGTCGTCCGAGCCGTCGATCTCGTAGGACGAGATGGTCACGTCCGTAAGCGTGATCTTCAGGAACTCGAGCGGGGCCTTGCCGGGCTTCCGGCACGTGAGGACCGCGGACTTGATGTGCTGGCCGCTTGCGCACGCGAGCCAGAGCTTCGGCGAGGCCTTGCTCGTGCGGGCGACGACGAGGAGATCCTCGAAGACCGCCTTGCCCGCACCGCCGCCCCCGCCGCCCCCCGGCGACCCCGTCTGGCTCACGCCCCAGCTGAACGCGAGCGCGTCGATCTCGTCCTTGTGCTTGGCGTCCACGCTCTCGCCGGGAATGCCGTCGATCTTGAGGAAGTAGTCGACCGCCATCGGGGCCGGACTCTACCGCGCCTCGGTCGCCCGCGCGGCCTGCCCCGAGTACGCTCCACGCGACGTGTCCGTGACGACGACGCCCGACTCGCGAGCCGCAATGCCGCTGGTCGCCCCGCACGTCCATCGCACGCCGCTGCTGACCTCCCGGACGCTCAGCGAGGAGACCGGCTTCGACGTACGCCTGAAGGCCGAGCTCTTCCAGCGCACGGGCTCGTACAAGATCCGCGGGCCGCTCGTGAAGCTCACGCGGCTCACGCAGGAGGAGCGAGACCGCGGCGTCGTCTGCTCGTCGGCGGGGAACCACGCCCAGGGGGTCGCGCTCGCCGCGGCGATGCTGGGCGTGCGCGCCGTCGTCTGCATGGCCGAGAACGCCACGCCCGCGAAGATCGCAGCCACGCGCGGCTACGGGGCCGAGGTCGTCCTGCACGGGTCGATCTGGGACGACGCCGATGCGAAGGCGCGCGAGCTCGTCGCCTCGGAAGGGCTCACCTACGTGCACCCGTTCAACGACGTCGACCTCATCTCCGGCCAGGGCACCGTGGGCCTCGAGATCTACGAGGACTGGCCCGAGGTCGAGGTCGTCGTGGTCCCGATCGGCGGCGGCGGGCTCATCTCAGGCGTCTCGACCGCCCTCAAGCAGGAGAGCCCGGACATCAGGATCGTCGGCGTCGAGTCCTCGGACGGGGCGGCGATGAAGGCGAGCGTCGAGGCCGGCGAGCTGGTCACGCTCGACCGGTGCGACACGATCATCGATGGGCTCCGCGTCAAGCGGGCAGGAGAGATCACGTTCGACCTCGTGCAGCGCTTCGTCGACGAGATCGTCGCGGTCCCCGACACGACGATCTTCGAGAACGTCCTCTGGACGATGGCGCACACGAAGCTCGTGGTCGAGGGGGCGGCCGCCTCGCCCGTCGCGGCGCTCCGCGAGGGGCTCGTGGACGCGCCGCCGGGTGCGAAGGTCGTCTGCGTCCTCTCGGGCGGGAACATCGACCTCTCCCAGCTCCGCGACCTGCGCTGGAACTAGGCGGCCGATGGTCTCCTGGCAGACCGTCGTGCTCAGCCTCGGCGCCGCGACGCTCACGGCCGGCGTCGCGCTCGCGATCGGGATCCTCAACAACCGCACCCAACGCGGCCTGCACCTCCGCACGAAGCAGATCGACGCCGCCGCCGACTTCTCCTCACGCCTGAAAGGGGCCGGCGAGGCCCTGCGTCACGCCAGGACGCATCCTCAGTCCGAGCGGGCGCGCCAGGACGCGGAGCACCTGGTCGGCGAGCTGTCGCCCCTCGTCGGGACGGTCTCCCTCCTCTTCGGGATGAATACGACGGTCGAGCAGGAGGCGAGCGCGGCCGTCCGCGGGCTCGAGCGGGCGCGCGACCTGCTGGCCGAGGAGGATCCTGCAGGGTGGCAGGCAGCAATGGACGACGGCCTCAGCCATCGAGCCACGTTCGAAGAGGCGGCCCGGAAGGGCGTCGGCGCCTAGGCCCCGGGGCTCAGGCGGCGACGTTCAGCTTCGCCGCGATGCGCTCCGTGACGACCGCGGCATCCTCGGCCATGCCGACCAGGGTGGCCGACTGGCGCTTGCGCATGAAATGGACGCCCATGAAGTAGAGGTCCGGGACGACCGTGCTCTCGCCGTCCCGCTGGAGCGGGAAGCCGAGCTCGTCGAACGCCTCCGGCCAGGGGACGAGCCCGCCGTAGTCGGGGCGGAATCCTCCGGCGAAGAGGACGGCGCCGAAGCCGGTGAGGTCGGCCTCCTCGGGCGCCTGCGGGTCGAACGGCATCGGCGGGTCGGGCTCGGATACTTCGAGGCCGCGCTCGGCGACGACCTTGCGGACGAGGTTCATGAACTGCTCGTAGCGTTCGTCGCCCCAGGCGACGGTCTCGCCCAGATCCGGTGCGAAGCGGGCATGACGGCCCGTCGCGCCGATGAAATGTCCCGCCAAGGTCACACCTCGTTCGCGCAAGGTCCTGAGGTTGAGATCGCGACCGCCCCCGTGCCCGGTCACCAGGACGTTGCCGAAGAGCCGCGCGGCCGGGCTCGGCAGGGACTCGAGGCCGGCGTCCAGGAAGCCGCTCGCGGCCGCCCACCAGACGAAATCGCGGCCGCCCACCCGCCGCGGCGCCCAGGGCGCCTTCCCGCAGGCCAGGACGACCTCGCGTCCGGCATCGTGCAGCTCCTCCGCGAGCTGGCAGCCGGACTGCCCGCTGCCCACGACCAGCACGGCCCCTGGAGGGAGCTCACCCTCGTTCCGGTAGTCCACCACGTCCAGCTGGAGCAGTCCGGACGGCAGCGCCGCTGCGGCCGGAGGGCGGTGAGGGCGGCGGTAGGTGCCTGTGGCCACGACCACCGCGTCCGCGCGCATGTCGCCCGTCGAGGTTCGCAGCGTCAGGCCGCCTCCGGGGCGCGCTTCCAGGGATTCGACCTCGACGCCCTCCCTTACGGCGGCTCCGAGATCGGCAGCGCAACGCTCGAGGTACTCCACGACCTCGTCGCGCGGCATGAAGCCGTCGGGGTCGGGCCCGTCGTAGGGACGCCCGGGCAGCTGCGTCGCCCAGTTGGGCGTCACGAGGCGAAACTCGTCCCAGCGGTCCCTCCAGGTCTGGCCGACCCGAGCCCGTTCCAGGACCGCGTGCTCCACACCGGAGTCCAGCAGCTTCCGCCCGGCGGCCAGCCCCGCCGGCCCGGCACCGATCACCGCGACCTCGACGTGCTCCATTTCAACTTGACGCCTGGGCGAGCCTCGTTCTTCCCTAGCCGGCTCAGCTCGGGTCGATGTTGTGGTTGTGGCGGAAGACGTTCTCCGGGTCGTAGCGCCGCTTGAGCTCGACCAACCGCTGGTAGTTCGGCCCGTAGGCGGCCTGCACCGCGTCGCCGCCCTGGTCGTCGCCGAGGTAGTTGAGCCACCGCCTCTCCTCGAGATGCGGACCGAAGGCACGGTGGGTCTCTCGCGTCCAGGCGACGTTCTCGTCTGTCGCGGCTGGATCGGTCCAGACCGCCGGGATCAAGATGTTCCAGCCCTCCTGACGATGCGGCACGGCGGTGTCGGTCACCCCGACGCGCGTCACGGCGCCGTGAAAGTGCTCCATCAGGATCGCGGTCATCGGTGAGGGCACCGATGCGAACCGCTCGGCCATCTGGTCGATCAGCCCGTCCGAGAGCGTCTGCGCGAAGCTCGAGAGCCAGTAGTTCAGGGACCCGGCCGGGTAGCCGGCGTCGAGGAGCGTGTTCATCACCGGATACGGCATCTGCCCGACGTCGACGACCAGCGGTGAGCCCCAGGACTTGAACGGCGCCAGGTCGGCCTCGGCCTGCTCCGGGTCTCCCGTGTGGAACACGGCCATGGCGGCCAGCTTCGCGCCCGACCCGTCGGGGGCATGTGTGAGCGCAGCGAACACCGTCAGGTCGTCGGAACAGCCCGCCACCGCGTCGCGGTAGAAACGGAGCAGCTCCGGCGCAGCCTCGACCGGATGCGCGATCAACCCGCCGGTGACCATCGCCACCGGATGCAGGCGGTAGGTGAAAGTCGTGGCGATGCCGAAGTTGCCGCCGCCGCCGCGGAGCGCCCAGAAGAGGTCGGCGTCGGAGTCCTCGGTCACCTCGAGAACGTCTCCCTCGGCGTTGACGAGCTCGACGGCGAGAAGGTTGTCGGCGGCGAGGCCGTGTTTCGCCATCAGCCACCCGAGCCCGCCGCCGAGCGTCAGCCCGGCGATGCCCGTGGTGGAGATCGCGCCGCCGGTCACGGCGAGACCGTGCTCGGCGGTGGCCGCGTTGAGCTCCGCCCAGTTGAGCCCGCCCTCCGCTCGCACCGTGCCGGCGTCCACATCGACGCTCGTTCCTTTCATCTCGGCGAGATCGATCATCACCGCGCCGTCGACAACCGCGCGGCCGGCGACGTTGTGGCCTCCTCCGCGCACGGAGATGTCGAGGCCCGCGGCCCGCGCGAAGCGCACAGCTGCGGCTGCGTCGGCCGCGCTCCGGCAGCGCACGATCACGGCCGGAGCCCGGTCGACCAGGCCGTTGTGTACCCGGCGCGCCGCATCGAAGCCGTCGTCAGTCGGGCGTAGGACGGGACCGGAGACGCGCGCGGTGAGGTCGTCGAAAAGTGCAGATTCAGGGTTCACGGGGGGATACCTCCTTCCGCCGTGCCGTCAGTGGCTCGGCGCGCGCCGAGTCTAGGCCAGCCGCGGCGGAGATGTACGCTCGCCTCCGTGGACGAGCGGCTCCTGGCGTGGTTCGAGGCCAACGGGCGCGACCTCCCGTGGCGGCGGACGCGCGACCCGTACGCGATCCTCGTCTCCGAGGTGATGCTGCAGCAGACCCAGGTCGAGCGGGTCATTCCCCGCTACCTAGCGTGGCTCGAGCGCTGGCCGACCGTGGAGGCGCTGGCCGCCGCCACGCCCGGCGACGTGATCCGCGAATGGCAGGGGCTCGGGTACAACCGGCGCGCCGTCAACCTCCACCGGGCGGCCCGGCAGATCGCGGCAGCGGGCTGGCCCGCCGACCTCACGGAGCTTCCAGGCGTCGGCCGCTACACGGCGGACGCTGTCGCGGCCTTCGCGCTCGGCGAGCCCGTCGTCCCGGAGGACACGAACGTTCGCCGCGTCCAGGAGCGCACGGGGCACCGGTTCGGGCCGGCGTGCGGCCAGGCGCTCATGGACCTCGGGGCGACCGTCTGCCTCGCCCGCATCCCGCGCTGCGGCGTCTGCCCGCTCGCTGAGGGGTGCCCCTCGCGCGGCCGCCGGTACGAGCCGCTGCGGAAGCAGGGACGCTTCGAGGGCTCGTTCCGCCAGCGGCGCGCCCGCGTTCTGCGCGCCGTGGCCTCGGCGCCGCACGCCGCCGAGGAGCTGGATGCCGACGCGGTCCGCTCGCTCGAGCGCGACGGGCTCGTCGCGGTCGTCGACGGCTCCGTGCGGCTTCCGGCCTAGCGGCGCTCGAGCAGGGCGACTGCCTGGGCTGCGAGACCCTCGCCTCGACCGGTGAATCCGAGGCCGTCGGTGGTCGTCGCGCGAACCGTGACCTGACCTGCGTCGACTCCCAGTGCACCCGCGAGGCGCCGCTCCATCTCGCCACGGAGCGGAGCGATGCGCGGACGCTCGCCGATCAGGACGCAGTCGGCGTTGACGAGCTCGAAGCCCGCCTCGCGCACGGCGGTCATCGCGCGCTCGAGGAAGAGAAGCGACGACGCGCCCTCCCACTCCGCCTCGTCCGAGGGGAAGAAGCTCCCGATGTCGCCGAGCGCCGCCGCCCCGAGCACCGCGTCGACGAGCGCGTGGGCGACGACGTCCCCGTCCGAGTGGCCGGCCAGCCCGGCCTCGCCGGGGATCTCGACCCCGCCGACGACGAGCGCGGCGCCGTCGGAGAAGGCGTGAGCGTCGACGCCGATCCCGATCCGCAGGTCGCTCATCCGAGCGGCTCCTGACGGGAGGACCGGCGCTCGAAGACGGTGACCGTCTCGTAGCCCGCGGCGCGGAGGTGGTCGAGACCGGCGTTGAAGTCACGGCCCACGTCCTGGGCCACGTGCGCGTCCGAGGCGAGCGTCGCGCCGACACCGCGCTCGCGGCAGCGGGCGAGGAAGCCCGGGTCCGGATAGAGCTCGCCGACGGGCTTCCGCAGGCCCGCGGTGGAGACTTCCACGGCCACCCCGGCCCCTGCGATGGCCGCGGCGGCGAGCTCGTGGCACTCCTCGACTGCCTCGGCCGCGGGCCGGCGCCCGAAGATCTTCACGAGGTCCGGGTGCGCGAGCACGTCGGCGAGCCCGCTCTCGGCGAGGTCGCCCAGGGCCTCGAAGTAGCGTCGCCAGACCTCCTCGACGGACATCGCGTCCCAGAGGCCGGGCTCCATGTCGACCGCCTCGCCGTCGATCAGGTGGACGGACCCGAGCAGGTAGTCCCACGGATAGGGCTCGAGGATCTCGGCCAGTTCGCCGTCGCGGCCCGGGAGCCATTCGAGCTCCAGCCCGAGCTTGACCGGCAGGCCGCGCTCCTTGGCAGCTACGACCGCGCCGCAGTAGTCGTCGAGGTCGTGCGCGACCCGGGAGCGGTGATACGGGTGCCCGAGCAGGGCCTCGGTCTGGCGGAAGTAGTACATGTGCTCGGTGAACCCGATCTCGTCCACGCCGTGCGCGCTCGCCTGGTCGACGAAGCGCTCGACCGCCTCGACGGTCAGCTCGACGGGGCCTTCGTGGCCGTTCGCGGGCCCGCGCAGGTGCATGTGGTAGTCGACGATCACGCCTCGACCCTCAACAGCGCCTCGGCGAGCGCGAGGTCGGCAGGCGTCGTCACCTTGAGCAGCCGCGGATCCCCTGCGACGATCCGCACCCTGCCGCCGGCGGCCTCTACGAGCCCGGCGCAGTCGGTCGCCTCGCCTCCCTGGGCGTGCGCCCGGCGCAGCGCGTCGGCCATGAAGGCCTGCGGCGTCTGAACGGCGACGAGGCCGGTGCGATCGACCGTCTCGGCGACGGCGTCGCCGTCCGCGCGCTTGACGGTGTCCGCGATGCGCAGGCCCGGCGCGACCGCGTCCCAGCCCTCCTCGAGCCCGGTCACGACCCGCCCGACGACCTCCTCGGGGAGGATCGGGCGTGCGGCGTCGTGGACGAGCACGATCGCGGCGTCCTCGGGGACGTCCTCGAGGCCGGCGCGCACCGACTCGGCTCGCGTGGAGCCCCCGGTGACCGCAGAGCGCACCTTGTCGGCGGCGATCTCCTCGGCGACCAGGATGCTCGGCTCCTCCCATTCCGGCGGCGCGACGATGACGATCGACTCGACCCACTCCGAGCGGTCGAGGCGCTCGAGGCTCTCGGCGAGCAGCGGCCGGTCGCCGAGCTTGGCGAACGCTTTGGGCCGGTCGCCGCCGAACCGCTCACCTTGCCCGGCGGCCACGAGGACGGCCCAGACGCCGGTTTCGGAGCTCACTTCAACACGACGAGCTCGCCGTTCTCCTCGACGAAGATCTCGGGGCTGAGCGGATCCTCGGACATCTGGAAGTCGCGCTGCAGCTTGAGGCGGAACGGCCGTTCGATTCCCCTGCGCCGCAGGGTGTTGAGCGGAAGGGCGACGTAGATGTGCTCTTCGGGCACGGCGTAGGCGATCGGCTCGTCGTTTCCGTACTGCTCGCGAATCTGGCGCCGGAGCTCGGGCACGATCATACGCGTGGCGTCGTAGCCGTCCTCCGACGCCCACCCGCAAAGCTCCTGGTTGCCCGAGGGCTCGCAGAGAAGCGGCTGCTCCTCGTTCGTCTGGCGGAGGAGGTTGTCGAGTGCGATCTCGTCGATCTCCTCGACCGTCTTCCCCCAACGCTCGACGTCCTCCGGCCGCACGATCGCGAAGCCGTCGTCCGAGTCGACCCCGTAGACCGTCGCGAGACCGGCAGGCTGCTCGGTCTCGGCCGCGTCGAAGCCGAACCGGCGTATCTGGAAGCGCGCCTTGAGGAGCGGCATGAGGTCGTCCCGAGCCTCTTCGAAGGAGAGCTCACCGGCGCCCGTCTCGAGCCGCTCCTGGGCATCTGCGACGACCTCGTCGACGATCTCATCCCTGGAATCGGGATCGTCCTCGAAGCGGTCGAAGGCCGGCTGAAGGTCGAGCTCGACCCGGTTCGGGCCCTGCTCGGCCGTGAGCTTCAGGTCGGTGCGGGGCTCGACTTCCAGCCCGGCGCGCACGAGCTCGGCACGGACGATCTCGGTGAACGCCGACGGCACCGCGGTCGCCGAATCGCCGTCGGATTCGCCGCCGGATTCGTCGCCGGAGCAGCCCGCGAAGAGCGCGGCCGCCAGGAGAGCAGCGATCAGGGCACGCAGAAGCACCCGGAAAGGATGCCTGCGGCCGTGGCCTGCGGGCGCAGCTAGGTCGGGACCGTGGCGCTGACCGAGTCGAGCTCTTCGTCGAGCCAGTCCGCGGCCTCGTCCTCGTCCATGGCCTTTGCGTACATCAGCTCGGAGGCAAGGATCTTCTTCGCCTTCACGAACATCTGCTTCTCGCCCGTGGACAGGCCCTTCTCCTGGTCGCGCAGGGACAGGTTCCGCACGACCTCCGCGAGCTCGAAGATGTCCCCGGTCTTCATCTTGTCGCGGTTGTACTTGAACCGCCGGTTCCAGTTCTTCGGCATCTTCGTGCCGTTGCCGTGCAGAACCTTGACGACGCGCTCCACCATCTCCTCGTCGATCACCTTGCGGAGGCCCACGCGGTCGGCGTTCTCGGTCGGGACGTTCACGGTCATGTCGTTATGGAGGATCTTGATGGTCAGGTACTCGCGTTCCTGGCCGAGAATCGTCCTGGTTTCCTTCTTCACCACTGTTCCAGCGCCGTGGTGGGGATAGACGACCTTATCGCCGACTTTGTACAACCTCTCCTCCTCTTGGAACGCGGGCGCAACAAAAGGCGCCCGAGACGCCTGCGGAACACCTCGGGAACGTCGACATTCTACCGGAAACCCGCTTGAAAAGCGACTTTTGGGACTTTTCGGCGTCGACTGCGGGGTTCAGCCGAGCCGGGAGGGCCGGCAGGGCTCGGTTAGAGCTGAAGGTAACGATCGACGAGATTGTGCTCCTGGAGGCGCCGGAGCCCCTCGCGGATCTCCCGGGCGCGCACCGAGCCCACCCCGTCCACCGCCTCGAGCTCACGGTGGCTGGCGCGAACGACCGCGTCGAGGCTCCCGAAGTCGCGCACCACGTGCCGGATCACGGAGTCCGGGAGGCGAGGCACCCGCGAGAGCACGCGGTACCCGCGCGGCTGCACGCTGAGGTCGAGCGGGTTCGTGTCGCGACCGTAGCCGAGCAGCTCGGCGAGCTCCTCGAACTCGTGCAGGTGTGAGTAGTCGATCTGGGAGAGGCGCTCGAGCACGGTCGACGACGACGCGGGATCGCCGGACTTCTCGTAGTCGTAGACGACCGCGGCCTTCTCGCGAGGCACGTCCTCCATGAGCTCGTCGAGCTGCATGCGGATCAGCCGGCCCTCCTCACCGAGCTCGACGCAGTTGCGCTCGATCTCCTCGGCCATACGCGTGGTCATCTCGGCACGCTGGAGGACGATGAGCACGTCGTCGAGGACGACCGCGCTCTGGAATTCGAGCGCCGTCAGCCGCGTCAGCCCCTGGTCGAGACGCGTGCGGTAGGTCTCGAGCGTCCCCAGCGCCTGGTTCGTGCGCGCGAGGGTGTCCGAGATCTCGCCCAGCTGGTATCGCAGCTCGCCGACGAAGACCGTGACCGTCTCGCGCTGCTGGGAGATGGAGACCACGAGCGCGTCGGTCTGCTTCGCCACGCGCTCGGCCGTTCGGTGCCGCGTGCCGGTCTCGCTCGTCGAGATCGAGGCGTCGGGCATGAGCTGCACGTTCGCGTACACGAGCTTCTGGAGATCCCGGCTGACCACGATCGCCCCGTCCATCTTCGCCAGCTCGTAGAGGAGCTGGGCGGTGAGCGGCAGGTCGAGCCGCATCCCGCCGGAGAAGAGGAAGGCGAGCTCGTTCGGGTCGCCGATGACGATGAGCGCGCCGTGCTCGGCGCGGATGATGTCGTCGATCCCCGAGCGAAGGGGCGTACCGGGCGCCACCTGCTTGAGCGCCGAGAGGAGGGTCTTATCCTTCCGAGGATCCGCTCGCATCGAGCCCCGCCGTGATCGCCTGTCGCAGCGAAGCCGCTGCTGTCAGGCGCATTCTGCCACGGGACTCCGTGCCGTCCGGCACGAGCACCTCCGAAAAGCCCAGCTTCGCGCACTCGGCGAGACGGCGTTCCGCCTGACTGACTGGGCGAACGCGGCCCGTCAGCCCGATTTCCCCGAAGCATGCGGTTCCCGACTTGACAGGTGCGCCGCGGGCGGCCGAGGCGATGGCGAGCGCGACGCCCAGATCGGCGCCCGGCTCGTCGATCCGCACGCCCCCGGCGACGTTCACGAAGACGTCGGCCTGGCCGAGCGCGAGGCCCGCATGGCGGCCGAGAACCGCCACGATCATCGACAGCCGCTTGGGGTCGACGCCCGTTCCGACGCGGCGCGGCATGGCCAGGTCGGTGGGCGAGACGAGCGCCTGGATCTCCAGGAGGAGGGGGCGCGTGCCCTCGATCGTGCAGACGACCGCGGAGCCCGGCTGCTCGTCGTCGGGGCGGCCGAACAGCTCCGACGGGTCCTCCACGGCGACCAGGCCCTCCGAGGTCATCTCGAAGACGCCGAGCTCGTTCGTGGAGCCGAAGCGGTTCTTGACCGCGCGCAGGACGCGGTGCGACCTGTAGCGGTCCCCCTCGAAGTGGAGCACGCAGTCCACGAGGTGCTCGAGCACGCGCGGACCGGCGACGGCGCCCTCCTTGGTGACGTGCCCGACGAGAAACGTCGCGATGCCCTGCTCCTTGCTCACGCGCAGGAAGCGGCCGGCGGCCTCGCGGACCTGCCCGACCGAGCCCGGGGCCGAGCCGAGCTCCGGCGCGTAGAGCGTCTGCACGGAGTCGACGACACAGACCTCGGGCCGCTCGCGCTCGAGCGTCGCACACACCTCGTCGAGGTTCGTCTCGGCCAGGATGTGGACGTCGCCCGCGCCTCCGAGGCGGTCGGCGCGCAGCTTGACCTGGGCCGAGGACTCCTCGCCGGTGACGAGCACGACCTTCCGCTCGCGCGAGAGCGACCGCAGGGCCATGAGCAGGAGGGTCGACTTGCCGATGCCCGGATCACCTGACACGAGCACGAGCGAGGCCGGGACGAGCCCGCCGCCGAGCACGCGGTCGAGCTCGGGCACGCCGGTCGGGATCCGCTCGGCGTCGGCGGTGTCGACCTCCACGAGACGCAGGAGCGGCCGACCCTGGGCGGGCGCTCCGCGAACTCCGGGCGCGGCAGCGAGAGCACGTTCCTCGACGAACGTCCCCCAGCCGTCGCACGCAGGACAACGACCGAGCCACTTGCCCGTCGTGTACCCGCACTCCGAGCACGCGTGTTGAACGGCCGCCTTCGCCATGGGCGGACCAGTCTAGGCAGGCGGTCCGACGCCGAAGGTGCACGCTTTCGTGCCGAGAGGCGCGCTCGTGCCGAGATTCACAACGCGAGCAGGACTCGGGCCACCGCAACGGAAAACCGCTCCCGCAAATCATTTCTAGAAGGAGGCCGAGCCTTGGAGAGGTTCAACGCGCTTTCGCGGGGCAGTCAGGTCATGCTCATCGCGGGCGTCCTGCTCTTGATCGACACGTTCTTCGCCTGGCAGAAGGTGGAGATCCTCGATATCGCCGAGGCGTCCGCGAACGCGTGGCATGGCTTCTGGGGCGTCGTCCTCGGGCTCCTCACGGTCGCGCTCGTCGCCTGGCTCGTCGCCAAGCTGGCCGGCGTCGAGATCGAGCTGCCGGTCTCCGATGCGATGCTCGGCGCCTTGGTGGCCGGCATCATCCTGCTGTTCGCCCTCATCAAGGTCCTCGTGGACGATTTCACCGCCGCCGCGGCCTACGTCGGGCTCGTCCTGGCCGCGATCGTCGCGGTCGGGGCATGGCTGAACGTGCAGGAGGCCGGCGGTGTGGACTCCCTCAGGAGCGAGGCGTCGGGCATGAAGGACGCGGCGACAAGCGGCGCGGGTACCGCCGCCGCGACGCCGGAGCCCGCGCCCGAGCCGTCGCCGCCCCCGTCCGCACCCGATCCGACTCCCCCGCCCCCACCCGATCCAGTTCCCCCGCCCCCACCCGATCCGACTCCCCCTCCCCCCGCGCCGTCGCCCGAGCCGCCTCCTCCCCCGGCTCCCGCTCCGGACGCACCGGAGCCGCCGGCGCCGCCGCCGCCGGACGCTCCGGACGAGCGGACGAGCTAGCCCGAAGGCGGCCCGCAAGGGCCGCCTTCTCTATTCCCGGCGAAAGGCGTCGTCGACGGGGACGCCGTAGCCCGTCGCGAGCGCGTTGGTCTCGTTCGCCATGCCGACGACGGCCAGCAACTCCGCGAGCTGCTCGTCGGTCATGCCCTTCTTGCGGGCCGAAGCCGTGTGGGAGGCGATGCAGTACTCGCAGCCGTTCGTGACCGAGACGGCGACGTAGAGCAGCTCCTTGGTCAGCGGGTCGAGCGCGCCCGGGGCCATGACCTCCTTCACGGACTCCCACGTGCGCTTCAGGGACACCGGGTCGACCGCGAGGGCCTTCCAGAAGTTGTTGACCCAGTCGACCTGCCGGGTCTCCATGATGTCGTCGTAGACGGCCCGAACCTCGGGCGAGGCGTCCTCGTACTCGATCAGCGGCATGCCGCGCGCCGCGAAGAGCTACTCGTCGTCGGAGGGCTCGTCGACGTCCGCCTCCGCCGCAGGCTCCTCGGCGGGGACGGTTACCTTCTCGGGCTCGGCGGGCGGCTCGCCCTCGATGATCGCGATGTCGACGCCCTCCTCGCCTTCCTTGGCGTCGACGACGATCGTCGAGCCGGGCTTGATCGAGCGCCCGAGGACGAAGTCGGCGAGCGGATCCTCGATGAAGCGCTGGATCGCGCGGCGCAGCGGCCTCGCGCCCATGGCGGGGTCGTAACCCTTCTCGACCAGCAGCTCCTTCGCCGGCTCGGTGAGCTCGATGGCGGCCTCGTGCTCGACCATCTGCTCCTTCAGCCGCTTCATCATCAGGTCGACGATGATCTTGATCTCGTCCTTCGACAGCTTGTGGAAGACGATGACCTCGTCGATGCGGTTGAGGAGCTCGGGGCGGAAGACCTTCTTGAGCTCGCCCATGATCCGGTCCTTCATCTCGTCGTACGAGAGGCCGGTGTCGTCGCCCACGGAGAAGCCGAGGGACTGGTTCTTGGAGATCGTGGCCGCGCCGATGTTCGACGTCATGATCACGATCGTGTTGCGGAAGTCGACCTTGCGGCCCTGGGCGTCCGTCAGCTTCCCGTCCTCGAGGATCTGGAGGAGGATGTTGAAGACGTCCGGGTGGGCCTTCTCGATCTCGTCGAGGAGGACGACGGAATACGGCTTGCGGCGCACGGCCTCGGTGAGCTGGCCGCCCTCGTCGTAGCCGATGTAGCCCGGGGGCGAGCCGACGAGCCGGGACACGGAGTGCTTCTCCATGTACTCCGACATGTCCACCTGGATCATCGCGTCCTCGTCGCCGAAGAGGAACTCGGCGAGCGTGCGCGCGAGCTCGGTCTTCCCCACGCCCGAGGGGCCGAGGAAGATGAACGAGCCGGTCGGGCGCTTGGGATCCTTGATCCCCGCCCGCGCGCGGCGGATCGACTTGGACACAGCCACGATGGCCTGGTCCTGGCCGATGACGCGCTTGTGGAGCTCCTCCTCCATGCGGATGAGCTTCTGCGACTCGGCCTCCGTGAGCTTGAAGACCGGGATGCCCGTCCACATGGAGACGATGTCGGCGATCTCCTCCTCGCCGATCTCGGGCTGCTCGACCTCCTCGGAGCTGCGCCACTTCTCCTCGAGCTCGCGCTTCTTCTGCGTGAGCTTGCGCTCCTTGTCGCGGAGGTTCGCGGCCTTCTCGAACTCCTGGTCCTCGATCGCCTTCTCCTTCTCCTCGCGCACCTTCTCGATCTCGTCCTCGAGCTCGCGGTAGCGCGGCGGAGCGGTCATGGTCTTGATGCGCATCCGGGAGGCCGCCTCGTCGATGAGGTCGATGGCCTTGTCCGGCAGGTGCCGGTCCTGGATGTAGCGGTCGGCGAGCACCGCGGAGGCACGGAGAGCCTCGTCGGTGATCGTGCAGCGGTGGTGGGCCTCGTAGCGGTCGCGGAGGCCGCGCAGGATCTGGACGGTGTCGTCCACGGACGGCTCGTCCACGCGGATCTGCTGGAAGCGCCGCTCGAGGGCAGCGTCGCGCTCGAGGTACTTGCGGTACTCGTCGAGCGTCGTCGCGCCGATCGTCTGGAGCTCCCCGCGCGCGAGGGCCGGCTTGAGGATGGAGGCTGCGTCGATCGCGCCCTCGGCCGCGCCGGCGCCGACGAGATTGTGGAGCTCGTCGATGAACAGGATGATGTCGCCGCGCTGGGTGATCTCCTTCATCACCTTCTTCAGGCGCTCCTCGAACTCGCCGCGGTACTTCGAGCCCGCCACGAGAGCGGCCAGGTCGAGCGTGTAGATCTGCTTGTTCTTGAGGAGCTCGGGAACCTGGTTGGCGGAGATGCGAGCAGCCAGGCCCTCGACGACCGCGGTCTTGCCCACACCGGGCTCGCCGATCAGGACCGGGTTGTTCTTCGTGCGGCGCGACAGGATCTGCATCACGCGCTCGATCTCGGTCTGGCGCCCGACGACGGGGTCGAGCTTCGACTCGGCGGCGAGCTTGGTGAGGTTGCGGCCGAACTGGTCGAGCAGCTTGGAGCTCTTCGCCTTCTCGCCGGCCGCGGCGCCGCCGCCCTGCTGCCGCCGGCCGGGGCCGGAGAGCATGCGGATGATCTCGTTGCGAATCTTCTCGGCGTCAGCGTCGAAGTCGAGCAGGATGCGCGCTGCGACGCCCTCGTTCTCGCGCACGAGGCCGAGCAGGATGTGCTCGGTGCCGATGTAGTTGTGGCCCAGCGAGAGCGCCTCGCGCAGCGCGAGCTCGAGCACCTTCTTCGCGCGCGGCGTGAACGGGATCTGGCCGGTCGTCACCTCGTCGCCCTGGCCGACGATGCGCGCGACCTGCGCGCGGACCTCCTCGACCGTGATGTCGAGGCTCTCGAGCACGCGCGCTGCGAGACCTTCCTCCTCGCGGAGGAGGCCGAGCAGGATGTGCTCGGTGCCGATGTAGTTGTGCTTCAGCGCCCTGGCCTCGTCCTGAGCAAGGACGACGACCTGGCGGGCCCTCTCGGTGAAGCGTTCGAACAAAGCTTCAGCGTCCTTTCCGGTCGACAGCCGGACCTATGGTACCGAACCCATCCGGACTCCCCGCGCGCGGCATGAGGTCCGTATCGGCTGTGTGACGGACCCTGTTGAGGCTCAATTTCACCAGGGCACAACGGTGCATTGGGGGTGCCTCCGTTGGGGGAGGCAGAAGTCCTGGAAAGCGCCGATCTTTTGAGTATGGGAGGGAAGGTTTGTACGGCGGCCGCGGTCGCCCTTGCCGTTCTCGCGCTGGCGCCTACGGCGGGCGCCGTCATGGTCACCGAGCGGAACCCGCTCGAGCCGAGCGTCGTGCAGCGCATCAACTCGATCCGGACGTCGCACGGCCTCCGCACCCTCACGGTCGCCAAGCGCCTGACCGACGCCGCCAACCGTCACGCCCGGTCGATGGGCGCGTCGAGCTACTTCCGCCACGAGCTCTACACGCCCGAGCGCAACCGGAGCTGGACGGCCTTCTCAGCCTGGATCCGGTGGTACTGGCCGGGCCCCGGCTACAACGCCTGGAGCGCCGGCGAGAACCTCGCCTGGGGCGCGCCCGACATCTCCGCCAGCCGAACCGTCACGAACTGGATGAACAGCCCGGGGCACCGCGCCAACATCCTGAACCCGCTGTGGCGGTACATCGGTGTCGCAGCCGTGCACGTCGACGAGCCGGCCGGGTACTACCGGTCGTGGGACGACGTCACGATCGTCGCCGCCGAGTTCGGCCAGCGCGGCTGACGCCGGCCCGAGGCCTCGTTAGTCTCGCGGGGTGCCGTTCGAGACGACGATCGCCCCGCGTCCGCCCTACTCGCTCGCGCTCTCGGCGCGGATGAAGAGTGACTTGACCCGGCGCATGCGCGACGGGCTCCTGACCGTCGCGCTCGAAGCCGACGGCCACCCCGCCCTCGCCCGCGTGCATCAGCGTCCGGACGGCGTCCTCGCGGTCCAGATCGAGGGCGAGTGCCCCGAGGCGGCGCTGGCCAAGCTCAGGTTCGTGCTCGCGGTGGACGACGACCACGAGCCGTTCCTCCGCCGGTTCGTCGACGACCCCCTCATCGGCAGAGCGGTCAGACGCCTGCGCGGCATGCGGCCGCTGCGGACCGCGACGGTCACCCACGCACTGTTGAAGGCGGTGTGCGGCCAGCTGATCCAGGCGCGCGCCGCGCGCAGCCTCGAGGCCAAGCTCCTGCGCAGGTCCGCGACTCCCTTCGGCGAACTCTTGCTTCCGCCGACGCGGGCGACCTTCGGCGGGAGCTCCCCGTCCCAGCTCGCGCGCGAAGGCCTCGTGGCCCGCAAGGCCAACGCGCTCATCCGGCTCTCGCGGGAGTGGGACGTCGAGCGGCTCCACGGCGTCGACACGCGCGCCGCCGTCGCCCGCATCGAGCGCGAGCGCGGTCTGGGGCCCTGGTCGGCCGGCGTCGTCTGCCTCGAGGGGCTCGGCCGCTACGAGCACGGCCTCGTGGGCGACCTCGGGCTGCTCAAGCTCTGCGGAGGGCTCCTCGGCCGCCGGGCCGAGCCCGAGGACACGAAGAACCTGCTCGAGCCGTACGGCGAGTGGGCGGGCCTGGCGAGCGTCTACATGCTCGCCCGCGCGGCCTAGCCCTCCCTCGGACGAAGAGCCCACGGAGGGGGACGCCGCCCGAGCCGTCGGCAGCGCCCCCTACCGTGACGACTCGCCCGACCCCAGCAAGACGGGCGAGCGCGTGGGCATCGGCGCGCCGTGAGGCGCGGAGCCCACGCTTCCTGCGAGCTTGGAGCGCACCGGGTCAACCGGCGCGTCGGCGATGTCGCACGTCGCGGCCAGCACCACGGTTCGAGCGATTCCCCTCATTGCCTCCCCTTGCCGCAGGTCGTCTTCCCACGTAAGCGCCATGTACCCCTTTTGGGTACTGAACGAAGGGTTAGATCCGACCCAGGCCGAAACGCCCGGGCGGCAAGTAACGCGTGGCTATTTGAGGGCTACTCGGCCTGCGAGGGCCGCACGATCGCGATGATCGTGAGCAGGAGAATCTTCACGTCGAGCCAGAGAGACCAGTTCTCGATGTAGTAGTTGTCCCACTCGACGCGGTCGGCCAGCGAGGTCTGGCCGCGCAGCCCGTGCACCTGCGCCCAGCCGGTGATGCCGGCCTTCACGCGATGCCGCTCGCCGTAGCGCTCGATCTGGTCGCTGAAAAGCTTGACGTACTCGGGCCGCTCGGGGCGCGGGCCGACGAGGCTCATCTCGCCGCGCAGGACGTTCCAGAGCTGCGGAAGCTCGTCGAGCGAGGTCCGGCGCAGGAAAGCACCCACACGCGTTCGTCTGTCGTCGCCCTCGACGCCTCCGGGCGCCGTGCCGGGCGCCAGCTCGCCGCCTCCGCGAGCGTCCGCGCAGGGCGGTCGCATCGAGCGGAGCTTGAGGATTTCGAACACGCGCCCGTCGAGCCCGGAGCGCGCCTGCCGGAAGAAGATCGGGCGGCCCATGCTCGCCCAGACGCCGATCGAAGCCGCGAGCAGCACGGGCGAGACGAGCACGAGCAGCAACGCGGCGACGAGGCGGTCGGCCGCGTACTTGATCGCGAACTGCCAGCTTCGAGGGTTCGTCGGCTGCGCAGTCAGGAGCGGGATGCCACCGAGATACTCGATGCCGATGTGGCCGACGACCTTCTCGTAGAAGCGCGGCACCATCGAGACCTCGACGCCGAGCTGCTGGCAGCGCTCGAGGACGCCCAGCATGACGCTCCGCGGCGCCGTCGAGAAGGACAGCACCACGTGCTTCACCCCGTGCTCGGCGACGACGCGGTCGAGGTCCCAGCTCGCGCCCAGGACTGGCAGGCCGTTGTCGTTCGCGACCGCGCGCGGCTCCTTGTCCAGGAACCCGACCGGGCGCAGGCCCAGCTCCGGATGGTCCTGCAGCCGCTTCGCGGTCAGCCGGCCGACGTGCCCGGCGCCGACGACCAGGGTCGGCCGGACGGACTCGCCGCGGCGGCGCGCCCGAAGCTCACCCCAGGACAGGACTACGCGGCCCGCCAGCAGGTAGACGGTCGCGAAGGCCCAGATGCGGGCGGTCTGCGCGGCAACCCACGGGTCGTCGTGGACGAGGACGCGCACCGAAAGGATGATCACGGCCGCAAGCGCCGTCGCGGTGACCGCGATCCGCAGGTCGTCCAGCACGCGCAGGAAGACTCGCGGGCGGTACATGCCGCGCATCGCCATGAAGACGAAGGTCAGGATCGGGAACGCGATCAGCCACAGCGCAGGCGTCGAAGGGACGCCGGCCCGGGGGGCGCCGAGGTCCGCGACGAGGACCGCGGCAAAGAGCATGAGGGCGTCGACCCCGAGACACGAACGGGTCCAGCCCTGTATCCGCCGCGTGCGTGCGACGGCGCTCCGGGCACGAGCCCGGACCGGGAGAACACGAGCCTCCACGGGGGAGCCTTCCAGCAACGCTCAGGCCCCTCGGGTTAGGTTCTCGCCCGCCCTACTCGCCTAAGCGTGAGCCCAGCCGCAAGCAGCAGGACGCCCGCTCCAACGAGGAGCAGCAGATCGAGACCGGTAAACGGTAGGGAACCGCCCCCCTCGACGTCGCCCTGGATGTTGCCTCCTGTGCCGCCGTACCCGTCCTGTGTCGGCTGTTGTGCCAGCGCGACGGACGCCATGACGAGGTACGCGATCACCCCGCTTGCGAGTGCCGCAAGACGCTTCACTTCATCCTCCCTTTTACTCGTCCTCCTTCCCGGACGCACGGCGGTCGCCGTCTCGTCCGAACGAGGACATCTGTTGGCCGCAGGTTGTAACCCTTCCCTCTCGTGCCGCAATGCAAAACCTTGCCGAGTTGGCCGCAACAAGGTTTCACCTCACAGTATTGGCGCTGTTCCTTGACTGTCAACTATCTGTCATCCGTTAGCTGCTCCGCTCCTCGACCCGCTGGAGGAAGAGCCGGTCGATTACATGAGGATCGACGGGCTCGCCGGAGCGGACCCCATCACGGACGACGTCGACGGCCTCCTCGAGGGGATTGAGCTCCTCGGCGCGGTCGAGTCGGGACAGAGCCTCGTCGCGCCGGCCCTTGCGGGCCGCCACGATCGCCAGCTCGAGCTCGGCGTACCAGTCGTCACCCTTCCGTTCGAGCGCACGCTCGAACGCCTCCTCGGCGCGATCGAAGTCCTCCAGCCGCATTGCGATCGCACCGGTGACCAAGTCGGGACGCGCGCTCAGCGGGTTGAGCGAACGCGCCCGGTCGAGGATCGAATACGCATCCTCGGGATCGGACCGCCACGTGTCCGCGGCGCGCTCGATCTCGCGCGCCGCAAGCCAGGGAAGCCCCAGAGAGAGGACTGACGCCACGAGAGCCAGCGTATAGCCCGCGGCGGCTGTCATGGAAATGCGATTCCCGGTATTTGCGGAAGGGACCGGCCGTTCGAGCCCGCCGGCCATCCCCAGCCACGCGAAGGCCGGGCCGGCAAGCCCCGGAAACTCCCAGAACCAGTCGATCGACCCGTGGAGTGCCCAGTAGGCGAAGGTGACCACCGCCGCGGCCGCAACGGCGTGGCCGAGAGGCGAGCGCCGTGACCGCGCGAGCCAGACGACTGCGAGCGCGCACCCGAGGAAGCCGCCGAAGAGCAGGCCGCCGACGAGGCCGGTCTGCGACAGGACCATCACGGGCAGGCTGTGGGGGTAGAGCGGCTCCTCGACGCTCTCGCGCTCCCGGAGATACGGCGTGGCGAAGTTGCCGGCCCCGATCCCGACCGCGGGCGAGTCGCGGAACTCGGCCATGGCGACCCGCCAGAAGTCGTAGCGGTTGCTGCCGAGGTTGGCGCCGAAGTACGAGGAGCCCTCCTCGAACTCCTGGCCGGCCGAGAACTCGTCCCAGGCGTCCTGGGCCTGCGAGACGGGGTTCCCGTACGTGACCAGAAGGACGACGACGGCGACGAGCGCGGCCAGGCCGGTCGCGATCCCGAGCACCCAGCGGCCCAGCCGCGCGAGGTCGGACGGCAACGGCGCGTAACGGTCGACGAGCCCGTAGATCGTCCCCACCGCCAGGAGCGCGGCGGCCGACCCGATGAAGGGCTCCTCGAGAGCGCCGAGAGCGTCCGGGAGGGTGTTCCCGCGCGCGGCCGAGTAGACGTCGAGGAGGGAGTCGCGGACGAAGAACGTCGCCAGGCAGACCGGCGCGAGGGCGAGGAGCGAGCGGGACCGGTCCGGGACGAGCGCCAGGTACAGGAGGACGACGACCGGGAAGATGAAGAGCGACCCCCGGCTCTGCGGAAGGATCGCCTGCTGGAGGAGAAACCCGGCGGACGCAAGGAAGAGCCCGCGCAGCCACCACGGAGTCTCGCGCCGGGACGCGATGAAGACGGCGGGCCAGACGGCCGAGAGGAAGAGCGCGCAGTTGGCGTTGAGGTAGCCGACCGGCTCCGAGTAGCGGCCGCCGATGAAGAGCGCGTACGGGTCGTCCGAGTGGAGCGCGGTGACGAACGACGCCGCCGCGATCCCGGCGACTCCGAGCGCGTACGCGGCCAGCAGCATCACCCCGTGCCGCGCCCGCCACGGCCAGAGAAGGAAGATCGCGTAGACCGTCAGGTAGAGCAGCGTCCGGTTGGCGGCGTCCCACGCCTCCCCCTTGTCCGCCGCCCACGTGATCGAGAGTGCCGTCCAGACCGTGTACGCAGCGAAAAGCGCAAGGGCGGCCAGGGCGACGCGCGGCAGCGTGCGGAAGAGCTGCGGGACGCCGAAGACCAGGAGCGCGAGGAGCCCGACGAGCGCGAGCGCGCCCGGCATCCAGAGGGTCGGCGGATAGCCCCCGTCGACCGCTCCCCACAGCAGGAAGATCCCGAGAGGGAGCCCGCCGACGAGGGCAGTCGAGACACGGTTCGCCAAGCTCATCGCCCGGGCGAGTGTAGGTCGGCTAGCCGCTGACGTTCACGCGTACGACGCGCGAGTGGACCCGCAGGCCCTCGTAGCGGGCGATGGCCCGGTAGCGCACGGTGCTTCCGCGCGCCACGACCTTCACGCGGAAGGCGCCGGTCGAGCTGGTGCGGATCCTGGCGACGACGACCCAGCCGCTCGGCGTTTTCCGCTGGACGAGGACCGTGCGGCGGGCCGCGCCCGCGGCGGCTGCGACACGCCAGGCCGCGCCCTGCGAGAGCGCGACGCGCCCGCGGAGGCTGACCCGGGCGGATCCCCAGGAGATGGTGCGCTGCAGCCCCTTCCGGAGCACGACGCGGCCGGTCGTCGGGAGGTCGAGCGCGTACGCGCGCAGAGCCCAGTAGCTCTGCTTGAGGCCCCACCCCGTGGTCGCGAGGCCGAAGCGCGCCTCGTACTCATCCCGGTCGGCGTAGAACGGGCTGTTGCGGGCCGCGTACCAGAACAGGGTCTTCACCCAGGGGAAGCGCTCGATGTAGCGATAGGACTTGACGAGGAAGGCGGCCTGCGTGGCGGCCGAGACGCCGCCGTCCTGCGTCGTCGTCGAGTAGCCGAACTCGGTGAGCCAGACGTCCTTGTCCGCGTCGCCGAAAGCGACCATGGAGTTTCTGACCTCCTGGATGGCCGGGAAGGCGTTGCTCGAGATCCGGTTCGGATCCTCCCAGTCGTGGACGCCGTTCCAGGAGTCGGTCGGGTCGACGCCGTAGGTGTAGGGCTGCACGGCGACCGCGTCGAAGTAGTCGCCGCCGCCGGCGCGGTAGACGTCCTCGAGGTAGGCGAAGTCGCTCTTCGAGAGCCCGCCCAGGAGGACCGTCGCCTCCGGGCTCGCCGACTTCGCGGCCGTGTAGCCGGCGCGAAGCATCGGCACGTAGGCGTCCGCGTCGGGGCCCGAGGGCCAGAAGCGCGGATGGTTGGGCTCGTTCCAGATCATGTAGGTGTGCACGCCCTTCGGGGCGAAGTGGCCGACGACGAAGCGGACGAAGTCGCCGTAGTCGGACATGCGCTGCGGCCGGTAGGTGACCTCCCAGCGCGGGGTGCCGCCGCCGTCGACGTATCTCGCCGGGTCGCCCGAGGCCCAGTAGGGGACGCCGTCGGCGATCGGCATCAGCACCTCGAGCCCGGCGGCCCGCGCGCGGTCGATCGCGTAGTCGTACTCGGCGAGCAGCCAGTCGTTGACGTCGCCCTTGCGGTCCGGCTCGAGGCCGGCCCAGTTCACGTTCGCGCGAATCCAGCGGACGCCGGCCTGCTGAAGCAGCTCGATCTCGCGATCGACTTCAGCCCGGGGCTGGCCCCAGGTCACGTCCGCCACCACGCCGACCTCGGCGGCCTGCGAGGGCGAAGCAAGCACGAGAAAGGCCAGCGCGGCCGATACAGCCACGAGCGTCGCACGTACTGGGGCGTGCACGCATGCGGACCTGCTGACCAACCCCCCTGCCTTCCCTTGGCTCACGTTGGGGAAGATCGGCGGAAAGGGCGGTTACCTTGACTCCCCTTGTTCCTGTTGTCAAGTCCGCCGGAGTCGGGCGCCGCGAAACACGCCCTCCAGAAAGCCCTGCATCTTGGCCACATCGACGACGAGGCGGAGCGGCGGCACCCAGGCGAGGGCGGCATCGGCGCCCAGCGAGCGCCGTGCCGAGAGGACGAAGAGCGCGAGATATCCGGCGGCGCCGGCGACGAGGAGCGCGCCCGCCGTCCGCGAGCCGAACGCGAAGAGCACGGCGAGCACCAGTCCCGCTCCGTAGATGCCGAAGGTGACGAGCTCGTTCTGGCGGTCGAGCCGCGCGAGCGCGTCGCCGCGGCCGTAGTTGCGGTACTGACGGTAGATCGCCCGGAGTGAGCCGCGCGGGCGCCAGCGCACGACGGCGCTGGGGACGACGACGAGCTCGAGACCCGCACGGCGCAAAGCGCGCGTGAAGACCTTGTCCTCGCCCCACGGGAGCTCGGGCGGATAGCCACCGGCCTTTTCCCAGGCTGCGCGCGTGAAGCAGAGCCCGTTGCGGCCCGCCGGGAGCAGTTCGCCCGCGATCGGGCCGGGCTGGTCGGCAGGCTTGAAGGCCCGCAGCGTGAACCAGCCGGAGGCGCGCTCGAAGGCCGTGCGCGCGTCCGGCTCGCTCACGCCGACTGCAACGCGCTGGTCGTCCGCGGCCGCGGCCAGCGCCGCGACGAACCCGGGATCAACGCGACTGCCGGCATCGAGCGTGACGATGCGCTCGGCGCGCGCGGCCACGATCCCCACGTTGCGCCCGCGGCCGGGCGTGGCGCCCGGCGCCTCCTCGACCCGCAGCGCGGCCAGCCGCCCCTGCTCGGCGCGCAGGAGCGCCGGCGTCCCGTCGGTCGAGCCCGCGTCGACGACGACGATCTCCCCTACCGGCGGCTCCTGGGCGGCGAGGTCGGCGAGGAGCGCCGGAAGGCTCTCCTCCTCGTCGAGCACCGGGACGACGACGGCGACCTCAGCCATGTTGCTCGGCGGCCTCGATCGCGGCCTCCATCTCGTCGATCCTCCGCTCCCACGAGTACGCGCGCACGCGCTCGACGCGCCGGCGCCGCGCCTCCTCGGAGTCTTCTCCGACCGAGCGGACGGCCTCGGCGAATGCGTCGGGCCCGCTCGCGAACGACACGGTGTCGGCGAAGCCCTCGGCAGCGCGCATCGGCGTCGAGACGACCGGCCTCCCTGCGGCGAGGTACTCGACGAGCTTCACCGGCACCAGCGTGTCCGTGAACTCGTTCTGCCGGTACGGCACGAGCGCCACCCGGCCGCGCGCGAGGAGCCGCGGCAGCTCGTGGTGGTCGTAGCGGCCCGTGAGCACGACGTTGCGATGGCCTCCGAGGGCCTCCTCGGCCTCGGGCCCGGCGGGGCCGGCGAGGAGGAAGGTCCAGTCGGAGAGCTTCCCGGCGACGTCGGCCGCGAGCTGCTCGTCGAAGCGGAAGCCCATCTCGCCGGTGAACACAGCCGTTCGATCCTGGCCCGCGACCCGCGCCACGGGCTCGAGCTCCTCGAGGTCGACCGCCGCCGTCGCCAGGTGCACGTTGGGGTGGCGCACGGCGAGCGAGGCCCGGATCGGCTCGGACCACGCGAAGACGACGTCGGCCCGGGCGAGCAGTCGCTCCTCCGCCTCGGCGAAGAGGGCGCGCAGGCGGTCGTCCATGCCGGGGCCGGCGGCGTGGTCGTCGACCGCTTCGTACACGACGATGCGCCACGGGCTCCCGACCGCGAGCGGAACGATCTCGGGCGTCGGGAAGCGGATCCACAGGACGGCCTCCGCCGGGTCCGAGACGTGGCGCCGAAGCTGCCGCCCGAGCCAGCGCCGGTTCACCGACCCGACGACAGGCGCCCGGCGCGGTGCGAGGAGCTTGGGCGAGACGACCTCGAACGGCGCCTCCCGCTCCGGCCCGTTCGACCGCTTGAGCGCCCGCAAGACGTGGCGGGGCCGTGGGTTGCGGATCCCGAGCTGCTCGACGTAGGAGACGTTCCAGCCGCGCGCGGCGAACCGGCTCATCTTCTCCTCGGCTTCGGTGTTGTGGAAGCCGAAGGGAAAGTCCGAGTAGAAGAGGAGGTCGCCCCTCACTCCACTGGCGACGCCGTGCGCTGGTCGATGCGCTGGAGCGCCGCGCCGACACCCAGGATCGTCCAGGCGAGCATCGAGGTCTTCGGGTCCACGAAGGTCACGTCGAAGAGGTTCGAGACGAGCAGGGCGATCCCCGCTCCCAGAAGCCCCAGCCCGAAGCCGCGGATGCGCGGGTCGGCCGACCGTCGGAGGGTCAGGATCATGCGGCCCGCCGCGAGGATGAGAAGGAAGAGCGCCGCGATCCCGATCAGGCCCTGCTCGGCGAGCGTGTTCAGGTAGAGGTTGTGCGCCGTCTCGGGCGGGGCCAGGCCGCTCCCGGGCAGGAAGCTCCGCCCCGTCTGCTCGAGGTCGACGTAGGCGACGTCGAAGCTGTTCAGCCCGACCCCGAGCGCCGGGTTCTCCTGGAACATCGAGAGCGCCGCGTCCCAGAAGTCGAGCCGTGTCGCGATCTCGGGCCGGTCGAGGCGGCCGACGTCGGCGACGCGGTCGTGCCACGCAGCGGGCGCGAGCAGGACGACGAGCACGGCGGCGGCCGCGATGGCCGGCCAGGCCCGCTTGCTCCGCGCAAGGACGAGGATCAGCGCCACGAGGGCGACGAGGACGCCGCGCGAGTACGTGAGGATGGCCGCCGGCAGGGCGAGGAACGGCAGCAGCACGCACCCGGCCTTGGCGACCCTGCTCTCGAACACGCTGTAGAGGCCGACGCTGAGCGGGACGAAGAGGACGACGAAGCCGGCGAGCTGGTTCGGGTGCGGGAAGAACGACGACACGCGGTACTCGACAGCGCCGGTCGAGCTGACGAAGCCGACGCGGGAGAGATCCCCGGTCGTGTACTGCCAGAGCGCGTGGGCGCTCACGATCAGGCCGACGAGCAGGAGGGCGCCGAAGATCGGCTTCAGCTTCTGCCAGTCGTCCAGGAAGAGCGAGATCAGGAGGTAGATGAAGACCGACCCGGCGAGGAGGAGGAACTTCGCCGAGGCGGCCGCCTCGGCCTGCGCGAACGGGACGGCGGCGAGCGCCGCGCCCATGAAGGCCATGGCGCCGACGAAGACCGGCGGGGCGACGAGCTTCTGGCCGGCGACGACCGAGCGGACAGCCTGGATGGCCACGAGCACCATCGCCCAGGCCACCAGCGCGACCCTGAGCCTTGCCTCCCCCGGCTCCGCGATCGGCGCGTTCTCGGCGAACGGGGTCAGGACGATCAGGAGCGCGAGGCCGTACTCGAGGCGCCAGAGCCCGAGCGCGACCGCAACGAGGCCGGCCGCCGCGATCGGCAGGACGGTCGGGTCGTCCAGGCGGTAGGAGCCGAGCGCGTAGACGGCGCCCGCGAAGGCGGCCGCCGCGGCGGCTCCCGCGAGGAGTGCTCCGGCTACCGACCACTGGGGAAGGGCCGGCCGTGCCGAACCTCCGACCATCGCTACGAGGGGGGCGGCGCGGTCGTCAGCGGGTCGAGTGCGCTTCCGTCTCCGGGCACGGCGTCCCCGTAGTAGTGGTCGTAGTCCTCGGAGCCGGCGACCTCGTTGACGATCAGGCCCGCGATGAGCGCGTCCGTCTGGCGAAGCTGACGGATGGCGGCGGTCACCTTGGCGCGCGAGCCGCGGCGGTGGTTGACGACGAACATGACCGTGCCGACGGCGTGCGCGAGGATCGTGGCGTCGGCGCCGGCCGAGAGCGGCGGGCTGTCGACGATGACGAAGTCCGCCCACTCGGAGGCCTCGTCGAGCAGGTGCTTGAGCGCGTCGGGGCGGAGCAGCGTCGACGGGTTCGGCGGCACCGCGCCCGCGGGCATGAGGTAGACGTTCGGGACCGGCGTCTCGTGGACGACCTCCTCGAAGCGCCAGCCGAGCGCGAGGTAGTGCGTGAAGCCCTTGAGCGCCGGGTCGGAGAGCTCGTACATGCGTGCGAGCGCGGGCCGGCGGAGATCGCCCTCGATGACGAGCACGCGGCGTCCCTGCTCCGCCATCACGCGGGCGAGCGCGAGCGAGCACGTGGACTTGCCCTCGGCTGCGGCCGCACTGGCCACGACGACGCTGGTGAGCGGCTCCTGGGGCGAGAGGAAGGCGATGTTCGTCCGCAAGACGCGAAAGGCCTCCAGGAAGCGCTGCTCGCGGCTCCTCGAGAGCCTGCGCCGCGCGATGCTCGGCACGCGCGCGAGCACCGGCACGTTCAGCTCGCGGGCGAGGTCGTCCTCGCTGCCCAGGCGCGTGTCCATGCGGTCGCGCAGGAGCGCAAGGCCGGCGCCGAGGAAGAGCGCAAAGACGAACATGACCGCCGCGTAGAGCGTGGGTCTCGGCCGCACGGGCGCGGCCGGCGGCTGCGCGCGGTCGGCCACGGAGACCTCCCCGTTCGTCTCCGCTGACAGCTCGTCGTCCGCGTACTGCGCGAAGGTCTCCGCGTAGGTGTTGGCGAGGTCGGCCGCCTCCTCAGGGCTGTCGCCCTCCGCGGCGACCACGAGAAGCTGCGTGTCGGAGATCGGGCTGAAGGACATCCGCTCGAGCAGCTCTCCCGCCGTCTCGTCACCGGGAAGCTCCTCGGCCACGAGGTCGGCGACGTTCTCGCTCTGGATGAGCTCCGCATACGTGCGCGCGAGGACCTGGGCCGACTGGATCGCCTCGAAGTCGTTGGCGGCGTTGCTCTGGTTGCCGACGAAAAGGGTCGCCTCGGCCTCGTACACCTTGGGCAGGCTGCGGCTCACCACGTAGGTGGCGAGGGTCGCGATGAGGACCGTCAAAATGACGATCCACTTCCGCTTCCAGAGGGTGATGAGGAGCTGATCCGCCGACAAGTGACGCCTTGCTCAGTCTACTCGGGGCCTTGGAATTGACCAGCCCTGGCGTCCATCTCGTGCCCTTCTTGGACGAGCCGGGCGCGCTGGCCGCGCCAGGCCCACTGGAAGCGCGCGAAGGCGGCGAAGTGGCGTAGGGCGATGCGGGATCCCGGCCGCGCGGCGGAGCTCCGCCGGTAACCGTGCACCACGGTGGCCGCCGGGTGGTAGACGACCCGGAGCCCCGAGCGGCGGATGCGCAGGCACCAGTCCACGTCGTCGGGGCCGAAGAAGATCCAGGGGTCGATCTCCCCTGCAGCGGCCTGGGCCTCGGCCGTGAAGAGCTGGCAGGCGCCGAGGACGTACTCCACCTCCCGCGTCAGGTCGTGGCGTTCGTCGGCCATCAGGTGCCGGCGGACCAGGGCGCTGTCCTCGAAGAGCCTCCCTAGCGGAGGGCGGCGCATCAGCGGCAGGAGGGGGTGCGGGAACCGGCGGGCCGAGAGCTGGAGGGTGCCGTCCTCGGACACGAGCCTCGGGCCGACGAGGCCGACCTCCGCGTTCGCGTCCAGGTAGCCGACGAGCTCGGGGAGGGCGCCGGCCGTCAGGCGCGCATCGCTGTCGAGGAACATCCGCAGGCGTCCGCGGGCGCGCCGGAGCCCCGCGTTGCGCGCGGCGACGCCGACGTTCGCCGCCAGGGTCACCACCTCCGCCTTGGGGAAGGCCTCCGCCACCGCCTCCGCCGTTCCGTCGCGGGAGGCGTTGTCGACGAGGATGACCTCAGCCTTCACCGGGGCTGCGTGCTCGTCCACGGAGGCGAGGCAGGCGAGGACCTCGTCGCGGACGTCGTGGGCGACGACGATTACCGTGACGTCGGGCTGCTTCGGGCTCACGACGGGGCCAGAGCCGCCAAGCCGACCATCCGCCGCGCCTGCCCCAGGGCATGGCGGGGGAGCCCCGGGTCGACGAGCAGGATCATGGCCAGGTAGGCGCCGAGGCCGACCGCAAGCGGTGCGACCAGCTGGACGATGCCGACTGCGTCCCCGGTCGCCTCGGCGACGGCGCGGCACGCGACCCAGGCGACGGGGCACGCGAAGGAGACCGACGCGAGCGCCTGCCACTGCAGCCCGATGGACACCGTCGCGCGCGTGCGCGCGAACCAGGCGAGGGCCGCGGTGGCCACGACCGACTCGCCGAGGACCACCCATGCCACGTCCGTCACGCCGCCGTAGCGCGCGGCCGCATACACGGTCGGGATGAGCAGGACAAGCATGGCCAGGGAGATCCGTCCGAGCAGCGCCTGGTGGCCGATCGAGTTCAGGAACCACGCGATCGTGCCGCGGACGGGCTTGACGGCGGCCCAGATGCCGAGCACGCCCAGAGGGCCGATCATCCCGGCCCACTTCTCGCCGAAGACAACGAGCGTGATCGGCTCGGCCGCGCCAGAGAGGACGATCCCGAACGGGCAGGTGGCGAACGCGACGAGCTTCAGGGCGGAGAGGAATGCCGGCCTCACGTCGTCCCCGCGGCTGCGCATGCGGGCGAAGCCGGGGAAGGTCACCTTGGAGACGGACTCCGCGATCACCCAGTTCGGAAGCTCGGAGAGCCGCAGCGCCATGGAGTAGTAGCCCAGACGGCCCGCACCGAGCACGCGGCCGACGACGACGATGTCGACGTTCTGGGCCGCGAAGCTCGTCACCACCTGGACGAGGAAGCCCTGCCCCTCTCGCACGCCGTGCGCGGCCGCGGCCCTGTCGAACGCGGGGCGCACGCGGTACGGCGCCAGCCACAGGAGTGCGACGGCGTAAGCGGCCGCGGACACGATCTGGCCGGCGACCAGGCTCCACACCCCGGCACCGAGCGCCGCCAGGAGCACTCCAATGCCCATGTAGGTGAAGGCCTGCACCATCTGGGCGACGAAGCGGCTGCGGAACTCGAGCTCCCGCTGCATGAGCGCCTCGTAGAACCAGTTCAGGCCTCCGCTGAAGAAGACCATCACCGAGAGCGCCAGCACGATCTCGTCCAGCTGCGGCTCGTGGAAGAAGCGCGCCGCGAGCGGTGAGAGCGCGGCCATGACGACGGCGAATGCCGCCCCCATGAGCAGGAACATCGTCAGGTACGTCCCCTTCTCCCGCTCGCTCAGGTCCTGCTCGACCACGAAGACGCCGCCGAGCCCCAGGCTCGCGACGAGGCCCAGGAAGATGGAGATCGTGAGCGCGAGCGCGACGAGGCCGAAGTCCTCGGGCACGAGCAGCCGCGCAAGGACGACGGTCCCCGCGATCTGGACGAAGCGGCTCCCCGCGAGCGTGAGGAACGTCCAGGGGATGCCGCGGATGGCCTTTTCTTCCATGCCGGTTCTATCCTGACTTCAGCCCATGCCGGAGCCGCGTGCAAGCGTGATCGTCCGCGCGAAGAACGAGGCGCGCGGGATCGAGCGCACCTTCAAGTCGCTGCGGCGTCAGACCGTCCCGGTGGAGATCGTCGTCGTCGACTCGGGCTCCAACGACGGGACGGTCGAGATCGCGAGGCGCTGGTGCGACCGGCTGGTCGAGATCCCGGCAGAGAGCTTCACCTACGGCTACAGCCTGAACAGCGGCGCCGAGGTCGCCCTCGCGCCGTTCCACTTCTCGCTCTCCGCGCACTGCGCACCCGAGGGCGACGACTGGGTCGAGCGCTCGCTCCGCCACTACGAGCGCGCGGACGTGGCCGCCACGAACGGGATCCAGACGCTCCCCGACGGGACGAACGTCGAGGAGGTCTTCTACCAGGACGCCGCGCACGTTCGGGCCCACCTTCTCTGGGGCTTCTCCAACCACGCATCTTCCTGGCGCGCCGAGCTCTGGCGCCAGCACCCCTTCGCCGCCGGGCTGACGAGCTCCGAGGACCGCGAGTGGGCGATGTGGGTCACCGAGGCCGGCTTCGTGATCGCGTACGACCCGGCGCTCTGGGTCGACCTCTCGCACCAGTGGGACGGCGGCGCGCTCTTCCAGTACCGCCGCAAGCGGCTGGAGACCCGCGGCCTCGCCGAGTTCGCGCCGCTCCCGCCCTACCGGGCGCGGGACGCGCTCGAGGAGTGGTGGACGCCGCCCGACGAGCGCCACTCGGCGCTCTTCCACCGGCTCAACTACCGCCGGGTGGCGGGGATTCTGGGGAAGTACCGGGGCCTGGCGCAGACTCGCCGCCGAGCTTCCTGAGCCCGAGGGCCAGACCGCTCCACGTCCCGGCCGTGCGGGCGGCGGCCACCCGCGCGCGCACCCTCGACCGCCGCTTCACCGCGCTAAGAACCATGCGAGCGTCCCCGCCCATCTGCACGAGCAGGAACTGCAGGGGCCGCAGGTCGCCCGAGCGCAGGTGCTTCGCGCAGAAGGCGGCCCCGCCGAGGTTGTAGCCGTAGAAGAGCCGCGGCAGGTCGTCCGGCTCGCGCCACTGCTCGTGGACGATCTCGAATCCCGGCGTGGACGCGATCCGGTAGCCCGACTTGAGCAGGCGGTAGCCGAGGTCCATGTCCTCTGCGCCCGGAAAGCGCGAGCCCGGGCCGAGCCGGGTGTCGAAGCCGCCGGTGGCCTGGAAGACCTCGCGGCGGCAGACGAAGTTGGCCGCGTAGCCCACGCGCGCCGGGTGGACGACGTTCTCCCACACGCGCGCCTCCTCGACGTGGAAGACGCTGACGGGCAGATGGGTCCGGTCGGGCGCGAAGCCCTCCGGTGCGTGCACCTCGCCGAAGAGCGCGTCGGGGCGGCCGAGCTTGCCGATCTCCGCGGTGAGGGCCGCGAGCCAGCTCGTCGTGATCTCGACGTCGTCGTCCAGGAAGGCCACGTACTCACCGCGGGCCAGGCGGGCGCCTTCGTTGCGCGCCGCGGAGGTCGACGGTGGCCTGAGCGGCACGTGGCGTACCCGCTCGTCCCCGATCAGGTCGAGCGCACGCTTCGTCGCATCGTCCTCGCTCTGGTCGACGACCACGATTTCGAGCGGCAGGGCCTCCCCGGCGAGGATCGCCCTCACGACCGCGGCCGTGCGGACGGGCCGGTCGAGCGTCGGGACGACGACCGAGACCGTGGGCTCGGTGTCGCCCGCGGCCCTCATTCTTGTTCGCGCGCCCTCAGGGCCGGAAAGAGGATCACATCGCGGATCGTCTCGCGCCCCGTGAGGAGCATCGCCAGGCGGTCGATGCCGAGCCCCAGCCCGCCGGTGGGCGGCATCCCGTACGAGAGCGCCTCGACGAAGTCCGGGTCGCCCTGGACGCCTCCGATCTCCGCGGCCTGCTCGGCGAAGCGCCTGGTCTGCTCGTCCGGGTCGTTCAGCTCCGAGTAGGCGTTCCCGAGCTCCATGCCGGCCGCGAAGTACTCGAAGCGCTCGGTGAACGACTGGTCGTCGTCCATCGTGCGCGCGAAGGGCGAGAGCTCGACCGGGTAGTCGTGCAGGATCGTGGGCTGGATCAGCTCCGGCTCGATGAAATGGCTGAGCGCATGGTCGACGAGCTGCGACCACGAGCGGTCGGCGGACGTGTCCACGCCGCGCTCCTCGAGGCGGGCGCGCAGGTCGGCCTCGTCGCGCGTCCACAGGCCCAGCTCCTCGAGTGCGTCGACGAGCCTGAGTCGCTGCCACGGCGGGGCGAGATTCACATGGTGGCCGCGGAACTCGACCTCCGTGGTACCGACCGTGTCCACGGCGGCGGCGGCCACCAGCTGCTCGATGCGCGTCATCGTGTCGGTGTAGTCGGCAAACGCCTCGTACCACTCGAGCATCGTGAACTCGGGCTGGTGCTTGTAGGAAACGCCCTCGTTGCGGAAGTCCTTGCCGATCTCGTAGACCTTCTCGAGCCCGCCGACGATCAGGCGCTTGAGGTAGAGCTCGGTGGCGATGCGGAGGTAGAGGTCCGCGTCGAGCTCGTTCGAGTGCGTGACGAACGGGTCGGCGAACGCGCCGCCGTAGCGTGGCTGGAGGACCGGTGTCTCCACCTCGATGAACCCGGCCTCGTCGAGGTGGCGGCGGATGGAGGAGACCATCCGGCTCCTGAGTACGAACGCCTGTCGCGTGTCCTCGTTGACGAGCAGGTCGAGGTAGCGCTTGCGATAGCGCGTCTCCGCGTCCACGAGCCCGTGGTAGGTGTCGGGCAGCGGCCGCGTGATCTTGGCCAGGAGCACGAGCTCGTCGACGGCCAGCGAGGGCTCCCCGCGCCGGGTCTTGGCTGCCTTGCCGATCGCGCCGACGACGTCGCCGAGGTCGAGCTCGACCGGCCCCGTGCGGTCGGCGGAGCAGAGGAGCTGGATCTGCCCGGAGCGGTCGGCGAGGTCGAGGAAGACGAGCTTCCCGTGCCCGCGGCGTCCGAGGACTCTCCCGGCGAGCCGCCGCGTCTCAGAGCTCTCGGCGCCGGCCTCGAGGGCCTCCGCCTCGGTGCGGACGGCCGCGACGTCGTCCCGGTCGGGAAAGCGTTTGGCCAGCGACGTGGGCGCCGTCTTCGCCATGGCGGCGAGTCTAGATGCGCCCGCGGAGCTTGTCCCGCGGGGAGAGTTGGGTGAGCGAAAGCCGCGCGCCCAGGGCTACGCGGCCTTGATCTCCATGATCTTGTACTTGAGCTTCCCGCGCGGGGCTGCGACCTCGACCGTCTCGCCCTTCTTGTGGCCCAGGATCGCCCTGCCCACCGGGGACTCGTTCGAGAGCTTGTTCTCGGCGGGGTTCGCCTCGGCCGAGCCGACGATCGCGTACTCGATCGTCTCCTTGGCGTCGACGTCGCGGAGGCGCACGATCGTCCCCACGCTGACGACGTCCGTCGTGATCTCCTTCTTCTCGATCACGCGGGCGCTCTTCAGGCGCTCCTGCAGCGTGGCGATCCGATGCTCCAGCATCGCCTGCTCGTTCTTGGCGTCGTCGTACTCGGAGTTCTCGGCGATGTCGCCGAACTCGCGCGCTTGCTTGATCCGCTCGGCGACCTCGCGCCGCTTCACGGTGGAGAGATGCTCGATCTCTGCTTTCAGCTTCTTATGACCCTCGGGAGTGAGAATCACTTCCTTCACGACCATGTCCTCCAGGCCCCCAGACAGGGAAATGCGGCGCTACCGTGCGCCGCCGTGGGCGGCATTGTAGCCGCTACGTCAAGCCTCAAACGTTCGGCGCCCGGCTACGATTTCCTCGCCAATGGCAGTCGAGATCCAGTCCTCGTGGCGGATCGGCCCCGTCGAGATTCCCAGCCGCGTCGTGCTCGCGCCGATGGCGGGCGTGAGCGTGCAGGCCTTCAGGCGGCAGGGCCGCCGCTTCGGCGCCGGTCTCGTGTGCTCGGAGATGGTCAGCTGCGCCGGCCTCAGCCACGGGAACGAGCGGACGCTCGGCTACCTGCGCCTGAGCCGCGAGGAGGCGCCGCTCGCCGTGCAGATCTTCGGCTCCGAGCCCGGCGTGATGGTCGAGGCGGCGCGCATGGTCGAGGACGCCGGCGCAGACATCGTCGACATCAACTTCGGCTGCCCGGTTCGCAAGGTGACGAAGACCGGCGCCGGCGCAACCCTGCTGGAGGACCCGGAGCGCGCCGTTCGCATCGTCTCCGCGGTCGCCTCGGCGGTGTCCGTCCCCGTGACCGTGAAGATGCGCCGCGGCCTCGCCAACGGCTCCCGTGCGGCGCTGGCCGTCGGGCCCAAGCTGGTCGAGGCGGGCGCGGCCTCGCTGACGCTTCACCCCCGCTCGGCCAAGCAGATGTACACCGGCACGGCCGACCACTCGCTCACGACGGAGCTCGTCGAGATCGTGGACGTGCCGGTGATCGCCTCCGGCGACGTCACCACCCGCGGGCGCGCGCAGGAGCTGCTCGACACGACCGGCTGCGCCGCCGTCATGGTCGGGCGCGCCGCACAGGGGAACCCGTGGGCGGTCGGCGAGATCGCCGGCACCCGCTCGGGCGAGCCGACCCCCGAGGAGGTCGTCGCAGAGCTCGTCCTCTTCATGCGCGCGACCGTGCACGAGCTCGGCGAGCACCGCGCGACCGGCTTCCTGAAGAAGTTCTACGGCTGGTATCTCGGTCGCGGTCGCTTCCCGAAGCCCTTCAAGCAGGAGCTCGTGCAGCTTCCGACGCTCGCAGAGGTCGAGGACCGGCTCTTCGCGGCCGCTCCCGGCGCCGGAGAGGTTCTCGCCCGTCTCGAGGGCGAGCTTCCCGCCGACGAGGACGTCCTCCTGGATCTTCCGATCTCCGCCTACGGCGGGGGTTAGTTCCCACCGTCACGCAGCTATAACTCCTCCTATGGCGGTGGCAACAGGCGAAAGGCGGATCGTCTCGGTGCTGGTCGCGGACGTCGTCGGCTCGACGGCGATCGCGGAAAAGCTCGGCCCGGAGCGCTCGAAGTTCCTGATCGACGAGGTCATGCGGATCATGACCGAGCAGGTCCGGCGCTTCGACGGCACCGTGGCGCAGCTCGTCGGCGACGAGATGCTGGCGTTCTTCGGCGTCCCCGTCTCGCACGAGGACGACGCCGAGCGGGCCCTCCGCGCCGCGCTCGCGATCCAGCGCGCGCTCGCCCAGTACGCGCAGGAGGTCGAGGCGGCCTACGGCGTTCCGCTCTCGGTCCGCATCGGTGTGAACACGGGCCCGGTCGTCGTCGGCGTCCAGCAGGACGGCGACGACGGCTACGACCCCTTGAACGCCCTTGGCGACACCGTCAACGTCGCCTCGCGCCTCCAGGAGCTCGCCGGCCAGGGCGGCGTCCTCATCGGCCCGACGACGAAGCGTCAGGTCGAGGCGGGCTTCGACCTCGAGGAGCTCGGCCCGCAGGACCTCAAGGGCGTGAGCAAGCCGCATGGACGTCTTCCGCGTCTCGCGCGTCCGCGAGGCGGAGGCCGCCGCCGCCGAGCCTGCCGATCGTTGGGCCGCGACTTCGAGCTCACCGTGCTCGAGCGGACGATGGACGCGCTCGTCGAGGGCCGCGGCGCGATCGTCTCCATCATGGGCGAGCCCGGGATCGGCAAGACCCGGCTCGTCTGGGAGGTGCGCGACCGCTATCGCGACCGCGTGCGCTTCATCGAGGCGCGCGGCGTCTCCTACGCGCAGACCTTCCCGTACTGGCCCATCCGCGAGCTCCTGCGCGAGTGGCTCGGCGTCGGCGCCTCGACGCCCGAGGCCCGCGTCCGGCTCGAGCTGAAGGCCGAGCTGGCGCACCTCCTCGGCAGGGAGGAGGCGGACGACGCCTATCCGTTCGTCGCCAACCTCGTCGGCCTGACGCTCGAGCCCGAGGCGTCGCAGGCGATCAGGGAGCTGAACCGCGAGAGCATCCAGTCCCGCACGTTCGAGGTCTTCTTCGAGCTCGTCTGCAAGCTCGCCGACGAGGAGCCGCTCTGCCTGGTCTTCGAGGATCTCCACTGGGCCGACGAAGCGACGCTCGAGCTGCTCGAGTCGATCCTCGGCATGACCGACGAGACGTCGGTCGCGCTCTTCTTCGTCTACCGCCCCGAGCGCGAGCACGGCTCCTGGCGGCTCGGCGAGCTCGCGCGCCAGCGCTACCCGCACCGCTACCGGGAGATCGAGGTGCGGCCGCTCCCGGCGGACTCCTCGCGCGTGCTCGTCTCGAACGCGGCCGACGGCGAGCTGCCCGAGTCGGTCGCCGAGCTGCTCGCCGAGCGCTCGGGCGGCAACCCGTTCTTCCTCGAGGAGGCCTTCCGCGACCTCGTCGAGCGGGGCGTGCTCGAGCGCCGGAACGGCGGCTGGGAGCTCGCGGTCTCCGAGGACGAGCTGTCCATCCCCGCGGTCGTCCAGGGGACGCTGCAGGCGCGCCTCGACCGCCTCGACCGCCAGACGCGCGACGTCCTTTCGATCGCCGCGGTCATCGGGCGGACGTTCGGGCTGCCGCTGCTGGAGCGGCTCGTCGGACCGCGACCAGCTCATGCAGGCACTGACCGACCTGCAGCGGCTCGACCTGATCGTCGAGAAGCGCCGCCGCCCGAACCCCGAGTACCGCTTCCGCCACGGCCTCGTGCAGGAGGTCGCCTACGCGAGCCTCGTCGACACGCAGCGCCGCAAGCTCCACAAGCGCGTGGGCGAGGCGCTCGAGGAGATCTACAAGGAGTCGCCGGAGGAGGCCTACGGGCTCCTCGCCCGGCACTTCGAGGAGGCAGACGAGCCCGAGAAGGCCGTCGACTACCTCCTGAAGGCCGGCGACGCCGCCCGCGCGGTCTACGCCGACAAGGAGGCGCTCGAGCACTACCGCAGGGCGCGCGCCTTCCTGGCACGCGTCGGCGACGAGCGCCGCGCGCGCGACACGCTCTTCAAGATGGCGCTCGCCTACCACCTCGCCTTCGACTTCGAGAGCGCCGAGGAGATGTACGACGAGGCGTTCTCGTGCCGCGTCGGCGAGGACCCGCGCCTGCCGGCCACCGAGAGGCTCGAGACCGCGTCCAACCGTCCGGGCGAGCTGGCCCCCGGCGACGTCTACACGACCGAGGCCGGCTACTTCTCCGAGCTGCTCTTCCGCGGGCTCCTGATGGTCGACTCGGAGCTGAACGTCGTGCCGGCAATGGCGGACAACTTCCGCGTTTCCTCGGACGGGCTCACCTATCTGTTCCGAATTCGCGAGGGAGCGAAGTGGAGCGACGGCGAGCCGCTCACTGCGGACGACTACGCGTTCGCCTGGAGCCAGATGCGCGAGCTGAAGACGCGCACCGCCTTCCTGATGGAGGACGTCGAGGCTGCAGAGGCGCTCGACGACCGGACGCTCGAGGTCCGCCTCCGCGAGCCGCGGAGCTACTTCCCCTACATCCTCTGCTCGCCGTGGGCCTTCCCGTGGCCGCGCCACCGCTGCGAGGCGCTCGGCGACGACTGGGCGAAGCCCGAGAACCTCGTCGGCAACGGCCCGTACATGCTGGTCGAGTTCGACGACGACCACGCGCTGCTGCGCGCGAACCCGCACTGGAGCGGCCCGCACGGGAACGTCGGTGAGATCCACTTCTCCTTCTATCCCAAGGGCGCGCAGATGGTCGAGGGCTGGCGGGAGGGGAACTTCGACCTCCTGCACGTCTACGACCCGGTCTCCGAGGAGGAGCCCGACACGATGGGCGACATCGTCCCGGAGCTCGGTCTCCAGTACATCGGGTTCTCCGTCGACAACTCGCCGTTCTCGAACCAGCACGTCCGCAAGGCGTTCTCGCACGCGGTCGACCGCGAGGCGCTGCTGAGCACCTTCCCGACGCTCTCGCGCGCGGCGAGCCGCGGGGGCGCGATCCCGCCGGCGATGCCCGCCCACTCCCACCGCGTGGGCGCCGAGTACGACCTCGACCGTGCGCGCGAGCTGCTCGCGGAGGCCGGCTACCCCGGCGGCAAGGGCCTACCCGAGATCCACCTCGTCGTCCCGCACTGGCTCCAGCCGATCGACGAGATCGCCGAGCTGTGGAGGCCGATCGGCGCGCGTGTGAAGGTGACGCCGGTTCGCGAGCATGTCGATTGCGACGTGATCGCCGACGCCGACATGTGGTGGAGCGGCTGGACGGCCGATTACCCGGATCCCGACGGCTTCTTCCGGGGCCTCCTCACGCACGGCTGGCCGTTCTACTGCGACGACGACATCCTCGAGCTCCTCGCCAAGGGCCGCTCGCTGCGCGACCAGGGCGAGCGCATGCGCGTCTATCACGACGTCGACCACCTCTGGGTGGGCGAGCACGCGGGCATCCTCCCAATCGGTTACCCGCGCTCCATCCTCCTACGCCGCCCCTGGATCGAGGGCCTGTGGGCGAGCCCGCTCTCGCGGGCGCATCTGGACACGGTCGTGGTCAGGGAGCGTTCCGAGGCCGCCGCCCCAAACGACGGCGAGTCAGCCTTCCGGTAACGCCGACGAGGCGCAGCGGGCCGCTATCCGTTCCGGTCCCAGACGAGGCGTAGCCCCTCCAGCGTCAGGAGAGGGTCGACCTTGTCGATCGTCTCGGCGTGCGGCGCGATCAGCTCGGCGAGGCCCCCGGTCGCGATGACGGGCGCCGCGTCCCCGATCTCGGCGCGAATGCGCTTCACGATCCCGTCCACCTGCCCGGCGAAGCCGTAGACGAGGCCGGACTGCAGCCCGGTGACGGTGGTCTTGCCGATCACCGTCGGCGGCGGCGTGAAGTCGACCTTCACGAGCCGCGCGGCGCGGGCGAAGAGCGCCTCCATCGAGACCTCGATCCCCGGAGCGAGAACGCCGCCGACGTACTCCCCGTCCGCGGAGACGATGTCGAAGTTCGTGGACGTGCCGAAGTCGACGACGATGCAGGGCGCGCCGTAGCGCTCGCGCGCTGCGACCGCGTTGGCGATGCGGTCGGGCCCGACCTCGCGCGGGTCGTCGTAGGAGATCGGGATCCCCGTGCGTGTGCCGGGCCCGAGCACGAGGAGCGTCGCCTCCGCGTAGTCGCGCGCGAACTCCTCGTAGGCACGGATGAGCGGCGGGACGGTCGAGGAGAGGCAGACGCCGCCGATGTCCTCGAAGCCGACGTCGCGGAGCTCGAGCAGCCTGCCGACGAGGACGCCGAGCTCGTCGCCCGTGCGCTCGGCCTCGGTGGTGACGCGCCAGTGCTCGGCCAGGCGCTCGCCGTCGTAGAGCCCGTAGACCGTCTGCGTGTTGCCGACGTCGACGGCGAGGAGCATGGGAGCGCCCCGAGAGCGCTAGGAGATCTCTTCGTCCCCGCCGAGGGTCTCGCCGAGCTTCTGCGCGAGGGCCTCGGGGGTGAGCGCCGGCCCGTCACCCTCGCCGCGCAGCTCCTCGATCGTCACGTCGCTGGACGTGTAGACCTCGGCGCGCGGAATGATCCGGGTCGGGCGGTTCTTGTCCCAGACCCAGACGTCCTCCATCGTCAGATGGAAGAAGGGGTAGGTGGTCTGCGGCAGGACCCTCAGCTCGTGGCGGTTGCAGAGATACGTCGAGTCCTGCGTGACGATGCAATAGCGGAAGAGGCTGAAGACCGCCGAGTATTCCTTCTTGAGGCGTAGCTCGAGATCGGCCTCGTATTCGTCGAGCTCGTCGAGGTGAGACATGCGCCTCATTCTAGCGCCGGAGTCACCAACTCCCGCACTGCGCGACCGTCCGGGAGAGTCAGGTCCGGTGCGAGCTCGTGCAGCGGCTCGAGGACGAACCGGCGCTCCGCCAGGCGCGGGTGGGGGACGGTGAGGCCAGGCGCTTCCACGGTCTCGTCGCCGAACAGGAGGAGGTCGAGGTCGATCGTCCTCGGGCCCCAGCGGGCCTCCCGCGACCGGTCTCGCCCCAGCTCGCGCTCGACTTCGAGCAGCTCGTCGAGGAGGCCGCGGGCGGTGAGGTCGACGTCGAGCGCGACCACGCCGTTCAGGAAGCGCGGCTGGTCCTCGTAGCCGACGGGGTCGGTCTCGCGCAGCGTCGAGACGGCGGCGACGTCGATCCCGGAGCGCTCGCCGAGCAGCGCGACCGCCCGCTCGTATCGTCGCCTCCCGGTCGCCGAGGTTGCTTCCGAGCCCGACGAAGGCGCGCACGGGCCTAGCGAGGGCCGCGCTCGACCGTGGCGGCGGTGTACTCCACCGGGGCGTCGAGCCTGACCTCCGGCTTGCGCACCCGGACCCGCACCAGGGAGACAGGGAAGCTGTCGAGCAGGTCTTCGGCCACCGCGGCAGCGAGCGCCTCGATGAGGTTGAACCGCCGGCTGTCACTGACGGCGCGGATGCGATCGACGACCTCCGTGTAGTCGACCGTGTCGGCGAGCTGGTCGGAGCGCACGCCGGCGTCGTGAACGACGAGCGTCACGTCGAACACGAACTGCTGACCGGTCGTCCGCTCCTCTTCGAGTGCGCCGTGAAACCCGCGCAGATCGAGCCCCTGGACCTCGATCACGACTTCGCTCACGGGCCCACCGGCCCGTGAGCGTGTGGAGGGTGTGTGAGGGAACCGGGAGGTTCCCTCACTGCATCAAAGAAGGGGGCTCGTGGGGGAACATGGTTTCCCCCACGGGAGCGAGGTCGAACCGAGCGACGCTCATGCTGGCCCCGCGACGACACCAGCGACCGTCAGCGCTTCGACGTGCTCGCGCACGTCGTGGGCGCGGAAGAGCGACGCTCCGCGCTCGTACGCGAGCACCGCCACGGCCACGCTCGCCGACACCGGGCCAGTGAGCGCGTCGGGGTCGCCGAGCAAGCGGCCGAGGAAGCGCTTGCGTGAGGCTCCGACGAGCACGGGCCGCCCGATGGCGACGAGCTCGTCGAGTCGCGTGAGGAGCTCGACGTTGTGGTCGACGGTCTTGCCGAAGCCGATGCCCGGGTCGAGGCAGACGTGCTCCTCCGGGATCCCCGCCTCGACGGCGAAGGAGAGGCGCTCCTCGAGGAAGGCCTTCACCTCGGAGACGACGTCCTCGTAGCGCGGGTCCTCCTGCATGGTGCGGGGCTCGCCGAGCATGTGCATGAGGCACAGGTAGGCGTCGCCGTCCGCGACCACACCTGCGAGCTCAGGGTCGCCGCGCAGCGCCGTCACGTCGTTGACCATGCAGGCGCCGAGCTCGAGCGCTCTCCTCGCCACCTCCGCCTTCGAGGTGTCCACGGACAGCGGGACGTCCGCGAGGCGCGAGATGACGGGCTCCACCCGCGCCAGCTCCTCCTCGGCGGTGACGCCCTCCGAGCCGGGTCGGGTCGACTCGCCGCCGATGTCCACGATCGTCGCGCCCTGCTCGACGAGGCCGCGCGCCTCCGCGACCGCGGCCTCGGGCCGAAGGAAGCGGCCGCCGTCCGAAAAGGAGTCCGGTGTGACATTCACCACGCCGAGCACGGATGGCCGCGGGAAGGCCTGCTCGAGCGGGGATCTCACGTGGCAACCGTATCCTACGAGCCTTCAGCGCTTCTCATGATCGACCTTCACTCCCACATCCTCCCCGGCCTCGACGACGGGTCGCGCACCGTCGAGGACGCCCGTGCGCTTGCGCGCCGCGCGGCCGAGGACGGCGTCACCGCGATCGCCGCCACCCCCCACGTCCGCAGCGACTACCCAACGCGCCCGGAGGAGATGGAACGCGGCGTTTCACGCCTTCGTGAGGACTTCCTCGAGCAGGGGATCGACGTCGAGGTTCTGCCCGGTGGGGAGGTCGACCTCGGCATGCTGGCCTCGCTCGACGACGACGGGCTGCGCCGTTTCACCCTCGCAGCGTCGGGGCGCTACCTCCTGGTCGAGTTTCCCTACACGGGCTGGCCCGCCGGGCTCGAGGAGACGGTCTACGCGCTCGGGCTACGCGGGCTGCTGGCCGTGCTGGCCCACCCCGAGCGCAACCGCGAGGTGCAGTCGAACCCGGGGCGCCTGGCGGAGGCGGTCCGCATGGGGGCGCTCGTCCAGCTTACGGCCGCGTCCGTCGACGGGCGCATCGGACGCTCGTCGCAGGCGGCCGCCCAGAAGCTCCTCGAGCTCGGGCTCGCCCACGTGCTCGCGAGCGACGCCCACACGCCCGACATCAGGGAGGCGGGCCTTGCGGCCGCGGCAGAGGCGCTCGAGGACGACGGCCTGGCGCGCTTCCTTACGGTCGAGGCCCCGAGCGCGATCGTCGCCGGTGAGCCCGTGCCCGACCCGCCCCGGAAGTCGCGCCGACGCCGGTGGTACATCCTCTTCTGAAATCGGAGGCGCCCTGCCGGACAGGTAACGGGAGAACCCGTTCCCGACCCGGAGGACGCTGAATGCCGGAACCCCGAGACCAGGAGGCGAGCTTCAACCGCCTCTACGAGCGCCACTTCGACGCCGTGCGCGCCTACGCGTGGCGGCGGGTGCCGGGCCTCGCCGACGAGATCGTCGCGGAGACGTTCCTCGTCGCCTGGCGTCGCCTGGACGAGGTGCCCGACGATGCCCTTCCCTGGCTGATCGGCGTCGCCCGTAACGTCCGCGCCAACCTCCACCGCTCCGACCGACGGCAGGGCGCGCTCGTCCAGCGCCTGGGGCCCGAGCCCCGGGCCGGCGGCGACCCGGTGGACACCGTCGGCGAGCGAGACGCGCTCCGCTCCGCGCTGGCGACTCTCTCGGAGGCGGACCGCGAGGTCCTCCTCCTTACCGCCTGGGACGACCTCGATCGCGACCAGGTCGCCCGCGCGCTCGGCTGCTCGCGCGCCAACGTCGCCGTCCGGCTCTTCCGGGCGCGCCGCAGGCTCGAGGCCGCCCTCGGCGAGAACGACTCCACCCACACCATCCCCGGAGGTGTCTTCGATGCCCGCTCCTGACGTCCTCGAGCTCCTGCGCCACGCGGACCCGGCCCGCGAGCTCCAGCCCGCATCGGCAGACGCGCGGGAACGGCTGCGTCAGGAGATCCTGGCCGACCCTCTCCCGACCCCTGCGCGGCGGGCGCCCAGGCGGCGCGCGCGCCTCGTGCTCGTCGCGGCCGCGCTGGCCCTGTTCCTCTCCGCAGGGGCGTGGGGCGTCTACAGCACCCTCGACTCGCCTGAGACCGTGCGCAGCGACTACGAGGACGTGACGAAGACGATCCCGCTTCCGCCCGGCGCGGTCTGGGAAGAGCTCGACCTCGAGGACGGCTTCTACGGCCAGCGGGCGGCGCTGATGATGGCGCTCTTCCAGGCCGAATGCGCATGGTGGCGCTACTGGGACGAAGGCGACGCAGCCCAGAAGGCGGAGGCGCTTGCCGGCTTCCGGCAGGTCCGGGCGCTCATGCCGCTCCATCCGGAAGGCGCCTCGGAGGACGTCGGCGGGTACGACGCCCGCTCTCTCCGCTTCACCGACCAGATGATCGCGGAGGCCGCGCGCGGCGACGGCACGAACGTCCGCCAGTACCTCCTGGCCAACTGCTGATCGCAGGGACGCGGGGCGGGCCTACGCGCCCGCCCCGCGTCAGTCGCCCGCGATGAAGAAGCGCCAGGTGCCGTCCGGCTCGATGCCCGCGCGCCAGCCCAGGTAGCCGCTGCCCGCGCCGGAGTAGTCGTCGGCCAGGTCGCCGAGGATCTCCCGCTCGTGGGCGGTGAGCTCCTCCTGGGTCTTGTCGTAGGCGAACGGCCAGATGTAGGTGCCGCCGGCGAGCGTGTACGGCATGCGGAGGATGCGGGCGAGGGTCTCGATGGGGCTCTCGCCCGACTCCTGCTCGACCTGCTGCCAGTACTCGATCGGGCCGCCCTCGGCCGGGAGGCCGAACGTGTAGGAGAAGCCGGAGGCCGGGATCAGCGGGCGCAGCGCCTCGTAGTCGCCCGACTCGGCCGCGGCGAGCAGCGCGGCGTGGGTCTCGGCGACGGCGGGCGGCAGTCCGGCCGCGGGCCCTGCGACCGTCTCCGTCTGCGTCACCGTCTCCGTCGCGGTCGACGTCTCGGTGCGCGTGTCCGTCTCCGTGACGGTCGTCGTCTCTCCCCCGCCGCAGGCGGACAGGGCGAACGCGCCGATGAGAACGAGGAGCGTGCCGCGCACGCGCGAGGCTAGTTGGCGCCTTCGGGCTCGGGCGGCGACTGCATCGTCGCGCCCGGGAGCGGGAAGGGCCGCGGCTTGGGCTCCGCCCGCGGCTTCTTCTCGGCCTCGTCCTCGGCCGGTCGGGGCCTTCTCGGCCTCCGGGAAGATGGTCTCCGGCGACTCGCCCGCGAGCAGCCGCTCGAACTGATCCTTGTCGATCGTCTCGCGCTCGATGAGGAGCTCCGAGAGGTTGTGCAGCTCGTCCGTGTGCTCGGTGAGGACCTTCCGAGCACGGTCGTGGGCCTCCTCGATCACGCGGCGGATCTCGTCGTCGATCTCGCGCGCGATCTCCTCGGAGTAGTCCGGCTCGGAGCCCATGTCGCGGCCGAGGAACGGCATGTCGTGGTTGCGGCCGAGCATGCGCGGACCGAGCTTCTCGCTCATGCCGTAGCGCATGACCATGTGCTTGGCCGTCGCCGTGACCTTCTCGATGTCGTTCGCCGCGCCGGTCGTGACCTCGTGGAAGACGAGCTCCTCTGCGGCGCGGCCGCCGAGCGTCATCGCCATCTGGTCCATGAGCGCCGACTTCGTCGTCAGGAACTTGTCCTCGGCCGGCAGCGAGATCGTGTAGCCGAGGGCCTGGCCGCGGCTGATGATCGAGATCTTGTGGACGGCATCGCAGTTAGGGAGGTGGTGCCCGACGAGCGCGTGGCCCATCTCGTGGTACGCCGTGACCTTGCGCTCGTGCTCGGAGAGGAGCCGGGTCTTCTTCTCCGGGCCTGGCGATCACCCGCATGATCCCTTCCTCGAGCTCCAGCTCGCCGATCGTCTTCCTCCCGTGGCGCGCTGCGAGAAGCGCTGCCTCGTTGACGAGGTTGGCGAGGTCGGCGCCCGTGAAGCCGGGCGTCCCCGCGGCGAGCGTGTCGAGATCGACCGAGTTGTCGATCGGCTTGCCCTTCGTGTGCACCTCGAGGATCTTGCGGCGGCCGTTGCGGTCCGGGCGGTCGACGACGATCTGGCGATCGAAGCGCCCGGGCCGAGTAGCGCCGGGTCGAGGATGTCGGGCCGGTTGGTGGCGGCGATCAGGATGATGTTGTCCTTCATCTCGAAGCCGTCCATCTCGACGAGGAGCTGGTTCAGCGTCTGCTCGCGCTCGTCGTGGCCGCCGCCGAGGCCGGCGCCACGGTGACGGCCGACGGCGTCGATCTCGTCCATGAAGATGATGCAGGGGCTCGCCTGCTTGGCCTGTTCGAAGAGATCGCGCACGCGCGAGGCGCCGACGCCGACGAACATCTCGACGAAGTCGGAGCCGGAGATGGAGAAGAACGGCACGCCGGCCTCGCCGGCGACCGAGCGCGCGAGCAGCGTCTTACCCGTTCCGGGCGGCCCGTAGAGGAGGACGCCCTTGGGAATACGTGCGCCGAGCGCCTGGAACTTCTTCGGGTTCTCGAGGAACTCCTTGATCTCGTGCAGCTCCTCGACCGCCTCGTCCACGCCGGCCACGTCCTTGAAGGTGATCTTCGGCGAGTCGGGCGCCACCCGCTTCGCGCGGCTCTTCCCGAAGCTCATGACCTTCGAGCCGCCGCCTTGCATCTGGTTCATGAGGAAGATCCAGAAGGCGAAGAAGAGGACGAACGGCAGCAGGTAGGTGAGGATCGACCACCAGCCGCTCTGGCCCGTGCCCTTCGAGTCGTATGGCACCGGCGGGTTCTGGTCGTCGAGCAGGTTCTCGAACTCGATCTGGGACTGGTCGCTGGGGTAGTTGACCTTCCACTTGTCGCCGTTGTCGAAGGTCGCCTCGATCGAGCGGCCCTTCGGGCTGAAGACGACCTGCGTGATGTTCTCGGGGTTGGTCTCTACCTCGTTCTTGAGCTCGCTGTACGTCTTCTTCGGCTCATCCGTCGGACCGCGGCAGGAACGTCTGCGACGCCAGATAGACGAGCAGAACGATGACGATCAGGGGGAAGAGTGCGCTGCGGAAGAAACGGCTCAAAGCGGAGACCTCGGAGTTGGAAGAAAGCCTAGCAGTCTGCTATTCGGCTTCCGACGCCGTATGGATGAGCCTTACGTTAGGTCTGCTCTTCTGCCTGGGCGGCCAGTTCTTCCCTGAGAACGCCCACGAACGGGAGGTTTCGGTACCTCTCGGCGAAGTCGAGGCCGTACCCGATCACGAACTTGTTGGGGATCTCGAAGCCGATGTAGCGGCAGTGGATGTCGATCTCGCGCCGCGAGGGCTTCGTCAGGAGCGCGCAGATCTCGAGCGACGCGGGCTCGCGCGCCTCGAGGTTCCGGAGGAGATACGAGAGCGTGAGGCCCGAGTCGATGATGTCCTCGACGACGAGGACGTTGCGACCCTCGATCGAGATGTCGAGGTCCTTGAGGATGCGGACGACGCCCGACGAGTCCACGCCGGCGCCGTAGCTCGAGATGGCCATGAAGTCCACCTCGCACGGCACGTCGATGCGCCGCATGAGGTCGGCCATGAAGAAGACGGCGCCCTTGAGGACGGCGATGAGCAGCAGGTCGCGCCCGCGGTAGTCCTCGCTGATCTCCGCGCCGAGCTCGCCGATGCGGTTCTGGAGCGTCTCCTCGTCGACGAGGATCTCGGAGACCGCCGCGGTGAGCTCGTTGACGCTGCTCACTGGACGCCTTCGTCCAGGAGCAGGGGGGGGTGAGGGAACCGGGAGGTTCCTTCACTGCATCAAAGAAGGGGCACCGGGGAAACATGGTTTCACCCGGGATGAGCCGAAGGCGAAGACGCTCATGCGTCCCCGCTGACGGCGTCCTCGTACCCGGGCGCCGTCGTGATGCCCGGGACGGCGACGACCTCGTCGCCGCGGACGACGAGCGGCCAGGCCTCGCGCTCGGAGCGCGGGACCTTGGCATCGACGAAGACGTCCTGCACCTTCTTGCCCTGGCCGGCGAGCCGGTCGCCGGGGCGCCACCCGCGCACGTGGAGGCCGGGGCGGGACGACTCGAGCGTCCACGCGCCCCAGTGCACGCGGCCCTCGAGCGGCACGGGGCCGCGCTCGAGCCAGACGCTCTCGTACTCCCTTACCGCCACGCGGCCGTCGCCCAGATCGAGACGCTTTGACCCCTCACGAGAGGCGAGCAACTCTAACAGCGCGCTCTCGACCCGTCTGGGGAGCCGTGGGGCTTCGTCGAGGGCCGAGAGCACGTTGCGCTCGGCGGCCGGATGGAGGCGCTCGAGCGCGGGCATGATCTCGGCCCTGATGACCCCTCTGGCTGTGTCCGGGTTGGACGAGTCGACGCGCCAGTCGAGGCCCTCCGCGACGCAATAGGCCTCCGTCTCGTCGCGCCAGGCGACCAAGAGCGGCCGTACGACGCCGTCTTCACGGCTGACCTTGATCCCCGTGGTCGTCCCGCTCGAGGCGAGGCGGAAAATGATCGTCTCCACCTGATCCGAGGCGGTGTGACCCGTCGCCCGTAGCCGCCCGGCGCTGACCGCGTAGCGCAGGTGGCGAAGCTCGGCCTCGGTCGCGCGCGCCGCCGGAGGCGCGACCAGCACCTGCGCCCCGAGCCGCTCCTCACAGAAGCGCGCGTCCTCCTCGGACTCCTCGCCGCGCAGCCGGTGGTTGACGTGCAGCGCCGACACGCGGTAGCCAAGAGCGCCGAGCGCGTGCCAGAGGCAGGTGGAGTCGGGGCCGCCCGAGACGAGGCAAGTCACCTCGCCGCCGGGCGGGATCAGGTCGTGCCGGCGGACGTGCTCCTCGATGCGCGCCCGCAGAGCCGCGGCGTCCACGCACCGGATCGTACTCAGTCTCAGCGGCCGCGAAGCGGCAAAGGCTTCGTCTCAGCGGCCGCGAAGCGGCAAAGGCTGAGACAGGGAGGAAGGGAGCAGCTTCGCTGCTGCCTTCCGTTCACAAGGGCCGGAAGCGGCCGGCTCGCCTGGAATCACCGTCGCCTACAGGAGCGGCGCGACGTCGCAGCCTTCTGCCTGCAGCGCCGGTTGCGCCTCAGCGAGGACATCGCGGGCGAAGTTCGCGAGCCCGTACGCGCGCTGCATGCGCTCGCCGGGGTTCTTGCCTTCTGCATGGAGCGTGACCGCCTCTCCGTATTCGTTGAACATGGAGTCGAGGTACTTCTGGGCCTGCTTGAGCGAGGGATCGCGTGGCTTCTCGTGGACCAGACGTTCCGCGGCGGAGAACGCCTCGGCGGCGATCTCCTCCGCGGCGACCTCGCCGGCCCGGAAATCGACCGAGAGATCGTTGAAGGCGGTGACGTTCAGGTTCGCGGTCTCGATGAACTTCCTGTCGGTGGCGACGCAGGAATGCGCGAACGATTCCTCGGCACGACCGCAACCACCGGCCGTGAACGCGAGGATGAGCGCTGCCGCAGTGAGGCCAACCCTCCGCAACTCCCACTGAATGATTGGCGGGTGCCCAGACCCGTGCAATCACCCATTCGTGGTTTGCCGCGTCACCCGAAGATGAGCGAGCGGTACGTGATCGTGCGCCGCATTCCGATGGAGTCGTAGAGCGCGATCGCAGGCGAGTTCTCCGGCCTGACGAAGAGACAGACGGCCGGTGTCGTCTCGAGCAGGAGCCGGCAGAGATCGGCGAGGCCGCGCTTCCCGTTGCCGCGGCCGCGGAGCTCGGGCTCGACCCACACCTGCTGGAGCTGGACGGCCTGCGGCGTCCACGCGGACGCCTCCGCCTTGAAGAGGATGCGGCCGTTCTCGCGCCAGACCCAGCTCCGCCCCTCCTCGATCTGCACGCGCGTGCGCCACTCGAACAGCGACGGGTCCCGGGCGTAGGCGTCGACGCCCACCTCCTCGCGGTAGGCCTCGGCCGCCGCCGGAACGAGTGCGTCCAGGTCGCCGAGCGTCGCCGGGCGCAGGGCGCTGCCCGCCGGCTCGGGCGGCTTCTCCAGGACGTAGACGGGCTGGCCCGGACGGTCGTCGATCGGCTCGGGGAGGAACGCCCGCACGGCCTCCCAGAGCTCGGTCACCGCCCGTTCCTCCCCGACGAGCATGCGCGGGTCGCTGCTCGCCACCAGGTCGGCGAAGACCGCAACGTTGCGCCCGGAAGGGACGAGGTTGGCGCCCAGATGGCAGAGCGCCGTGAGGCGCCCGCCGTCGCGCAGGCCGGCAAAGCGGCCGAGCCCGCGGCGGGCGACGTCCTCGAGGAACACGCGCTCGATCGGGTCCTCCCCGCAGAAGGCGAGAACCTGTGTGAGCCGTGGTCGCTTGACCAGGCGCGCCATCGGCGGGGACGATAGCGCCATGCCTATTCACGTTCGTGCAGAGCCCGGCGAGTACGCCGAGGCCTGCCTCCTCCCCGGCGACCCCCTGCGCGCGAAGTACGTCGCCGAGACATTTCTCGAAAACGTCGAGCAGCGGAACTGGGAGCGCGGGATGCTCGGCTTCACCGGAACCTTCCGTGGACAGCCTGTCTCTGTGCAGGCGACCGGCATGGGCTGCCCCTCGGCAGCGATCGTGATCGAGGAGCTGGCCATGCTCGGCGTCAAGCGGATGCTCCGCATCGGCACCTGCGGCGGCCTCCAGCCCGACATGAAGCTCGGCGACCTCGTGGTCGCGATCTCGGCGGTGCCGGCCGACGCGACCGCCACACACATCGTCGGCGAGCCGCACGCGCCGACGGCCGACTGGGACCTCGTCCACGGCGCCGTCCACGCCGCCAAGGAGCTCGGGAAGCCCGTGCGCGTCGGGCCGATCGTCTCGAGCGACGTCTTCTACAACTCCGACCAGGGGCAGTACCAGCGCTGGTCGGACCGCGGCATCCTCGCCGTGGAGATGGAGGCGGCCGTCCTCTTCACCCTCGGCGCGCTGCGCAAGGTGAAGGCGGGGTGCTTGCTCACGGTCAGCGACGTCGTCATCGAGGGTGAGTTCGTGCGCATCAGCGACGAGGAGATGAAGGCCGCGGTCGACCAGATGACCGAGCTCGCGCTCGCGGTCGCGACCGACACCAAGCACTAGTGGACGAAGACGTCGTCTTCGTGGTCAACCCCGCCTCGGCGAACGGGTCGACGCGGCGGCGTTGGCCCGAGATCGCACGCCGGGCCGCCGAGCTCGGGCTCAGAGGCCCGTCGCTCCTCAGCGAGCGGCCGGGCCAGATCGCCGACCTCGCCCGTTCCGCGTCCGAGCAGGGCGCCCGGCTCGTCGTCGCCGTCGGCGGCGACGGCACCGTGAACGAGGCGGCGAACGGGCTCATGCAGGTCGAGCCCGAGAAGCGGGCCGAGCTCGCCACCATCCCCCGGGGCACCGGCAAGGACTTCGCCCGCAGCTTCGGGATCCCGCGGAACGTCGAGGGGGCGCTGCAGGCCGCGCACGCCGGGACGACGCGCGTCGTCGACGTGGGCCACGCGTCCTTCACGGCCTGGGACGGGTCGCCGACCGAGTCCTATTTCACGAACTTCGCGGGCGCCGGCATCAGCGGGGCCGTGGCCGCACGCGCGAACACGAGCTCGAAGGCGCTCGGGGGCAAGGTCTCGTTCTTCTGGGCGACGAGCACCGTCTTCATGCGCTGGCGGAACTCGGAGTACGAGGTCGAGATCGACGACGAGCGGCGCTCAGGGAAGATGCTCGAGGTCATCGCGGCGATCGGAAGCGAGCTCGCCGGCGGGATGCGGCTCACGCCGGAGGCCGACCCCTCGGACGGGCTCTTCGACGTGGCTCTCATCGGCGACGCGACGAAGGTCGACTTCGTGCGCACGCTCCCGGGGATCTACCGCGGCACGTACCTGCCGCACCCCCGCGCCGAGGTCGTGCGCGGAAAGCGGGTGCGCGTCGAGACTGCGATCCCGCTGCCGATCGCCCTCGACGGCGAGCAGCCGGGAACGACTCCCGCGACGTTCGAGATCGTGCCCGGCGCTCTTCGGGTGCGGGTCCCCGCCTAGGCGGCTGTCCCGCCCGAGCCGGAGCCTCGGCCGGTGCCGCCGCCGACCGCGCGGCCGGGGGCCGGGGAAGGCGTGTCGGCAGGCGTGTCGGCAGGCGTCTTCTTCGCCCGCGACCGCGTCGTCGCCTTGCTCGCAGGGGTCTTGGCGCCGGGCTTGGGCTTCGCACCGCCCTCGAGCTTGGCCAGGCGCTTCTCGAGCTGCTCGATGTGCTTGCGCAGGTCCTTGAGCTCGTCCGAGGCCGCGACGCCCACCTGCCCCAGGGCCTTGCGCGAGCCCTCCTCGACCCTGCCCTTCGCTGCCATCGCCCTCGCGAGCGCCTCGGTGACGCGCTCGTTCTTGGTCAGCTCGTCGACGAGCCACGAGACCGCTTCCTCTCCGCGCTTGGAGAGGCGGCCGATCGTCCCGGCCTCCGTCTCCTTCTTCGTCGTCTTTTTCTTGGCCATGCTGGGCCTCCCAGGTCGTTCGCCATGGAGACGATACCCGGGAGGCCCGAGGGCTAGGCGCTGGGAGTCCGCTTGATCCCCGGGATGCCGCGCCGGTAGGCGACCCGGGCGCCGAGGAAGGCGAGGACGAGCAGGATGACGAGCGGGGCGATCGTCGCCGCCGCGATCAGGATCCAGCCGACCACGGTCACGAACCCGCGAGCGGCGGTTCCCCAGGCGTCCACGATGCTCCACGGCCCGCCGTCGTCGGCGGCGGCGACTACCTGGCGCTCACGAACGTCGAGCGAGATCGTGGCGAAGGCGACCTGGTCTTCGAGGTACTGGAGGCGCCCGCGCGCCTGCTCCAGGTCGAGCTGCACCTGGTTCAGCTGCGATTGCACCGTCAGCGCCTCGGCGACCGTGTTCGTCTCGTCGAGCAGGTTCAGGAGCTGGCTCTCCACGGCCTCGAGATGGCGCTCCCGTCGCCTCGAGGTCGACGAACTCCTGCGAGACGTCCTGGCCCGCCTCCTCGCGCCCTTCCACACGGCCGAGCCCCGAAAGCTGCTCCATCACGCGCGCATAGCTCCGCTCCGGGATGCGCACGACGAGGCTCCCGCTGACGAGCCTGCCGTCCCCGCCGCTCTGCGAGGCGCTCGACTCGACGACGAAGCCGCCGCTCGAGGTTGCAAGCACGCGCGCCCGGTCGACGACCTTCTCGAATTCGTTCCTGGGAACCGAGAGCACCAGCGAGGCCGTCTGGATCACGCGCGGCCCGACCGAGGGAACGGAGCTCCCCTGCGCCACGGCGACAGCGTCCTCGCCACCGCCGGACTCGGCTTCCCCAGCGTCGGCGGCCGTCTCTTCCGCGGCGGCGGCCCCATAGTCGGCGCCCGCGCCCTCGTCGTCGTTGTCTCCCGACGAGCAGGCCGCTGCGGTGAGCGACAGCACGCCGACGAGCAGTACGAGCAAGACCTTCCTCATCGTGTCCTCCTTCATCTCGGTTGCTTGGACACGAGCGGTGCTGCGAAAGTTCCGGCTCGATGGACGGCTACCGCTTCGCGACGGACCTGACCGTGCGCTTCAACGAGACCGACGCCCAGGGCGTCGTCCACAACGCGGTCTATCTCGTCTGGTTCGAGATCGCGCGGGTCGCCTACCTGGCCCAGTTCCCCGGCGGCTACAAGGGCCTGGTGGAGCAAGGCGTCGACGCCACCACCACGGAGGCCTCGGTGCGCTACCGCGAGCGGGGTGCGGTTCGACGACGAGCTGCGGATCCATGTCCGCGCCGTCGACGTCCGCGGCGCCCGCTTCCGCTTCGAGTACGTCGTCGAGCGCACGAGCGACCCGCCGGCGATCGTCGCGGACGGCTGGACGGCCCACGCCTGCGTGAACGCCGAGACGCTGCGGCCGACGCGCATGCCTACCTGGCTGGCCGAGGCGATCGCGGGCGTCGAAGGCTAGCGGCGGCCGCCGCCGCCACCGCCACCGCCGGGCGGCGGGTCGCCGTCCTTCGGCTTGTCCTCGTCCTCAGGAGGCGTCGGCGGAGGGGTCACCGGCCGCGGCTTCGTGCCCACGCGGACGATCTTCTTCTCCGACCGGTAGCCCGTGTACCAGCTCTCGCGGTACAGGACCTCGTCGCCCAGGTAGACGATCCGCTCGACGGTGACCGCGCGGGAGGGCTCTCCGCCCTCCACGACGACGCGGTCGCCCACGAAGAGCGTCGGGTCGGACAGGCGCTCGACCTTCGGCGGCCCGGTGGTCTTCAGCTCGCCTGCAATGCTCTCCACGCGCCGCTCGGGCCCGCCGCCGAGAACCCGCACGACGATCCCGCTCTCGTCGTAGCCGGCCTTGAGCACGATCCAGCGCTTCGTGTCGTTTCGCAGCTTGAGATCGACGTCCGGGTAGTTGACGGTCGCGTCACGTCCGGTCGGGTAGCGGCTGATGTAGAGCGCGTGCGCGGTCCGCTCCGCGATCTTGATCCCCGCTTCCCACGCGGCGTTGAAGACGGTCGTGGCGACCTGCGAGACGCCGCCGCCGACGCCCTCCTCGTATTCGCCGTCGAGGATCACGGGCGCGGAGCGGAAACCCCGCTCCTCTGTGCGCGGTCCGACGCGCTCGTTGAACGACCAGGTCGCGCCGGGCGCGATGCGCGCTCCGTCGAGGAGCCCGATCGCAAGCTGCAGGTTCCGGATCCGGTCGGAGGTGCCGGAGTAGAGCGTCGCGTAGGAGGCGAACTGGCGCTGGATGCCGAGCGCGCGCGCCTCCTTCGTCGTCGTCTGCGGCTGGCGCTCGACGACGACGAGGGCGGCCGTCCGGTTCGTCGTCCGGGAGGCCGCCTCGAGGAGGGCGGCGGAGGTCGCGGCGACGTCGAGCGTCCGCCCTGCGCGTGACGGGACGACGCTCACGCGTCCGGCGGCGTTGACGGCGAAGTCGGCGTTGCGCGGCGGCCGCGCCACGCCACGCGAGAGGTTGCGGAGGCGCCGGGTGGCAGCCTTCTGGTCGATGCCGAGCTCAGTCTGACCGCCCGAAGGCAGGTCGAGCAGCCGCGCCATCTGCTGTGGGCGCACGTTCACGGCAGCCCCGCTGAACGTCAGCTTGACCGGCGCCGAGAGCACGGTGCGCGTCTGAGCGGCTATCGCCGCCATCTCCTGCTGGGTCACATCCGGCCGGTCGACGGCGACGGGGAGCGGCGTCTCCACACGCTCGAATCCGGCGAGAGCGGCGAGGACGATGCCGGCCGAGGCCTCCTGGTCGAGCTTGAGGCCGGCCTGGCCGGGCACGACCTCCGGCTCGAGCCCGTTGAGGACGAGCGCTGCCTCGCGGGCGGGCTCGTCGACCTCGGCGGCGATCTGGTTCAAGCGGTAGGCGAGCCCCGGCTCGTAGACCTCGACCGAGGGCTCGACGTTGGCCCCCGTCGTGCGGAGCCAGAGGCGCTCGAGGCCGCGCAGCGGGACCGGCCCGTCGCCGCGCTCCAGGGCCTCCTCGGCCGCCGCAGCCCAGTTCGCGCGTGCCTCGACGTCCGAGGGCCGAAGCGGGAACGTCGCACCGCCCGCCGTGAAGGCGACCGGGACGGACTCGTAGCGCCGGGCGACCGCTTCGAGCCTCGCCTGGGCCTCGTCCGCGGTCAGGCCGCCGACGTTGACGCCGGCGATCTCAACGCCGGCCGCGATGTGGCTCGCCGAGCCGGCGAAGACGAGCCCCGCGGCCAGGGCCAGAAGGACGAGCACGAGGGTGCTTGCGAGCGCGATCTTCGCCAGGCGGCGGACCACGCGACTCCGCCTGCCCGTCGAGCGGACAGCACGGTCTCTCCGGACAGGCCGGACACCAGCCTCCGCGCGCAAGGGGTCCGAGTCTAGCAACCGTCCGCGTACACTAGGCCCGTGAATTTCGAGCTCACTCCGGAGCAGCGCGAGGTGCAGGCAACAGTCCGCCAGTTCGTGGACGAGCGCGTGCTTCCGAACGCGATCGAGAACGACATCAACCATCACCTCGACATGTCCGTGATCGAGGGAATGGCCGAGCTCGGGCTGCTCGGAGTCGTCATTCCGGAGGAGTACGGCGGAGCCGGAATGGACTTCGTCTCCGAGGCGCTTTCCTGCGAGGAGATCGAGCGCGGCGAGGCCGCCTTCCGCACGCTGATCTCCGTCCACGTGGGCCTCAACTCGCTCTCGCTGCTCCGCTACGCCAGCGAGGAGCAGAAGGAGCGCTACCTCGCGCCGCAGGCGCGCGGGGAGAAGATCGCGTGCTTCGGCCTCACCGAGCCGGCCGCGGGCTCGGACGTCGCCGCTATGCGGACGACGGCGCGCAAGGAGGGCGACGGCTACGTCCTCAACGGCCAGAAGAACTGGATCTCGTATGCGGCGGTCGCCGACCACGCGCTCGTCTTCGCGAAGACGGACCCCGACGCGAAGCACAAGGGCATCTCGGCCTTCGTGCTCGAGAAGGGGATGCCCGGGCTTTCCGCGCAGGAGACCGAGCACAAGCTCGGCGTGTGGGCCGGCTCGACCGGCGAGCTCTTCTTCGAGAACGTCGAGGTGCCCGCCGAGAACCTCGTCGGCGAGGAGGGCCAGGGCTTCGAGATCGCCATGTACGGCCTCGACCAGGGCCGCTTCACGGTCGCGGCCGGCGCCTGCGGCGTCATCCGCGCCTGCCTCGAGCGCTCGGTCGAGTACGCGCGCGAGCGTGAGACCTTCGGCAAGCCGATCGGCAAGAACCAGTTCGTGCAGGACATGATCGCCCAGATGGTGCTCGACTACGAGACGTCGAAGCTCCTCGTCATGCAGGCCGCCTGGCTCAAGGATCAGGGCGTGCGCAACACCCGGGAGACGAGCCTCGCCAAGTGGCACGCAACCGAATGCGCGTTCAAGGCCGCGCACCTCGCGATCCAGGTGCACGGTGCGTACGGCTACTCCGGCGAGTACGGCATCGAGCGGTACTTCCGCAACGCCCGCGCGCCCATCATCTACGAGGGCACGACGCAGATTCACAAGATGTTGCAGGCCGAGCACGCGCTCGGATACCGCGACCTCAACGGCCGGGGCGGGGACATATCCCCGCTCGCCTCGTGGGCGCCCGCGCTCCTCGCCCGCTCGCGCTGACGGGCCTCGCGCTCGCGGCCGCGGCGCTCCTGGTGGGTGCACCGGCCGCGGCGGAGCCGCCGACCGGCGGAACGTTCACGCCCGGGGTGAGCCTGGCCGGCATCGAGCTCGGGATGACCAGGGCCCAGGTGCTCGAGACCTGGGGGCAGCGTCACGGCGAGTGCCGGGACTGCCGTCAGACGACCTGGTACTTCAACGAGAACCCGTTCCAGCCGGAGGGCGCGGGCGTGGTCTTCCGCAGCGGGCGCGTGGTGCACGCGTTCACGGTCTGGAAGCCGGAGGGCTGGGACACCCCGGAGGGGCTGGCGCTCGGCCAACAGGCCGGCGAGATCGGCGCCACGTACGGCGAGCTCGCCGAAGAGGACTGCGGTGACTACATCGCCCTCGTCCGCGACGACCCGACGGCGACGAGCGCCTTCTACGTGTACGACGAGCTGGTCTGGGGCTTCGGGCTCCTCGCGCCGGGCCGCTCGCCCTGCCTCTAGCCAGGGCCCAGACCGAGGAGCGCGGGTAGCGCCAGAAGGGTCGGAAGGGCGTCGTCCCGGTCCGGGAAGCGGCCCTCCCGGTCGATCAGGTACGCCTGCATGCCGAGAGCGCGGGCACCCTCGACGTCGTCGAGGAGAGAGTCGCCGACCATCACGGCTGCCTGGGGCTCGACCTCGAGCCGGCCGAGGATGACGCGGAAGATGGAGGGGTCGGGCTTGACCTTGCCGTGCACGCCGGAGGAGATCCACGCGTCCACGTCGAGCGAGAAGTGGTCGACGAAGGCGTCCAGGTCGCGGCTCGTGTTCGAGACGAGCCCGATGCGGAGACCTTGGGCCCGGAGCTCCGCGAGCACGGGCAGCGTGTCCTCGTAGAGCTCGAAGTTGGCCGAATGGAGCCAGCCGTTCGTGATCGCCCGCGCGACCTCCTCGGCGCGCGGGCCGTCGCCGCCCATGCCGCGCACGATGTCGGTCGTGAACCGCACCCAGATCTCCTCGTCGTGCTCGAGCTCCGGGTGGTGGTGGAGGTCCTCGATCGCCGCCGCGCGCGCCTGCACGTAGAGCTCGGGGTCGAGCGTCAGGCCGTGGCGCGCGCCGGCCTCGCGGTAGCCCTCGGGCCCGAGGAGCGGGCCGGGCTTGGCGAGCGTGAAGTCGACGTCGAAGAGGACAGCCTCGACGCGACGCGGGCCCTCTAGACCTCCGCTGGCCACGTGTACGCGGCGGGCTGGCGGTTGGCCAGCGACGGGAGGCTGCGTCGGATGCGGTCCATGTGCGCCCGGTCCAGCTCGGCGGAGATGACCGAGTCCTCGTCCGGCGCCTGCGCCAGGACGACGCCCCAGGGGTCGATGATCGAGCTACGGCCGTAGGAGGCCTTGCCCCCCTCGTGCACGCCCCACTGGTTGGCGGCGGCGACGAAGCACTGGTTCTCGACCGCCCGAGCGCGCAGGAGGAGCTCCCAGTGGTCCTTGCCCGTGTAGAGCGTGAACGCGGCGGGGACCGTGATGATCTCCGCGCCCTCGACGGCGAGGATGCGGTACAGCTCGGGGAAGCGCAGGTCGTAGCAGACCGTCAGTCCGAGCCTCCAGCCCTCGACGTCGCAGCTCATCGGGCCCTCTCCGGGCTCCTCGCTGTCCGACTCGCGGTAGACCTGGCCGCCGACCTCGACGTCGAACATGTGGATCTTGCGGTAGGTCGCGGAGATCTCGCCTTCGGGGTCGAAGACGACGCACGTGTTCGAGAGCTTCTCGCGCCCCTCGCGACGCTCCACGATCGAGCCGCCGACGAGCGTGATCCCGTGCTGCTTCGCCCACGCGCTCATCGCCCCGACCGACTCGCCGGAGTCGAGCGGCTCGGCGACGTCCAGGATGATCTCGTGCGTCCCGATCCCGTTCCACTTCTCGGGCAGGAGGACGAGGTCGGCACCGGTCGACGCCGCGCGGGCAACGAGCGGCTCCATGCGCTCGAGGTTCTCGGCCTTCGAGCCGGAGGCGCAGAACTGGACGCAGGCGATGCGTAGACGATCGGCCATGGGCGAAGGATAGCCTTGAGCTGTGGCCAGGACACCTGCCGAGATCCTCTCCGAGGCGCGCACGATCGCTCTCGTCGGCGCCTCTCCGAAGCCGCATCGCCCGAGCAACTCGGTCATGCGCTATCTCCTGGAGGAGGGCTACCACGTCATCCCGGTCCGGCCCGTCGGGCCTGCGGAGATCCTCGGGCAGCGCCGCGTGGCCTCACTGGCCGAGATCGACGAGCCGATCGACCTCGTGGACGTGTTCCGGCGCTCGGAGTTCTGCCCCGACGTGGCGCGCCAGGCCGTCGAGGTCGGGGCGGGAGCGCTCTGGCTCCAACTCGGAGTCGTCTCGACGGAGGCGAAGGCGATCGCCGACGCCGCCGGCCTCGACTACGTCGAGAACGAGTGCACGGCGATCGTGCACTCGCGACTCGCCTCCTGAGGCTCGAAGGGCCGCCGCTGCGGCCCTCCTCCCCAGTCGGGGTGCCCGGATTCGAACCGGGGACCTCGCCGACCCGAACGGCGCGCGCTACCAGGCTGCGCTACACCCCGAACCCGCCATAGGGTACCCGGAATGCCGGCACGCGACGAGGTCGTAGCCTGGGCGAACGAGTACCTCGATCTCGCCTCCTATCCCGACTACGGGCCGATGGGCCTCCAGGTCGTCGGTGCCGAGGAGGTGCACAAGATCGTCTGCGGCGTCTCCGCCTCCCGGGAGCTGTTCGAGCGCGCCGCGGAGGCCGGCGCACAGCTCGTGCTCGTCCATCACGGCCTCTTCTGGGAGAAGGAGCCGCGCGTCGTCGGGCCCGTCATGCGCGAGCGGCTGCGGGCGCTCTTCGACGCCGACCTGAGCCTCGTGGCCTACCACCTGGCGCTCGACGCCCATCCGGAGGTGGGCAACAACGCGCTCCTCTGCGAGGAGCTCGGCGTCGTGCAGGATGGGCGCTTCGCGGACGGCCTGGGCTTCGGCGGACGGCTCACTCGCCCGGCTCCGGTGAGCGACCTGGCCGAGCGGGTGCAGGAGCGGCTCGGCAGGATGCCGCTCGTCTTCTCCTACGGGCCCGAGGTGGTCGAGCGGGTGGCGGTTTGCTCAGGCGGCGCGGCGCGCTACCTGGCACAGGCGGCCGCGGAGGGATACGACTGCTTCGTCACGGGCGAGGCCGACGAGCCGACGAAGCACGCGGCGAAGGAGGCCGGCGTCCACTTCATCGCCGGCGGCCACTACGCGACCGAGACCCTGGGCGTGCGCGCGCTGACCGCGAAGCTGGCCGAGCGCTTCGAGCTCGCCTGGGACTTCGTCGACCTGCCGAACCCGGTCTAGTCCCAGGGCTGGACGTTGCCGCAGGCCAGCTCGGACTCCGGATCGTCGTAGACGGTCTTCCAGTTCGTCGAGCGAGTCCGCGTAGACGATCCCGATCGACCACTCCCCCTCGCGCCTGACCAGCTCCAGCGACCCGCCCTCGTCCGCGGCCCAGAAAGCCAGGTGGTACGAGCGGCGGTCCGGGTCGTCGGGTCCGCACGTTCCGATGCCGGTGACCGTGGCGTCGCCGAGTTCCGCGAGCCGTGCCTCGTACTCCTCCGCGTCGAGAACGCTGATCTTGCCGTCGGCCCCTGTGACCGCATGGCCCTCGAGGGTCGCCCCCGGCGAGCAGTCGGGGAACACCTCTGCCGGGAGGTCGTCGCAGACGAAGGTGTCCGCGTAGCTCAGCTCGACCAGGCGGGCGATGTCTCCCTCCTCCAGGGCCGTCGCGGCCGAGGCCGCCCGCTGCGCAGGCCTGGCGGTCGTCGACGGGGCAGCCGGCTGCCGTGAGCCCCGCAGGGGACGCCTCGCTGCTCGTCGGCGGCGCGCCCTCCTCGTCACCACCGCACGCCGTGAGGGCGAGCACGGCGACGAGGGCGAGCAGGGCTCTCACACAGGGATCTACACCGCCGAGGACCGAGTCGTTGCAAGGAGCTCTTCGACGACCGCTGCGAGCTCCTCCGGGCACTCCCCGACGAGGAGATGGCCCGCCGCCGGGAGCACGCGCAGCGGGCAGCGCAGACGCCTGTGCGTACTCGAAGCCGTCCTCGAGCGGGATCAACCGGTCGCGGGCGCCCCAGACGACCGCCGTCGGGCACGTCACGCCCGCAAGGTCCGGCCTTGGGTCGTCCTTCAGGAGCGCCCGCGCCGCCCCTTCGACGTCCGTGTGCTCCGGCTGCGCCGCGAGGAAGCCGACCACGGCTTCCGGGGAGAGGACGCTCGGGTCATCCGCGCCCCAGTAGCCGAAGATCGGAGCGCGCAGGTTCGGCCGCCTGGCCAGGAGAAAGCGGAACCGCGCCACCTTCCGCGCAGGTCGCAGAGCCGAGATCGCGGCGAGCCAGACCTCGGCGCGCCGGGTCGTGGACACGATCCCGGCGGCTGCGACGAGAACCAGCGACGAGACGGCCTCGGGCCGCTCGACGCCAAGGCGCAGCGCGACCGGCCCGCCCATCGAGTACCCGAGCACCGCCGCCGGCGACATGTCCTCGTGCTCGATGACCGCGGCGACGTGCAGTGCGAGGTCGGACAGGCTCTCGAGCTGCGGCAGCGGCTCGGTCCCGCCGTGGCCGGGCAGGTCGGGAACGAGAACGCGGTGCCGCGCCGCCAGGAGCGGACCGAGGTCGGTGAAGTTCCACGCGGCGCCGCCGAGCCCGTGGACGAGGACGAGCGGCGGCCCGTCACCGCCGACCCAGTAGCGCGTCCGGAGCCCGGCGATCTCCTCGACCTTCCGCTCGAACCCCCGAAGGAGCGTTGCCGAGGTCACCCCGGAAACCGTATCCTGTGACCATGGTCGAAGAAGGAGCACGAAGCCGTTGAGCTTCGTTGCCGAAAAATTGAGTGTGCGCACCGTGCCCGCCCGAGCCCTGCCGGCGGGCTTTTTTGCGCCCTGAGCCGAAGGAGGCGACGAACCTTGCCCAATCACCTGACGCCCGAAGAGCTCTCGAAGGAGCTGGGGATCGACCGCGACGAGGTCGTACGCGTGTGCTACGAGGAGTCCATCCCGATCTACCAGGGCAAGATCGACAAGACCCTCTTTCAGGCGCACCTGCAGGCGGCCGGCGCGCCGGCACCGCCCACACCCTAGGTAGGACTAGCGCGAACCGGACGCCGCGCGCTTCTTCCGCGCAGGCGTCTTCTTGGCCGCTGAGGCCTTGGTCTTCTGCGCCTGAGAGACGCTCGCCTTGAGCGCCTCCATGAGATCGATGACCGGCGCAGGAGCGGGCGCCTCGGGCACCGTGATCTCCTCGCCCGCGAGCTTGGCGTCGAGCATCGCCCGGAGCTCGCCGCGGTACTCGTTCACGAACTCCTCCGGGTCGAACTCGCCGACCATGCTGGACACGAGCTGGCGGGCCATCTCGAGCTCGGGCTCCTCCACCTCGGTCTCCGAGACGGCCTGGTCGATCTCCTCGCGCGAACGGATGTCCTCGGCGTAGTAGAGCGTCTCGAGGGCCAGCCCGTCGCCGAGCGGGCGGATCAGGCAGAGGTTCTCCTTGCCCCAGAGGACGAACTTCCCGATCGCGGCGACGTTCGCCTCCTGCATCGCGCGCAGGAGGAGCACGTACGGGCGCCGCTGGGCGGCTGCGTCGCTCGGTGAGAGGTAGTAGGCGCGGTCGAAGTAGATCGGGTCGACGTCGTCCAGCGAGACGAACCGCTTGATGTCGATCGACTGCGAGCGCGTGAGGGCGACGGCCTCGAGGTCGGACTCCTCGACGAGGACGAACTGGCCCTTGGCGAACTCCCAGCCCTTCACGAGCTCGTCGGCCTCCACGTCGCGCTCGTGGACCGGGCACCAGCGCTTCTGCTTGATCGGCGTCCCGCACTCGCGGTGGAGCGTCCGGAAGGACACGTCCTTGCGCTGCTGCGCGACGGCAAGCCCGATCGGGATGTTGACCAGGCCGAAGTTGATGGATCCGTTCCAGATAGTGCGCATGAGAGGAGAAAAGCCTAGCGGGACCAGGGAAATTCTCCCTCCTTGCGCGCTTCCCTTCCCGAGCAGGACTTCCGGGGAGTGTTCTTTCGTATTCCGGCTCCGTACTGTTGGCGCACCCCGTGGGAGGAGAACTCATGCGCACACGTCTTTCGCTCGTCGTCCTTGCCCTCGCGGCAGTCACCGTGCTCGCCTGGCCGGCCGGAGCGTCCGCCCAGGCTCCGAGCCTGAAACTCGCCGGTCCAGGCGGCACCGTGAAGCTGCCGCGCTTCACCGGCGGCTGGGTACCCATGGACGTGAGCGCGTGGGTCGCCGCGACCGGCGGCGACTTCGAGCTCCGCGTCGCGCGGCCCGACTACGACTCGCCGATCGGGATCGACCAGGTCGACCCCGTGACGGGCATGGTCCTGCGCGACCTGCCCGAGGACGTCCTCGACGGCTGGTTCGGGCTCACCGGCTTCGTCCAGGTCACCGTCAGGAACTCGCAGGGCGTGTGGGCAGGCGGTGGCCTCTTCAACTTCTGCCCGAACAGCTGGGAGCGCCAGCGGGTCGACGACACCGGCCCCGATCTCCCGCGCTACCCGACCTCGTGCGGGGCCTTCTCCCCCTTCTCGAAGGGGATGGTCTGGGGCATCGACAGCGGCTGGGCCACCCACGCCTTCGGCAGCGAGTTCGAGGCGCCGATGATCCGTCTCCGGCGCCAGGGCACGTTCACGATCACGATCCGGATCGCGCGGCGCTACGTCGATCTGCTCGAGATCCCGGATGCGGACGCCCAGCTCGTCTTCACGGCGACGGTCACGAACCGCCGTGGGGGCTTCGGCTTCGGAGAGGGCATGGGCCGCGGCGCCGCTCGACCTGCGCCCGCGCAGCGCGCCCTGACCGCCGCACCCGACATCGCCGACCCCGACCCGGACACGCTCCCCGACCTCGTCGCGCTGCCGCCATGGTCGATGAACACGATGTCCCGTCGCGGCCGCGACTACCTCGAGTTCGCCTCCACGCCGTGGAACGCCGGCCCGGCGCCGCTCGTCGTCGAGGGCTTCCGCCGCCCCGGCGAGGAGGTCATGGACGCCTACCAGTACTTCCGTGACGCCGACGGCAACGTGGTCGGCCGGGCGCTGGTGGGCGACATGCAGTTCCACCCGCATCCCGCACACAACCACTGGCACTTCCTCCAGTTCGCCTCCTTCACGCTCCACGACGCGCTCGACATGGAGGTCGTCAGGAGCCGCAAGCAGGCGTTCTGCCTCGCGCCGACGGATCCGATCGACATCACGGTCGAGCGCGCCGACTGGTCGCCGTTCGACGGGCTCGGCACCATGTGCGGCTCGCGCTCGGCGCTCTGGGTCCGCGAGGTGCTGCAGGCCGGCTGGGGCGACACGTACTTCCAGTCCGTGCCGGGCCAGTCCTGGGACATCACCAACCTCCCGAACGGCTGGTACTACGCCCGCATCGAGGTCAACCCGCTCGGCACGCTCTTCGAGGCGGACACGACCAACAACGTCGAGTCACGGCTGATCCACCTGGGCGGCCGGCCGCGGGCGCGCAACGTGATCGTCACCCCGTGGCACGGAATCGAGGGGTAATCGTCCAGAAAGGGAGCGTTACAGGCGGCGGGCGCCGTACCAGGTGTCTTCGTACCACCCGGTGATGGAGGAGATCTTCACCACGTCGCCCGTGTGCGGCGAGTGGATGAACTGGTTGCCGCCGATGTAGATCCCGACGTGCCCCAGGCCGTTGAAGAAGACGAGGTCGCCCGCCTGGAGCTCGGAGCGCGAGACCGCGCTCCCGTAGCCGTACTGCATCGCCGCGTTGTGCGGGAGCGAGACGCCCACCTGCGAGAAGACGTACATCACGAAGCCCGAGCAGTCGAAGCCGCTCGGCGACGCGCCGCCCCACACGTACGGGGTGCCCAGGTACTGCATCGCGATCCCGACGACGCCGCCGTACTGCCCGGGAGGCGCGCCGGTCGGCGCGTCGCCGCCCCCTGAGGAGGGCGCCGCCACCCGGGCCTCCGCGGCGGCATTGATCCGAGCCTGCCTACGGCGCTCTTCCGCCTCGAGGTCGGCGATCTGGTCCTTGATCGAGTTGTAGAGCTCCTCGCGCTGCTGCAAGGCCGCTTCGATCTCGTTGCGCTTGGCCTCCTGCGCGGCGACGATCTCCTCCTGGCGCTGGCGCGCCTTGGCGAGCTTCGCCTTCCGCTCCTTGACCTCTTTCTTGAAGTGGCGAACCTCGCGGAGGATCTGCGCGTCCTGGTCGGTGACGCGGCCGGCGGACTCGATCCCGTCGAGGATCTCGTCCAGGCTCGAGGAGCCCAGGATGATCTCGACGAGATCGGGGCTCCCGTTCACGTACAGGTCGACGAGGCGCGCCTCGAGGTTGCCCTGCGCGTTCCCGAGGTTGGAGCGCGCGATCCTCAGGCGCCGGTCGTTGGCCTTCTGCTCGGCCTTGATCTGGTCCAGCTCGATCTGCTCGGCGTTGAACGCCTCGATGACGTGGCTGAGATCCGCGTCCATCTGCTGGATCTGCGCCAGAACCTGTTGAGCCTCAGCCTGCTTCGCCTCGATCTGAGGGGGAGCCGTGACAGCCGGCTCCGCCAGCGGGAGCACCGCCAGCGCGAGCAGCAGGATGAGGGGGACGTGTTTAGTCGGTCGGATACCTAGCCCCTGGCGAGGGACGGTGTCGGCGCATACAACGGGCCCGGCGCCAGCACAAGCCGGGCATGGTAACAGGGGTGTTGGACGAACGGCAAACGGGGTACATCCTCGCCGACAGATGGGGGACAGACCTTCTCGAACGATGCGTGCCCGGCGGGCCGCTCCCGCTGGTAGGGTGCCTCCCTTCGTGCGCTCGGGTGGCTTACGACCATGGACCCGGTTCGCGGCGCTGGCTCTCCTTTTCACGGCCGCGCTCCTCGCCTCTTCGGTGGCGCGTGCCGACGATCCCGCTTCGCTGCGCAGCGAGGCCGAGCGGCTTCGCGCGCAGAGCACCGGTATCGCAGCCGAGGCTCACGCGGCCCTCCTCGAGCTCTACGCGCTCGAGACCAGGCTCGCCGGCGCCGAGGCCCGGCTCGCGGCCCTCAGGAGCAAGCAGGAGCGCCTCGAGGACGAGGAGGCTTCGGCCAGGCGCCATCTGACGATCGCCCGCAGCACCCTGCGGGCGGCAGAGCGCGGGCTCGCGAGGCGGCTCCAGACCCTGTACGTCGAAGGCGAGGTCGACCCGCTGGCCGTCCTGCTGGGCGCAGAGTCCCTCGACGAGGCGCTGACGGCGCTCGACGGGCTCGGCCGCGTAGCCGACCAGGACGTTTCGATCCTCGCCCAGGTGCGGCGAGCGCGAGGCGAGCTCAGGCGTTCCCTCCAGACGCTCGAGGAGCGCCAGGCCGCGCTCGAGGTCGTCGTCGACGAGGCGGCCGCCGAGCGCTCGGCGCTCGCGGGCGCGCGGGCGGAGCGCGCCGGATATCTCGCGGAGCTCGAGCAGCAGCAGGCTCTGACGGACGCCGCGATCGCGCGCCTGACGGGCCAGGCCGCTGCCGCCGAGCGCAAGGGCGCCGAAGAAAGCTCGGGAGGCGCGACGCCGACACCCGTCTCGGCGCCGGCCCCGGCCCCGACCGGCCCGCCCGCCGCCGGGACGCGCATGACCGTCTCGTCGACCGGCTACTGCCTCCGTGGGCGCACGTCCACCGGCATTCCGACGGGCTGGGGTGTCGTCGCCGTGGATCCCGCCGTCATCCCCCTCGGCACGACGATGACGATCCCGGGCTACGGCGAGGGCGTGGCCGCGGACACGGGCTCCGCGGTGCGCGGCGCGATGATCGACGTCTGGTTCCCCAAGTGCTCACAGGCGCTCGAATGGGGCCGCAAGGTCGTCACGATCACCATCCACTAGTCGCCGTCAGGTTTCACTAGGTTCCGCGCCCGACTACAATCGTCGCGTCCGCTCAGAAGCGACGAAAGGGGCTCATCACGTCAGCCGCCGAGGATCGGCGTCCGGAGAAGCAACTCGAGGGCTTGCGCGTGCTTCTCGTGGACGACCACGATCTCTTCCGGAGCGGGCTGCGAAGTCTCCTCGAGGAGCAGGGCCTCCAGGTGGCCGGAGAGGCGGACAACGGCCAGTCGGCGCTGCGCCTCGTCAGCGAGCTGGCGCCCGACGTCGTCGTCATGGACCTGAACATGCCGGGTATCACCGGGGTCGAGACGACGCGGCAGCTCACGTCGATCGCGCCGCACACCCGCGTCGTCGTCCTCACCATCTCCGTGGACGACGAGGATGTGATGGACGCCGTCATGGCCGGCGCGTGTGGCTACCTGCTCAAGGACTCGTCCATCGACGAGCTGATCGCCGGCATCCGCGCCGCGGCCAGCGGGGAGTCGCTCATCTCGCCGCACATCGCCGCCAAGCTCCTCCAGCGCCTGCGGGCACAGACGGCCGACGTTGCGGCCGCGCGGACGATCCGCACCGAGCTCTCCGAGCGCGAGCTCGAGGTCCTGCGCCTGATCGCCATCGGCAAGGACAACGCCGAGATCGCGCGCGAGCTCTTCATCAGCCCGAAGACGGTCAAGAACCACATCTCGAACATCCTCATGAAGCTCCAGATCGAGAACCGCATCCAGGCGGCGGTGTACGCCGTCCGCAGCGGGATCGTCTAAGCGCTAGACCGGAGTCTTCAAGGTCGCGGCGAGCGAGTCGAGCAGGCCGCGCAGCTCGGCCAGCTCCCCGTCGATCTGCTCCAGGCGGACCTTGAGGATCCGCTGCTCGCCGAGGCCTTCTGCGTCCCCCGCCAGCTCGCGCACCCTGCCCTCGGCGCGCCGTCGCTCGGCTTCCAGCGTGAGCGCGCTGGCATAGCCGTCCGTCAACGTATGCTCGATCGCTCCGAGCTCGTCGCCCGGATGGTCGACGAGAGAGCGGAGACGGTCGATGAGGAGAGACAGGTCGTCGGTCATTTGAAAGGAAATTGAACGTATCGCCGTTGCAAGGCCCATCCAAGGGCCGATCGACCTATCCTGAGGGACTGCAGGACCTAGTCCATCGCCGCTTGAGTCACCCAGGGGTCATCGGAAAACGGGGCATCGCGCTCGTGGCGGTGGTCCTCGGGTTGCTCGCGCTCGCGCCCGCCACCGCCTCCGGTCAGACCCTCAGCACGCGGCTCGACCGCGCGCTGGCGACCCCGGGCTTGACCCGCGCGCAGACCGGCGCCTTCGCCTACAACCTGCAGACGAACCGCCTCGTCTACGGCCGGAACACCATGCGGGCGTTCGAGCCGGCGTCCGTCCAGAAGCTGACCGTCGCGGTGACGGCGCTCGACCGCTTCGGGCCCGGCTACAGGATCCCCACGGACGTCCTCGGCGACGGGAGCCGGACGGGCGCCATCTGGAACGGGAGGCTCGTGCTCAAGGGCTACGGCGACCCGACGCTGACCGTTGCCAAGATGCGCACACTCGCTCGGGCGATCCGCTCCAGTGGGATCCGCACAGTGACGGGCCGCGTCATCGCCGACGAGTCCTACTACGACACCCGGCGCATGTGCCCGGGCTGGAAGCCCTCCTGGTACAAGATCGAGTCGCCGCCGCTCTCCGCCCTGGTCGTGGCCCGCGCCAAGGTGAACGGGCGTACGGTGGACAATCCGGCGCGCGCGGCCGGCGACGTGTTGCACGCGGCGCTTCGCGCAGCAGGAGTCCGCGTGCTGCACCCGCCCAGGGTGGGCAAGGCGCCGCCCGGCGCGGCGCGGCTCGCCGGCGTCCACTCCGCGCCGCTCTCGCTCGTCATCAGGACGATGAACAAGATGAGCGACAACTTCCGCGCCGAGATGCTCCTGAAGCACCTGGGCAAGAAGGAGCGCGGGGCCGGGACCTCGCGGGCAGGCGCCATCGTGATCCGCAACGAGCTCAACGAGCGGGGCGTCCCGCTCCAGGGCGTGCAGATCGTCGACGGCTCCGGGCTCTCCCCCTACGACAAGCTGACCGCGCGCGGAGTGGCGCTGCTGCTCATGTCGGCCTGGTTCGACACGCGGGTCAAGTCGGCGCTCGTCTCTTCGCTGGCAGTCGCCGGCATCGACGGGACGCTCGAGGACCGCATGGAGACGGGCCCGGCCCGCGGTCGCGTCCGGGCGAAGACGGGCACGACGATGACGAGCTCGGGCCTCGCGGGCTACGCCGGGACGCGCTACGTCTTCGCCGTCATCCAGAACCGCTCGTCGATTCCCTGGATCAACGCCCGGCGCGCGCAGGACCGCTTCGCGCAGATCCTCGCCGGCGCGGCCGGCTAGTCAGAAGGGGCTAGATCAGCTTCTCGAGCGCGTTCTCGTCGAGGATCTCGACGCCGAGCTTGCGCGCCTTGTCGAGCTTCGAGCCGGGGTTTTCGCCGACGATGACGCCGGTCGTCTTCTTCGAGACCGAGTCCGTGACCTTCGCGCCCTGGGCCTCGAGCGCGGCCTTCGCCTCTTCGCGCGAGCGGCGCTCGAGCGTCCCCGTGATGACGTAGACGTTGCCCGTGAGCGGGCCCTCGACGGGGCGCTCGTCGGGCTTCAGCTCGAGCCGGATCCCGAGCTGCCGGAGCTCCTCGACCAGCGCTCGGTTTCTCTCGTCCGCGAACCAGGTGGCAATGGACTCGGCGCGGTCCGGCCCGATGCCGTCGACCTCCTCGATGTCCTCCTGGGCGGCGGCGAGCAGCCCGTCGATGGAGACGAAGTGGCGCGCCAGGTTCTGGGCGGTCACCCAGCCCACATCGGGGATGTTGAGGCCCGCGAGGACGCGCGAGAAGGCGATGTCCTTCGAGGCGGCGATCGAGTCGACCGCGTTCTGCGCCGAGATGTCCGCGTAGCCGTCGAGCTCGGCGAGCTGCTCCTTCGTGAGCCGGTAGAGGTCGGGAATCGAGCGGAGCAGCCCCAGGTCCCAGAGGCGGCGCACGAACTGCTCCCCGACGCCCTCGATGTCGGCCGCGCCCATGACCCAGTTGTTCAGGGTCTCGAGGCCGCGGGACGGGCAGTCGTTGTTGGGGCAGCGGTGCATGACCTCGCCCTCGGGCTTGACGATGTCGGCGCCGCAGAGGGGGCATTTCTTCGGCATGCGGAACCGCTTCGTCCCCTTCGCATGCGGCAGCACCGGGCCGACGACCTGGGGGATCACGTCGCCGGCGCGCTGGACGATGACCGTGTCGCCCTCGCGAATGTCCTTGCGGTTGATGTCCTCCTCGTTGTGGAGCGTCGCCTGGGAGACGGTGACGCCGCCGACCTCGACCGGCTCGAGCTGCGCCCAGGGGTTGAGCGCTCCGGTGCGGCCGACCCGGACGTGGATCTTCGCGAGCTTCGTCTGCGCCGTCATCGGCGCCCACTTGAACGCGCGCGCCCAGCGCGGGCGGCCGTGCAGCGCGCCGAGGCGCTGCTGCTGGTCGAGCGAGTCCACCTTGATGACGATCCCGTCGATCTCGTAGTCGAGCTCGATGCGCTTCCGCTCCCATTCGACGCACTCACGCGCGACGTCCTCGAGCGACTCGTGGCGCTTCGCATGCGGGTTCGTGCGGAAGCCGCGCTCGCGCAGCCACTCGAGGATGGCCGACTGGGAGTCGAGCGGCGGCCCGTCGGCACGGCCGATGCCGTAGGCCCAGATCGAGAGGTCGCGCTCGGCGGTGATCTGCGGGTTGAGCTGGCGCAGCGAGCCGGCAGCGGCGTTCCGCGGGTTCGGGGCGAGCTTCTTGCCCTCCTCGACGAGGCGCTCGTTCAGCCGGTTGAAGGCCGAGATGGGGAAGTAGATCTCCCCGCGCACCTCGAGCGTCCCCGAGTGCTTCTCGCCGTTGACGGAGCGCATGCGGAGCGGGATCGCCTTGATGGTGCGCAGGTTCGTGGTCACGTCCTCCCCGCGCTGGCCGTCACCCCGGGTCGCGCCGCGCACGAACTCACCGTTCTCGTACACGAGCGAGACCGCAGAGCCGTCGATCTTCGGCTCGGTGACGTACGCGACGGGCTCATCGGAGTCGAGCCGCTTGCGCACGTCGTCCGCCCACTTCTCGAGCGCCTCGTCGGTCGTCACCTTCTCGAGCGACCCCATCGGGGTGAGGTGGTCGACCTTGCGGAACTTGTCCGAAGGCGTCGCGCCGACGCGCTGCGTCGGCGAATCGGGCGTGACGAGGTCGGGATGCTCCTCCTCGAGCGCCTGCAGCTCGTCGAAGAGCCTGTCGTATTCGGCGTCCGAGACCTCCGGGTCGTCGAGGACGTGGTAGCGGTACAGGTGGTGCTCGACCTGCTCGCGCAGCTCGGCAGCGCGCTTCTGGACGGCCTTGGACGGCTTTGTTCTAGAGGACATCGAGGAGCTGCTCCGGCGTCTCGACCAGCACGTCGGCTTCTGCGAGGGCGTCGACCGGGTGGATGTTCCCCCAGGCCACGGCGACGGTGAAGACGCCGGCGGCCTTGCCCGCGCCGACGTCGAAGGGCGAGTCGCCCACGAAGGCCGCCTCCGAGGGCTCGGCTCCGAGCAGGTCGAGCGCGGCGAGCACCGGCGCCGGGTCGGGCTTGTGCCGCTCGGTCATGTCGGAGGTGACGACGACGTCGAAGTACGGCTCGAGCGGCAGTACGGCGAACGCCAGCTCGACGGTCTTCATGCGCTTCGCGGTCACGATCCCGAGCCGCCGGCCTTCCGCCTTGAGATGGGCGAGGACGTGCTCGATCCCCTCGAAGGCCTCCAGCTCGTCGTGGAGCGGCTCGTTGTGCTCCCGGTAGACGCGCACGAGCTCGTCCACCTGCCCCTCGTCGATGGCCCGCATCTGGTCGTAGATGTTCGAGCCGCCGACCCGTGCGGCCAGCTCGGCCTCCGGGATCTCGCGCCGCAACACCGTCTTCGTTGCGTGCTTGAAGGACGCCAGGATGATGGCGCCGGAGTCGATCAGGGTGCCGTCGAGGTCGAAGAGGACGTTCGGGTAGGCCATCGCGTTGATCGTATCGATGCGCCGTGGGATGATCGCCGCATGCCTGGCGAGGGCACGAAGGCTGCGGCGCCGGTCTGATTTGCGGTCCGCAAGGTGCCTGCGACCGCAGCAAGGGAGAGCAACACCTGAGACCGCTCCGATACTCGATCAACGTCACCCTCGACGGCTGCTGCGATCACCGGGTGATGTCCTCGGACGAGGAGTTGCATCGCCATTTCGCCGCCAGCCTGGATCGAGCCGATGCCCTTCTCTTTGGCCGGGTGACCTACGAGATGATGGAGGAAGCGTGGCGGCAGCCGGCGACGGGAACGTGGCCTGACTCGATGGCCGATTGGATGATCCCCTTCGCCCGGACGATCGACAGGGCGAAGAAGTACGTCGTGTCGGGCACCCTGGACCGTGTCGATTGGAACGCGGAGCTCCTGCAGGGTGACCTGGAGAAAGCCGTTCAGCAGCTCAAGCGGGAGCCTGGCGGAGGCCTGTACGTGGGAGGCGTGACCCTCCCGCTGGCCCTGGCGGATCTGGGCTTGATCGATGAGTACGAGTTCGTTGTGCATCCCATCGTGGCGGGCCACGGGCCGACGTTGTTCGCCGGCCTGACCAAGCGGCTCGAGCTGAAGCTCGTGGGGCGCCAGGAGTTCCGGGCGGGGGCGGTCGCTCTGCGCTACCAGCCCACTCGAGTCACGGCTTGAAGGTCGGCAGCCCTGGGGCACGCGGCCCGGCAACTCCGCCACAACGCCAAGGTCGACACAATCGTGCCCTCGAACCCGGTTAGTCGATTGCGTCGCATGTGATCTAGCATGCGGCCGTGCGCGAGTTGCGGCCTGGTCTCTGGCACTGGGAGGCACCGCACCCGGACTGGTCGGGGCCTGAGAACGAGGCGCTTCGCGAGCGCCTTGCGGCGACCGCTGCGACGCCGAGCAAGGCGGGAGTGGTTTCGTCTTATGCGATCGACGACGGCGACCGGGTGCTGCTGTTCGATCCGCTGGCCGCGCCGAGAGAGATCGTCGAGCTTGCGGCTGACCGCCGGCCGGCGATCGTGCTGACGTGCCCGTGGCACGAGCGCGACACCCGGAGCCTGGCGGAGCGGCTCGGCGCCGCGGTGTTCGTGCCTCCGCCCGACGAGGGCAGCCCGGATGTGGACTGGCTGCTTGCCGGCGACACGGTCGAGGGGCAGCTGTTCTCGGCGGGCGATCAGCTGCCCGTCGGAGTCGAGGCGTTCCCGGGAAAGGAGCCGAACGACGTCGTGCTTTGGGTCGAGAGCCGCGGGGCGATCATCGCCGGCGACACGCTGGTCGACTTCGGCCAGGGCCTCGAGATCCCGCCCGAGTGGTTACCTGACGGCGTGACGCCCACCCAGGTCACCGAGGGGTTGCGCCCGCTGCTCGAGCGCCCGGTCGAGCATGTGCTCGCCACGCACGGTGGGCCTAGCGATCGGGCCGCCCTCGAGCGCGCACTCTCCTAACACCGGCCGGGGATTAGTAGTACACGCGCTCTAGATAGAGGCCCCAGGCCGGCGCGGTCGCTCCCGCCTCGTCGCGCGGACGCCCTTCGAGCAGGCGCTCCATCGCCTCCGGCCCGTGCTCCAGCATCGTCCCGACGAGGGTGCGCACCATGTGGCGCAGGAAGCTATCCGCGGTGACCGTGAACGCCAGCACATCGCCCTCCCGCCACCAGGCTGACTCGCGCACGACGCGGACGAAGGAGTCGTGCTGCGTCTCGGTCGGCGTGAAGGCCCTGAAGTCGTGCTCGCCGAGCAGGAGCGCGGCCGAGGCCTCGAGCCCCGCCTCGTCGACAGGGCGTGGCCACCACAGGGAGCGCCGGAGCTCGAGCGGCGAGTGCGCGTCCCGCCGCCAGATGCGGTACCGGTACGAGCGGCCCGTCGCCGAGAAGCGCGCGCTGAAGCCCTCAGGCGCCTCCTCGCTGGCCACGACCGCCACGTCGTCGGGCAGGACGCCGTTGAGCGCGTGCGCCGCGCGCTCGGGAGGCGGCCCTCCGTCGGCCTCGAAGCTGGCCACCTGGCCGAGCGCGTGCACACCCGCGTCGGTCCGGCCCGCGACGGCAAGCCCGTCCCAGCGTGTGTAGAGGCGGTCGAGCGCCTCCCGCACCTCGCCCTCGACCGTGCGCAGCCCGGGCTGGGCCGCCCAGCCGGAGAAGCCCGTCCCGTCGTACTCGAGCGTCAGCCGGACCGCGGTCACTTGACATCCATATCGGTAAGTTTTAGCTTACGGTAAGCAATGGCTTACGCAGATGCGATCCAGGCACTCGGCGATCCTACGCGGCGGACCGTGTTCGAGCGGCTGCGCGAGGGGCCGCGGTCGGTCGGCGATCTGGCCCGCGGCCTCCCCGTCTCCCGGCCCGCCGTCTCGCAGCACCTGCGCGTGCTGAAAGACGCCGGGCTCGTGCGGGAGCGGCGTGAGGGGACGCGCAACTACTACAGCGTCAACGGAGACGGCCTCGCCGACCTCCGCGAGTACTTCGAGGGGTTCTGGGACGAAACGCTCGCAGCCTTCAAGGCCGCGGCAGAAAGCGAAGGAGGAAACGAGGATGAGCCAGAAGACGGATGAGGTCGCCGTGCGGCGGTCGATCGTCGTGCGGTGCACGCCCGAGCACGCGTTCCACGTCTACACGGAGCGCATGAGCGACTGGTACCCGCTCGAGGGCCACTCCCTCTTCGACGACCCGAACGGGACCGTCGTCTGGGAGGGATACGTCGGCGGACGCGTCTACGAGCGCTCCCCGGGCGGTGAGGAAGGCGTCTGGGGGACGATCGTCGCCTGGGACCCGCCCAACCGGCTGACGATGACCTGGCACCCCGGCCGCGGCGACGAGACGGCCCAGGAGCTCGACATCAGCTTCACGGCCGAGGGCGACGGCACGCGCGTCGAGGTCGTCCACTCCGGCTGGGAGCGCGTCGGGCCCGACTTCCGCGAGCGGATGGCCGGCTACCAGGAAGGCTGGGGCACCGTGCTCAAGATCTTCGCGGACGAGGCCGGAAAGCAGGCCTGAGATGCACCCGGACACCTCCCGCCGGCTTGCCGCCGAGCGGCTGGCCGACTTCCACCGCCACGCGGACGCCCTCGCGCTCGCCGGCCGGCGGCCGAGAGCACGCAGGCATCGACTGCGAGGGCTCCTCCGCCTCGCCGCTCCGCGGCCTTTCAGAGCCGCCGCGCGCTAGGCGCGCGACCCGCCTGACCCGACCCGCCTAGGCGCGCCGCGATGCCGCGGCCGCCTCGGCGGGCGCGGCGCGACGCTCGGGCACGTAGTCCACGAGCTCGAGATAGGCCATGTTGGCCGCGTCGCCCTGGCGCGGGCCGAGCTTCACGACCCGCGTGTAGCCGCCGGGCCGGTCGGCGAAGCGGGGCGCGACCTCCGAGAAGAGCATGTGCGCGATGCTCTTCGAGCGGAGGAAGGCCACCGCCTGCCGGTGCGCGGAGACGTCTCCGCGCTTGCCCAATGTGATCATCTGCTCGACGATCGGCCGCACTTCCTTGGCCTTGGCCTCGGTCGTCTTGATGCGGCCGTGCTCGATCAGCGCGGAGGCAAGGTTCGAGTAGAGCGCCTTGCGGTGGGCCGAGTCGCGGCCCAGCTTCCTGCCTGCGCGCCGATGCCTCATTCGTCCCTGAGCGTGAGGCCGTGGGCCTGGAGGGTCTCGCGGACCTCTTCGATCGACTTCTTGCCGAAGTTCGGGATCGCGGCGAGCTCGTTCTCCGTCTTGGAGACGAGGTCCCCGATCGTCTCGATGCCGACGCGCTTGAGGCAGTTGTAGCTGCGCACGCCGAGCTCGAGCTCCTCGATGGGGAAGTTCTCCATCCCGTGCGCCTGCGGCGCCTCGGTCTCGGCCTCGGCCGTCTCGCCGAAGCCCTCGATCTTGTCGATGTCCGTGAAGATGGCGAGCTGGCGGATGAGGATCTCGGCGGCCTCGGCGATCGAGTCGCGCGGGGCGACCGAGCCGTCGGTCGTCACGTCCAGGGTGAGCTTGTCGTAGTCGGTGCGCTGGCCGACACGCGCGGCCTCGACCTCGTACGAGACCCTGCGGACGGGCGAGAAGATCGAGTCGACCGGGATGACGCCGATCGTGTGCTCGGGGCCGCGGTTCAGCTCGGCCGGGACGTAGCCACGCCCACGCCCGATCGTCAGCGTGATCTCGAGCCGGCCCTTGTCGGAAAGGTTCGCGATCTCGAGGTCCGGGTTGAGGATCTCGAGGTCGGCGGGGGCCTCGATGTCGGAGGCCTTCACCACGCCGGGGCCCTTCTTCTCCAGCCGCACCTCCACCTCCGGGGACTCGCCGTGCAGGAGGCAGATGAGGCTCTTGAGATTGAGGATGATGTCGGTCACGTCCTCGCGCACGCCCTTGAGGGTCGTGAACTCGTGCGCGACGCCCTCGATCTTCACGGACGTCACGGCCGCGCCCTCGAGCGAGGACAGGAGCACGCGCCGCAGCGAGTTGCCGAACGTGTAGCCGAAGCCGCGGTCAAGCGGCTCGATGACGAAGATTCCGCGCTCCTCGGTCACCTCTTCGTGCGTGATCCGGGGCACCTGAAATTCCATAAGCGACGTTCTGGTGGCCATGCTTCCTTTCTACTTCGAGTACAGCTCGACGATGAGCTGCTCCTGGACCGGCGTGTCGATGTCCGACCGGTCGGGGAGCTTCAAGACCTTGCCCGTGAGGTTGTCGTGGTCGGCCTGGAGCCAGGGCGAGACCGAGGCCGTCAGGTCGGTCGCGTCGCGAACGACCTGCTCGACGGGGCTGCCCTGCTTGAGGGCAACGACGTCGTCCGGCTTCACCTGGAAGCTCGGAATGTTCACCCGGCGGCCGTTCACCTGGAAGTGGCCGTGGCGGATGAGTTGGCGCGCCTGCGCGCGCGAGGCTGCGAAGCCGAGCCGGTAGACGACGTTGTCGAGGCGCGTCTCGAGCATGCGGAGAAGCTCCTCGCCCGTGATCCCCGACCGCTTCGCGGCCTTGTCGTAGTAGTTGCGGAACTGCTTCTCGAGCAGCCCGTAGTACCGCCGCGCCTTCTGCTTCTCACGCAGCTGGAGCAGGTACTCCGACTGCTTGATCCGCCCGCGGCCGTGCTCCCCCGGCGGGTAGCTGCGGCGCTCGACGGCACACTTCTCCGTGAGGCAGCGCTCGCCCTTGAGGAAGAGCTTCATGCCCTCGCGACGGCAGAGCTTGCACTTGGGGCCGAGCGGGCGGGCCATTAGACGCGCCTCCGCTTCTTCGGCCGGACCCCGTTGTGCGCCTGCGGGGAGACGTCGCGGACACCGAGGATCTCGAGCCCCGCGGCCTGGAGCGAGCGGATGGCCGTCTCGCGCCCCGAGCCGGGGCCCTTGACGAAGACCTCGACCTTCTGGAGGCCGTGCTCCATGCCCTTCCGGGCGCAGGAGTCGGCGGTCACCTGGGCGGCGAAGGGCGTCGACTTGCGCGAGCCCTTGAACCCGGCCGAGCCGGCGCTCTCCCACGCGATGACCGCGCCGTCCTTGTCGGTGAGCGTGACGATCGTGTTGTTGAAGGACGTCTTGATGTGCGCCTGGCCGATCGCGATGTTCTTCTTGACGCGACGGCGCGCACGGCCCTTGGACTGTCGACGAGGAGGCGCCACTAGACCTTGGCCTTCTTCCCGCGCCCGACGGTCTTCTTCGGGCCCTTGCGCGTGCGACCGTTGGTCTTCGTCCGCTGGCCGTTCACAGGCAGCCCGCGTCGATGGCGGAGGCCGCGGTAGGAGCCGATCTCCTGCAGGCGCTTGATCGCCTGGGAGCGCTCGCGCCGCAGCTCGCCCTCGACCTCGAGGTTCGAGTCGATGTAGTTGCGGAGCTTCGTGATCTCCTCGTCCGTGAGGTCGCGCACCTTCTCGTCGCTCGACAGCCCGAGCTCCGCGCACGTCTTGCGCGCGGTCGCCTGGCCGATTCCGTAGATGTACGTGAGCGCGATCTCGAGCCGCTTCTCACGGGGGAGGTTCACTCCGGCGATTCGTGCCAAATCCTTCTCCTAGCTCCTAGCCCTGCCGCTGCTTGTGCCGCGGGTTCGAGCAAATGACCAGCACTTTTCCGTGCCGCTTGATAACGCGGCAGCGGTCACACATCGGCTTTACGGACGGGCGTACCTTCATGGGAAAACAGGGGTAATGCGGCATCCACGCGAAAGCGCGGACGAGCCGCGAACGTGCATGGTAGCAGCAACGAGCCTCATTCCGGCTCGCGTTTCGTCAGCACGAGCGGGCCGTTCTCGGTCACCGCGACCGTGTGCTCGAAGTGCGCGGAGAGCGAGCCGTCGTCGGTCGAGATCGACCAGCGGTCCTCGGCCATCCAGACATCCGGGCCGCCGGCGTTGATCATGGGCTCGATCGCCAGCGTCATGCCCGGCTGCAGGAGCGGCCCTCCGCCCGGCTTGCCGAAGTTGGGCACCTGGGGCTCCTCGTGCATCGAGCGGCCGATGCCGTGGCCCACCAGCGACCGGACGACGGAGAAGCCGGCCTCCTCGGTGGTGCGCTGGACGGCGGCGGAGATGTCCTGGACGTGGTTGCCGGCGCGGGCCTCGGCGATGCCGGCCGAGAGCGCCGCCTGGCAGACGTCGAGCAGGCGCTGTGCGTCCGCATCGACGTCACCGACGGGGAACGTGTACGCCGAGTCCGCCACGAAGCCGTCGAGCGTCACGCCGACGTCGACCGAGATGAGATCGCCCGCGTCCAGACGGTACGAGCCGGGGATCCCGTGCACGACCATCGAGTTCGGCGACGTGCAGATGGCGGCGGGGAAGCCGCGGTAGCCCTTGAAGGTCGGGACGCCACCCTCGGAGCGGATGTACTCCTCGGCGGCCTCGTCGAGCTCGGCCGTGGTCACGCCCGGCTTCGCGAGCTCGCCCAGCTTCCGGAGCGTCTCGGCGACCACGCGGCCCGCGCGGCCCATCGTGGCGATCTCGTCCTTGGACTTGCGGACGATCACGAGCTCGCCTGCTCCGTCGCGGAGAGCACCTGCTGCACCTCGGCGGACACGTCCTCGACGGACTTGTCCGCATGGATGGGGACGAGCAGGTCGCGCGCACGGTAGTACTCGATGAGCGGCTCGGTCTGCCGGTGATAGACGTCCAGGCGGTGCTGCACCTTGTCGGGCGCGTCGTCGCTGCGGCCCTCGACCGAGGCGCGCCCGAGGAGCCGCTCGAGGGCCATCTCGTCGGGGAGCTCGAAGTCGAGGACGACGCTCAGCTCGCCGCGGTCGATCTCGGAGAGGACGCGGTCGAGTGCCTCCGCCTGCGTGAGCGTGCGCGGGAAGCCGTCGAGGACGAAGCCGCGGGCCGTGTCCTCCTGGGCCAGCCGCGCGCGCACGATCTCGGTTGTGAGCTCGTCGGGCACGAGGTCGCCGGCATCGATGACCGAGTTGACCTTCTGCCCCAGCTCGGTGCCCGCCGCGCACTCGGCCCGGAAGATGTCGCCGGTGTTGATGTGCGGGAGCCCGGCGTCGTTGGCGATGAGCTTGCCCTGGGTGCCCTTGCCGGCCCCGGGAGGGCCGAGGATCACGATGTTCAGCGGCACCGGGGCTACCTCAGGAAGCCTTCGTAGTGACGCATCATCATCTGCGACTCCATCTGGCGCATGGTGTCGAGCGCGACGCCCACCACGATGAGGATCGACGTGCCGCCGAGAGCGGCCGACGTCGCCTGCGAGAACCCGCCGTAGCGGATGAAGAGCGTCGGCAGCGTCGCCACGAGCGCGAGGTAGAGCGCCCCCGGGAGCGTCAGGCGGGTGAGAACACGGTCGAGGTACTGCGCGGTCGGCGGGCCGGGCCTGATGCCCGGGATGTAGCCGCCGTGCTTACGCAGGTTGTCGGCCTGGTCGATGGGGTTGAACTGCACCGCCGTGTAGAAGTACGTGAAGATCACGATCAGGAAGCCCTGCAGCAGCAGGTACGGCAGCGCGGTCGGCGAGAAGTTCTCGTTGATGAAGGTCTGCGTCTGCGGGAAGAACTGCGCGACGGTGGGTGGGAAGGCCATGATCGCCGCCGCGAAGATGATCGGGATGACGCCGGCCATGTTCACGCGCAGCGGCATGTAGGTCGATCCGCCGGCGGTCATGCGGCGGCCCACCATGCGCTTGGCGTACTGGATCGGGATGCGGCGCTGGCCCTCCTGCACGAAGACGACCGCGACGATGATGGCAAGTGCGATGAGCGGGAACATCAGGCGCTCGTAGGAGTCCCCGGCCCACCAGGCGCGGATGCCGCCCGGCAGCCCGACGAGGATCGACGCGAAGATCAGGAGCGAGATCCCGTTGCCGACGCCACGCTTCGTGATCAGCTCGCCCATGAACATGAGGAGCGTCGAGCCGGCCGTCAGCGAGACGACGATGAGCACGAAGCGTCCCGCCGTCAGGTCGAGCGCCCCCTGGCGGCTGAAGAGATACGAGTACCCCATGGCCTGGAGCGCCGAGAGGACGACGGTCAGGTACCTCGTGTACTGGTTGATCTTGGCGTACCCGGCTTCGCCCTCCTTCTGGAGTTGCTCCAGACGGGGGATCACGACCGTCATCAGCTGCAAGATGATCGACGCCGTGATGTACGGCATGATCCCGAGCGCGAAGACGGCGAACTGGGACAGCGCGCCGCCCGAGAAGATGTTTAGGAGGCCGAGAATCGTGCCGCCCTGGCCCGAGAAGTACGCCTCGATCTGCTCGGAGTCGACGCCCGGGACCGGGATCCAGCTGCCCAGCCGGTAGAGGGCGAGGATCATCGCCGTGAAGAGCAGGCGCCGGCGAAGCTCGGGAACGCGCCAGGCGTTGGTGAGCCAGGAGAACATCTGCTCCTCCAGGTGACGCCGGCTAGCTTCTGCGTCGCGAGCACCAAGCATGAGTCCGCACTCGTCCGCGGCCAAGGCTAGAAGCCTTGGCAAGGGCGAGGGTGGGCTCAGGCGCCGCGTGATCGCGGGGCAGAAGCAGGCTTGTGTTGCCTGGTGGGGCACTTACTCGGCGCTCTCCTCCGCCTGCTGCTCTTCGGCTGCCTCGGCCTCCTCGGCGGGCGCCTCGTCGGCTGCGGCCTCGGGAGCCTCCGGCTCCTCGGCGGGAGTCTCGACTGCCTTCTTGCGCGGGCGCCTCTTCTTCTCCTCGCGCGGCGGGCGCAGCGCGGTCGCGCTGCCGCCGGCCTTCTCGATCTTCTCGCGCGCGGAGGCGGAGAAGAGATGCGCGGTGACCGTCAGCTTCTTCTTCAGCTCGCCCTCGCCGAGGACCTTCACGTCCGTGCGCGTGTTCTTGATCAGGCCTTTCTCGACCATCGCCTCGAGCGTCACCTCGGCACCGTCGTCGAAGACGCGCTCGAGGTCGCGGAGGTTGACCGGCACGGTCGACGTGCGGTGCGGGCCGACGGGCATCGCGTCTTTCGAGGTCGAGCCGCGCTGCTTGGGCAAGCGCATGTAGATCGGCATCTGGCCGCCCTCGAACCCGGGCCGCATCGAGTGCGAGCCCGCGCGGGACTTCTGACCCTTGATGCCCCGGCCGGAATAGCGCCCCTTGCCGGAGCCGAGCCCGCGCCCGACGCGCTTGCGCGCCTTGCGCTTCTGCGCCGGCTTCAGGTTCGAGAGGGTGAGCTCGTCGTCTCGCTGCTCTTCGGGCATGGCTAAACGTCCTCGACCTTCACGAGGTGGCGGACCTTGCGGAGCATACCCAGGGTCTCCGGGCTGTCCTCACGCTCGGTCGACTTGCCGATCCGGCCGAGCCCGAGCGCGCGCAGCGTGCCGCGATGGCGCTGGGTCTCGCCGATCTGGCTACGCGTCTGTGTTATCCGCAGCTTCGCCACTGTCGTCCGTTTCCGTCGCTGTCTGCGCCTCCGCGGCGGGCTCCTCGGGCGCCGGCTCGGCAGCCGGAGCCTCCGTCGCGGCGGGCGCCTCCTCGGGCTCGTCCTTCTTCTTGACGGCCGGGAAGAGGATGTCCTCGACGCGCTTCCCGCGGATGCGGCCGACCTCCTCGGGGCGGCGCAGGCTCTTGAGCCCGTTCACCGTCGCCTTGAGGAGGTTGATGGGATTCGGGTTCCCGAGGCTCTTGGCCAGGATGTCGCGGATCCCGGCGAGCTCGAGCACCGCGCGTACGCCGCCGCCGGCGATGACGCCCGTCCCTTCGCTCGCAGGCCGCAGGAGGACGCGCGCGGCGTCCGAGCGGCCGAGCACCTCATGGGTGATCGTCTGGCCGTGCTTCGGGACCTGGAAGAGGTTCTTCTTCGCGTCGTCGACGGCCTTGGAGATCGCGAGCGGGACCTCGCGCGCCTTGCCGTAGCCGACGCCGACGCGGTCGACCTCGTCTCCGATCACGACGAGCGCCGTGAACGAGAAGCGCCGGCCGCCCTTGACGACCTTGGCGACGCGGTTGATCTCGACAACCCGCTCCTTGAGCTCGCGGCCGTCGATCTCGCGGTCACGTACCTGCTGCCTGGCGTAAGCCATCTAGAAGCTCAGTCCTCCCTCGCGTGCTCCGTCGGCGAGCGCCTTCACGCGCCCGTGGTACAGGTAGCCGCCGCGGTCGAAGACGACGGACTCGATGTCTGCCTTCTTCGCGGCCGCCGCAAGCTTCTTGCCGACCTCGGCCGCCTGCTCGCTCTTCGAGCCCTTGAAGCTCTTGGCGAGACCGGTGTGGCTCGCATAGGCCAGGGTCTTGCCCGCGAGATCGTCGATGAGCTGCGCCTCGATGCCGCGGTTCGACCTGAACACGGCCAGGCGCGGGCGCTCGGCCGTGCCGACGATCTTGCGGCGGACGCGCCGGTGACGGCGCTCGCGTGCCTGGCGGACGGTCAACGTCGGCATCAGGCGCGCTTCCCGACCTTGCGGCGGACGTACTCGCCGACGTAGCGGATGCCCTTGCCCTTGTACGGCTCGGGCGGGCGCACCGAGCGGATCTCGGCGGCGACCTGGCCGACGCGCTGCTTGTCGATGCCCTTGACGATCACCTGGGTCGGCGCCGGGACGTCGAACGAGATGCCGTCGGGCGCCTTCATGACGACCGGGTGCGAGTAGCCGACGTTCAGCTCGAGGTCGGTGCCGCGCATGGACGCGCGGTAGCCGACGCCCTGAATCTCGAGAGCCTTCTCGAAGCCCTTCGTGACGCCCTCGACCATGTTCGCGACGAGCGAGCGCGTGAGCCCGTGGAGCGCGCGGTCCTCCCCGCGCTCGGTCGGGCGGCTGACCACGAGCTCATCGTCGTTCTGCTCGATCGTGATGCGCTGCGGAACCTGCTGGGCGAGCTCGCCGAGCGGGCCGTTGACCATCACGCGCCCAGGGGAGAGCGAGACGGAGACTCCGGCCGGAAGTTCGATGGGCTTCTTACCGATTCGGGACACAGTCGATTACCAGACGAAGCAGACCACTTCGCCGCCGACGCCGAGCTCCTGCGCCGTGCGGCTCGTGACGAGACCATTGGACGTGGACATGATCGCCGTGCCCATTCCGCCCAGGACGCGCGGGAGGCGGTCCTTGCGGGCATAGACGCGGCGTCCGGGCTTGGAAATGCGGCGCAGGTCGGTGATGACGCGCTCGCGGCTCCGCCCGTACTTGAGCTCGACGACCAGGGTATCGAAGGACTCGCCGCGCTCGATGCGGTAGTCCTTGATGTAGCCCTCGTCCTTGAGCACGCGCGCGATCTCCGACTTCATACGGGACGACGGCATGGCCGTCGTCTCGTGGAGCGCGCGGTTCGCGTTCCGGATCCGGGTGAGCATGTCGGAGACGGGATCAGTCAGCATCGTTCCACCCCCTACCAGCTCGACTTGGTCATGCCGGGGATGAAGCCCTCGTGCGCGAGCTCGCGCAGGCAGATCCGGCAGAGGCCGAACTTCTTGTAGACAGCGCGTGGGCGCCCGCACCGGTTGCACCGGGTGTAGGCCCGCGTCCTGTACTTCTGCGGGCGGGCGGCCTTCGCGATCAAGCTCTTCTTGGCCATGCTCCTCCTACTAGTCCTCGTTGCGGAACGGGAGGCCGAGGCCGCGCAGAAGCGCAAGCCCTTCCTCATCCGTCTTGGCGGAGGTCGTGATGACGACGTCGAGGCCGCGGACCTCCTGGATGTCGTCGTAGTTGATCTCCGGGAAGATGATCTGCTCGCGGATCCCGATCGAGTAGTTCCCGCGCCCGTCGAAGCTCGCCGGCGAGAGGCCGCGGAAGTCGCGGATGCGCGGGAGCGCGATCGACACGAGGCGGTCCAGGAACTCGTACATGCGGACGCCGCGCAGCGTCGCCTTGGTCCCGATGGGCATGCCCTCACGGATCTTGAAGCCGGCGATCGATTTCTTGGCCCGCGTGATCTGCGCGCGCTGGCCCGTGATCGTGGTCAGCTCCTCGACGGCGGTGTCGAGAGCCTTGGCGTTGGTCTTGGCCTCGCCGACGCCCATGTTCACGGTGATCTTCTCGATGCGCGGGACCTGCATGACCGAGCTGAACTCGAGCTGGTCCTTGAGCGCCGCGCGGAGCTCCTGCTCGTAGCGCGTCTTGAGCCGCGGGACGTAGCCGTTCTGCTGTTTCGTCTTCGTGGCCATCAGCGGTCGAGCACCTCCCCGCAGTCCGCGCGCTTGCAGACGCGCACCTTGACGCGCCCGTCCTTGGACTCGCGGTACTCGTAGCCGACGCGCGTCGCGCGATTGCACGTCGGGCAGACGACCATCACGTTCGAGACCTCGATCGCTGCCGAGACGTCGAAGACGCCTCCGGGCTGGATCTGCGTCTGGCCCATCCGGCTCGAGTCCTTCATCGGGCGCGGCTTGCGGTGCCGCTTGACGACGTTCAGGTTCTCGACGATCACGCGGCGCCTCTTCGGGTCCGCCTCGATGATGCGACCCTGCTTGCCGCGGTCCTTGCCCGTGAGGATCTGGACGACGTCGCCCTTGCGAATTTTCATGGCCTGCGCCACGTCACAACACCTCCGGCGCGAGTGAGACGATCTTCATGAAGTTCTTCTCGCGCAGCTCGCGGGCGACGGGCCCGAAGATGCGCGTGCCGCGCGGGTTGTTCTGCGCGTCGATGATCACGGCCGCGTTCTCGTCGAACGCGATCGAGGTGCCGTCGTCGCGTCCGAACGGCTTCTTCGTACGCACGATGACCGCCTTCACGACCTCGCCCTTCTTGATCGTGCCCTGGGGGGTCGCGGTCTTGACCGTCCCGACGATGATGTCGCCCACGCGCGCGTAGCGGCGGTGGGAGCCGCCGAGCACGCGGATGCACAGGAGCGTGCGGGCTCCGGTGTTGTCGGCGACGCGGAGTCGGGATTCCTGCTGGATCACGGCTACTTGGCCTCTTCCAGGACTTCGGCGAGACGCCAGGACTTGGTCTTGGAGATCGGGCGCGACTCGATCAGGCGCACCACGTCCCCGAGCTTGGCCACGTTGGCCTCGTCGTGGGCGTGGAGCTTGGTCGAGCGCTTGACGATCTTCTTGTAGACGGGGTGCGGCTTCACCGTGTCGACGCGGACGACGATCGTCTTGTCCATCGCCGCCGAGACGACGATGCCGCGGCGCTCCTTGCGCGTCCCTCGGGCGTGCTCGGGCTTCGGCAGGCGCACGATCGGCTTGCGCTGGGACGGCTTCTCGCGCGCGGGCTTCGAGCGCTTGCGGCGCTCGGAGCGCGAGACGCGCTTCCGCTTCCTCTTGGGCTCGGCGACAGGGGCGGGCGGAGCCTCGGCTGCGGGCTCGGCGGCCGGCGCCTCTTCGGCGGCGGGCTCGGCTTCGGCAGCGGGCTCTTCGGCCTCGGCTGCAGGCTCTTCGGCTTCCGCCGCAGGCTCCTCGGGAGCAGGCTCCTCGGCGGGCGCCTCCTCGGCGGCGGCCTCGGGCTCGGGCTCGTCCGCCTCGGCGGCCGGCTCCTCGGGAGCGGGCTCCTCGGCCTCGGCAGCAGGCTCCTCCTCGGCGACCGGCTCGTCGGCCGGCGCCTCTTCGGCCACCGGCTCGGGAGCAGGCTCCTCGGCGGGCGCCTCCTCGGCTGTCTCTTCGGGAGCGGCCTCGGCTTCGGGCTCCTCTGCAGGAGCCTCGTCCTCGGCTGCGGGGGTCGCCTCGGCCTCCGGCTCTTCTGCCGGGGTCTCCTCGACCTGCTCCTTGGTCTCCTCGTCCTTCTTCCTCGGTCTAGCCATCTACCTTCTCTCCAACGAGTTCTTGCGTTCCGCCTGGACCGTCAGGATCCGGGCGATGTCACGCTTTGCAAGCGAGAGGCGCGCGCTGTTGTCGAGCGCGCCCGTCGCCATCTGAAAGCGAAGGTTGAACAGGTTCTCCCTGCCCTCGGCGAGGCGCCTCACGAGCTCCTCGTCCGACATGTCCCTGATATCTCTAGCCCTCAAAGAGATCAGCCTCCCGTTTCACGAACTTGGTCTTCACGGGGAGCTTCATCGCCGCGAGCCGCATGGCGTCGCGCGCGAGCGGCTCCGGCACCCCGGACAGCTCGAACATGACGCGGCCGGGCTTGACGACGGCCACCCAGTGCTCGGGCGAGCCCTTCCCGGAGCCCATGCGCGTCTCGGCCGGCTTCTGCGTCACCGGCTTGTCGGGGAAGACGTTGATCCACACCTTGCCGCCACGCTTGATATGACGGGTCATGGCGATACGGGCCGCCTCGATCTGGCGGTTGGTGATCCACGCCGGCTCGAGGGCCTTGAGCCCGAAGTCTCCGAAGTTGACCTGCTGCTGGCCCTTCGCGGTGCCGCGACGACGCCCGCGGTGCTGCTTGCGGAACTTCGTCTTGCGCGGCATCAGCATCAGGACTCACCCCCCTGCTCCTCCGCCGGAGCGGAAGCCTCGGGTGCCTGAGCTTCGGGAGCCTGAGCCTCGGGTGCCGGGGTCTCGGGCGCCTGGGTCTCGGGCGCCTGGGCCTCGGGGGCCTCTGCAGGCGGGGTCTCCGCCGGCGCCTCGGTCTCGGGCGTGGGCTGCTGCGCCTCGCGCGGCTCGCCGTCGCGGCCCTGCTGGGGCCTGCGGCGCTGGCCGCGGCGCGGCGGACGGCCCACGGGGCCGAGGCCCTCGCGATCGCCGCCCCGGCGCCCGCTCTCGCGGGCTGCCCCCAGCCCGTCGCGGCGTCCGCCCTTGCGGCGTGCCTGGTCCTGCTCGCCGAGCCGGCCGGCTGCGCCGCGGTCGCCCGTGTCGAAGCCCTCGGGCATGATCTCGCCCTTGTTGATCCAGACCTTGACGCCGATGCGGCCGAAGGTCGTCTTCGCCTCGGCGAAGCCGTAGTCGATGTCGGCGCGCAGCGTGTGCAGCGGGACGCGCCCCTCGGAGTAGGTCTCCGAGCGGGACATCTCCGCGCCGCCCAGGCGGCCGCCGCAGGTGATCTTCACGCCCTTGGCGCCCGAGCGGATCGCCGAGGCGAGCGAGCGCTTCATCGCGCGGCGGAAGCTCACGCGGTTCTCGAGCTGCTCGGAAATCGACTGCGCCACGAGCTTCGCGTCGAGCTCGGGCCGCTTGATCTCGTTGATGTTGATCTGGACGTTCTTGTGCGTCATGCCGTGGATCTCGCGGCGCAGCGCGTCGACCTCGGCGCCCGACTTCCCGATGACGATCCCCGGCCGCGCCGTGTAGATGTCGATCGTGATCCGCTGCTTGTCCTTGCGGATGAGGATGTCGGACAGGCCCGCGTGGCCGAGCTTTCCGTAGATGTGCCCGCGGATGTTGACGTCCTCGATGATGTACGCCGGGAACTCCTTGGTGCCCGTGTACCAGTTGGACTTCCAGTCGTGGATGACGCCGACGCGCAGACCGCCGGGATGAACTTTCTGTCCCACTAGGTGTCGCTCCCCTCGTCGGTCTCTGTCGTCTCGGTCTTCTTGCGGGATGCCCTGGGCTTGGCGGGAGCCTTCGGCTTCTCCGCCGTCTCGTCCTCGGCCTTCGGCTTGGCGGCGCGCGTGCGCTTCGGCTTCGGCTTCTCCTCGGCTTCCTCGGCGGGCTCCGTGGCAACCGCAGCCTCGGCCTCGGGCGCCTCCTCGGTCTTCTTCTTCCGCGGCGCGCGCTTCGGCTTCTCCTCGGCCGGCGCCTCCTCGACCGGCGCCTCGCCGGCGATGACCTCTCCGGTCGCGTCGTCGACGACGATCGGCTCCGGCTCCTCGGTCAGGGTGACCGGGGCCGGGCGCTCGATCGGCGCGGGCAGCTCGGCTCCCGTCGGAAGCGAGAGGCCGAGGGTGATGTGGGAGGTCCGCTTGTGAATCCGGCCCACGCGGCCGCGCGCGCGGGGGCGCCAGCGCTTGAGCGTCGGGCCTTCGCCCACGAAGGCGACCGCGACAACCATCTCGTCGGAGTCGAGGCCGTGGTTCGCCTCGGCGTTCGCCGCCGCCGAGTTCAGGACCTTGGCGACGTCGCGCGCGGCGTCGCGCGTCATGAACGCGAGGATCGTCCGCGCCTCGGGCACGGAGCGGCCGCGGATCTGGTCGACGACCAGCTGCGCCTTGCGGGGCGCGGCGCGCACGTAGCGCGCCTCGGCGCGGACCTCGGAGCGTGTCTCGGCCGCAGCCATTACTTGCGCTTGACCTCCGTCTTGCGATCGCCAGAGTGGCCGCGGAACATCCGCGTCGGCGCGAACTCGCCGAGCTTGTGCCCGACCATGGACTCGGTGACGAACACGGGCATGTGCGCCTTGCCGTTGTGCACGGCGATCGTGTGCCCGACCATCTCGGGGAACACGGTCGACGTGCGCGACCACGTGCGCACGGGTCGCTTCTCGCCCGTCTCGTTCATCTTCTCGATGCGGTTGAAGAGCCTCTCCTCCACGAAAGGCCCCTTCTTGGAAGACCTGGACACCTAGCGCCTCTCCTTCCCGCGGCGGCGGCCGCGGACGATCAACTTGTTCGATTCCTTGTGCTTGCGGCGCGTGCGCTTGCCGAGCGTCGGCACGCCCCACGGCGTGACCGGGTGGCGGCCGCCCTTCGACTTGCCCTCGCCGCCGCCGTGCGGATGGTCGACGGGGTTCATGGCCGAGCCGCGGACGGTCGGGCGCTTGCCGAGCCACCGGCTCCGGCCCGCCTTGCCGCTGGAGATGTTCTCGTGGTCCGTGTTCCCGACCTGGCCGACGGTCGCGCGGCACGTGAGCGGCACCCGGCGCATCTCGCCGGAGGGCAGGCGCAAGACGCCGTAGCCCTCGTCCTTGGCGACAAGCTGGATACCGGAGCCGGCGCTGCGGGCCATCTGGCCGCCGCGGCCGGGCTTGAGCTCGACGTTGTGCACGAGCGTGCCGGTCGGGATGTTGGTGAGCGGGAGCGCGTTGCCGGGCTTGATGTCGGCGTTGGGCCCCGACTCGACCTGCTGGCCGACGCGGAGGCCGGCGGGCGCGAGGATGTACGCCTTCGCCCCGTCTGCGTAGTGCAGGAGCGCGATGCGCGCGGAGCGGTTCGGGTCGTACTCGATCGCGGCCACCTTGGCCGGGACGCCGTCCTTGCGCCGCTTGAAGTCGACGATGCGGTAGCGCCGCTTGTGCCCGCCGCCCTGGTGGCGCGTCGTGATGCGGCCCTGGTTGTTGCGGCCGCCGTTGCGCTTCACGGGCTCGAGCAGGCTCTTCTCCGGCTCGGTCTTCGTGATCTCCTCGAACGTGGAGACCGAGCGGAACCGGCGGCCGGGCGACGTGGGCTTGTACTTGCGGAGGGCCATTAGACGGCCGCCCCCTCGAAGATCTCGATGCGGTCGCCGGCGCGCAGCTGGACGATGGCCTTCTTCCAGCCGGGCTTGGTGCCCTTGCTCCAGCCGCGGCGCTTCGGCTTCGGTCGCACCTTGATGATGTTGACGCCGACCACCTTCACGTCGAAGAGCTCCTCGACGGCCTGACGGATCTGCGTCTTGTGCGCCCGCGAGTGGACCTTGAAGGAGTACTTGTTGTCCTCGATGAGGCTGTAGCTCTTCTCCGAGACGACCGGAGCGAGGATGACCTGGCGCGGGTCGAGGCTCACTTGGACATCGCCTCCTGAACCTTTTCGAGCGCGCCCTCGGTGGCGAGGACGGTGCGGGCCCAGACCAGGGCTCCGACCTCCAGCTCGGACGGCTCGAGGACGAGCGTCCGGTCGAGGTTGCGAAAGCTCTTGATCACGTTCTCCTCCTCGGGCAGCACGACGACCAGCAGCGGCAGGTCGGCGCCCCAGGCGCTGAGGAAGTCGGCGGCCGACCGGGTCGACGGCTCGTCGAACCCGCCGGCGTCGATCGCGGCGAGCGAGCCCTTCGACGCGTGGTAGGAGAGCGCCGAGCGGAAGGCCGAGCGCCTGGCCTTGCGGTTGACCTTCAGATCGAAGCCGCGCGGCTGCTTGGCGAACGCAACGCCGCCGCCCGTCCACTGCGGCGCCCTGGTCGAGCCGGCCCGCGCGCGGCCCGTGCCCTTCTGGCGCCACGGCTTGGAGCGTCCGCCCGACACGAGCGCGCGGCTCTTGGCGGCGTGGGTCCCCGCGCGTGCCGCAGCCGACTCGGACCGTACGACCTCGTGGACGAGGTGCGGCTTCACCTCGGCGGCGAAGACCGCCTCGACGAGGGTGACGTCCTTGGCCTTCTTGCCCGACATGTCGAGCACCGGTGCCTTCGGGGCGGCCATCAGCGGATGTCCTCCCTGACCACGACCACCGAGTTGCGGTGGCCGGGAACGGCTCCCTTGACGAGGAGCAGGTTCTGCTCGACGTCGCGGTCGACGACGGTGAGCCCGACCTGGGTCACCGTCTCGTTGCCCATCTGGCCGGCCATCTTCATGCCCTTGAACACGCGCGAGGGCGTCGCCGAGGCGCCGATCGAGCCCGGCTTGCGCACGTTGTGCGAGCCGTGCGAGACCGGGCCGCGGCTGAAGTTGTGCCGCTTGATCGTGCCCTGGAAGCCCTTGCCGATCGAGATCCCCGTGACCTTGACCTTCTCGCCGGGCTCGAAGGTCTCGACCGTGACGGTCTCGCCCGGGACGAGCTCGCTCGTCCCCCGGATCTCGACGAGCTTCCGGTGCGGCCCGACCCCGTGCTTGGTGAGATGCCCGAGCTCCGGCTTCGTCAGCTTTCGCTCGGCCACCTCGTCGAACGCGAGCTGGACGGCGTCGTAGCCGTCGTTCTCGGAGGTCCGCACCGCGACGACGGGGCAGGGCCCCGCCTCGATCACGGTCACGGGCGTCAGCCGACCGGTCTCCTCGTCGAAGACCTGGGTCATGCCGAGCTTCTTTCCGATGATGCCCTTCATCTCAGAGCTTGATCTCGATGTCGACGCCTGCCGGCAGATCGAGCCGCATGAGCGAGTCGACCGTCTTCGGGGTAGGCGAGTGGATGTCGATCAGGCGCTTGTGGGTGCGCACCTCGAAGTGCTCACGGGAGTCCTTGTCCTTGAACGGGCTCCGGATCACCGTGTAGACGTTCTTCTCGGTGGGCAGGGGCACCGGCCCGGTCACGGTCGCGCCGGTGCGTTGCGCCGTCTCGACGATCGACAACGCCGACCGGTCGAGCTGGGTGTGGTCGTACCCCTTCAGACGGATGCGGATCTTCTGCTGCGGCAAGCGGCTACTCCGATCCCTACTTGATGATCTCCGTGACGACGCCGGCGCCCACCGTGCGGCCACCCTCGCGGATCGCGAAGCGGAGGCCCTGATCCATGGCGATCGGCTGGATGAGCTCGATCTCCATGTTGGTGTTGTCGCCGGGCATGACCATCTCCTGGCCCTCGGGAAGCTTGATGCTCCCGGTCACGTCCGTTGTGCGGAAGTAGAACTGCGGCCGGTAGCCGTTGAAGAACGGCGTGTGGCGGCCGCCCTCCTCCTTCGAGAGGACGTAGACCTCGGCCTTGAAGTGCGTGTGCGGCGTGATCGAGCCGGGCTTCGCGAGGACCTGGCCACGCTCGACCTCCTCGCGCTTCGTCCCGCGCAGGAGCGCGCCGGCGTTGTCGCCCGCCTGGGCGTAGTCCAGCGTCTTGTGGAACATCTCGAGGCTGGTGACGACGGTCTTGGCGATCTCGGGGTGGATTCCGACGATCTCGATCTCGTTGCCGGACTCGATCTTGCCCTGCTCGATGCGGCCCGTGACCACGGTGCCGCGGCCCGGGATCGTCATGACGTCCTCGATCGGCATGAGGAACGGCTTGTCGATGTCGCGCTCGGGCTCCGGGATGTAGGAGTCCACGGCCTCCATGAGCTCGAGGATCTTGGGCGTCCACTCGGGATCGCCCTCGAGCGCCTTGAGCGCGGAGACGGCCACGATCGGAATGTCGTCGCCGGGGAACTCGTACTTGGAGAGCAGCTCGCGGACCTCGAGCTCGACGAGCTCGAGCAGCTCGGGGTCGTCGACCATGTCGGCCTTGTTGAGCGCGACCACGATCGACGGCACCTCGACCTGGCGGGCGAGCAGGATGTGCTCGCGCGTCTGGGGCATCGGGCCGTCGGCGGCCGAGACCACGAGGATCGCGCCGTCCATCTGCGCGGCGCCCGTGATCATGTTCTTGATGTAGTCCGCGTGCCCCGGGCAGTCGACGTGCGCGTAGTGGCGGTTCGCCGTCTCGTACTCGACGTGCGCCGTGTTGATCGTGATCCCGCGCTGCCGCTCCTCGGGCGCCTTGTCGATCGAGTCGAAGTCAACGGCCTCGGTGTTCGTGCCCTGCTCCGCGAGCACCTTGGTGATCGCTGCGGTGAGGGTCGTCTTGCCGTGGTCGATGTGACCGATCGTTCCGACGTTGACGTGCGGCTTCGTGCGCTCGAACTTCTGCTTTCCCATCAGCTCCTCCGGTGGTGTTCCTACGTGGCCTGCGCTGCGGAGACGATCTCGCCCGCGACCGACTGCGGCGCCTCCTCGTAGCGGTCGAACTGCATCGTGAAGGTCGCGCGGCCCTGGGTCATCGACCGCAGGTCCGTCGCGTACCCGAACATCGTGGCAAGCGGGACGCGGGCGCGCACCGCCTGTGCATTGCCTCGCGGCTCGAGGCCTTCGACACGGCCCCTGCGCGAGTTGAGGTCGCCCATGACGTCCCCGAGGTAGTCCTCGGGCGTCACGACCTCGACAGCCATCATCGGCTCGAGCAGCTTCGGCTTCGCCCGCCTCATCGCCTCCTTGAAGGCCATGGAGCCGGCGATCTTGAACGCCATCTCGCTCGAGTCGACGTCGTGGTACGAGCCGTCGACCAGCTCGACCCTGACGTCCACCACGGGATAGCCGGCGAGCACGCCCGCCTCCATGGATTCCTGGATGCCGAGATCGACCGACGGGATGTACTCCTTGGGGATCTTGCCGCCGACGATGCGGTCGAGGAACTCGTAGCCCTCGCCCGGCTCGGACGGCTCCATGTGGATGACGACGTGGCCGTACTGGCCGCGGCCGCCGGTCTGGCGGACGAACCGGCCCTGGATCTTCTGCACGGCCGTGCCGATCGTCTCGCGGTAGGCGACCTGGGGCCGGCCCACGTTCGCGTCCACCGAGAACTCGCGCATGAGGCGGTCCACGATGATCTCGAGGTGGAGCTCGCCCATGCCGGCGATCAGGGTCTGGCCGGTCTCGTCGTCCGTCCGGACGCGGAAGGTCGGGTCCTCCTCGGCGAGGCGCGCGAGCCCCTGGCCGAGCTTGTCCTGGTCGGCCTTCGTCTTCGGCTCGATCGCGACCGAGATGACGGGGTCCGGGAACTCCATCGACTCGAGCCGGATCGGCGCGGTGTCGATCGCGAGCGTGTCGCCGGTCGTCGTGGCCTTGAGGCCGACGGCGGCGACGATCTCGCCGGCGCCGATCTCCTCGCGCTCCTCGCGGTGGTTCGCGTGCATCTGGAGCAGGCGGCCGACGCGCTCGGTCTTGCCCGTGGTGACGTTCATGACCCGCTCGCCGGCCTTGACCTTCCCGGAGTAGACCCGGAAGTAGGTCAGCTTGCCGACGTACGGGTCGCTCATCACCTTGAAGGCCAGCGCCGAGAACGGCTCGTCCTCGGAGGGGCGCCGGGAGAGCTCGTGGCCCGTGCGCGGGTCGACCCCGTGGATCGGAGGGACGTCGAGCGGGCTCGGCAGGTAGTCGATGACGGCGTCGAGCAGCGGCTGCACGCCCTTGTTCTTGAAGGCGGAGCCGAGGAAGACGGGCGTGACCGCGATCGCGAGCGTCGCCTTGCGGAGCGCGCGCCGGATCATGTCGGGCGTGACCGCGCTCTCGTCGGTGAGGTAGGTCTCGAGCAGCTCCTCGTCGTGCTCGGCGACCGCGTCGATCAGCTGGTGGTGGTACTCGTCGGCCTGCTCCTTGAGCTCCTCGGGGATCTCGACGGTGGAGACCTTCGTGCCGAGGTCGTCCTCCCAGACGGTGCCCGCCATCTCGACGACGTCGACGACCCCGCGGAAGTGCTCCTCCTGGCCGATCGGGAGCTGCACCGGGACGGGATGGGCCCCGAGCCGGTCGATCATGGACTGCACGGCGGCGAAGAAGTCCGCGCCGGTGCGGTCCATCTTGTTGATGAAGGCGATGCGCGGGACGCGGTAGCGGTCGGCCTGGCGCCAGACCGTCTCGGACTGCGGCTCCACGCCTGCGACGGAGTCGAAGACGGCGATCGCGCCGTCGAGGACGCGCAGGCTGCGCTCCACCTCGACCGTAAAGTCCACGTGCCCGGGCGTATCGATGATGTTGATGCGAAAGTCGCGCCAGATCGCCGTCGTGGCGGCAGACGTGATCGTGATGCCGCGCTCCTGCTCCTGCGCCATCCAGTCCATGACGGCCGCGCCCTCGTGGACCTCGCCCATCTTGTGGGTGCGGCCCGTGTAGTAGAGGATCCGCTCGGTCGTCGTCGTCTTGCCGGCGTCGATGTGCGCCATGATCCCGATGTTGCGGACCTGGTCGAGACCGACCTTCCCGCCTGTCTTCACGGTGCTCACCGCTACCACCTGTAGTGCGCGAAGGCCTTGTTGGCCTGCGCCATTCGGTAGAGGTCGTCCTTGCGCTTGAACGCGCCGCCCTGCTGGTTGAGCGCATCCATGATCTCGTTGGCGAGCTTCTCGTCCATGTGCTTCTCGCGGCGCTCGCGGGCGTAGCCGACGAGCCAGCGCACGGCGAGCGTGCGCGCACGGCGCTGCGGCACCTCGACGGGCACCTGGTAGTTCGCGCCGCCGACGCGGCGGGAGCGCACCTCGAGGACGGGGGTCACCGTCTTGATCGCCTGCTCGAGCACCTCGACCGGCGGCTTGCCGGTGCGCTCGCCGACCTTCTCCAGAGCGGAGTAGACGATCAGCTCGGCCGTCGACTTCTTGCCGCGGACCATGACCTTGTTGACGATCTGCGAGACGAGCTTCGAGCTGTACAGCGGGTCGGCGACGAGCTCGCGGACCGGAATCTCAGCACGGCGCGGCATTACGAGCCCTTCTTGGCGCCGTACTTGGAGCGCGCCTGGCGCCGCTCGGAGACGCCGCCGGCGTCGAGCGCAGCGCGAATCACCTTGTAGCGGAAGCCCGGCAGGTCCTTGACGCGGCCGCCGCGGATGAGGACGACCGAGTGCTCCTGCAGGTTGTGGCCCTCGCCCGGGATGTACGCGCCGACCTCCATCTGGTTGGTCAGGCGCACGCGCGCGACCTTGCGCAGCGCGGAGTTCGGCTTCTTGGGCGTGGTCGTGTACACGCGCGTGCAGACCCCCCGCTTCTGCGGGGCCCCACGAAGGGCGGGAGTCTTCACCTTGGTCGGAGGGGTCTTGCGACCCTTCCGCACGAGCTGGTTCACGGTTGGCACGCGGCTTGAATCCTTTGACTTTCCGAGGTGTGCCTGGACGGCTTCCAGACGCAACAAAAGGCCGACACGGGGCTAGGCCCATGCCGAACCTCGCGGCATCGTAGCAGCTTGAAAGCCCTTGTCGCCAGGCTTCGCAAGCCTGGACTTTGGGGGATTGTGACTCGCGGAACGGACGGCATATCGTCATGATGCGCCCCGCGACAGCGGCACACGTGGGACGACCCGCCATGCCTCTTGCCGACACCGCCACCTGGATCGCCGTCGGCTTCGCCATCGGCGCGGCCGTTCTCGCTCTGGCCGCCTCCGCCGCGCTCCTGACCTATGTCGTCCGTCGCGGGAAGGTGAACGGCGCCAAGCCCGCTCAGGGAGCGGGAACGCCCGCCCTCCGCGCTGTGCCGGACGAGGCCTCGCTCGCCCTCGTGGACGCGCGCGAGGAGACCAGGCGCTCCCGGCAGCTCGCGGAGATCGCGGCGACGATCGAGCTGGACTCGGTCCTCGAGCGCACCCTCACAGCCGCCACGGACGCGGCCGGTGTCGACGCGGCCATGGCGGTCGTGCGCCAGGACGAGGAGGAGCCGCTCGTGGCCACGTTCGGCATGTCGGCGGGCGAGGCGTCGCGCCAGCCGGTCACGACCTCGCCCTCGGGCGGGGCCCGCGCCGTGCGCATCAGCTATCGCTACGACCCCGACGAGGGGCCCGAGGAGGACGGGAGCGGCGCGCTGATCAGCGGCGGGGTCTCCGTCCCCCTACGCGAGGACAACGTCGGCGTCATCGGAACGCTCGCCGTCTTCTGGCGCGGGACTGACCAGGTGCCCGAGGACGGCGTCATCGGGGCGCTCGAGGAGCTCGCCCGGACGAGCGCGCCCGCGATCTGCAATGCCCAGAAGTTCCGCCTGGCGCGCCAGCTCGCGGACGTGGACGGGCTCACGTCGCTGCACAACCGCCGCTACTTCCACGAGACGCTGGCACGCGAGGCCGCTCGGGCGCACCGGTACGAGCGCCGTCTCGCCCTCGTGATCCTCGATATCGACGACTTCAAGGAGACCAACGACAGGCTCGGCCATCTCGGCGGCGACGCCGTGCTCGCGGCCGTCGCCGAGCGGCTGCTCACGGCCGTCCGGCGGGCGGACATCGCCTGCCGCGTCGGCGGCGACGAGTTCGCGGTCATCCTCCCCGAGGCCGGCGGTCGGGACGCCGAGCAGCTCTACCAGCGGATCCAGTTCGCGATCGGCTCGGGATCGGCCGGCCCGGCCGAGAACGTGCGCATCTCGGCTGGGATCGCCGAGCTCAGGCCCGAGGACGACGCCATCTCGCTCTTCGAGCGCGCCGACGAGGCCCTCTACCAGGCGAAGGAAGGCGGCAAGGGCCAGGTCCGCAAGGCGGACGGCTCGAGCGCGTACTAGCCGGGAGGACGCCGCAGGCTAGAGACGGGCGCCGGCGCGCGCGAGGTCCTGCTCGCGGCGTCGGACGAGCATGCGGACGTCTTCGAGGAAGCGGGCGCAGTCCGACTCCAGCTGGTCGGAGAGGAAGTGACCGGGAGGGGTCGGATTCACCTGCTCCGATGCGTGCGCGCGCTGGGATTCGTCGGGACCAATCACGGTATTCCCCACCTCGCTGTGGATCCTGTGGATAACTGCCGCCTCGCCCTGCGGCCAAGGTAGCGACGCCCTCAACGCCGCGCCGGAGGCCAGTCTACGCCTCGCCGTGCGGCGACTGCGATACCCCTTTTGAGGGATGTCACTGGAAGTCCTCGCAAAGAGCGCGAAAAACCGTCAGGCCTTTGCGACTGCTTTCCAGAGACCCTCGTACTCGAGCACGAGCCCGTCCTTGTCAACGGTCAGGTCGGCCTTGAAATCGCCCTGCGTGTAGCGGTAGCGGTCCTCCGCCAGCCGGGCATAGCTCTGGACGGCTCGCTGGAAGCGGAGCTCCGGCCAGACGACCCAGGCGACGGCGATCTCGGCCTCCTCGCCGACCTCCAGCCCGAGCCGGCGGATCGGCAGCGTGTTCGTCGCCGGCGTGAAGCTGAGATCCACGTCGGCGCAGTCCTTGTACTCGGGCGGGCGCTCCTTGCCGGACCACAGGTTCCCGAGCTCGACCGGCTCTCGCAGGTCGCCGCCGGCGAACGCGACCAGCACCTCGACGTCCCGCGTGACCCAGGCGGCATCGACGGTCACGGCATAGCGGAGCTCGATCGGCTCCTTCGCCTCGTGGGTCAGGACGGTCCCGCGCAGGCGCCAGCCGCGCCCCGCGCGCTCGAGCACGCAGATCTCGCTGCCTCCGTCGCCGGCCTGCCAGAGGATCGCGGTCACGACGTCCCCACAATAAGACAGAGGGCGCCTTTCGGCGCCCCCTTGAGCCACTGCTGTGGAACGTTCTCTAGCTCTCTTCGTCGAGCGGCGAGTCGACCTCGGGGACCTCCTCGGCCTCGAGCGTCGAGCGCTTCTCGCCGTTGGTCTCCGCGTCGGCCCCGAACATGAGGCCGAGGCTCTCGCCGTCCGAGCCGATCTCTTCGAGCGCCGCGAGGAGCTGCTCCTCGGTCTCGGGCCGCGCGTACGCGGACGCCGGGAGCTTCTCGTTCGGGCTGATGTCGACGCCGCGGTACTTCTTGAGGCCCGTGGCGGCCGGGATCAGCTTGCCGATGATCACGTTCTCCTTGAGACCGAGCAGCCGGTCGACCTTGCCCTCGATCGAGGCGTCGGTGAGCACCTTCGTCGTCTCCTGGAAGGAGGCGGCCGAGAGGAACGACTCCGTCGCCAGCGAGGCCTTGGTGATGCCGAGGATGAGCTGCTCGAACGTCGCCTGCTCCTTCTTCTCGGCCTTCACGCGCAGGTTCTCGCGCTCGAGGACGGGCTTGTCGACGAGCTGGCCCGGCAGGAGGTCCGTGTCGCCGGCGTTCTCGACGCGCACCTTCTTGAGCATCTGGCGGACGATCAGCTCGATGTGCTTGTCGTGGATGTCGACGCCCTGTGACTTGTAGACGTTCTGCACCTCGCCCACGAGGTAGAGCTCCGTGGGCGTCGAGCCCTTGCCCGACCTGGAGTGCAGTGCGAGCAGCTCGGCCGGCGCGAGCGACCCCTCGTGCAGCGGATCGCCCGGCTCGACGATGTCGCCCTTGGAGACCAGGAGCCGCGTGCGGCGCGGCAGCTGGTACTCCTTCGGCGCCAGCGGCTCGCCGTCCTCGTTGACACCCTCAGGATGGATGATCACCTTCGGGCCGCGGTCGGTCTCCTCGATCTCGACCTTACCCCGGAGCCCTTCCTTGACCTCGTCGATCTTGGCGCCCGAGAAGGCCAGCGTTGCCGCGCCCTTCGGGTTTCGCGCCTCGAAGATCTCGACGACGCGCGGGAGGCCGTGCGTGATGTCCGCGCCGGCGACACCGCCCGTGTGGAAGGTCCGCATGGTCAGCTGCGTGCCCGGCTCGCCGATCGACTGGGCGGCGATGATGCCGACCGCGTCGCCGATCTCGGCCATGTGGCCGGTGGCCAGGAACGTCCCGTAACAGGCACGGCACACACCGTGCTCGCTGCGGCACTTGACGATGCTGCGTACCGGGACGGTGAAGTCCTCGGCCAGCTCCTCGAGCTCGGCTGCCAGGTCGCGCAGCCGCGGATAGGTGATCTCGTCGCCCTTGGAGAGGAGCACGGTCTTGCCCGGCTTCCCGTCCTTGAGCGGCTTGCGCACGTCGGCCGCGGCGACGCGGCCCGCGAGCGAGCGGTTGAGGCCCTCGGGCACGTAGATCGGCAGCTCGACGGACTCGTCGCTCCCGCAGTCCTCGTCACGGATGATCACGTCCTGCGAGACGTCAACGAGCCGGCGGGTCAGGTAGCCCGAGTCGGCCGTGCGGAGCGCCGTGTCGGCGAGGCCCTTGCGGGCGCCGTGGGTCGAGATGAAGTACTCGAGCACCGAGAGGCCCTCCATGAAGTTGGCCTTGATCGGCAGCTCCATGATCTCGCCCTTCGGATTGGCCATGAGGCCGCGCATGCCCGCCAGCTGGCGGATCTGCTTGAAGGAGCCACGCGCACCCGAGTTGGCCATCATGAAGATGGGGTTCAGCTCGAGGAGGTTGTTCTCCATCGCCTCGGCGACCGTGTCCGTGGCCTCGGTCCAGATGTTGACGATCGACTCGTGGCGCTCCTCCTCGGTGATGAGGCCGCGCTCGAACTGCGTCTCGATCTTCTGGACGCGGTCCTCGTACTGCTCGAGGATCTTCTCCTTCTCGGGCGGGATGACGATGTCGTTCTTCGAGATCGTGATCCCGGCCTGGGTCGCGTAGTGGAACCCGAGGTCCTTGATCGTGTCGAGGAGCACCGAGATGGCGGCCGCGCCGTAGACGTCGACCAGCCCGGTGACGAAGTCGTTCGTCTCCTTCTTGCCGAGCGTGCGGTTGATGAACTCGACCGTCGTCGGATCGACGCCGGGCAGCGCACGGGCGATCGAGCGTGCGACCTCCTCGTTGAAGATCACGCGGCCGGCCGTGGTGAGCAGGCGCTCGCCACCGCGGCGGTACTCGATCGGATCCTGGAGCCCGACCCGCTCCTGGTGGTTGTCGAGGGCGAAGATGACCTCCTCCTCGGACCCGAAGCAGCGGGGCCGTGGGTCGAAGTCCTCGGCCGTCATCGACGGCAGGTCGTGGCTGCAGTACGTGAGGTAGTAGCCGCCCAGCACCATGTCCTGCGACGGCGTCGAGAGCGGCTTCCCGTGCGCCGGCGAGAGGATGTTGTTCGCCGAGAGCATGAGGATGCGCGCCTCGGCCTGCGCCTCCGCGGAGAGCGGCAGGTGCACGGCCATCTGGTCGCCGTCGAAGTCGGCGTTGAAGGCGTGGCAGACGAGCGGGTGGATCTGGATCGCCTTGCCCTCGACGAGCACGGGCTCGAACGCCTGGATGCCGAGGCGGTGGAGCGTCGGCGCGCGGTTGAGCAGCACCGGATGCTCGGCGATGACCTCCTCGAGCACGTCCCAGACCTCCGGGACCATCGACTCGACGTACTTCTTCGCCGCCTTGATGTTCTGGACGGACTTGCGCTCGACGAGCCGGCTCATGATGAACGGCTTGAAGAGCTCGAGCGCCATCAGCTTGGGCAGGCCGCACTGGTGGAGCTTGAGCGTCGGGCCCGAGACGATCACGGACCGCCCGGAGTAGTCGACGCGCTTGCCGAGCAGGTTCTGGCGGAAGCGGCCCTGCTTGCCCTTGAGCATGTCCGAGAGCGACTTCAGCGGCCGGTTGCCCGGGCCGGTGACCGCGCGGCCGCGGCGCCCGTTGTCGAACAGGGCGTCGACGGCCTCCTGGAGCATGCGCTTCTCGTTGTTGACGATGATCTCGGGCGCGCCGAGGTCGAGCAGCCGCTTGAGGCGGTTGTTCCTGTTGATGACGCGCCGGTAGAGATCGTTGAGGTCGCTCGTGGCGAAGCGGCCGCCGTCCAGCTGCACCATCGGGCGCAGCTCCGGCGGGATGACCGGGATCGCCTCGAGGATCATCCACTCGGGCCGGTTCTCGGAGGTCACGAACGCGTTCTGGACCTTGAGGCGCTTGATCGCGCGCTGCTGCTTCTGGCCCTTCGACGTCCGGATGATCTCGCGCAGGGACTTCGCCTCGGCGTCGAGGTCGAGGTCCTTGAGGAGCTCGCGGATCGCCTCCGCGCCCATGCCGCCCCTGAAGTAGACGCCGAAGCCGTACGGCGAGCCGAAGCGGTCCTTCAGCTCGCGGAACAGCATCTCGTCGTTGACGATCATCTTCGGCTCGAGCTCGCGGAAGAGCTGCCAGGTCTGCTCGAGGCGGGCGACCGAGTCGACGGCCGCCTCGCGCGCGTCGCCGCGGCGGGACTCGATGTCCTGGTACATCTCGCGGACCTTCAGGGCCCACTGCGAGAGCGCGTCGAAGTCCTCCTTCTTCGCTCCCTCGCGCAGGCACAGGTCGTACGCGAGCTCCTTGACCGCGGCGGGGTCCGCCCCGGTCTCGGCCTGGTCCAGCACGTCGTTCAGGAGCCCGGCGCCGAGGTCGCGCGCCTTCTCGAGGTTCTTCTTCTCGACGCCCGTGACGAACTCGGCGTCCTCGCCCTCGAGCTCCTCGCCCGAGAGCAGGGCGTCGCGGATCTTGTTCATGTGCTTGGTGATCGCGCCCTTCTTGGAGCCGGTCGCCTTGTCCGCCTGCTTGGCAAGCGGGGCGAGCGCGTCCAGGATCTGGACGGCGGCGTTGCCGACGGCCTCCGTGTCGCGCGGGGCGAGCCGGCGGTCGTCGCGGACGGCGGCGCTGCGGACGAGCTCCCGGATCTTCTTCGAGTCCTCGGTCGTGACCGTCTTGGCCACGTCCACGAAGATGTTGCTCGCGAGCTTGCGCGCCTCCTCGAGCGTCGGGAGACCCTGCTCCTCGGCCCAGTTGGAGAGCCCACGGGCCCAGAACTCGTCGTCCTCGTCGAAGTTCCGCTCCTTGCCCTTGGTGAAGTGCTCGCGCCGGCGCGAAAGCCGGTCCTCGAGCGCGGCCAGGGCCTCGTCGCGATCGACGTTGATGCGCTCGTACTCGCCGCGCACCTTGTCCTCGAGGTCCGCGAGGTCGGCAGCCCGCTTGTCCACCTCGACGTGCGTGACGATCGAGGCGGCGAAGTAGAGC
>CAWAQJ010000003.1:0-38640 GCA_963784175.1 uncultured Actinomycetes bacterium | reverse complement strand
CTAGGCGGCGACGTGGCCGGCGGTGACCTCGGCCTGGAGCGGAAGCTCCACGCGGAAGGTCGTCCCCTCGCCCACCTGGCTCTCGAACTCGATGCGCCCGCCGTGCCGCTCTGCAATCGCCTTGGCGATGACGAGACCGAGGCCGGTGCCTTCGATCGACCGCCTGTGGGCCGTGCTCGTGCGGAAGAAGCGCTCGAAGAGCTTGCCCTGCTCGTCCGCGGGGATTCCCATGCCGTTGTCCTCGACCTCGAGGATCCCTGCGCCGTCCTCGCTGCTCGTGCGGACGGTGACCGTGCCGCCGTCGGGCGTGAACTTGACGCCGTTCGAGAGCAGGTTGTTCAGGAGCTGCGACAGCCGCAGCGTGTCGGCACGGAGCGTGAGCGGCTCGGTGTCGAGCACCAGCTGGACACCACGGCTCTCCGCGTACGGCGTCACGCTCTGGGCGCAGTCGGCGACGAGTGCGGCCACGTCGACGTCCTCGTAGTGGAGCTCGAGCGCGTGCGATTCGATCCGTGCCGTCAGGAGCAGGTCGTCGACGAGCCGCGTCAGCCGGTGGGCGTTGCGCTCGATGACGGAGACGAACTCGGACTGCTCGGCGCCGAGCTGGCCGAAGTCGCCCGCGTTGAGCGCCTCGGCGTAGCCGAGGATCGACGTGAGGGGCGTACGAAGCTCGTGGGAGACGCTGGCGAGGAACTCGTCCTTCAACCGTTCGACCTCGCGGTCGCTCGTGGTCTCCCGGAAGACGAACAGACGGCCCGTCTGGAGATCATGGTCGGCGAGCACCGGAACGCTGTAGGCGAGGAACGAGCGGCCGGAGTCGAGGACGAACTCGGCCGTCCCGCGCTCGAGGGGGCGCCGCTGCAGCGTCTGGATGGCTTCGACCACTGCTTGCGGCTCCGTGGTGCTCCCCGCGAGCTCGAGGAGGCGCGACCAGACCGATCCCCGCGTCGGGAGCCCGAGCGCATTCCACAGTTCCTCCATCGCCGTGTTGACGTAGCGAACCTGCCCGTCGAGGTCGCTCAGGCAGATGCCCTCGGTCGTGGCGTCGAGGACGGCGTTGAGGTCGGCGAAGCGGTGGGCCAGGGCGCGCTCGGCGCGGTCGCGCTCGAGCGCACGGCCGAGCTGCGCGCCGACCGTGCCCATCGCGTCCACGACGCGCTCGTCGTGCGCAAGCGCTTCGTCGACGAAGAAGCAGAAGAGCGCGACCACCTCACGGCGGATGAGCACAGGCATCACCACGACCGTCCTGAGCCCGGCGCTCTCCGCGGCGTCGTCCGCGAGGCTCTCGAACCACGCGTGCTTGCCGGTCTCGGCGATGCGTGCGAGGAGCTCGACTGCCGAAGGCCGTCCCGCGGCGTCGATCGCCCGGCGGAACCCGGATAGGGACTCCGGATCGTCCGCGTACCAGAGCGCGGCCTTCCCGGGGTGGTCGCCGTCCAGGCGGACCGCCTTGCCGGCGCGCCAGCCCATCCGCGAGCAGACGAGCTCGAGGCAGGCGGCGACCGCCTTGTCGGTGCTCGCGGCGTCGTTGGCCGCGGCGGCCGTCGCGTGCAGGAGCTCGGCGAGCCGCATCTCCTGCTGGAGCATCGCCTGGGAGCGGCGCTGCTCCAGGAGCGCGACCGTCTGGCGGGCGAGGGCCTCGAGGGCGCTCCGCTGCTCGTCGGTGAGGTCGCGAGGCGTCCTGTCCAGGACGCAGAGCGCGCCGAGCGCATGGCCGTCCCCGGTGACGAGCTGCTTGCCGGCGTAGAAGCGAATCGAAGGATCCGAGAGCGACGAGCGGGTTATCGGCGAAGCGCTCGTCGGCGGCAGCGTCCGGAACGACGAAGAGCTCAGTCTCGAGGATGGCGTGCGCGCAGAAGGAGACGTCTCGGTCCGACTCTCGCTCGTCCACGCCGACGGTCGACTTGAACCACTGGCGGTCGGAGTCCACCAGGCTGATCAGCGAGATCGGCGTGCCGCAGATCTGCGCGGCGAGCGCGGTCAGGTCGTCGAACGCCTGCTCCGTCTCGGTGTCGAGAATCTCGTAGCGCCGCAGGGCTTCGAGGCGCGCAAGCTCGTTCGCAGGGGTTTCGGGGCGCATAGGCTCGTGTGTCCTATCGGCAGCACCGGGGCGCCTTGTGAGCCGGTATGGCGTGCCTCGATCGTTGAACCCGCACGAGGGTTTGCGAGTAGAATCACGTACTCCGGAGATGCACCAGGTGGACGACCCTCTGAGTACCTATGGCAAGGCCAACGCTCCCACGCCTGCGACGCGGGCGCGCCCCCTCCGCGGGCGCCGTCGAAGAGCGGACCGAGCCACGCATCTCCGAGCTCGCCGCTGACGGCCTGACCTGGGTTCACGCGGACCGCCCCGGGGCCCTCGAGGTCAGCTACCTGGCCGAGCGCTTCGGCTTCCACGAGCTCGACATCGAGGACGTGCTCTCGAAGCGGCAGCGGCCGAAGATCGACGAGTACCCGGACTACATCTTCGTCGTCCTCCACTTCCCGTTCTACGACAAGACGGTGCGGCGGCTGAACGCGGCCGAGCTGGACGTCTTCCTCGGGCCGGACTTCCTCATCACGCTCCCGAATGTGCCGCTCCTCCCGGTTACCTACCTCTTCCGGCGCTGCGAGGACGACGAGGAGCTGCGCGAGGATCTCTTCTCGAAGGGCTCGGGCTACCTGCTCTACCACGTCCTCGACGACCTCTTCGACTACTGCTTCCCGATCCTGGACAAGATCGGCGCCAAGCTGGACGCGATCGAGCCGGCCATCTTCGAGGAGCGCTCCGAGGACGTCGTCCGCGACATCTCGAACGCGAAGCAGGAGCTGATCGCCTACCGGAAGATCATCAAGCCCGAGCGATCCACGCTCCGCCTCCTCGAGCGCTCGTCGCAGCGCTTCCTGCCCGAGGAGCTCGAGGTCTACTACGACGACATCGTGGACGCGTCCGAGCGCATCTGGGACCTCCTGGACAACTACAAGGAGGTCATCGAGAGTCTCGAGTCGACGAACGAGGCGTTCATCTTCCACAAGCAGCAGTACCGTCTCCAGCTGCTCACCGTCGTGACGGTGATTCTCCTCCCGCTCACGCTCCTCGCCAGCATCTTCGGGATGAACGTCCGCGTGCCGGGCGAGGGCGACATGGCCGCCTTCTGGATCATCCTTGTCGCCATGCTCGCGCTCGGGGCGGGCCTTCTCGCGCTCTTCCGCTGGCGACGCTGGTTCTAGAGCCGTCGTGGAGCGGCTGTGGGCGCCGTGGCGCCTCGAGTACATCCAGAGCGCCGACGAGCAGGAGGGCTGCGTCTTCTGCCGCGCCCAGGAGCTCGGCGACGAGGAGGGGCTGGTCGTCCACCGCGGCGAGCGCGCGTTCGTCGTCCTCAACAAGTACCCGTACGCCTCCGGGCCACCTGATGGTGGCGCCCGCGCGGCATGTGGGCGCGCTCGGCGAGCTCGAGGAGGACGAGGCGCTCGAGATCCACCGGCTGGCCGCCACGTCTGTCGAGCTGCTCACCGCGACGATGGGGGCGCAGGGGTTCAACCTGGGCTGGAACCTCGGACGGATCGCCGGCGCGGGCGTCGTCGACCACGTTCACCAGCACGTCGTCCCGCGCTGGGCGGGCGACACCAACTTCATGCCCGTCCTCTCCGACGTGAAGGTCATGCCCGAGGCCCTCGAGGCGACCCGGCGTAAACTCGCCGAGGCATGGCCCTAGACCCCAAGGTCTTCAAGGCATACGACGTGCGGGGGCTCTACCCGTCCGAGCTGGACGAGGAAGGCGCGCGCGCGATCGGCAGGGCCTACGTCGAGCAATTCGAGCCGAAGTCGATCGCGGTCGGGCGCGACATGCGCCTCTCCTCACCCACGATGCACGAGTCCTTCGTGCGCGGGGCCTGCGAGGCCGGCGCCGACGTCGTCGACATCGGGATGGTCGGGACCGAGATGCTCTACCACGCGGTCGGCGCGCTCGGGCTCGACGGCGGAGCGACGATCACCGCCTCCCACAATCCCAAGGACTACACGGGAGCGAAGATCGTCAGGCGCGGCGCTCTTCCGGTGGGAGGAGACTCCGGCCTGCTCGACATCCGCGACCGGGCCCTGTCCTCACCGGACACGTCAGGGGGTCAGACCCCAGGGCACGTCGAAAAGCGCGACGTCTACCCCAGCTTCGTCGACAAGGTCATGTCCTTCATCGACCCGGCAGCGATCAAGCCGCTGCGCGTCGTCATCGACGGGGCCAACGGGATGGCCGGGGCGATGCTGCCGCCGATTCTCGAGCGCCTCCCCATCCACGCGGTCCGCCACTTTTTCGAGCCCGACGGGACGTTCCCGGACCACGAGCCGAACCCGCTGCTGGAGGAGAACCGGCGCTTCATCGTCGCCGAGGTCACGAACGAGGGTGCCGACCTCGGCATCGCGTTCGACGGTGACGCCGACCGCTGTTTCTTCGTCGACGACACGGGCGAGTTCGTCCCCGGTGACTTCGTGACCGCGCTCCTCGCAGCGTCCATGCTGGAGAAGGAGCCCGGCGGCACGATCATCTACGACGTCCGCGCGAGCTGGGCCGTGCGCGACACCGTCGAGCGCCTCGGCGGAACGGCTGTCCCGAACCGCGTCGGCCATGCGTTCATCAAGCAGCGGATGCGCGAGATCGACGCCGTCTTCGCCGGTGAGGTCTCCGGCCACTACTACTTCCGCGACTTCTACCAGGCCGACTCGGGGACGATCCCGGCGCTGCTCGTGCTCGAGCTCGTCTCGAAGGCCGGCACGAAGTTCTCCGACCTCCTGCGGGCGTTCCGCGAGCGGTACTTCCTCACGGGCGAGATCAACACCGTCGTCGACGACGTCGCGCTCGCCCTCCAGAAGGTGAAGGAGCACTTCGCGGACCAGGGCGAGATCTCGCATCTCGACGGCATCTCCGTCACCGCCTCCGACTGGCACATGAACGTGCGTCCGTCGAACACGGAGCCGCTCCTCCGCCTGAATCTCGAGGCACTCGACCCGCAGCTCATGGAGCGCAAGCGGGACGAGGCCCTCGCCGTCTTCTCCGGCTAGGCCTCCGGGAACGGCGAGGGCGGGGCCGAAGCCCCGCCCTCGTGGAACTCTCTGAACGCGCCGGTTACGGGTTGTTCAGGAAGTAGTCCATTGCGCGGCCCATGACCTCCGCGCGTGCATCGGCACCGGTGACGGCCTCGAGCCCGAAGCCGAGAAGCAGCGAGTCCTCGGTCGTGATCGAAGCGCCCTCCGGGAAGCCGGCCGCCGTCGTGAACACCCAGTTGTTCAGGTTGGGCGCACTGCCGGGCGGAGGCCCGGTGGCGGTCCAGCCGCCGGTGTCGCCGCCCTCGAAGGAGGTCGACGAGCCGTCGGGCAGGGTCACGTCGTCGACGAAGACGCCGAGGCCCTGCGTGGCCCAGTCACTGGCGTAGGAGATGCGGATCTCGACCTGGTTGCCCGCGTAGGCGCCCAGGTTGAGGCTCCACTGCTGCCAGCCTCCGGAGTCGCCGGAGGACGCATTCCACGCGCCGGTCGTGCCGGTGGGCAGGCACGTCGTGGGCGTGTTCTGGGTCTGGTAGTGATCCATCCACGGATGCAGGGTCCGCCAGCCGCTCGAGTTGCTTGCGAGGCAGCTCTGGCCGGTGCTCTGCGTCGTGTGGCCCATCGCGTCCGGAAGCGTCGTCCAGACCTCGGTGCCGACCTGGCGGGCCTCCACGAAGAGGAAGTCCCAATCGGCCTCGGTGTTGTACGACGTCCAGAACGTCAGGTTGCCGCCTCCGCCGGGGACGGAGACCGTCCGCGAGAGGCTCTTGAACGACACGTCCGCGATCTGGGAGTACGCGTACGAATCACCCGTGTGCGGGTCGAACGGCCCGCCGGGGCGGTCGTAGCGCGACGACGCCCAGCTGTCGAACTGCGGGAACTCGTCGGGCGGCAGGATGCCGCTCGTCGCGATGAACGAGTTCGCGTTGTCGCCGTTCTGCGCGCTGTCGGCCCCGTTGAACATGAGCGTCAGCGAGTCGAACGGCGTGTCGGTGCCGAGGACGTTGAAGATGTTGCCGTCAGCGTCGAGACCGGCGCCGTTGTTGAGCAAGAAGCCGCCGAACCAGTACTCGAGCACGTCGCCCTGCAGATCGCCCGACCCGTGCGCAACGAGGCAGCGCCGCGGATCGGTGGTCGGCGGCAGTGCCCCGCACTGTGCGTTCGCTGCGGTCGGGTCGTACAGCTGAGCCTGGTTGGTCGAGTGCTGAAGGCCGGCGTTCTTGCCCGTCCAGAGGGTCTTGCCGCCCTCGTTCAGGTACGCCCGGACGTTCAGGATCTGATCCATCCCGATCCGCGACATGTTGCCGCCACCCCAGCCGGGCTCTCGCGTGATGACGTCGTTGCCCGTGTACCAGACGACGGCGTCGTAGTGCGAGAGGACTCCGAGCATGGTGGCAGCCGTCCGGCCGTTGGCGTCGACGTCGTACACGTCGTAGCCGAGGTCGTTGGCCTCCAGGGCGTCCTGGTAGAAGGAGAGGTAGTTGGGCGCCGTGGCATTCGCGTACACGGGCGAGGCGCCGGTGTAGTCCTCGTTCGCGAGGATCAGCACGTCGTTCTTCGACTCGACCGCCGCCCTGTACGTGAACGAGTCACTCGTGACTCGCTTGCCCTTCTCCTTGCCCTCGAACCAGACGGTCACCTGGTCGCCGGGCTTGGTTCCCCTGACCCAGCTGTGCATGACCTGGTAGTAGACCGCGGTCACGCCGTAGCGGTCGCCGCCCTTGAACTTGCTGGCGTTGGCGCTCTGCACCTTGCCACCGTTGATCCGGTACTTGAGCTTGACGTTCCGGAGCGCCTTCTTGGCGAGGACGCGGACCTCCTGCGGGTCGCCGTAGGAGACGGCGAACGTGAAGTTCGCGCCGGGGATCCCGGTCTTGTACGTGTCGTCGCTCTTCAAGTAGAACGCCTTGGTGTCGATCCCGAGGTGCGAGACCGGGTCGTCCGGGTCCTGCGCCGACTTGGCGACGTCGAGCGCGAACGGAAGGTTCCGCTCGAACTCGGCCTGGACGAGTGCCTCGTCGTCCGGGAACACGAACCCGCAGCCGTCACACCCTTCGGAGAGCTCGGGCGTCCATGCGAGCGTTCCACGCTGCGCATGCGCGAAGTCCGTCGTCTCGCCGTTCGTGACGTAGAGGACGTCCGACGAAAGCCCCGGATGGAAGTCCTCGATCGCCGGGTTGTCCAGGTTCCCGGACAGCGCGAAGTAGATCGGGTCGTCCGCCGTCGGGGTACCGGTCTGCCAGCCCTCCGGGTAGAGGAGCCACTGTCCGGCCGAGTGGTAGTTGACGTGGAAGGCGAAGTCGAGACGGTCGTAGAGGCCCGTCATCGCCTGCGTCTCCGCCTCCGAGGCGGCCGAGGCCCCGCGGTACGTGTCGCTTGACGGGACGCTCGAGGAGCCCTCCTCGTCGTACTTGAAGTGCTCCGGGTAGTTGCGGTTCGGGTCGACGCCGTCGCCGACTTCGGTCGTTCCGTTCGCGTTGTTGTCGCGCAGGTTCTTCCGCCAGAGGCGGGTGTCGGGGCTCGCGAACGTGTACTGGTAGCCGTCCGGATTGGCGACGAGGACGAACCAGTACTCGTTCTCCCGCAGGAGCTTCCTGATCCCCGCGTCGCCGTTCCGCCACCCGTTCACGAAGTACTTCATCAGCCGGCTGTTCATCTCGGTTGAGATCCACTCGCGCGCGTGCTGCGTCGACGAGTAGAGGACCGCCGGCTTGCGTCCGTCCTTCTTGCGGGCGTCCTGCGTGACCTTGAGAGCGATGATCTCCCGGCCCTGGATCGTGTGGCCGAGAACGACCAGCTTCGTGATGTTCGGGTTGTCCCGCGCGATCGCGTAGAGCTGCGCGCGATGGCCGTCGGGACCGTCGTAGTCGCGCCAGACGTTGAAGCCGCTCACGGCCTGAAGAGCGGCGAACTGCCGGGCGCTGACGCCGAACTCGTTCTTGAGCACCTCGACGTCGAGGCCTTCCTTCCGCAGCGCGGAGAGCTGACCCCTGTCGAGCACGATCTGGAGCTCGACCTTCCCGCCGCCGCGTACGTCGGCCGCGGCAATGTCGTAGCCCTTGTCAGACAGGTCTGCGTACTCGGCCTGCGTGACGATCGCCCGATACATGTCGAGCGAAAGCGGAGTGGACTGCTTGGCCCCTGCCACCGACGGCCCGAATGCGAGCAGCACGGAGGCCAGGGCGAAGCCCAGAACTAGGCGTTTCATAAACTCCCCTCTTTCAAAAGATCCCCGGGTTGAAGGCAGGCAGATTGCCACGCGTGCAGGAAAAACGCAACCGCGACGAGGCTAGGATTGGCGGGCCATGACCGTCCAGCTCGGACAGCCCAACAACCGGAAGCCGCCCTTCAAGTTCTCGGCGTTCACGCGCGTCGGCTTCTCGGACACGGACGCCCAGGGAATCGTCTATTACGGCCGGTATCTGCCCTACTTCGACCTCGCGCGCGTCGAGTACGAGCGGCATCTCGGCCTGCTCCGACGCGAGGCGGTCGGCAAGGACTTCGTCATGCGGAGCTCGTCGGTCGTCTACGAGGCGCCGGCGCGCTTCGACGACATGCTCGAGGTCTTCGTGCGGACGAAGCGCATCGGCCGCTCGAGCATCACCAACGAGTACTGCGCCTTCCGCGTCGAGGACGACGTCCTCATGTGCACGGCAGACCAGACGCTCGTGCTCGTGGCCACGCCCGAGCGGCGGCCGACGGCGATCTCCGACGAGTACCGGCGCGTGATCGCCGAGTTCGAGGGCGCCGACCTCGAACAGGCGGTGCCGGCCGCATGAGCGCGACCGTGGACGCCTACCGGGGCGGCCTCGAGGCCGTCGACCGGATCGTCAACCGCGAGACGGAGGCAGACGAGGTGCTCCGCAAGACGGTCGAGGTCCTCCACGACCGCTTCGAGCACTACTCGTGGGTCGGGATCTACCTCGTCGAGGGCGACGACCTCGTCCTCGGGCCGTGGAAGGGCCCACAGGCGACCGACCACGTCCGGATCCCGATCGGGCAGGGCATCTGCGGCGCGGCGGCGGCGAGCGGCGTGACGGAGATCGTCGACGACGTCAACGCCGACGACCGCTACCTCGCCTGCTTCGTCTCCACGCGGAGCGAGATCGTCGTCCCCATCGCCTACGAGGGGCGCGTCGTCGGCGAGATCGACATCGATTCCGACGTCCCGGCGGCCTTCGGGCCCGAGGACCGCACGTTCCTCGAGCGCGTCGCGCTCCTCATCTCGCCCCACTGCCTCGTCGGCTGGGACACCGGCGGGACGGAGTGGGCGCCATGATCAAGGCCCTCGACCACCTCGACCTCGTCGTCACGTCGCTCGAGCGGAGCCTGCCCTTCTACCAGGGGCTCCTCGGGCTCACGCAGGCGAGCGAGGTCGTGGGGAGCGCGGCGAGACGATCGTCTACATCTCGCGCCCGGGCGAGGAGCCGGCCGGGAATTTCTCCATCGGGCTCCGCGAGAAGCAGTCCGATGCCCACCCGACCCCCTACGACCGCTACGGCGTCGGGGTCCACCACGTCGCCTTCGAGGTCGAGTCCCGGGAGGCCGTCGACGAGCGGGCGGAATGGCTCCGTGCGCAGGGCGCCGAGATCGAGAGCGGTCCCGAGGAGTACGACTACCGCCCGGGCTACTACGCCGTCTTCTTCTACGACCCCGACGGCCTGAAGCTCGAGATCCTGTACGTGCCCTAGTCGACGGCGAGCGAGTCGCGCAGGACGCGCTCAGCCTCGCGCACCGGGTCGGCGAGCTCGGCGGCCGCGATCGCATTCCGGCCGCTCGCCTTCGCCTGGTAGGCGGCGGTGTCCGCGGCGAGGATGAGGCCTTCGATGCTCGGGCCGGCTCCCTGGTGGGAGACGACGCCGATCGAGACCGTGACGGGGATGTCGTCGGCGCGCGTGACCTCCTCCACCCTGGAGCGCATGCGCTCGGCGACGATCATGGCGCCCTCCATGTCCGTCTCCGGGAGGAGGACGCAGAACTCGTCGCCGCCGAAGCGGGCCGCGACGTCATACGCGCGGGTCGAGTCCCTGAGCGCCGCGGCGACGCTCGCGAGCGCGCGGTCGCCGGCGAGGTGCCCGCGGGCGGTGTTGATCTCCCTGAGGTGGTCGACATCGACCATGAGCAGCGCCACCGGGCGGTCGAACCTGGCGGCGCGACCCAGCTCCTGGCCGACGGCGGCCTTGAGGTGACGGACGTTGTAGAGGCCGGTCTTGGGCTCGATCCGGGTCGACTCGACGAGCGCCGGGATCGCGAGCGAGCGGTACGCGAGCGCCATCGGCAGGAGCGTCAGCGCGGCGAGCCCGGGGAAGTCCGCCCAGAGAGCGGCCCCGATCGCGCCGAGTGAGAGGAGGCCCGCGTCGATGAGGACGCAGTCGAACCGCACGGTCTCCCGCAGGCCGACCCCGCGGGCGAGCCTGAGCACGGCCGCCAGCAGGCCGTAGTGGAGGACGAGGAAGGACGCGATCGCGGCGACGGCGCCGAGCGTCCAGCCCGCTGCCGAACCGCCGTCGACGGCGTCGAAGACCGCCCGGGCGAGGAGCGCGGGGGCGACGTAGTTGCAGAGGTTGAAGAGCGCGATGTACCAGTCGCTGCGCGTCCGGATCCACTCCGGGACGAATGCGACCGCGATGAGCAGGACGAAGAGCGAGGGCGGCAGCACGAGGACGGCCGTGAAGAACGGCGCCAGCGAGAGTTGCGAGCCCTGGTGCTTGGCGCGGTCGGCGCCCACAAGATGGGCGATCGCGACGAGCGGCAGCAGGATCGCGAAGTCGACCCAGTCACCCCGTTCCACGGGCGTCGGCGGGCCGAGCTTGGCCAGCAGCGTGACCGTGGCGAGAACGAGCACGAGTTCGAGGCCCGCGGCTTCGCGGCCGAGCCTATGAGCAGGGGAGTTCTGGACGTGTCGCATCGACGCCTCGCACCGTTTCGTCGGCCGGCTCCCGGGCCCCCGCATCCCCCAATCGGGTGACCACTCACCCGTTCGAGTGACCCGAAAGGATGAGAACGTCCCTCGAACGAGGGATGCCGGCGGCTCTACGAGGCCTCGAGCGTGCTGCGAAGGATCTCGGCCGCCCCCGAGGCGCTCATGGCGGCGACCGGCTCGCCCACGACGCCGGCGGCGAGCTCGTTGGCCTGGCGCACGAGCGCGTCGCGCTCCACGGTGACCTGGCTCCTGGCGACGAGCAGGGCGGCGCGAACCTGCGTCCCCCACTCCGCGATCTCGGCCGGGCCCGCGCCCGGCCGGGCTCCGGCCTCCGCGGCGACGCGCGGGCGTCGGCCCAGCGCGTCGGCAAGCTCGGCGGCTCGTGCGGCGAGTTGGTCTGCACGTTCCTCGGCGGCCTTTGCGGCAGCTTCCAGCTCGGAGGCGCGGCTCAGCGCGTCGCGCGCGCGCCGCTCGGCCACACCGAGTGAGTCGCGCGTCCGGATGTGGAAGCGGCGTGCGGCCGCGATGCGCTCGGCGTCGCCGGAGGCCTCCGCGGCGGCGAGCTCCTGGTCGGCCCGCTCGGCGGCGTCCGCTGCAGCCTCCAGGGCCGCTGCGGACTCATCGATCTCGCGCTCGGCCGCGGCCCGGTCGCCGGGGAACCGTTCGAGAAACGAGACGAGCTCGAGCGCGGCGCCCCGCACCTCTTCGCAGGCGGTGTAGAGATCCTCGATCTCCGCCGTCTCCGCGGCGACCTCCTCCTCCGCGCGCTCGAGATCCTCGAGGATCGCGAGCCGCCGGTCGGCCATCAGGACGGCGTGACGCGGTAGGCGTCGAAGACGGACTCGAGGTTGCGGAGCGAGCCGAGGAGCGCGCGCAGCGCCTTGATGTCCCCGACCTCGGCCACGTACCAGTTCTTCGCCATCTGATCCTCGACGTGGCCGCCGTACTCGACGATGTTCGTCCCGTGCTCGGCGAACGTCCGCGCGACGTCCTCGAGCAGCCGCGGGCGGTCCCAGGAGACGACCGCGATCTGGACGCGGAAGCTCTGCGAGGCGCCGCCGTCCCACTCGACCGGCGTGAAGCGCTCCGGGTTCCGCATGAGCGCCCGCACGTTCGGGCAGTCGAGCCGGTGGATCGTGATGCCCTTGCCGAGCGAGATGTAGCCGGCGATCTCGTCTCCCGGCACCGGCGTGCAGCACTTGGCGAGCCTCACCAGCACGTCCTGGACGCCGGGGACGTGGATGCCGAAGTTCTGCGACGCAACGGCCTCGCGCTCCTTCGGCTTGCGCGGGAGCGTCTCTTCCTCGACGACCTGGTCGGTCTTGAGCCGGTGCAGGACCTTGTTCGCGACCTGCGAGACCTGGAGCTTCCCGGAGCCGAGGGCGAGGTAGAAGTCCTCGGCCTTCTTGAAGCCCATCTCGCGGATGATCTCGGCGAGGAGCGGCGAGCCGGACAGCTTCTTGTACGGGAGGTTGTGCTGCTTGAGCGCGTTCTCGAGGGCGTCGCGCCCGCGCTGCTCGGCGACCTCGCGCGTCTCGCGGCTGAACCACTGCCGGATCTTGTTCCGCGCGCGCGAGGAGACGGCGAGCGAGAGCCAGTCGCGCGAGGGGCCTCGGCTCGCCTGCTTGGACGTCAGGATCTCGACGAAGTCGCCGCTCCGCAGCTGGTAGTGGAGCGGGACGATCCGTCCGTTGATCTTCGCGCCGACGGTGCGATGGCCCACGTCCGTGTGGACGGAGTAGGCGAAGTCGATCGGCGTCGCGCCGGCCGGCAACGTCTTGACCTCGCCCTTGGGGGTGAAGACGTAGACCTCGTCGAGGGCGAGCTCCGGGAAGGCCCGGCGCAGCTCGCGTGAGTCCGTCTCCTCCTGCTGCCAGTCGGCGAGCTGCTTCATCCACGCGAGCTCGGCGGCGGCCGCCTTCTTGCCCTTGGCGCCCTTGTAGAGCCAGTGCGCGGCGATTCCCTTCTCGGCGGTCTCGTGCATCTCGCGCGTGCGCACCTGGATCTCGAGCGGCTTGCCCTCCGGCCCGATCACGGTCGTGTGCAGCGAGCGGTACATGTTGAACTTGGGCATGGCGACGTAGTCCTTGAAGCGCCCCGGCATCGGCTTCCAGAGCGAGTGGATGACGCCGAGCGCGCCGTAGCAGTCGCGCTCGCCCTCCTTGCCGTTGCGCTCGACGAGGACGCGCATCGCGGTCAGGTCGTAGATCTCGTTGAACTCCTTCCCGCGCTTCACCATCTTCTCGTAGATGGAGTAGAAGTGCTTCGCGCGCGAAGCGATCTCGGCCGGGATCCCCACCTTCTGGAGCTCGCGCTCGAGGGTCTTCCCCGCCGCCTCGACGTACTTCTCGCGCTCGGCGCGGCGTTGGTTGACCATCGCCTGGATCTCGACGTACTTACGCGGGTGCAGCGTCTGGAAGGCGAGATCCTCCAGCTCCCACTTGATCGTGTGGATACCGAGCCGGTGCGCGAGCGGTGCGTAGACCTCGAGCGTCTCGCGCGCCTTCTGGAGCTGCTTCTGCTTCCCGAGGTACTCGATCGTCCGCATGTTGTGGAGGCGGTCGGCGAGCTTGATGAGGATGACGTCGGGGTCCTGCGCCATCGCCACGATCATCTTGCGGTAGTTCTCGGCCTGCGCCTGCTCGCGGCTCTGGAAGCGGATCCGCGTCAGCTTGGTGACGCCCTCGACGAACCTGGAAACCTCGTCGCCGAACTCCTCACGCACCTGCTCGATGGTGGTCTCCGTGTCCTCGACGACGTCGTGGAGGAGGGCAGCGGCGATAGTCGCATCGTGGCGGCGCAGCTCCGCAAGGATCTGCGCGACGCCGAGCGGATGGAGGATGAAGTCCTCGCCGCTGCGGCGCTGCTGGTCGGCGTGGGCCTCCGAGGCGAAGTGGTAGGCGCGCTCCAACAGATCCCGATCGACATCGGGGTTGTAGGCCGCCACCTCGGCAACGAGTTGGTCGAACAGCTCGTGATGCCGCTCGGCGGATGCGGTGAGCACCTGACCCGCCATGCATTCATCTTAGCTCCCGGGGTGCCGGACTCCTGCCCCCGTTCGGGCTAGGACCTGGTGCCTCGCCGACTAGGCCGCGGCGGCGGCGGGCTCTTCGTCGAGCGCTGCGAGGAACGTCGGGGACTCGACGAGCGGCCGCCATAGCGGTGGCGCCGTTGGTCAGCCCGAGCTCGGTGAAGATCTCTCGCGCGCGAGGCGTCCAGGCGTCCGGCCCCGCCTTCCACTCGGCCAGGAGGGCGAGGCGCAGCTCCTCGTACCGTGCCGGCGTGTCGAAGATCTCGCGGACGACGAGCTGCGGGGCGACTGTCCCGTTCCAGCGGTTCGCAGCGAGCTTGAACGCGACGTCGAACCGCCCCGCCCGTCGGTAACGGTCGAGCGACGAGCCGCGCCCGAAGGCGATCGCACCCGAGCGCGCTCCCGCGGCGGTGACGGCGAGCCTGAGGTGCTTCCCGTCCCCCACGGCCCCGAGCTCCGAGAGCTCACAGCCCACAGCCAGCAGCGTGACGTTCGGGTTCCCGAGGCCGAACGGCTCCAGTCGTTCGAGCTCCTCGCACAGCCCGAGCGTGAGCTCCCTGCCCTGGACGACGGCGTCCACGGTGGTCACCGGCTGCAGGTCCTCCTCGACCATCACCCCCGCCGCATGCTCGGCGAACGCCTGTGCGAAGGCATCGACCTCCTCGGGGCGGATCGACAGTCCCGCGGCGGCCCGGTGGCCTCCCCAGCGCGAGAGGTGCGAGGAGCACGCGCCAAGCGCGCCGTGGAGGTCGAAGCTCGGGATCGAGCGCCCGGAACCGGTCCATTCCTCACCGGGCTCGCCGCCTGCGATGAGGACGACGGGCCGCCGGAAGCGTTCCACGAGCCGCGACGCGACGATCCCGATGACGCCGCGATGCCAGTCCTCGCCCGCGATCACGTAGCCGAGACGGCGCTGCTGAGGCTCGGGCCATTCCTCCACCTGGCGCATCGCGTCTCTAAGAATCCGCTCCTCGACCGCCTGGCGGTCACGGTTGAGGTCCTCGAGCTCGCCCGCGAGCCGGCGCGCCTCGTCCTTGTCCTCGGTGAGAAGCAGGTCGAGCGCCGCGCGAGGGTGGCCGAGCCGCCCGGCAGCGTTGATGCGCGGCGCCAGGCGGAACGCGATCGCCCCCGTGTCCACGGCGGCAGGATCGACGCCCGCGGCGCGCATGAGCGCCTGCAGGCCGGGCTTGTCCGTCCGGGCCAGGCGCCGCATCCCGGCGGTCACGAGTGCCCTGTTCTCGTCGAGCAGCGGGACGACGTCGGCCACGGTGGCCAGCGCGACGAGGTCGAGGTGCCGGTCGAGCTCTCCGGCGCCCAGCGCCACGAGCAGCTTGTAGACGACGCCCGTGCCGCAGAGCTCCGGGAACGGGTAGTCGGAAGGCCGCGTGGCGACGACAGGGCAGTCCGGCAGAGTCTCCCCGGGCCGGTGGTGATCCGTGACCACGACCTCGAGGCCTGCCGCGCGCGCCTCGGCGACCTCCTCGACGGCCGTGATCCCGCAGTCGACCGTCAGGAGCAGCGCGCACTCCTCGCGGGCCAGCCGGGCGAGGGTCTCGCGCGAGACGCCGTAGCCCTCCTCGAAACGGCTCGGAAGGTGCCAGTCGACCTCGGCGCCGAGGCTCCGGAGCGCCGTGACTGCGAGCGCCGTGGCGCAGATGCCGTCCACGTCGTAGTCGCCGTGGACGCAGATGCGGCCGCCGGCCGCGATCGTCTTGTGGATGAGCGCACACGCTTCCTGCACGTTCCCGAGCAGCCGCGGGTCATGCTCCGGCGGCTCGGCGGCGAGGAAGGCCTTCGCCTTCTCGGGGTCGCCGTAGCCCCGCCGGACGAGGACGCTTGCCGTCGTCTCGCTGAGCCCGAGCGCCTGGGCGAGCTCCCGGATCTCCTGGCGGGGGCACGGACGCATGGTCCAGGTGCCCTCGTACATCGAAGTTCAAGGTAGGCAGCGCGTCGGACGGACAACGCTTTCGGCTCCTGGCTATCCTCAGACCGGGGTGAGCGACTCGAATTACGTGTCGGGCGACGACTTCGTCGTCGAGTTCCTCGGTTATCGCTTCAGCTTCAACGGCGTCGACTTCGAGCAGCGCGTGAACGCGGCGGCCGTCCGCCTCGGCCTGGTCGCGCCCGGGGAGCTCGAGGAGGACGAGACCGGCGACCTGGTCGAGCTCACCGCGCACGGCCGGATCGACGAGCCCCGCAGCGGCCTCGGCGACTACCTCGTCCGCCACTGGGAGCGCCTCGCGCTCGTCAACGACGAGTCGCTCGTCTACTGGCTCCGCAAGCTCATCTTCAGAGGCGCCTGGCTCGACCAGCGCGTGAAGGAGAACCTCCTCGAGGTGGACTGGGACGAGGAGACGGCGGACTTCGGCTACCGGGAGCCCGACGGCGGCCGGGCGCTCCTCGAGCTTGCGCCCGTGCCCTCCTGGCACGACCTGCAGTTTCGGCGCTGAACGAGGAAGGGCCGGCTTGCGCCGGCCCTTCGGTTCCCGCGGACGAAGCTCGCCCTAGCGCTCGAGCTTCGAGCCCTTGAACTGCATCTTGTCCTTGGCCGTGTTCGAGGCCTTGTCTGTCCCGCTTACGGACGACTTCGTCAGCGCGAAGACGAGCGTCGAATGCGCGATCGCATCCGACATCTGGTCGAGCGCGGTTCCGCTCAGGTTGGCGATCGTGTCGCAGGCCTGGTGGTAGCACGGGTCGTACGCGACGCCCGCGGTCCCGCCGTAGATCGCGGCCTGTGCCGCTGTCTTGATGCCCTCGGCGCCGGTGAAGAGGCCACCCGCCGGAATGCCGGCGTTGATGAACGCGTCGTAATCCGAGCGTCCGTCGAACTCGGTCGGCTCCGTCGCCAGCCCCTGCGAGGTGAAGTAGTCGACGAAGACAGACTCGATGCGACCGGAGCCGCTCGGTCCGTCGACGCCGAACGCCGAGCCGTCGCCGTCGTAGACGAAGCGGACGAAGTTCGGCGAGCCGACCATGTCGTGGTTGAGATTGAGCGCGATGTCCTTGAGGTCGCGCTTGGGCAGGGTGTCGACGTAGTGCTGCGAGCCGATCAGCCCGTCCTCCTCAGCGCCCCAGAAGGCGAACCGAACGCGGTTCACGGGCTCGATCCCAAGCTCCGCCATCTGCAGCGCGGTCTCGAGGATCGTGGACGTGCCTGACCCGTTGTCGTTGATGCCCGGGCCTTCGCCCACGGAGTCGAGGTGGGCCCCGACGACGACAGTGCGGTCGACGCGGCCGGTCGGTGTGTCGGCGATGACGTTGGCCGTAGCAGTCGTCTTGACCTCGGCGTCCACGGCAACCCGCACCCTGACCGACTGCCCGCCCGTGATCCGGTTGTAGAGCTCCTGTCCGACCGCGAAGGACGTCCCGATGACCGGGAGGTTGTCCTGCGGCGGGTCGAGCGTCCCGGCGATGACGCCGAGTCGATCGTCGGTCGGGTCGACGTTCCCCTCGTTGAAGATGACCACTGCGACGGCGCCCGCGGCCTGCGCGGCCTCGGCCTTCTCGCGGAAGGTGCAGGTGCCGCGCTGGACGAGCGCGATTGCGCCCGCCGGGAAGCCGGCGTAGTCGGCCGCGGTGCAGCCGCTGGTCGAGCCGCCGGGCGAGGGGATTGTGATGCCACCCGCGAGCGCAAGCGGCGCCGTGAAGTCCCCGGCCCCGGAGTAGTCCATGGGCGAGTACTCGGCGTCCAGGCCCTCGACGTACGTCTTCGGGTCCGGCGAGACGCGCTGGAATGCGCTCGAGTTGAGGATGAACTGGTCGTAGGTGAAGTTCTGGATCGTGACGTCGTACCCCGCGCCGGTCAGCAGACCGGCGACGTAGTCGACCGATGCCGCGTAGCCAGGCGTGCCAGAGGCACGCGTGCCTCCGTTGGCATTCGCGATGGCCTGGAGCGCCTGTTCGTGCTGCATGACGCCCGCGACGGTGACCGCGCTGCGGAGAGCGGTCGTGTCGGGCCCGACTGCGGTCGAACTGAGCGTCGGCAGGGCCAACGCCATTACAGCTGCTGCGAGCAGCAGGAATCTCCTCTGCAAGAGATGCCCCCTTGTCTCTGTGAGTGTTGCTACGGGCCGGTCCTGACGGCCGACCGGCCGGCCCCTTGTCTGCGGCGACCGTAGCACACCGGTTGCCGAGGCCGAACGAAGGAGGGGCCGGCGCACGCCGGCCCCTCCTTGACCTTCTGTTCTTCTGGTCTTAGCCGGTGTACTTGAAGATGAAGATGCCGTGGTCGCGGTCGGAGCCCGCGAACAGGCGCTTCCCTTCCAACGAGCCGGCTGCAGCGTCGCTCGGGACGAAGGTCTCGACGCCCCAGAAGTTGTTGCCGTCCTCGTGGATGTAGTGACCGACTTCCTCGATTCCGGCTTCGCCGAACCTGAACACGCGCATACCGCCCGCGTAGTACGAGCTGTAGGCGAGGTTCTGGCCGGGATCAGTCGCGATCTCGTGGATCGAGAGGTCGCCGAACCCGAACGCAAAGGCCGGGTCAAGGGCCTCCGGAATCGCGTACGAGTCGATCCGCTCGACCTTCCCCGCCTCGCGGCGGAACAGGCTGAGGTATCCCCAACCGTCGAAGATCGAGGTCGCCCGCACGCGCTTGACGCTGATAGCGCCGATGGCGGGCGCGTCGGCGGGGTTGTACGGCACGGTGAACGTCGGCGTAGTCCCGAACAGCTCGTGGTACGCCGCGTGCGTGGTGCAGATCGTCACCATCGGCTTGCCGGGCTCGAAGGCGCCCGAGCCGCAGAACGGCACGCCGGTCGAGTCGTCGATCCCGAGATGCCGGTCGACCAAAACGATCGCGTCCCACCCGGCGTCGAAGGCCTTCGCAGCCTTCTCACCGGGGAAGCACGCGTCGTCGGTCAGGTCGCCGTTGCCGTTGTAGTCGGCGCTCGGATCGCCGGAGGGCCCGCGCTGCATGAGCAGGATCCTTTCGTCACCGGGCTGGAGTCCGAGCTCCGCGTCGGTGTAGTCACCCGACTGTGGCAGCACGGTCGGATCCAGGGGACAGCCGTAGCCGCCGTAGACGACCTTGCCGCTCAGCGTCTGGTCGGGGAGGGACGCAGGCGAGGTTCCGCCTCCAACCTCCACGGCCGGCCGCTCAATGTTGTCGACGAAGAACTTGTCCGAGCGATACGGGTTGAAGTCCTCGTCGGCTCCTAGGAAGTACTTGCTGTCGTGCGAGAACTCGGCCTCGTGGGCGTTGCCCTCCGGCGGCGAGATCCCAGGAACGAGCGGATCCTCGTTCTCGAAGTCGGAGTCGCCGACGTAGAACGCCTTCGCCGGGTTCTCGACGTCGAGCATGACGTAGCCGGCGTCCCAGTACGAGTTGATCAGGACGTCGCGCCCGTTGATCACCTTCGTGACCATGTCGTGCTGGAAGATCTCCGCCAGCCGCGGCTGCTCCGCCGTCTGGCCGATCTGCGGGAAGCTTTCCAGCAGGTCGTATTCTGCGACGGGCTTCGGCGCCCGCGGGTTGGAGATGTCGTAGATGTCGACGTCGTGGAACTCCTCGTTGTCGGTGGCAACGAGGTAGACCTTGCCGTCGTCCTTCCACATGAAGACGCTGTGGTAGGTGTTGGGGATCTGGGTGCCGTTCATGCGGCCCTCGCCCCCGCGGTCGCCCGCACCCTGGATCAGCGTCCTCGGATTTCTAGGGTTGGTCACGTCGTACAGGTCGAACCCGCCGCCGGCCGGCGTGTCCGAGCACTTCTCGTTGTTCACGGCGAGGATGTCGCCCGTGAACGACTTCGTGTTCGCGCTGATGACGTCGGCGCCCTCACCGTGGAAGTTGCCGGGCACCGCAGGAATGAAGTCGACCTCTACGGGCGCCCGGGGATTCCGGATATCGACCACGTAGACGCCGCCCTTTGTGCAGGTCGGCTCGTTCCACGAGTTCAGGTAGGCGAAGTTCTTGAAGACCGCCAGGTCGGCGATCTGGCCCTCCGCGATGGGCCCGAACTCATCCGTCGGCTCGAGCTCCCCGATGAGCCGAACGTTGGCGCTCGAGCCCGGCAGATGGCCTTCCGGCATGCCGTGCTGCATGCCTGCCACGTCGCCGCCTCCCATTCGAGGCGTGCGGTCGGGCACCGTCGCTGTCGCGCCGCCTGCCGTCAGCAGCCCCGCCGCAAGCAGGCATGCCACGGCCAGCGATCGCATGGTTCTCCCCTTCACGTCTCCCTCCTCGTCAGTGTCGCCGTACGGCCACCGGAGACGTTCCCAAGAACGAGCGCTGGAATGTACCAGACGTCACGCGACGCGCAAAGCGCCGCGATCCGGCCTAGAAGAGCGCGTCCGCCGCCGCGGGTGAGCCGGCCCGCTTGCGGCCCGCGTCCGTGACGATCCGGCCGCGGGGCGTGCGCTGGATGAGGCCGAGCTTGAGCAGGTACGGCTCGTAGACGTCCTCGATCGTGTCCGGCTCTTCGCTGAGCGCGACCGCGAGCGTCGAGAGCCCCACCGGGCCACCGTCGAACTTGTGCGCGATCGCAGCCAGTAGCTCCCGATCGGCCCGCTCGAGGCCGTGCTCGTCCACCTCGAGCAGCTCCAGCGCCTCCCGAGTCACGTCGAGTGTGACGGCGCCGTCGTGGCGCACCTGCGCAACGTCGCGGACGCGCCGGAGGATCCGGTTCGCCACGCGCGGAGTGCCGCGAGCTCGCCGCGCTATCTCCTTCGCCGCCTCGTCCGCGACCTCGACCCCGAGGATGCGAGCCGAGCGCAGGATGATGCGCCCCAGTTCCTCGGGCGAGTAGTGGTCGAGCCGGTAGGTCATGCCGAAGCGGTCGCGCAGCGGAGTCGTCAGCAGCCCCGTTCGCGTGGTGGCGCCGATGAGCGTGAAGGGGGGCAGATCGAGGGTCAGCGTGCGCGCGGCCGGCCCCTGCCCCACGATGATGTCGAGCCGGAAGTCCTCGAGGGCCGGGTAGAGAATCTCCTCAACGGCCCGGTTCAGCCGGTGGATCTCGTCCACGAAGAGGACGTCGCGCTCCTCGAGCGTCGTGAGGATGGCGGCGATGTCGCCCTTGCGCTCGAGCGCCGGGCCGGCGACCACGCGCAGGCCGACACCGAGCTCCTCGCGCACGATGTAGGCGAGGCTCGTCTTGCCGAGACCGGGCGGGCCGGCGAGGAGGACGTGGTCGAGCGCCTCGCCCCGCCCCTTGGCCGCCTCCAGCGCGATCGAGAGCTGTTCCTTGACACGCTCCTGCCCGACGAACTCGTCGAGCGAGCGCGGGCGGAGCGACGAATCCAGCTCCTCCTCGTCGGGGACCAGCACGGCGGTCGTGACGCGTTCGCTCACGGTTCGAGATTAGGCGCCGAGGCGGACGGTCCTGCATCCGCGCCGGCAGGGCTCATCCGAGCGCACGCGCCGAGGCCTCGGCCGAGCCCAGCACGGGCACGACCTCGAACTCGGCGAGATCGCTCCAGGCGGCGATCCAGGTGTCGAAGAGGCTCGGATCGTCGGTCTCCATGAGCTGAAAGCACCGATCGAGCCGCTCGTCGACCCAGCTGTCGACGTATTCGAGGCCCGGCGGCAGCATCCGCCCCTCGCGGGCCGCGCGCTCGTACACGGGGCCGGGCCCCTGCACGAACCGCTCGACGACCATGTAGCGCATGCGCGCTCAGGCGGCGCGGAGCGCCTCGCGGACGCGTTCCGCGGGCGGGAGGTCCGGATCGGTCTCGGCGAGCCGCTTCTCCGCCTCGGCGACGGAGTAGCCGAGCTCGACGAGCGCGTCGCGGGCGACGACATGGCCGTCGCCGTCGCCCAGGTGCGGCCCGTCGACGGCTGCGAGCGGTGCGATCCGCTCCCGGAGCTCCAGCACGACTCGCTGCGCGGTCTTCTTGCCGATGCCCGGGATGGTCGTGAAAAGGTCGGCGTCCTCGCGCACGATGGCGCGCCGCAGCTCCGCGGGCGAGTAGCCCGACACGATTGCGAGCGCGACCTTCGGCCCCACCCCCGACACGGCGAGGAGCTGCTCGAAGAGCTCGCGCTCCTCGGCGTTCGCGAAGCCGAACAGCTGCATGGCGTCCTCGCGAACGTGCAGGTGGGTCTCGACGACGACCTCGTCGGCACCGTCGGCCTTCTGGATCGCGGAGGGCGTGGCCAGGATGCGGTAACCGACGCCGTTGACGTCGAGGACGAGGCCCTGCGCGTCGCGGGCGACGGGCTTCCCCCGAAGCCGCGCGATCACCGTCGGCCTCCGGCAGCGGCCATCAGCGGCGACGCGAGCGCGTGGCAGATGGCCACGGCGAGGGCATCCGCGGCGTGGTGCGGCTTCGGGATCTCAGTCAGGCCGAGCACGGCCCGCACCATCCGCTGCATCTGATCCTTCTCGGCGCGGCCGTAGCCGCAGACTGCCTGCTTGACCGTGGCCGGCGGGTACTCAGCGCACCCGACTCCCGCGGCGGCGCAGGCGACGAGTGCGGCGCCGCGCGCTTGCCCGACGAAGAGCGCGATACGGGCGTCGGCGCCGACGTAGGACTCCTCGAGCGCGACCGCCTCCGGCTCGTGCCGGGCGATGAGCTCCGACACCTCGTCGTGGATCCGCTTCAAGCGCAACGCCGGTGCGTCCCGAGGGGACGTCTCCCACCACCCGTACTCGACCGCTCGTAGGCGGCCTCCGTTTGCATGGACGATGCCGAATCCGCACGCTGCTGTACCCGGGTCGATACCGAGAACCTTCACGTCTGGAGGTTAGGCGGCGGTCCGGACGTTCCTGCCCGGCGGCCGGAGGGCTCTAGGTCAGGAGATCGACCTTGACGCCCGGGTTGTCCGCGCACCACTCGCGCAGATGCCCGAAGAGCTTCATGCGCGCCTGGGCCTCGTCGACCGGAGCATCGGGCGACCAGACGCGAACCTCGACCACGTCTGCGCTCCGGGGCTCGCTCGGGCAGCCCTGGCTCTGCAGGTACGTGCGCAGGGACTGCACGAAGGCGGGATCGCTGACTTCGATCTGCATGACCTGGCAAGTATCGGCAGCGAAGCCGGGCGGCCTGAGGGCCGCTTCTCCGCTCCGTCAGGCCGCGACGCGCTCGAGGATGCCCTCGGGGATGTCGAAGTTCGCGTAGACCGCCTGGATGTCGTCGTTGTCTTCGAGTGCGTCCATCAGGCGGACGAGCTTCTTCGCCGTCCCCTCGTCCTCCACGGAGACCGTCGTCTTCGGGAGCATCGTCAGGTCCGCAGAGTCGTAGGCGATGCCCGCCTCGTCGAGCGCAGCACGGACGGCGGCGAGGTCGTCGGGCGCCGAGATCACCTGGAAGCTCGAGCCGTCGAGCTCGACGTCCTCCGCGCCGCCGTCGGCCGCCACGAGCATCAGCGACTCCTCGTCGACCCCGTCGGCCGGGACGATGAGCACGCCCTTGCGCTCGAAGAGCCACGCGACTGTGCCGCTCGTCCCCAGGTTGCCCTCGTGCTTGGCGAAGACGTGGCGCACATCGGCGGCCGTGCGGTTGCGGTTGTCCGTCAAGGCCTCGACGAACACGGCCACGCCGTCGGGGCCGTAGCCCTCGTAGGTCACGGTCTCGTACACCTCGCCGTCGGTGGCGGTGCCGGCGCCGCGCGCGATCGCACGCTCGATGTTGTCCTTCGGCATCGAGGCGTCGCGGGCCTTCTGGATGGCGGTGGCAAGGGTGGCGTTCCCGTCCGGGTCCGCCCCGCCCTCACGCGCGGCCACGATGATCGCCCGCGAGAGCTTGGAGAAGAGCTTGCCGCGCTTCGCGTCGGCGGCGCCCTTCTTGTGCTTGATGCTCGACCACTTGCTATGCCCGGACATGTCTCTCCTCCCGCACCAGCTCGAGAAAGCGCTCGTGAATCCGCGTGTCGTCCGTGAGCTCGGGGTGGAATGACGCTGCCAGGATGCGCCCCTCGCGCACGAGCACGGGCTCCTCGCGGAGCCGTCCGACGACCTCGACGTCCTCACCGATCTCCTCCACGCGCGGCGCGCGGATGAAGACGCCGCGCACCGGCTCGTCGTCGCCCTGGAGGTCGACGTCGGCCTCGAAGCTTGCGACCTGGCGGCCGTACCCGTTGCGTCGCACGCCGATGTCCAGGAGACCGAGGTGCTCGCGGTCGAAGAGGATCATCCCCGCGCAGGTCCCGAACAACGGTCCGGGGAACGCGGCCAGCGGCCCCTCGAGCTCGTAGACCCGCATGAGCCGCCGGATCGCGGTCGACTCCCCACCCGGGACGATGAGCCCGTCGAGCCCGACGAGCTGCTCCGGCTTGCGCACCTCGACCGGGTCCGCGCCGAGCCGCCGCAGCATGGCTGCGTGCTCGCGGAAATTGCCCTGAACGGCCAGGACACCGATGCGCAAAGGGGCTGCACTCATGCGTCTAATCGTACCCCCGGGGCCTTCGGCCCCTGGCCCCCGCTTTCGAGCATACGCGTGAAAACGTCACGCGTGAGTGACGCGCCCGTGCCGAGTTTGCGCCTACCAGCCGCGGGTCTCGAGGAGCTCTTCGGGCGCGAGCGCCGCGGCGTCGAGGCCGCGCATCGGCTCGCCGAGGCCCGTGGAGACGCGCGCGAGGATCTCGGGATCCGAGAAGTGCGTCGTCGCTTCGACGATCGCCTTCGCACGGGGCATGGGATCGGCCGACTTGAAGATGCCGGAGCCCACGAAAACGCCGTCGGCGCCGAGCTGCATGCAGAGCGCGGCATCGGCCGGGGTGGCGATCCCGCCTGCGGTGAAGGTCACGACGGGCAGGCGGCCGTTCTCGGCCACCCAGCGCACGAGCTCGACCGGCGCCTGGAACTCCTTCGCCTCGGTGTAGAGCTCGTCCGCAGAGAGTGTCTGGAGACGGCGGATGTCGCCGAAGACGGCACGCATGTGACGCACCGCGTTGACGATGTCGCCTGTGCCGGCCTCGCCCTTCGTGCGGATCATCGCCGCGCCCTCGCTCAGGCGGCGGAGCGCCTCGCCCAGGTTCCGGCAGCCGCACACGAACGGGACGCGGAACGCCCACTTGTCGATGTGGTGCCGCTCGTCGGCGGGCGTGAGGACCTCGCTCTCGTCGATGTAGTCGACCTCGAGCGCCTCGAGCACCTGCGCTTCGACGAAATGGCCGATCCGTGCCTTGGCCATCACCGGGATGGTCACGGCCTCCTGGATCTCCTTGATCTTGGTCGGGTCGGCCATGCGCGCGACGCCGCCCTCGGCGCGAATGTCGGCTGGCACGCGCTCCAGCGCCATGACGGCGACGGCGCCCGCCTCCTCGGCGATCGTCGCCTGCTCGGCGGTGGTGACATCCATGATCACGCCGCCCTTGAGCATCTCGGCCAGGCCGCTCTTGACCCGCATGGTTCCGAGCTCGGTCATCGCGCCAAGTCTATCTATGGGAGCAAGAGCTCAAGGGCCGCATCGGGCTCCTTGAACGGCGGAATCACGTAGATCCCGGCGGCGCGCGAGCGCGATCCCTCGACGAGCTCGCGTGCCAGCTCGAACCCGACCGCACGCGCGCCTGCGCCCGCGTCGGCGAGCTGCTTCTGAATCGCCTCGGGGATCGTGATGCCGGGCACCTCGTTGTGGATCCGGAATGCCAGCTGGTAGCTGGTCAACGGCCAGACGCCGACGAGCAGCGGGATCGGCGGGTCGCCGATCGCCTCGAGGAAGCGGTCGAGATACGTGAGGTCGAAGAGCGCCTGCGTCATCGCGAAGCGGGCTCCGGCGTCGACCTTCTGGCGAAAGCGATCGATCTCGAGGTCGAGGTCGTCCGCGGACGGGTTGACGGCCACGCCGACGTAGAACGACGTCGGAGCGTCGATCGCCTTCCCCGTGAAGTCCTCCCCGCGGTTCAGGTGGGAGACCAGCGTCGTGAGGCCGATCGCGTCCACGTCGTAGACGCCGCTCGACCCCGGGTAGTCGCCGACGTGCGGCGGATCGCCCGTGACCGCGAGGACGTTCCGGATCCCCTCGGCGTGTGCGCCGAGCAGCTGGGACTGCAGGCCCATCACGGACGAGTCGCGCGGCGTGACGTGCGGAATCGTCTCCAGCCCAACCGTCCGCTCGATTGCGACCGCAGCCATGAGCGCCGAGAGGCGCGCCCGCGCCATCGGGTTGTCGTTCAGGTCGACGACGTGGACCGCGCCGGAGGCCTGGAGCCGCGCCGAGACTCCGAGCATCGACTCCATGTTCGTGCCCTTCGGCGGGTCGAGCTCGACGGACACGACCCACTCGCCCGCCTCGAGCCGCGTCTGGAGGAGCGATTCGGTCGCCGAGGGGATCGCGGTCGCGACGACGTCACGCTCGATGATGTGAAGGGCGACGCGCGGCTCGCGGCCCTCCTCCAGCGCCGTGCGGATCGCGCTGATCTGGGCCGGCGACGTCCCGCAGCAGCCGCCGATCAGGCCCGCGCCGAGGCTTCGCGCCTGGGCGGCGAACTCCGCGAAGTAGTCGGGCGTCGCGTTCGGGTAGACGATCCGGCCGCCCGAGCGGGCGGGCAGGCCGACGTTCGGCTGAGCCGTGAGCGGGAGCCCGTTCGCCCGCTCGCTCATTTCGGCGAGCGCGGCCAGCGCGGCCTGCGGCCCCAGACCGCAGTTCGCGCCCACGGCGGCCACTCCGAGCGCCGTCAGCCGCTCGACGGCGTCGTGCGCGTGGACGCCGGCCAGGGTCTGAGCGTCCTCGTCGAAGGTCAGCTGGGCGACGATCGGGAGCGACGAGACGTCCTGCACCGCCCGGATCGCGGTCTCGAGCTCGTCGAGGTCGTAGAACGTCTCCACGAGGAAGAGGTCCACCCCGCGTCCCTCGAGGAGCCGTGCCTGCTCGTGGAAGACGGCAAAGGCGTCCTCGGCGTCGGTCGAGTGCTCGAGGTCTCCGAGTGGCCCGATCGAGCCCCCGATCAGCACGGGGGCACCGGAGATCTCGCGCGCCTCGCGCGCGAGCTTGACGCCGCGCTCGACGATCTGCTCCAGCTGGTCGTCCAGGAACTGCGCCGAGAGCTTGCGGCGGTTGGCGCCGAAGGTGTTCGTCTCGATCAAATCGGCGCCCGCGCGGATGAAGCCCGTGTGGACGGCGATGACCGACTCGGGCGATTTGAGGTTCGCCTCTTCGGGGCAGCGCAGCCGTGGAACGAGCGTCGCCAGGAGCGCGCCGGTGCCGCCGTCGCCGACGACGACGCGGTTCTCGGCCAGATGCTCGAGGAACCTGCTCACGAAGCTGAGAGTACCCGCGTCGGCTCACGACGCGAGGACGGCCCGCTCCGGCATCTAACGCTCCGCTGCAATCCCGCATCTCCTCGCCGCGCGTGTGTCTGTGGGAGGCGGTAGGCGGTCGAACGCGGAGCATTCCCGACAAAGGATGCCCTGCAACGAGCCGGACGCCCTATGCTCGGCCCCTGAGATGGAGAGCGCCGAAGCTCAGCGGATGCGGCTCGTGTACGAGCGCACGTATCTCGCGTGGTGGCGGACTGGTTTGGCCGGGATCGCGGCGGGATTCGCAGTCGGGCGTGTCCTGCCCGAGATCGTCGGCGGCACGAACTGGCCGTACATTGCACTGGGAACCCTGCTGGCAGCCTCGGGTCTGGCGGCCATGGTGTACGGGATCGTGCACTACCGGGAGTTGCAGGCGGCGCTGCGGGAAGACCGGGAACCGCACACCGGCGAGGGTTTCGTGCTGGCGCTCGCCGCGGTCGGGATCGTGGTGGGAGCCGCGTCCGTCCTACTCGTCCTCCTCGCTCCCTGAGCGCCGCGTCTCCCCGAACCGGTTTTGCTCGCGAGGAGCGGAAACCGGGTGAATGGGCCCGCCTGGATTCGAACCAGGGACCAACGGATTATGAGTCCGCTGCTCTAACCAGCTGAGCTACGGGCCCGCGCTCGGCTCCGAGCTTAGCTCCGCCGGCACCGGGCGGTCTGCTCCGCACACCATCGCGCTGATGGTAAGAATAGGCCCGAATGTCCCGGAGGATGAACGAGCCGTCTGCGGGTCAGTCGCGGAGGATCGCCGAATGAAGGTCTTCCAGGCCGAGCGAAGCCTGCGAACGAGCGGCGGCCTCGAGATCCGTGACATCACCGAGGACGTCAGGGAGGCTGTCGCTGAAAGCGGCGTCACGGACGGGATCGCCTGCGTCTACTCGCCACACACGACATGCATGGTGCGCGTGAACGAGTTCGAGACGGGGTTCCTCGAGGACTTCATCCGCATGCTGCGCCGCCTCGTGCCGAGCGAGAAGTACTACGCGCACGACGACTGGGATCGCCGGACGGAGAACATCTGCCCCGAGGACATGGAGTTCGGCAACGGCCACTCGCATTGCATGGCGATGCTGCTCGGGCCTGCGGGCGAGTCGATCCCCGTGCGCGACGGCGTGCTGTGCCTCGGCACCTGGCAACGCGTCCTGTTCCTCGAGCTCGACCGCTCCCGAGACCGCCGCTGGCTCGTTCAGGTCGTCGGGGAGTAGCGAGAACCTCCCTGAAAACGGAAAACGGGGCCGCCGCAGGCCCCGTTTCCTTGGGTGGAAATCTCTGCCCGGAATGCCCCCGCCGCATCGGGGCCCCAGGGGATTTCCTCTATGCCCAAGAGTTTCGGCCCTACGACCGGTCGCGGCCCCCCTCTGAGGGAGTTGACTGCCTCACCCTTCCGGGGTTGACCGCCACGCTTCACTTGCCTCACTAGTGGACGCGATCCTTCTCGCCCTGGCGTCGGCGATCTCGTTCGGCGCGATGACCGTCTCGCTGCGGGCAGCACTGAAGCGGCATCCAGAGCCGGATGTGGGCGCCGTGGCGAGCACGGTCGTCGCTGCACTCGTGGCGGTTGTCGCAATTGCGTTCGAGCGTGGCGGCGGTGAGCCGGTCAGCTCGAAGGAGCTGGCCGTCTTCGCCCTTGCCGGGCTGCTGGCGCCCGGCGTCTCGCAGATCTTCTTCACCCTGGCGGTCAACGAGGTCGGCGCCTCGCGTACCTCGGTGATCGCCGGCAGCGCTCCCCTGTTCGCGGCGACGCTCGCCATCCTGCTCCTGGACGAGCCGTTGCAGTGGCCGCTCGTCATCGGGGCAGCGCTCATTGTCGGCGCCGGCGCCCTGCTGGTCGGGGACACGAAACGGGCGCTCGACTTCCGCCTGATCGGGATCGGATACGCGCTCCTGGCAACCTCCCTGTTCACGTCACGGGACGTCGTCGTGCGCTGGTACTCGGAGGATGCGGCCCTGGGCTCGGTCGAGGCGGCGGCCGCCGCGCTCGGAGCCGGCGCCCTGGTCATGATCGCCTGGGCGGCGTTCGAGCGCCGCGGTGCTCTCGTGACGGCCTTCGCCACCCCCGCGCTCCTGCGCTTCGCCGTCCCGGGGTTCTTCTTCGGGCTCTCCTACGTGCTCCTCTTCGCGGCCGTCTACCGAGGGAAGCTGACGGTCGTCTCGCCGCTGGTGGCGACGGAGTCCCTCTGGGGCGTGCTGCTCGCGGCGATCTTCCTGCGCCGCAGCGAGCTCGTCGGCCCGCGGCTCGTGCTCGGGGCCGTGCTGGTGGTGGGCGGCGGGGTGCTCATCGGCGTGTACCGATGAGCACCCCTGTGTTCTAGGTGCGCGTCGCGGCCGCGCGGCGGCGCTCGAAGCGCTCGATCCGGCCGCCGCGCGGAGCGGCCCGCTCCACGCCGGTGTAGGCGGGATGGCAGGCCGAGCAGACCTCGACGTTGATCGAGGCCTGCGTCGCCCGGGTCTCGAAGGTCGTGCCGCACGTCGTGCAGGTCACGGTCGCGACCACGGTCTCCGGATGGATACCGGTCTTCACGTGTGGTCCTTTCCTGGTGGTCTTACGCGGACAGGGCGAGGTCGTCCCCGCCCAGAACCCGCTCGAGCTTGGCCAGACCGGCGCTCTCGAGCTGTCGGATCCGCTCGCGCGAGACGTGCATCTCGGCGCCGATCGCCTCCAGCGAATGAGGCTCGCCGTCGAGCCCGTAGCGCAGCTCGAGCACGCGGCGCTCCCGCTCCGGAAGCTCGGTCAGCGCCTCACGGAGCTCGCGGCGCTGCATGGCGGCGCCGGCCAGCTCGCTCGGGTCGTCCGCGCCGTCGTCGGCGAAGAGCTCACCCAGCTCGGCATTGTCGTCGCCGCCGAGCCGCTGGTTCAGCGAGACGCGGGCCTCGACGATGCCGAGGGCCTCCTCGACGTGCTTCAGCTCGATCCCGCTGACCTCCGCCAGCTCCTCGTGCGTCGGGACGCGACCGAGCTCGACCTCGAGCCGGCGCGAGTGGCGCTTGAGGGTCTGCCGGCGCTCGTGGACGTGCGTCGGAACGCGGATCGTCCGGGCCTGGCCGGAGATCGAGCGCTGCACGGCCTGGCGAATCCACCAGGTCGCATAGGTCGAGAACTTGAAGCCCTTGCGGTAGTCGAACTTCTCCACCGCGCGCGTGAGCCCGAAGACGCCGTCCTGGATCAGGTCCATGAACGGCACGCCGTTCCCGCGGTAGCGCTTGGCGATCGACACGACGAGCCGGAGGTTCGCGTTGACCATCCGCTCCTTCGCCTCGAGATCGCCGCGCTCGACCTGCTTGGCCAGCTTGACCTCCTCCGCGGCGGTGAGCAGGCGGTGCCGGCCCACCTCGGTGAGGAAGAGCTGCAGCGAGTCGACGGTCGTCGCGTCGGCAGGCTCGAGGCGCGCCTCGTCAATCTCGAACGGGTCGTCAGTCTGCTCCTCGAGGCCGTCCTCGAGCAGCAGGTCAAGGTCATGGTGCTCCAGAAGAGTGGTGATCGGACGTTCCTTTCCTTCGTGGTGTTGGCTCGGAGCGAGCAGCCGTTCCTCGGCGGCGGCTTTAGAGGCCGCTCGGCTCCACCCTGTACAACGCGTCCTACCCCTCTGGAATTCCCGCTGAGGGAACCCCAAAACCGGCGTCGTGATTGCAGCCGGGAGGGCGCTAGGATCGTCGAATGACAGCGCTGAGCCCCGCGACGCTGCTGACCCGCGCGGCGGAGCTCGAGATCCGGGTCACCGCAGCCGGCGACGTCGTCGTCGTCACGGATCGCGGCATGGTCAGCGGCGGTCCCCACTGCCTTGCCATCATCGACCTCTTCGCAGAGCCGACGACGCTCGCCGAGGCGCTGGAGACGCTCGCTTCGCGGACGGGCGGCGGGCAGGACTGGATCGACCTGAGCGCGGCGATCCTCCGCCTCGCGTCGGCGGGTGTGCTCCGTCCCGCGGACGAGCCGGAAGCCGAGCCGGACCGCGTGGTCGAAGCGACCTTCGATTCACCGAGCGCCCACGTCTCGATGCTCGAGGATCGTGTGCGGACGTCCGCGTTCATCCAGGCTCTCGAGGAGCTCGTCCAGCCGGACGACGTCGTCGTGGACATCGGCACCGGAACGAGCATCCTCGCAATGGCCGCCGCCCGAGCAGGGGCCCGGCACGTCTACGCCATCGAGGCGACGCCGCTCGGCCGGCAAGCTCGCGAGGTCGTCGAGGCGAACGGCCTCGGCGAGCGCGTCACCGTCGTCGAGGGCTGGTCGACTCGCATCGACCTCCCCGAGAAGGGCACCCTCGCGGTGGCCGAGATCCTGGGGAGCGACGCGCTCGAGGAAAGGGCTCTACCGGTGCTGCTCGACGCACGCAAGCGCCTGCTCGCGGACGACGCGCGTCTCGTGCCGGCGAGGATCCGGATCTTCGGAGTGCCGCTCGCCGTCCCGCAAGGGCGGCTGGAGCACCTCACCTTCACGCCTGCGAACACCGAGCGCTGGAGCGACTGGTACGGGCTCGAGCTGGGCGGGCTGACCGACTACACGGCGCGCCTGTGGCAGCGGCTCACCGTCGGCATCGAGGACGTGCGGGACTGGCCGGCGCTCAGCGAGCCGGTGCTTCTGGCCGAGGTCGACCTCGCCACGCTCGAGTCCCCGATCATCGAGAGGGTCGTCGAGGCGACGGCGACCGCGTCGGGGGACGCGACCGGCGTCATGGCGTTCTTCGAGGCGGATCTGAGCCCCGGCGTAACGATCTCGACGAGCCCGGCGCTCGATGATCCTCCGAACTCCTGGGGCCTGCCGGTCTGGCTCGCCCCGCAGCCGGCCCGCCTCGTGCGCGGGGAGCCTTTTCGGGTCGGGTACGCCTACACGGGCCTGGGCGGCAGGGTGAGGCTCCTACGCTGAAGCGCGCCAGCCGTGCCAACGCCTTTCGAGCCGTCGGTTCGCGTTTCTCCTGCGACCGTCTACCCTCTTTGTATGCAGAGCGATCGCGCCGCGGCCCGGCGCGTCGGGACCTCGGACGGCAGACGTGACCAGTTGAAGCGGCGTGCACCGAGACGCGGCCTTCCCGGGAGGTAGGCGGCGCGTGGCCTTGATCGGCTCCGAGGAGCAGGTGAGGGACATCGGCGACGTTGGCGCGGCGCGCGACGGGCGTGTCGAGGTTCGCGAGGTGTCGCGGACCTTCGGCCCCGTGGTTGCGCTCGACCGAGTGTCACTCCGCGTCCGCGCGGGCGAGATCCACGCCCTCCTCGGACCGAACGGCGCCGGGAAGACGACGCTCCTCCGTGTGCTCACCGGCCTCGTGTCCGCCGACAGCGGGCACGTCCGTGTCGCGGGCTGCGATCCGGCCCGGAACGGCCGCGCGCTGCGGGCGCGCGTCGGGACGGTGCCGTCGGGCGACCGTTCGCTCTACCTTCGCGTCTCGGGGCTCGAGAACCTCGTCTTCTTCGCGCGGCTGCAGGGGCTCCGCCGGCGTGCCGCGACCCGCCGAGCCCACGAGGTGCTGGAGGCGGTCGGGCTCCAGGACGCCGCCCGGTCGCGGGTTGGCGTCTACTCGCACGGGATGCAGAAGCGGCTCTCGGTGGCGCGAGCGCTCCTCGTCGACCCGGTGGTCCTGCTCGTCGACGAGGCGACGCACGACCTCGACCCCGAGGCGGCTGCCACGGTGCGCGGGCTCGTGCAAGACCTGGCGGCGCGAGGAACAGCGGTCATCTGGACGACGCAGCGCGTGGACGAGATCAGGGGCTACGTGGACGCCGTGACGCTCCTCGCGCAGGGCCGGACCCGCTTCAGCGGCAGCGTGCCGGAGCTGATGGCGCATGCGCTCCCGCGCAGGTACCTGCTCCGCCTGCTCGACGCACGCGCGAACGGTGCCGCGCCGGACCCGGCACTCGCCGCGGCCCTCGCCGGGCTCGGCTCGATCGAACGGACGTCACAGGACGCGACCCATTTCGTCATGTCGCTCGAGGACGACGCAGTTCTCGGCGACGCCCTCGCGGCCGTCCACGCGGCGGGCTTCCGGCTCCTCTCCTGCCGCGACGAGCGCTCGGAGGTCGAGGAGGCCTTCCTGGCCCTGACCCGGGAGGAGGGACCCGTGATCGACGTGCCGGCGGAGGAAGGACGTCTTTCGGTCCTCCTGGGCGAGGCGATCAAGCTGCCGGCATTCGCTCGCCGGGACATGATCGTCGCCTTCAGCTACCGGTTCGCCTTCTTCTCGGACGCTTTCTCCCTCGTCCTGCAGGCGTTCCTCTTCTACTTCGTCGGTCTGCTCGTCGATGACAGCAAGCTCCCGGAGTACGGAGGCTCGCAGGTCTCCTACATGGAGTTCGTGGCGGTCGGCATCGCGCTCGCCGCCTTCGTCCAGATCGGGCTCGGCAGGATCTCGGCCGCCATGCGCCAGGAGCAGATGATCGGAACGCTCGAGGCGATCCTCTTGACGCCGACATCGCCGGCGACCATCCAGCTCGGTTCCGTCGTCTACGACCTGATCTACGTCCCGCTCCGGACGGCCATCTACCTCGTGGCGATCGCCATCGGCTTCGGGCTCCACTTCAACCTCGACGGCCTCGTCCCAGCGCTGATCGTCCTCGTCGCCTTCGTCCCCTTCGTCTGGGGCCTCGGCCTCATCAGCGCCGCAGGAACGATCACGTTCCGCGGCGGCTCGGCAGGCGTCGGCTTCGCGGTGGCGATCATGACGCTGGCGTCCGGCGCGTACTTCCCGCTCGAGCTCCTGCCCGGGTGGCTCTCGGCCCTCGCCGTCCTCAACCCCATGGCCATCGCGATCGAAGGCATGCGCGAGCCGCTGCTCGGGACCGCCTCGTGGTCGCAGACCGTCGACGCCGTCCTCGTCCTCGTGCCGCTTGCCATCGTCTCACTGCTCGCCGGGGTCTTCGCCTTCCGCCAGGCGCTCCGGCGCGAGCGCCGGCTCGGCACGCTGGGGCTGTACTGACCGTGTCGATCGCCCTCGACTCGAAGGTGCAGCGGGATGCGAGCGTCGCCTTCCGGCGCCTCGCCGAGGGCGAAGGCGGGGTCCTCCTCCAACTGGAGACGGGCCAGTATCACGGGATCAACGAGGTCGGCTGCCTCATCTGGGAGCTCCTCGACGGGGAGCGCACCGTCGACGAGGTGACGACCGGCGTTCGCGAACGGGTCGAGGACCCGCCCGACGACCTGTCTGACATCGTGGTCGCCTTCCTCGAGAGCCTGCGTGAGCGGAACCTGGTGGCGTGAGGCGGCGTGCAGGGGTCCTGCTACGGGTTCCAGCCGGTCTCTGACCTGAGCTTCGAGTACCTGCGCGGAGGAACGGGCGAGCCGTTCGCCGTGGCCGAGCTGGAGAGCGAGGCCGACGAGCCGGAAGGCGACCTCGTCGTCGAGTGGACTCCGATCCCGAACAGGCGGATCTGGGCACGTCTCTACGCAGACGGGCCGCGCTACCGGCTCTGGGTCGAGGGCCACGGGACATTCGAGGTCGATCCGCAGGCTCCGAGCGTCGGGCTGCCGAGCGCAACGGCGGGCCCGGTGCGGCGCGAGGAACGGCTCTGGGGCGTGCCGACGATGCTCTGCTTCCTCGCCCGAGGCGACGTGCCGCTTCATGCCGCCGCGGTCGACGTCGGCGGGGAGGCGGTCCTGCTTGCCGCACCCGGGTACTACGGCAAGACGACCCTCGCCGCCGGGTTCGATGCCGCCGGCTACCGCGTCCTCGCCGAGGACGTCGCCTGCATCCGGTTCGCGCCGGAGCCGCACGTCGTGCCCGGGCCGGCGCTCCTGCGCGTGCGTCGCGACGTGGCCGAGAGCTTCGACCTGCCGGGCGCGCGAGCCGTGGCCGAGAGCGACAACCGCGTTCACTTTTCGCTCGACCCGGCGCGCCGCGGTGACTCCACTCCTGTGCCGCTGCACGCCGTCGTTCTCCTGCGCAAGGGGGAGGATGGGATCGCGCTCGAGCGGGTGCCGGCCGCGGACACGCTGCGCGATCTGTGGCTGCTGAGCTTCCGGCTGCCGACCCTGGAGGACCGCGAGCGGTGCTTCGGTGGGATCGCCCGGCTCGCCGCGACCGTGCGCATCTCCAACCTCGTCCGCCCGCTACGGCTGGACGAGCTTCCTCGCGTGATCGAGCGAATCGTCGCCGATGCCTAGCCTGGCCGAGAAGGCGCGCCTCTCGTGAGCGGCCCGCCCGCCATCTGGACGCGCGTCGACGAGCTCGTCGACTCGGCGCCCGGGCTGCCCGCGCTCAGGGCCCACCGCCTGCAGCTGCTCGCCGGCCGGCGCTGGCGCGAGCTCGGTCGCGAGGTTCCCGACGACTTGCGAACGGAGGAGCAGCTCGCGGCCGTCCGGGACGCGATCGCGCCGGACATCCTCGCCCGCGTCCGTGCCGCGACCGACCAGCCCGTCCTCCTCCTGAAAGGTCCGGAGGTCGCGCGTCGCTATCCGCGCACGTCGCTCCGCCCGTCCATCGACCTCGACCTTCTTGCCCCGGATGCCGAGCGACTCCAGGAGCAGCTGATCGCCGCGGGCTTCGAGCCGGCGGAGGACCCCGTCTGGGCGCTACGCCTTGACGAAAGCACCGATCACTTCGCCGACAAGCACCATCTCCGGCCGCTCCGGTGGTCGGGCTGGCCGCTCAGGCTGGAGATCCACCGTCGCCCGAGCTGGCCGGCCTGGCTCCCGCAGCCGGCCTCGAGCGAGCTGCTCCGCCTGGCCGTGCCGGGCGCGGCCGAGGGGATCCTCGTCCTCCCGCCGGCACCCCACGGAGTGCTCCTCGGTGCGCACCTGTGGGTCTCCAACCCCTTCGCCCGGCTCCGTGACCTGCTGGACATCGCGCTGCTCCTGCAAGAGGCCGATCCCGACGAGGCGGACGGGCTCGCCCGCGCGTGGGGCGTCGAGCGGATGTGGTCGTCCACGCGGGCCGTCGCCGAGTCGGTCTTCCTCGGCGCGAGGACGACGGGCGCTGAACGGGTCTGGGCGCGGCACCTCGGAGGCGTGCGCGAGCAGACCGTGGCCGAGGTCCACCTCACCCGTTGGGCATCGCCGTTCTGGGCGCTGCCGCCGCGACGGGCCATACGCATCGCTGCCTCGGGCCTGGCCAGCGATCTCCGCCCGGCCGTCGAGGAGCCCTGGCGGTCGAAGCTGAGGCGCAGCCTGCGCGCCCTCGGGAACGCCGGGCAAACGAAGTCGCAGCACGAGGACGAGATCGGCCCGGACGCCCGTCAGCTGCGACGCTGACCCTGGCCTAGGACCAGAGGTCGACGAACGCGTGCGCCGTGGCGAGGTCGCGCGCCCAGAGGTAGTGGGCCAGCGGCATGTGCTCCTGCCGGAGCTCCGCCTCGAGCGCCGTGTAGTCCACGCCGGGCATATGGAACGTGTCGCGCGAGATCCAGTGGCGCACGGCCGGATAGTCGACGCCCATCTCCTCGAACCAGCGATCCATGTACGTCTTGTCGCGCCGATCGAGGATCTCGTCGGGGACGTCGCCGCGGAACGCGGTGCGGGCGAACCCTTTCATCCGGTAGTCCGGGAACTTCAGCTCGGCCGGAAGGCTGAGGAAGAACTCCCAGACGTCCACGTCCGCCCACGGCCGCCTCGCGCGGATCCCGTAGAGCGCATGCGAGTAGATGTCCGCCTCGCCAACCGGGTCGGCGCCGAAGAACGGCAGCTGCCCCGCGATCCAGCGTCGCCGCGCGGGAAGCGCATGCCCGCCGTCTCGCCGCCCGATCCGGCCGAGGTCGATCCACGGGGGCAGGAAGGCGGGCGGGAAACGCCGGAACTGGCGCGCCTGGACGACTCGCGGGGTGGCCGCCTCCCGTACCTCCGCGAGGAGGTGTCGCTTCCCGAGGCCGGCGGCGTACTGCGAGCGAAGCTGCCGCGCCGCGCCGCGGAGGTGTCCTCGCCACAGCAGGTGCGGCACGAGATACGCCCGGATCGCGCTGACCTGCTCCGCGAACTCGCCGCTCAAGAGGGTCGTGAACCCCTGCGCCTGCGCCTGTGTGCAGCGCTCGGCCGTGCCCTCCGGCGACCACGTCGACCAGGGCCCGTCGAAGAGCTTCAGCCAGAACTGCAGGCGGTCGAGGCGCTGCGGGCCCGGCTCGTACGCGTGCAGGGGCATGCCGAGCCGCTCGGCGACCAGCTCGATATACCCGCTCTCGTCGCTCTCGGGATACGACGGGTACACCGCGGAGAGCGCCGGGATCGGCCGGTTCCACCGCTCCTCGTAGATTCGGTTCGCGTAGGCGGCGATCGGCGGCGAGTCGACGCCGCCGCTGAGCGAGATCGCGTCTCGCCCGGTCAGCATGCGGCCGATCGCCTGCTCGAACAGTTCACGAAAGCGCTCCGTGGCTTCCGTAGGCGACAGACTCGCGCTCTCGAGCAGCGCCGCCGGATCCCAGTACGGCGTCACGTTCAGTGACTCCCGGTCGGCGGTCAGCAGGGTTGCCGCCACGAGACGACTCGCGCCGCGCAACGCGCAGGCCGTGGCTTCCTCGAGCTCGCCGTAGAAGAGCGCCTCGACCGTCGCTAGGTCGGGCTCGGGAGAGACGTCCGCACCGCGGAGAACCTGCTTCACCTCGGAGGCGACGAAGACGGCGTCGGGCTCACTGCGGTAGAAGAGCGTCTCCAGGCCGCCGTGATCGCGGAACGCCCAGAGCCGGGCGCCGTCGGTCACGACACAGGCGTACGTCCCCCGGAGGTCGGCCGGAGCCGCCGTGCCTCGCGCCCTGAACGCGGCGAGCACGACCTCCGCCGGGCTCCGCGGCTGATCGAGCGGCGCGCCGAGGCGCGCGGCGAGATCTCCGGCGTTGTCGAGGGCGCCGGCAAACGCCACGGCCAGGGACTCGTCGCTTGCCAGGGTCGCTTCACCGCGGCCCTGGAGATCGCTCACGCCGAGCGTGCAGCCGCCGAGCGAGGTCACCGCGGTTCGGTCCCCCCGGTGGGGGGAGGCGGCGAGCATGCGCTCCACGGTGTCGGCGGCAGGCGCGACCGAGCGGCCGAAGACCGCCGCTAGACCGCGCATGTGCGCTCGCCCGAGTCCTGCGGGTTCGTCGTCGACATGCCTTCACACGTGGTACAGGCCGGCGAACCGGCCTGCAACCACGTCAACTGGAAATGCGCGTGTCGCGCGCGAGAATTCGTCGGCTACGGAGAGCCGCCGCCGCCGTCCTCAGGATGCGAGAGCTCGCAGTTCGTAGTCTCGACGCGGCAGTTTCTGAACCCTTTGTGCCCGCCTCCGCCCCGCCCCTGAGAATTCGGGGGAGTTGGCATGAACGTATGCGCGCTGATGGACCCAAAGTCCGTCACGCCGGGCCGCTCGAACGTGATCTTCATAGATCGCCGCCCTCCTTCTGCAAAGGCTCCGTCCTCGACGGGGCCTTGTGCCAATGGTGCACTCTTGTGAGAGGGTCCACAACTAGCCTTCCGGGCAGGGTTCGCCCAGCGCCGTTTGCAGTAGACCGGGCTACTGCCGATGCAGTAGATGAGGGCAGAAACCCCCGCCGCGCAGGGGTTTCCATTGACTCCCCGGGTTGGACTCGAACCAACAACCCTCCG
>CAWAQJ010000002.1:0-40898 GCA_963784175.1 uncultured Actinomycetes bacterium | reverse complement strand
GGGGCCGTCCAGGCCGGTCTCGCCGTGCGCGTCGGCCGCGACGACGAGCTCGCCCACGAGCGGCTGGTCCGCGCCGGCAGCGACGGGGAGGTCGGCTCGTCCGGCGAGCTCGAGCACGCGGAGGGCATTGGCGGTGACCTTGTCGATCGTCTGGTTCCCGGCCACGGTCGTGACGCCGAGGACCTCGAGCTCGGGGCTGGCCAGGGCGAGCAGGAGGGCGATCGCGTCGTCCTGGCCCGGGTCGCAGTCGACGAGGACGGGGATCACGCGAGGACGGCCTCCGGGATCTCGACGGTCACGGCCGCGAGATCGCGCCCGCCGGCGAGGAGCGCGTCGGCGGTGAAGGCGGTGACGACCGACTCGGCGAGCGTCGGTGCGGGCTCGGCCTGCCCGCGCGCCGCTGCGGCGAAGGCCTCGAGCTCGAGCCGGTAGGCGTCGACGGCCGGCGCCGGGAAGCGTTCCTCGTCGGTCAGGCCCCAGCCCGTGCTCCGGCTCGCCACCACCTCGGTCGGAAAGTCGATCCTCCAGGCAACGGGCAGGCGGACGTGGCCGTGTGCGCCGTTGATCCGCAGCTCGTGGTTGAAGTCGGCGCGCATCGAGCTCTCGATCGTGCCGACGACGCCGTTTTCGTACTCGATCAGCCCGAAGACGCGGGCGACGGTCCCGTAGCGCTCGCTCGTGCTGGTGACCGCCTGCGCACGCACGGGCCGGGCGCCGGCGAACCGGTTACAGGCATCGACGCAGTAGCACGCGATGTCGTACGGCGCCCCGCCGCCGAGCTCGACGCGCTGGCGCCAATCACGGGTGGGGTCGTCGGGATCGGCCTCCTCCGGATCGAAGATGCTGAAGGCAGCGTGGATGCTGTCCACCGCGCCGATCTCGCCCGCCGCGAGCAGCTCGTCCACCCGGGCGATCGCTGGGTGGTGGCGGTACATGTAGCCCTCCGTGACGAGCGCTCCTGCCTCAGTGGCAGCCGCCCAGATGTCGAACGCCTCGTCGCCGCTGAGCGCCAGCGCCTTCTCACAGAGGATGGCCCGCACGCCCGCATCGAGACAGCCGATGACCTGCTCGCGGTGGAGGTTCGGCCAGGTGGCGAGCAGCACGCCGTCGAGCTCGTGCTCGGCCACCATCTCGGCGTAGTCGCCGTAGGCCCGCTCGCAGCCGTGCCTCTGCGCCCAGTCCTCCGCAGCGTCGAGCCGCCGGTCGGCACATGCGACGATGGCCACCTCGGACGAAGCGGCCGCACCGCGGGCATGCCGCTCCGAGACACTCCCGCAGCCGACGATCCCGACGCGGAACAACGCTACGCGGAGAGCGCGCCCGAGCGGATCAGCTCCTGCAGGGGCTCGAGGTCGGAGACGAGGTTGTCGCCCTCGCCGAGGAACGGGACCACCTCGCGCACCAGGCCGTGAGCACGCCCGGTGCCCGCGCCGAGCGCCGCCGGCTCGCGCAGGTCGACGGCCTGGCAGTCGACGACGAGCTCGACGGCGACGAGCGCCTCACCGAGCCGCACCATCTCCCTGAGCCTCCGCGCGGAGAGCGGGGCCATCGTCATGCGGTCCTCGATCCCCTCTGCGTGCGTCGACGTGACCGCCTCGAAGGAGACCGGCTGCGCGAGCAGGCGCGCCTCCGCCGTGAGCCCCTGCGCGGTGACGCCGAACTCGCCGAGCGAGTTCTCGGCCAGGCCCTGCCGCGGCGCGAGGAAGTCCGGGAGCCCGGTGAGGTGCCCCTGCATGAGCTTCTCCGCGCGCTCGCACGCGGACGTGAGTGCCGAGGCGAGCACGATGCGCATGAAGTCGAGCGCCGCCGACAGGGGCAGGATGTCGAAGTTGGCGACCGAGACGATCCGATCCTCGTCCGGGATGAGGAGCGGGTTCTCCTGTGAGGCGTTGAGCTCGATCTCGAGCTGCGCCCGCCCGAACCGAAGAGCGTCGCGCAGCGCGCCGTGGACCTGTGGGAGGCACCGGAACGAGAGTGGATCCTGCAGGTTCCGCGCGGCGCCGGGCTCCCAGAGCGAGCTGCCCTCCAGTAGGCCGCGCAGGGCGGCGAGCGCCTCCACGAGCCCGGGGTACGGCCGGACCGCGCCGATCGCAGGGTGGAGCAGCGTCAGGTTGGCGGCGAACGCCTCGAGGTCGAGCGCCCCCGCGACGTCGAGCGCCCCGAGCAAGCGCTCGAGGTCGGCGACCGCCAGCGCCGCGATGCCGGTCGCGAAGCCGTTGGAGTTCATGAGGGCGAGGCCCTCCTTCGCCTCCAGCTGCGCGTCGGCGAAGAGACCGTGAGCGAGGTCGGCCATCGCCGGGAGATCGGCCTGGCCCAGCGAGCCGAGCATGCGCACGCGCGGATGCTCGCCCGTGTTCAGTGCAGTGAGGATGCGCTCCGCGATCTCGGGGCGCACGCCTGTCGTCCCCTTGGCGAGCGCGTTCGCGAGCCGGAGCATCGTCGCCCGGACGATCTCCACCGGCGCGTCCGGGCCCACGCCCACGCGGTGGTTCGCGATCAGGGCGCGGTTGAACGAGGCGATCTCGTCCGGCCCGACGCGCACCTTCTTGCGCGCGCCCACACCCGTCGTCATTCCATAGACCTCGTCGCCGCGCTCGAGCGAGCGCTCCACGAGCGCACGCGCCTCCAGCATGCGCTCGACCGCGTGGGGCGCGAGCTCCACGGGCGCGCTCTCGCGCGCGACGCGCACGACCTCGTCCAGCGTGAGGCTGCCGCCGTCGAGGACGACGCTCATCAGCCCCAGACCTCGGCGGCGGTCTCGGCGATCGTGGCCAGCTTCGCGCGTTCGTCCTCGATCGTCAGTGCGTTGCCGAGGATCGACGTGGCGAAGCCGCACTGCGGCGAGAGGGCGAGGCGCTCGAGCGGCACGAACCGCGAAGCCTCCCGGAGCCGGCCGGCGAGCTCGTCGACGGTCTCGCGCCGCGGAGTCTTGGTCGTCACGAGGCCGAGCACGCAGATCGTGTCTTCCGGCGCCTCGGCGAGCGGCTCGAAACCACCGGAGCGCGCGTCGTCGTACTCGAGCAGGAGACGCTGCGCGTTCACACGGCGGAAGAGGCGGCCGGCGAGCCAGTCGTAGCCGCCCTCGACGAGCCACCGGCTCGCCTGGTTCCCGCGGCAGAGGTGGAAGCCGAACGTCACGCCGGGATGGTCTCCGATGACGATGTTGTCGAGCTCGAGGCCGAGCTCCAGCCACCGGTCTGCCGGCCAGCCCCGGCTCTCGTAGAACTCGCGGTAGCCGGGGTCGAGGAGCAGCGGGTAGTGCGGGGCGTCCAGCTGCACGTAGGTCGCGCCCAGATCGACGAGCTCCTCCACCTCCTCGCGGAGGATCTCGGCGACCGCCCCGAGGAACTCCTCCAGCGTGGAGTAGGCATCGCGGGAGCGCTCGGGGTCGTAGAAGTTGGCGAAGAGGCTCGGGCTCGGCAACGTGACCTTGAGGACACGGTCGGTGCGGCTGCGGGCGTAGGCGAGCTCCTCGCCGGAGAGCGAACGGCGGCGCCTGAGCTTGTCGACGACGCCGATCGGGGGGCGCTCGACCGTCAGGTCGCCGATCTCGTCCGAGTGCCACTCGCCCCACAGGAACGCGTCGAGGTCCCACTCGCCGAACCCGTCGACGGCCGCCGGGAGCTGGCTCTGGAACGAGAGGCGCCGCATCTCGCCGTCCGTGACGACGTCGAGCCCGGCGTCCTCCTGGAGCTTCAGAACCTCGTCGACCGCCCTGTCCTCGGCCCGCTTGAACTCCGCACGGGTCAGGTCGCCCGCCTCGTAGCGATCTCGCGCCTCGAGCAGCTCGGGCGGGCGCAGAAGGCTTCCGACGACGTCGGTTCGCGCTGCGAGCACGCGGGTAGCGTATGCCTACCGGTAGCATTTCCGGTGCAGGTTTCGCTTATGAGAGACATTCTCGTCCTCTGCCCGCAGGAGCGGGACCTGAAGGCGATTCGGGCAGCGGGTCTCGAAGAGCGCTACCGGGTCCACTTCGCCGGCTCGGATCTCGATCAGCTCGACGACTTCGATCCGGAAGCCTTCCTGGACGAGTGCGAGGCCATACCGGCCGACGCGGTCCTGGGCACGAAGGACCAGTCAGCGCTCCTCGCTGCGCTCCTGGCCGAGCGGCGCGGGCTGGCCGGGCCGAGCCCGCAGGCGCTCGTCGCCTGCCAGCACAAGCCGACCGCCCGCGAGATCCAGCACCGCGTTGCGCCGGAGGCGACACCGCGGTTCGCAGTCATCAACGGCGCCCCGCCGTTCGACGTCCCGTTCTTCGTCAAGCCGGTCGTCGGACGCCTGTCGCAGAACGTGTTCCGGATCGAGGATCCCGACGACCTGCAGGACCTGCACGAGATCGACCGCTACACGACGCGCTATGCAGAGATCGCGGCGCTGGCCGGCGCAGATCCGGCGGCGGCACACGGCTTCATGGCCGAGGAGCTCCTCTCGGGCGCGGAGGTCACGCTCGAGGGCTACGTCCACGGCGGCCGCGTGACGACCATCGGTGTCACCGATTCGATCAAGTACCCGGACACCTTCAGCTTCGAGAGCTTCGAGTACCCGAGCGCTCTGCCGCGCGAGCGGCTCGAGGAGCTCTCGGATATCTCCTCGCGCGTGCTGCCGGCGCTCGGGTTCGAGGGCGGCTTCTTCAACGTCGAATTCTTCGTCCCCGAGGACGGTCCGGCACAGATCATCGAGGTCAACGGCCGCATTGCCTCGCAGTTCGCGCCGCTCGTCCAGGCCGTGCACGGACGCTCGACCTACGACGCGCTCTTCCGGCTGGCGCTCGGCGAGGATCCGGCGTGGGGCCCCTGTGAACCGGACGGCGTGGCGGTGAGCTACGTGCTGCGGGTCTTCGAGGATGCGCTCGTCGCCGCCGTGCCCGATCCTGACCCCGCCGTTGAGCTCCTCGTGCGGCCGGGGCTCTACCTCTCGGAGCAGGGCGTCAACGACTCCCACAGCTACCGGCTGGCGATTCTCTACGGGGTCGGCGAGACGCGCGACGAAGCCTTCGCGCGCTGCCGCGAGCGCGCGCAGGCGCTCAACTTCCGGCTGGCGCCGGCGCCTGTTCGCTGACGGCGGGCTCCTCCTCGCCGCGGGCCTCGCGGTTCGAGATCCCGATCCCGCCCACAGCTGCGCCGGCGAAGGCGAGCGCAGCCGCGAGCACCATGCCTGCCCTGAACGCGTCGACCGAGGCATCGTGCACCTGCTGCGTCGCGGGGTCTCGCCCGAGCGGGACCGCGTCGGCATCGTCCGTGTTCGCCTCGAAGACCAACGTGATCACGAGGCCAATCACGGCGATGGCGACGAGGCTGCCGAGGCGGGAGACCGTCGAGTTGACGCCCGAGGCGATGCCGGCGTAGCGCTCGGGCGCGGACTTCAACGCGGTCGCCGTGATCGGCGCGACCATCATCGCGAGGCCGAGGGAGAACAGGGCCAGGCCGGCGATGCCCGCCGTCCAGAACTCCGATTTGTCATCCACGAACGTGAAGACGAGCGTCCCGGTCCCCATCAGCGCGGGCCCCAGCGTCAGATAGAGGCGAGGCCCGTGCTTGTCCGCGAGGGCGCCGAACCGCGCCGCGAGCAGAATCATGATGATGCTCGAGGGGATGTTCAGCAGCCCGGCCACGAACGGCGTGAAGCCGAGGAACTGCAGGTAGATCGTGAAAAACACGAAGAACCCGTAGAGCCCGGCGTAGACGAGGAACGTCTGCGCGTTCGCGACCGCGAAGTTGCGGACGCGGAAGAGCTCGAACGGGAGCATCGGCTGCGCGACGCGTTGCTCGACGATGACGAACGCCGCGAGCGAGGCTCCAGAGCCCACGAAGGCCCACCAGACTCCCCCGAACCCACGGTCGGCGCCTTCGACGAGCCCGTAGGTGAGGAGCCCGAAGCCCACGGCGGCCAGGGCCGCTCCCGGGAGGTCGAGCCTGCCCTTGCGCTCGGGCGGCGCCTCGTTGCAGCGCCCCACAAGGGCGAGCACGACCGTGGCCGCGGCGAGCGGCAGGTTGATGAGGAAGATCCACCGCCACGACACCCATTCGACGAGCGCGCCGCCGGCGGGCGGTCCGGCGATCGTGGCGACGCTCGTGAACGAGGTCCAGAGTCCGATCGCCCGCCCCGACTCCGCGCCGTAGACGCCGCGGAGGAGCGCGAGGGAGTTCGTGGTCAGGAACGCGCCCGCGACGCCCTGCAGCGTCCGTGCGACGATCAAGGTCGCCTCGTTCGGCGCCGCGCCTGCGAGCAGTGAGGCGAGCGCGAATCCCGCGGCGCCCGCGATGAAGACCGGTCGCCGGCCGTAGCGGTCGCCGACCGCGCCGCCCACGAGGTAGAGGGAGGCGAGCGCGAGCGAATAGGAGAGGAAGATCCACTGCTGGCCCGTCAGGCCGAGACCGAGATCCTCCTCGATCGTCGGGAGGGCGACGATGACCACCGTCGCGTCGATGAACGCGAGCGAGGAACCGAGGATGGTGGCGGCGAGCGTCAGCCGCCGCCGCGCCTCGAGGCCGAGCGTCTCCACGGCCGGAGGATACGCTGACGGAGTGAGGGGGGCGCTTGCAGGGACGGCGGCAGCGGCCGCGTGGGCCGCAGCCGAGCCCCTGGCCGCGAAGACGTTCCGCCCGCCGGCGGGCTACTCGGACGTGCGCATGCTCGGAGGCCTGCTCACCCGGGGCTCACGCTGGCGCACCGCCGGGCTTGCCGCGCACCTGGTGAACGGCGCCCTCTTCGGCGCCGTCTTCGCCCGCGCGGGAGGTCGGGGTTGGCGAGAGGGCCTGGCCGTCGCCCAGGCGGAGAACCTCGCGCTCTGGCCGGCGATGGTCGTCGTCGACCGCTTCCATCCCGACCGACGGAGCGGCGCGTGGCCGCCCTTGCTCACGAACGCCCGTGTCTTCGGGTACGAGGTGGCCGTACACGCGCTGTTCGGCGTCGTGCTCGGCGTGCTCGCGAGGGCGCCTCGGCGCTCGGCCGACTAGTCGCCGTCCTGCACCGCAGCGTTGATGGAGCGCTCGAGCTCCGCATCGCGCTTCCAAGCCGGCCGCTTGCGAGGACGTGGCTTGTCGTCCCGCTTCAACCCGTTCACGCGCCGCTCGGGCACAACCTCGGGTCTCTGCTGGTTGCGCTTCATAGTCCCCAGGTTCCCTCGGTTGCAGCCCGCAAACTAGGTTATTCCTGGAAATCCCCGCTATTAATGGCCACCCGTGGAGACGGCCCTGACCATCGCCTCGCGGCGGGAGACACGAAGGTACGACGAGCGGCCGATTCCGCCGGACGTCGAGCGCGCGATCCTGGATGCCGGGCGGCTGGCCGGGAGCTCCAAGAACAAGCAGCCGTGGCGCTTCCTCGTCGTCGAGAGCCCGGAGATCCGGGAGCGGCTCGCCGAGACCGTGTTCGAGCCGGCGAACGTGCGCGGCTCGCGACTGATCGTCGCGATCGTCGTCTCCGGCAAGGGCCCGACGTCGTTCGATGCGGGGCGCGCGGCCCAGAACATGCTGCTGGCCGCGACGGACCTCGGAGTGGGCGGCTGTCCGAACGGGATGCCCGACCGCGAGGCAAGCGGCGAGGTCCTCGGCGTGCGCGAGGGCGAGAGCCCGGCGATCGTCCTCACGTTCGGCTACCCGGCCCGCGAGCGCGACCCATCGAAGCGCAGCGCGCAGGAGTGGAGCGAGCATGCGAACCGCCGCCCGCTCGAGGAGCTCGTCGAGCGCATCTAGCCCCGCGGGCGCTCGTTAGGGTGCGCGGATGAGCTCCGCCGAGGATGCGCTCGCCGCCAGGGTGGGGGAGGCGATGTGGGCGCGGGACAGCGCCTCGCAGGCGCTCGGCATGACGCTCGAGGAGGTGCGGCCGGGCTACGCGCGGCTGCGCATGACCGTGCGCGGCGACATGCTGAACGGCCACGGGACGTGCCACGGAGGCCTCGTCTTCGCGCTCGCCGACTCCGCGTTCGCATTCGCCTGCAACTCGCGCGACGTGGTCACGGTCGCGGCAGGGTGCTCGATCGAGTTCCTCGCCCCAGCACGTGAGGGGGACGAGCTCGTCGCCGTCGCGCAGGAGCGCTCCCTCGAGGGTCGCAACGGCGTTTACGACGTTGACGTGACACGCGCGGACGGCGGGGTCGTGGCCACGTTTCGGGGTAGGTCGGCTGCGACTCGCGCGACCGTGCTCGGCGACGCGGCTCCCTGAGCCCGCGTCGTCCGAAGTCAGCAGGAAACTTCAGGCGTACACGACGGTTCGCCGTCCCAGTCTGGAGGTCCCGCATGGATGCGTGGCAGAAGTATGCGGCGGAGCTGATCGGCACGTTCGTCCTCGTCTTCGGGGGGTCGGCGGCCATCGTCTCCGCCGGCGTCACCAGCTCTCCGTCTCTCATCGTGGCTGCCCTTGCCTTCGGCCTGGCCCTCCTGGCGGGCCTGTACGCCTTCGGCGAGGTCTCGGGCGGCCATTTCAATCCCGCCGTCTCGCTGGCGATGTTCCTCGAGAAGCGCCTGCCGAGCAACGAGCTGATCGGCTACTGGATCGCGCAGTTCGCCGGCGGGATCCTTGCGGCCATCGCGCTCTGGATCGCCGTCGACACGCGCGAGCAGGTGGCCGCAACGTCGACCTTCCCCGGACCCTTCGGGGACGGCAGTGCCTTCTTCATGGAGATCATCTTCACGGCGATCTTCGTCGCCGTGATCCTGCAGGCGAGCGTCAGCGGCCGCTTCGGGGGCAGCGCTCTGCTCGCCATTCCCCTGGCTCTCGTGGCCGTGCACCTGGCCGTGATCCCGTTCAGCGGCTCCTCCGTGAACCCCGCGCGGACCTTCGGGCCCGACCTGATCGGGGGCGAGTGGGACGGCATCTGGATCTATCTGATCGGGCCTCCGCTCGGCGCGGTCCTCGCCGTCTTCATCTACCGCACCGTGTCGGGCGGGGCGAGGGTCGCGGTGGAGAGCCCGGTCGCCGAGGTGCTCGCGGAGCCCGACGCCCAGAGCCCGCCTCCGCTGCCGCCGCCGCGAGATGATCGGAGGGGCGGGCCCCGCTTCACGCGGGGCCCGCCCGCTCCTCTCGCTAGCGCTCGACGCGTACGACGGAGTACGGCTGGGTAGCCGGGTCCGTGACGCCGAAGCGCGCGTTGACGGCGTAGAGGTACTTGCCGAACTCCGCGATCGTCGTCGGGACGTCGAAGTCGGAGTCCGTGAGGAGATTCGTGATCGTCCCGGAGGCGAGACCTCGCGTGAGCTTGATCACGGCGATCTGGTTCATGCGGTTCTGGACGACGTAGAGCGTGCGGCCGTCGAGCAGGATGCCGTCGCCCTGCATGACGTTGCCGCTCCCGCCCGTCAGCTCGATCAGATCTGCGACGCCGGTGTCCGCCTCCACCGTGTAGAGCCGGCCGAGGTTCGACTGGACGATCACGAGCGTCTCGCCGTCCGGCGTGGCGTCGATCCCGTTGACGTTGAAGGCGGGCCCCATCATGAACTCGCCGGTGAGGGGCACCCGCTGGACGTCGGCCTGCGATCCGAGCTCACCGCCCGGCCCGATGGGCACGCGGTAGAGCACCGCCTTCTGAGACTCCGTGAACCACGCGGCGTCCTTCGTCACGACGACGTCGTTCACGAACGTCGGCGGGCCCTCGGAGAGCTGGTAGGAGGCCAGCGTCGCCCCGGTGCGAGCGTCGTAGACCCAGGCCATGCCGGTCGGGCCGCCGGCGACGAAGATGCGCTTGCGCCCGTCGACGTCGACGCCGATCGCAGCGCGGCCGGACTGCGCCGGCACGAGCACCTCGCCCTGGCCGGTGCGCAGGTCGCCGCGGTAGACGGCGCCCGTCGGGATCGACCCGACGTAGAACGTGTGGCCTCCGGCGATGTCGATGCCCTCGGGCTGGAAGCCGGTGGGGAGCGGAATGACCTCCGGCCAGTCACGGGCGCCGGACGCCGGCGTTGCGGCGAGGACGAGCGCCCCCGCAAGCACGCTGAGGATGCGAAACACGGTCAATTGAGAACCTCCCTGGTCCCTGGTCTGACGGCGTCGTTCCCGGCCCCCGCCGGGAACGAACATCACACCTGCATACGAGCCCGTGCGGCGATCAGATGGCGGTGTCGCCCGGGACTAACCCCGAGCTCCCGATCCCGGACGAGCCGACCGCCCAGCTCTTGACCTTCATCTTGCGCGTCCCGGGCTCCGTTGCTCTCCTTCTCCGGGTTCCTGTGCAGGCCGCGCCGAATCATGGAAGCTACGGTCGTGCCCGCCTCGCGCTACGGCCGCCAGCTCGAGTTCGGCGTCTTCGTCGTCCCCACGAGCGACGACCTGGGCGTGGCACGAGAGCAGGCTGCGATCGCCGACGACCTCGGGCTCGACCTGGTCGGGATCCAGGACCACCCGTACCAGTGGCGCTACCTCGAGACGTGGGCGCTCATCGCCGACCTGCTCGCCCGCACCGAGCGCGTGCGCTTCTTCCCGGACGTCGCCAACCTGCCGCTGCGCGGCCCGGCGATGATCGCCAAGCAGGCGGCGTCCCTCGACGTGCTCTCCGGCGGCCGCTTCGAGCTGGGTCTGGGAGCGGGTGCGTTCTGGGATCCGATCCGTGCGATGGGCGGGCCGGTCCGCTCGGGCGCCGAGGCGCTGAAGTCGCTCGAGGAAGCGATCGAGATCATCCGCCTCTTCTGGAGCGGGGAGCGCTCGATCTCCTTCGCGGGGGAGCACTACTCCGTGAAGGGTCTGCATCCGGGGCCGCCGCCGGTACACCCGATCGGCATCTGGCTAGGCATTGGCAAGCCGAAGGCGCTTGCCGTCACGGGGCGGCTCGCCGACGGTTGGGTGCCGTCGCTTTCCTGGGCCACACCCGATCTGGTGCCCGACATGCAGCGCCGGATCGACGAGGCCGCGAGCGCAGCGGGGCGCGACCCGTCGGAGATCCGTCGCGTCCTCAACGTCAACGGCCTCGTCACGGACGGCCCGGTCGGCGACCTCATCCAGGGCCCGGCCGACCACTGGGTCGAGACGCTGAGCGGGTTCGCAACCGACCTCGGCTTCGACACGTTCGTCTTCTGGCCGACGGAGAGCCCGGTGGAGCAGCTGGAGCGCTTCGCGCGGGAGGTCGTGCCCGCGCTGAGGGGCTAGCGGGCGTAGGCGGCCCGCGTCGTCGGGCGCTGGAGCCACACGAGCCCGACGATGGGGAGAAGCAGTGGGAGAAACCCGTAGCCGATTCCGAAATACGACCAGACGGTCGGCAGCGGGAACCAGTCGGGCTCGACGAAGCTCAGTGTCCCGACGACCAGCACGCCCGCCAGCTCGAAGCCGACGCACGCCACGGCAATCCGCCACGACCGGGCGTCGCGCCGGCGCAGCATCGTGAAGGCCACGATGTACACCCCCGCCGCCGTGACCGAGAGCAGGATGGCGAATGGGGCCTCGCCGAAGCGCGTGGCGAGCTGAAAGAGGGACCGGGCGCTCGCTGCGACGGCGAAGAACCCGTACACGAACACGAGCGCCTGGCCGACCGTGCCGGGCCCTTTGGTGTCGTCGACCGTCACGCGGGCAGAGTCTCGCAGAGGGTTGGGCCGATGAGTACGCTCGATGTGCGAGTGCGTCTCGCGTAGACGGCAGCCGAAATGTGACACTGCCGAGGATGCAGATCGGCAAGCCCGGGAACCCTGTCAGCCGCATCAGCCAGGCCTATCCCGACCGCGTCGAGGTGCGCGGGCGCGACCTCGCGACGGAGCTCATGGGCGAGGTCACGTTCACGGAGTACTTCCACCTTCTGCTCACCGGCAACGAGGCGACCGAGGAGCAGCGCTACTTCCTCGACGTGCTCCTCGTGGCCATCGCCGAGCACGGGATGATGCCCACGAACGTGGCGGCCCGGATGACGCTCGCCGCCGACCCTGAGTCGCTGCAGGGCGCCGTGGCTGCCGGGATTCTCGGCGCAGGGCCGGTCGTGCTCGGCACCTCGCAGGAGTGCGCGCGTCTTCTCGCCGCCGCGCGGGAGCAGGGAGCGGATGCCGCCACTGTCGTCGCGGACATGGTGCGCGACATCTCCGAGGCCGGCGGCAAGGTCCCGGGCTTCGGACACCCCGTGCACCGCCCGGTCGATCCGCGCGCCGAGCGCATCCTCGAGCTCGCCGACACCCGCGGCGTCAGCGGCCCGCATGTTGCGCTTGCGAGAGCCTTCGGCGAAGCGGTCGCCGAGGAGCGTGGCAAGCCGCTGACGATGAACGTCGCCATGCCGATCGCGGCGGTCATGCTCGACCTCGGGTTCTCGCCCGACGTGGTGAAAGCGGTGCCGATCCTGGCGCGCACCGCCGGCCTGCTCGCCCACCTGGCCGAGGAGCAGGAGAGCCCGCTGGGCTTCTTCATGGCGGGGAAGGCGGAGGAAGCGGTCGAGTACGAGCCGCCCGATGCTCGCGCCTGAGGTCGAGGCCCTTCCATGGGCCGAGCAGCTGGTCATCGACGACCAGAGCTATCGCGCGCAGCTGGCCTACCTCCTCGAGCGCTCCGCTTTCTACCGGGAGAGGCTGACTGCGGCCGGCGTCGCCGCGGCCGAGGACGCCGGCGGCCTCGCTGACATTGCCGGTCTGCCGCTTACCGAGAAGAGCGAGCTCAAAGCCACTGCAACGGCCGAGAACCCGTTCGGCGCCCATCTCGCCGCCGATCCCTCCGAGATCGTCCGCATCTACTCGACGAGCGGCACGACCGGAACGCCGAGCTACCTCCCCCTGACGGCGAGCGACCTCGAGAACTGGATCACCGGCTCGGCGCGCAGCTACGCGGCGTCCGGCGTCGTCGCAGGCCAGCGCATCGTCTCCACCTACAACGCGGGCCCGTTCGTGGCGGGCGTCGCGCTGACCGCCTTCGAGCGCATCGGCCTATGCCACGTGCCCGTCGGGACCGGGAACACCGAGCGTCTGCTGCTGGCGATCGAGCTCCTCCGGCCCGAGGCCGCCGTGCTGACTCCTTCCTACGCCGCGTACCTCGTCGAGTCGGCGTTGGAGCGAGGCCTGGACCTGCGGGAGTCGAGCGTCGAGCGCGTCCTCGTCGCAGGCGAGCCGGGCGGGGGAGAGGCGGCCTTCCGCGCCAAGCTCGAGGAGGCGTGGGGAGCGCGGGTCACCGAGGCGATGGGAATCGGCGACATCGGCCCTTCCCTGTGGGGCGAGTGCGAGGAGCAGGACGGGATGCACCTCGGCGCCCGCGGCTTCGTCCATCCGGAGCTGATCGACCCGGGCACCGGCGAGGCCCTCGAGCTCGGCGACGGTGCGGCAGGCGAGCTCGTCCTCACGCACCTCCGCCACCAGGCCGCGCCTCTTCTGCGGTTCCGCACGCGCGACCACGTCGAGGTGTGGACGAGCCCGTGCCCGTGCGGCCGCACCGGGCCCCGGGTGCGGTGCGTCGGGCGCACCGACGACATGCTGATCGTGCGCGGCGTGAACGTCTTCCCCTCGGCCGTCCGCGAGGTCGTGAGCGGGTTTGCGCCCGACGTCAGCGGCAACGTGCTCGTGCGGCCGCAGGCTCCCGGCGTAAAGCAGGAGCCGCCCCTTCCGGTCTCGGTCGAGCTCGCCCGCGACGCAAGCGACGATCCTTTGCTCGCGCAAGCAATCCGTGAAAGGATCCGCGCCGTGCTCGTCGTCCAGACGCAGGTCGAGCTCGTGCCGTGGGGCAGCCTCCAGCGGAGCGAGTACAAGTCGAAGCTCCTGGAGCGGTAGTCATGTCCGGCGCGCTCGCGACGACGGTCGTCGGCAGCTACCCACAGCCGGACTGGCTGATCGACAGGGAGCGCCTCGGCGACCGCCTTCCGCCGCGGGTGCGCGCCCTGGAGCTCTGGTCGGTGCCCGAGGCGTTCCTCGAGGAGGCGCAGGACGACGCGACCCGTCTGGCGGTGCAGGACATGGAACGTGCGGGCGTCGAGACCGTCACCGATGGCGAGATGCGGAGGGAGAGCTATTCGAACCGCTTCGCCACGGCGCTCGACGGGGTCGACCTCGACAATCCGGGCGTCGCGATCGACCGGACGGGCCACGAGAACCCCGTGCCCCGTGTTGTCGGCCCCATACGACGGACGCGCCCGGTGGAGGTGCGCGACGTCGAGTTCCTGCGGGGCATCACCGAGCGCCGGATCAAGATCACGGTGCCCGGCCCGTTCACGATGACCCAGCAGGCGCAGGACGACCACTACGGCGACGCGCGGAGTCTCGCGCTCGCGTACGCCGAGGCGGTGAACGAGGAGCTGCACGACCTCAAGGCCGCCGGCGCGGACGTCGTCCAGATCGACGAGCCGTACCTCCAGGCGCGGCCGGAGCCGGCGCGCGCCTACGCAATCGAGGCGATCAACCGTGCGCTGGAGGGCATCGAGGGCGAGACCGTGCTCCACACCTGCTTCGGTTACGCCCACATCGTGAAGGACCGGCTCTCCGGCTACCCGTTCCTGAGCGAGCTGAACGACTGCGCGGCGGCGACCCTGTGCCTCGAGGCTGCGCAGCCGGACCTCGACCCGGAGGTGCTCGGCGCCGTGAAGGACAAGGCGATCATCCTCGGCGTGCTCGACCTCGGCTCCCCCGAGGCGGAGACGCCGGAGCGCGTTGCCGCCCGCATCCGCCGCGCGCTCGAGGTCGTCCCGCCGGAGCGGCTCTCGGTCGCGCCCGACTGTGGGATGAAGTACCTCCCGCGCCGACTGGCGTTCGAGAAGCTCCAGGCGATGGTCGCCGGCGCGCACACGGTGAAGGAAGAGCTCGGCCTCTGATGCGAAAGCTCCAGAGCCAGGGCGTCCACCACATCACGATCGTCGGGGCCAACCGGCAGACCTCGATCGACTTCTGGGAGGGCGTGCTCGGCATGCCGTTCGTCTTCGAGCAGCCGAACCTCGACAACGAGTCGGAGAGCCACCTGTACTTCGATCCGGGCGACGGGCGGCTGATCACGGTCTTCACCAACGAGGAGCGCGAGCCGGACGCGACGCGAACTTCGACGGACATCGGCTGCGTGCACCACATCGCGTTCGCGGTCTCGCAGGCGACCTTCAGGCAGGTGGTCGAGCGGCTGGACGAGCGGGGCATCCGCCACAGCGGGCCGAAGGACCGTGGATTCATGGACTCGATCTACTTCGAGGACGCGCTTGGCCTGCTGGTCGAGCTGGCCTCGTACCGCTTCGAGCCGCCGGTCGGCTTCACCCACGCCGAGGTGCTGCTCGAGTCGCACAAGCTGAGAGTGGAGCGCGGCGACCACAACATCGACCAGGAGCACCTGGCGGACGCCATCGAGGCGCTCACCGCCCGCTCCCGCGAGTCACTGTCCGACGATCGATCCGCCAAGCACCCGTACACGTAGAGACGAGGAGGAGCAATGGCCGGCAACACGCTGAGCATCCTGAGGCCGAGCGTCAACAACCTGACCGTCCGGATCTTCGTCCGGGCCGCGGGGCTGGACTTCGAGGAGCAGGACATGTGGGGCAAGAAGGGCACCCCCGAGTTCCTCTCCAAGGACCCGGCCGACCTGACGCCGCTGCTCGAGGAGGAGGGCCTGCCCAAGGGCGCGCTGTGGGAGAGCTGCGCGATCATGCAGTACCTCTGCAACAAGCACGGCCTCGACCAGTTCTACCCGCGCGATCCGGGCGAGCGGGCGATGGTCGACAGCGCGATGTTCTACCTGATCGGAACGGTCTATCCGCTGCTCGCGCGGGCGACCTATCCAACCCTCGGCTTCGCGCAGTACGCCGGCGAGGCGGCGACTTCCGACGCCGACGACGCCGTCAAGGCGAAGGCCGCCAAGGACGCCGAGGCGGCGCTCGCAGGGCCGCTCGACGTCTACAACACGTTCTTCCTCGCCGGCCGGAAGTTCATCGGCGGAGACAGCCCGTCGATCGCCGACATGCGCTTCGCGGCGACGCTCGAGTTCCTCCGCGCCATCGACTACGACCTCCCGTCGTGGGCCGAGGACTACATCGGGAACATGGAGGACGCCCTCGGTGAGGCCTACACGGAGCCGGCCGCCGACGTGCGCGGCTACGTCGCGAGCGTGAAGACCTAGCGCCGGCAGGGTCTAGCGCGTCACGCCGACGAGCGTTCCGCCTGCCACCACGAGCAGCGCGACGACAACCAGACGGCGGCCGATCAGCTCGCTGCGGCCCAGGAACATCGCGGCCAAGACGACCGTCCAGAGCACGCCGGTGCCGGCGAGCGGCGCGACCACGGTCACCTTGGCGCGGTCGAGCGCCTCGAAGAGCGCTCCCTGGCCGATCGCGAGGACGACGCCGGAGGACGCGAACGGGAGGAAGGCGTCCCGGAGGCGCCGGAAGGGCGAGGGGCGTCGCAGGAGGTTCGCCACGAGGAGGAGCGAGCCTCCGAGCATGACGACCGTCGACTGTGCGAGCGGATCGGCGGTGATTTCCTCACCGACCGCGCGTGCGACGTTGTCGCGCAGACCGAAGGCGGCTGCGACGGACACGGCGAGCACGGCGCCGTAGGCGCGGTAGTCCGCGGGCCGCTCTCCTTCCAACGCGAGCACGACTCCGCCTGTAACCACGAGCAGCGTGCCCGCCGCGAGCGCGAGCTCGAACGACTCCCCGAAGAGGACGACGGCGAAGAGCGCCGAGAAGAGCGGCGCCATCCCGAAGAGGATCCCGGCGCGCGAGGCTCCCGCGGCCTGCACCGCGTGAACGACCATGAGCAGCGAGGCGCCCGGAACGAAGGCTCCGAGCAGGAGAAACGGCCAGAGCTCGCCGGCCTCGAACGCGTCGCCGGACGCGAACGCGAACGGCGCGACGACGGCGAACGCGACGAGCGTCATGACCGCCGAGCCGGCCTCGATGTCCTGCGATCGCGCGAGCCCGCGTCGCGTCGTGATGTTCAGGGCGCCGAGGAACAGTCCGGCGACGCACGCGAGGAGGACGCCCGTCAACGAGCCACTAGGTCCGGGACAAACCCGCTGAGCCGCCGCGTTTCATGCCGTAGTCGGGAGGGTACGCGCCCGAAGGTCAGGGTTCGCGCCGAAGGGGGACACCATGTGGAGCTCGAAGCTCATCGTCGCGGTCGTGGTTGCGACCGTGGCATTCGGTACTGCAGTGGCTGGGAGCGTCGTCGCAGTCCAGACCCCGAGCGACGAGGAGGCGCTCCAGGCGGCTCGAGGGCCGGCGGACAAGGGCGTCGAGGCGCAGGTGAACCGCCTCCTCGCCAAGATGACGCTCGAGGAGAAGCTCGAGCAGATCCAGCTGCTGCCCGACTTCCTCGTCACCGAGGAAGAGGTGGCCGCAGGCCTCGGGTCGGTCCTCAGCGTCACCGACCCGGCGCGGATCCGGGAGCTCCAGGAGATCGCGGTCACACGGTCGCGGCTCAAGATCCCGCTTCTCTTCGCCTTCGACACGATTCACGGTTTTCGCACGGTCTTCCCGATCCCGCTCGGCGTGGGCGCGAGCTTCGACCCCGAGGTCGCCTTCGACGACGCGCTCTACGGGGCGCGCGAGTCGGCCGTCGTCGGTCTCAAGCAGACGTACGCCCCCATGGTCGACGTCTCCCACGAGCCCCGCTGGGGCCGGATCTCCGAGGGCGCGGGCGAGGACCCCTACCTCAACGCAGTGCTTGCCGCCGCCCGCGTCAAGGGAATCCAGGGGCGCGACTACAGCGCGCGCGACAAGCTCGTCGCCAGCCCGAAGCACTTCGCCGCCTACGGGCAGCCGGAGGCCGGGCGCGACTACAACACGACCGACATGTCGGAGCACCGGCTCCGCAACATGTATCTGCCGCCCTTCAAGGCCGCGATCGACGCCGGCGCCGACACGGCCATGTGTTCGTTCAACGCGCTCAACGGCGTGCCGGGCTGCGGCAACGACTACCTCATGAACGAGATCCTCAAGGGCGAGTGGGACTTCGACGGCTTCGTGGAGGGTGACTGGACCGCCGTCGCCGAGCTCCGCGCCTGCCCGCCGAAGAACCCCGACTCCGGCGAGTGCGGCCACGGTGTCGCGGAGGACGGGCCCGCGGCCGCGGCGCTCGCGCTGAACGCCGGTCTCGACTCGGAGATGACGAGCACGCTCATCCGCGACCATGGGGAGCAGCTGCTCCGCGAGCGGCGGATCAGCATGAAGCGGATCGACGACGCGGTCCGGAGGATCCTCCGCGTCAAGTTCCGGGCCGGGCTCTTCGAGAACCCGTACTCGCCGTTCCTCCCGGCCGAGGCCGAGGCCGCAGATGCTGAAGCCGGATGCCGTGGCGGCGGCGCGGAACGCCGCGAGCCGCTCGATGGTGCTGCTCCAGAACGAGGGCGGCGTCCTGCCGCTGGATCCCTCCCTGGACACCGCCGTGATCGGCCCGCTGGCTCGCAACCAGCACGACATGCTCGGGCCGTGGTGGGGCGCAGGGCGCGACGACGACGTCGTCACCGTGCTCGACGGCGTCGACGAGCAAAACACCGGCACGACGACGTTCGCGCAGGGCTGCACGCTCTCGAACACGGAGGCGCCGCACGTCGACCCGGAAGGGTGCGGCACGGACGCCGGCTTTGCCGAGGCTGTCGCCGTCGCCTCGGCCGCCGACCAGGTCATCCTCGCTCTCGGCGAGACGCGGGAGATGAGCGGCGAGGCCAACTCGCGCAGCACGCTCGACCTTCCGGGCAGGCAGGAGGAGCTGATCGCGGCGATCAAGGCAACCGGCACGCCGTTCGCCGTCGTGCTCTTCAGCGGGCGGCCGCTCGCGCTCGAGAACATCGTCGGAGACGCGCCCGCGATCCTGCAGGCGTGGTTCCCGGGCGTCCAGGCCGGTCCTGCGGTCGCGGACGTGGTCTTCGGCAAGGTCAACCCGGGGGGCAAGCTCCCGGTCACGTTCCCGCGCCGGCTCGGCCAGACCCCCATCTACTACAACCACGAGCGCACGGGACGACCCTGCAACCCCGACGTGAAGTGGAACTCGCGCCACCGCGACATCCCGAGCTGCGATCCGCAGTTCGTGTTCGGGCACGGGCTCAGCTACACGACGTTCGAGATCACCAACCTGCGCCTGAGCGCGTCCAGCGTCTCGTCCAAGGGGAGCGTGAAAGCGACCGTGACCGTGACGAACACGGGTGAGATCCCCGGTGACGAGGTCGTCCAGCTGTACATCCACGACCCGGTGGCGAGCATCTCGCAGCCGGTGCGACGGCTGCGCGGCTTCGAGCGCGTGACGCTCGAGAAGGGCCAGTCGACGGAGGTGAGCTTCACGCTCGACCGCAGCGACTTCGGCTTCTACGACAACCGCGGCAAGTTCGTCGTCGAGCCGGGTCGGATCGACGTCTACGCAGGGAACAGCTCCAAGGCCGAACTCACGAAGTCGTTCACGGTGAAATAGGAGCCGAGGTAGCGTCTCGCGCGTGTTCGCGTACGACCGCGACGTCGCTGAGCGCTATCCAGGGATCCGGGCGGGCCTCGTCCACGCGGCGGGGCTCGCCAACGGCCCGAGCTCGCCTGAGCTGCTCGAGGAGTACGGCGCCGAGCAACGAGCCGCAGCCGAGCGGCTGAATGCAACCGCGCTCGCGGATCTGCCCTCGATCGTCGCCTGGCGCCGTGCGTTCACGGCCTTCGGAGCGAAGCCCACCCAGTACCGCAACGCGGCGGAGGCGCTGTTGCGGCGGCTCGACAAGCACGGCGACATCCCGTCCATCAGCACGCTCGTCGACCTCGGAAACCTCGTCTCCATCCGCTACGCGATGCCGGTTGCCGTCTTCGACCGGGCCGGCGTCGCAGGGTCGATCACGGTGCGCTTCGCGCACGGCGACGAGCCGTTCACCGACCTAGGCTCGACCGAGGTGACCCACCCGGAGCCCGGCGAGGTCGTCTTCGTCGACGAGGACGAGGTCGTCTGCGCCCGCCGCTGGTGCTGGCGGCAGAGCGCGCAGAGCGCGACCGGGCCAGCAACCACGGAGGCGTTGATCGTCGTCGAGGGCCAGCACGAGGCTGCGGCGCAGGACGTCGAGGCTGCCGTCGGCGATCTCGCCGCGCTCCTCGGCGCGCACCAGCGGGGCAGCCGGACAAGCTCGCGGCTCCCCTCCGGCCGTGCCGCCGTCGAGCTGCGCAGCGCCGTCCCCGGCGACTCCGACGACGTCGCCGAGATCTGGCGGCTCGGGTGGCGCGACGGTCACGAGGGCTTCGTCCCGCGAGAGCTGGTGACGGCCCGCACCGACGAGTCGTTCCGGACGCGCGCCGCGGAGCGGGTCGGCGACACGACGGTCGCCACGGTCGGCGGCGACGTCGCGGGGTTCATCATGGTCGTGGACGACGAGGTCGAGCAGGTCTACGTCTCGGCCGCTCACCGGGGGACAGGCGTGGCGGGCGTGCTCATGGCGGAGGCCGAGCGGCAGGTACGGGCGAACGGCCACGGGAGGGCGTGGCTCGCGGTCGTCGCGGGGAACGGACGGGCGAGAGCCTTCTACGAGCGCGCCGGCTGGCGCGACGAGGGCCCGTTCGACTACACGGCGACCAGCGAGGGCAAAACGATCGTCGTCCCCTGCCACCGGTACACGAAGGCGATTTAGCTCCGCAGCGCGGCTGCGATCTCTCCGAGCAGGCCGACCATGTCGATGTCTTCGTGGACGAGGTGCTGGAGCATCGCTCGCTCGACTCCGACCGCTTCGTACTCGCGAAGCGTCTCCGCGACCTGCTCGACCGTGCCGGTGAGCGGCTGCGCGGTCTCGCCGGTCAGCGAGCGCAGCTGTGCGAGACGGTCGCCGACCTCAGCCTCGTCGCGGCCGACGATGCAGCCGATCATCATCGAGAACCGAAGTGGTTCCCGCCCCGCGGCCTCGGCGGCCTCCGCGACGATCTGCCGGCGATCGCGCGCCTCCTCGAGCGTGGGGAACACCGTGTTGTACTCGTCAGCAAAGCGGACGGCCGCCCGGACCGTGCGGGGCTTCGCGCGGCCGCCGACGATGATCGGTGGACGCGGCTCCTGCAGAGGCTTCGGCTCGACGTCGGCCGCCTCAGTCCACTGGCGGTTGATCTCAGCGAGCTGGCGGTCGAGCTCATCCAGCCGCTCCCGCATGGGTGGGAAGGGGAAGCCGTACGTGTCGTGCTCTTCCTCGAACCACCCGGCCCCGATCCCGAGCTCGGCGCGGCCTCCCGAGATCCGGTCGACCGTGACGACGGACTTCGCGAGCACCGACGCCGGGCGGAACGTGATCGGCGAGACCAGCGTGCCGAGGCGCAGCCGCTTGGTCCGGGCGGCGAGCGCAGCGAGCGTCGCCCAGGCGTCGAGCGAGCCCGCCGGCTCGCCCCGCACGATCGAGCGGTAGTGGTCGGAGCGATAAAGGCCTTCGAGCCCGGCCGCCTCAGCGGCGAGGGCGAGGGCGAGCCAATGCTCCCACTCGACGCCCTCCTGCCCTTCGATCATGAGCGAGATGCGCACGCCGGGATTCAACCAGTGGAGGTCCCGTGCTCCGCGAGCCACGCCTTGGCCACGCGCTTCTGCGCCCGGGTGAGCCACGCCTCGACGATCACGTCCCGTAGCTCATCGCGGTCGATGCGGCCGAGGTCGGGGATGCGCATCAGGACTGCCGCGTAGCCGTTCCAGTGCGGCGTGGTGAAGAACACACCGCGGTCGTCGGCCAGCATGAGCTCCTTGACGCCGAGGTCCTCGACGCGGAACACGAGGACGTCGTCGAGGCGCTCGCCTGTCTCCGGATCCACGGCGTCGCGACGGGGGCGCCGATGAAAGCAGAAGAACTTGCCGTGAACGAGGTACGACGGCCGCCCGTCGTCCGAAAGCTCCTTGGTCGCGTGCGGGAGGGAGAGCGCAAGCTCGTCGAGATCCGCCATCGTCGCCATTCCGGGAACTCTGCCAAGAGCCGGCGTCAGGTGCGTCGAGCTTGTCGGCGTTCTCGGCGTCGGTCTCGCGGAGCAGCTGAGCGCCACGGCGTGGCCGGATGAGACCGTGTGGTCAGGCTTCGGCGCGGGCTATGGCTGGGCACCGCTGGTCCTCCCGGTGGCGGCGCTCGTTGTGCTGAGCGCCCGTCCCCGGACGATGCCCGCCTAGCTGACCCGCGCGAGCACGAGGTCGAGCGGCCGCGGGGCTCGATCGAGGTCGAGCGCCTGCACGAGCGCCTCTGCGTACTGCGCTTTCCGTCCGCTGTGAGTTCCGAGGAAGCGCTTCAGTTGCGCTTCGATCGTCCATCCGCGCTGCGCAGGCTGTTTCTGGAGCGTGCGGAAGGGTCGCAGCTCGCCCTGCTCTGCGACGACCGCCTCGACCGCTGGGGCGCCTAGCGCCCGGATCAGCTCGTCCTCGAGGTCCTCGACGCACACGAAGAAGCCGAGCCGCTCCAGCTCGGGGCGTCCGAGGCCCGAGCCGAAGCCCGCGTGCTCGAGCGCCCGCCGAAACCACTCCTCCTCGCCGGCGTCGTAGAGGCCGGCGACCTCGACCCCGAGACCCTGCGGCCCGAAGCGATCGAGCGCGGCCCTGATGTTCCCGGCGCCTTCGATCGAGACCACGGCGACCCCCTCCGCCTCTAGGTCGCGTCCCCGTCGCGCGGCAAGCGCCTCGACGGCGACGCGATCGCTCAAGCCTTCGACGAGCAGGACGGTGCGCATGGGCCCAGCCTATGCGCGTGCCGCCAATCGGTCGGCCTAGCGCTCGCCGTCGAACAGATCTGCTTCGTGAGCGAGCACCACGGCCTGGACGCGGTCGCGGAGGTTGAGCTTCTGGAGGATGTGCGTGACGTGTGTCTTGACGGTCGTCTCGCCGATGTAGAGCTCTTTCGCGATCTCGCCGTTCGAAAGGCCGCGCGCCATCAGGCGAAGGACGTCGCGTTCGCGCGCGCTGAGATCGTCGAGCTCCTTCGGGGGAGCCGGACGTGGGAGGCGGGTGAACTTCTGGATCACGCGTTTCGTGATCGTCGGGGAGAGGAGCGCCTCGCCGGACGCGACGGTGCGGATCGCGGCGATCAGCTGCTCGGGAGAGTCGTCTTTGAGGACGAAGCCGCTCGCGCCTGCTCTCAGCGCCTCGTAGACGTACTCGTCGAGGTCGAAGGTCGTGAGGATCAGGATCCGCGCCGCGTCGTCGGCCGCGAGGATGCGTCGAGTCGCCTGCAGCCCGTCGAGCTCGGGCATGCGGATGTCCATGAGGACGACGGCCGGGTCGAACCGGGCGGCCTTGTCCACCGCCTCGAGCCCGTTGGTGGCCTCCGCCACGACTTCGATGTCCTCCTCGCCGGCCAGCAACATGCGAAAGCCGGCGCGGACCATCGACTGGTCGTCGGCCACGAGCACGCGGATCGTCATCGCTGTTCTCGGTGGAGTGGGAGGCGCGTGCTGAGGACGAACCCGCCGCCGGTGGCCGTCCCTGCGCTCATCTCGCCGCCGTAGATCTTGACGCGTTCGCGGACGCCGACGAGCCCGTGCCCGAGGCCGTCGGTCGTCGCGCTACCGAGACCGTTGTCGCGGACCTCGATCTCGACTTCGTCCGGCCGGTAGCGGACCGTGACATCCGCGAGCGTGGCGCTCGCATGCTTGAGGGCGTTGGTCAGGCCTTCCTGAACGATGCGGTAGGCAGAAAGGTCGATCCCTCGCGGGAGCGGGAAAGGCTCGCCGTCCACATGCAGCTCGACGGGCAGGCCGGCACGACCGACTTCCTCCAGCAGCGAGTCGAGGCCGTCCAGGCCGGGCTGAGGGGTGAATTCGACGTCCTCACCGTCGCGACGCATGGCTGCGAGCAGCCGGCGCATTTCGGTTAGCGCCGTGCGGCCCGCCAGCTCGACGCCTCTGAGCGCGTCGCGGTCCTCACCGACCGAGTCGGGGAGTTTGTGCCTGACGGCGCCGACCTGGAGCACCATCACACTGACGGCGTGGGCGACGATGTCGTGGAGCTCCCGGGCGATCCGCGCTCGCTCCTCCGCAACCGCGACACGCGCGGCCGCCTCGCGCTCGCGCTCGGCCCTGACCGCGCGCTCTTCCGCCGCTTCGGCCTGCTCAGCCCGCTCACGCAGGGCCCAGCCCGCGACCCAGGCGACCACGAACCGGAGGGGGATGAAGACGAAGTCGCCGGCTGGCAGTGGACCGGGGATGTTGTAGACGACGATCACGATTCCAACGAGCACGATGATCAGGCCCGCACCTGCCTTCAGCGGATTCCGCAGGTTCCCGAGCAGGAACGCGCTTGCCAACCCGACGACGCCGAGGCTGCCGATGAACGCAAGTAGCACTCCGTCGCCGAACGAGATCGCGGCGGCCAGGAGCCAGTAGGCAGCCGGCGCGGCGAACGGAAAGCGCCGACGGGCGAAGAGCGGCAGTACCAGAACGGCCACCGTAGGTATGGCGATCCAGAGCGACGTGGTCGGCGCGCCGGGCAAGTTGCGTCCGACGACGAGCTCGATCATGCCCGCGATCGCCAGGAACGCGATCAGCAGCTCGAACCAGTACTCGCGGGCAACGTTTCTTACCTGGCTCATGGGTCGAAGGTACTGCACGTTCTCATTCGCCGCCTCCTACTCGAGTAGGAGCGGGAATCGTCGGGTCGTCTGAGTTCGATTCCGGCCTTCCGACGATGCGCCCCGTGCGACCGCCTCCTAGCGTCGAGGCATGCAATCGACCGACTACAGGAGGATGGAAATGAGCGTCTCGCTCCCACTCACAGCCACTGCCCGTGCTGAGGCCGCCGTCTCGAGCGTCGAGATCCCGCAGCTGCGGATGGGTGGCATCTTCGCCGTCTGGGCGGCCGCCGCGCTCCCGATGGCGGTGCTCGCCTGGCTCGTAGCGCCCGTGCTCGCCGACCAGTTCAGCGGCGACGGCCACGTGCCCATGGCGAAAGCGCTGATCGTGTCCCTCGCGATCGGCATGGTCTGGCAGTTCGTCCTCGTTGCGACCCTCGTCCGTCGCGAGCAGCGAACCCTTCGCTGGTCGACGGTCCGCGAGGCGCTCTGGCTCCGCTCTCCGCGGAGCCCGCGCAGCGGCCGCATCGGCGGTCGAGTGTGGCTGGTCGTGATTCCGCTAATCGTTGCGTTCACCGCGGCGCAGGAGCTGGTCGCGCTCGTGGCGGCGCCCGAGAACCGGGACTTCGCCACGCTCATCGAGTCGGACGCCGGCAAGGCGTTCCTGGACGGGGCCTTCGGCTGGTACGGCCTCATCCTCGTGATGTTCCTCTTCAACACCGTGCTCGGCGAGGAGCTCCTGTTCCGCGGGTTTCTCCTTCCGCGCATGAACGGCGCCTTCGGACGCGGCGACTGGGTGGCGAACGGACTCCTCTTCGCCGGCTACCACCTGCACGTGCCGTGGGCGATCCCGGGGACGCTCCTCGAGATGTTCACCACCGCGTACCCGACGAAGCGGTATCGGAGCGCCTGGATCGGGATCGCGGTACACAGCGCCCAGAGCGTTTTCCTTGCGATCCTCATCTTCACGCTCGTCGTCTGAGACGCACCGCTCTTCCTAGACCAGTCCAAGTCCTGTGCGCCCTTCGGGCTCGCAGGACTTGGCGCTTCACGGAGGTACCGCTCGTACTCCTCGAATAGGCTCGCGCTCATGACCGCGGCGCTCCTCGATCGAGTCCTCTCAATCGGCGCGGATCCGCGCGACACGGCCGACGAGCACTTTCGGAGGCGCCTCCTCGTCGGGGTGTCGCTTCTCATCCTTCCGGTCGCCTTCGCGTGGGGCTGCGTGTACTGGGCCCTCGGCGAGCGCTGGGTTGCGCTCACGCCGTGGGCCTACGTCGCCGGATCGGTGGTCAGCCTCGTCATCTTCGCGCGCACGCGAAACTTCGCCTTCCTCCGTACGGCGCAGCAGGTCCTGATCCTGATCGCGCCGGCGTTGGGGACCATCCTGGTCGGCGGTCTCGAGGAGTCGAGCACGGTGCTCCTGTGGTCGCTGCTCGCGCCGCTCGGGGCGGTCGCCTTTGGCAAGCCGGGCCGTGCCTGGCCGTGGTTCGGAGCCTTCGTCGCCACGATCCTGCTCTCGGTCGCGCTCTCCGAGGTCGTTCGCCCGGACGCCGCCGACCTGCCCAACGGCTTCGTCCGGACCTTCGACCTGCTCAACATCATCCTCGTCTCGTTCGTGGCGATGCTGTTGCTCGTGACGTTCGCGCGCGGGCGGGAGACCGCGCAGGCGCGCGTCGAGGCACTGCTGCTCAACGTCCTTCCCGCCGAGGTCGCGCAGCGCCTCCAGTCGGATCCCAACTCGATCGCCGACCATTTCGACGACACGAGCATCCTGTTCGCCGACGTCGTCGACTTCACCCCGCTCGCGAGCCGGCTCGACGCGCGCGAGGTGGTCGACTTCCTCGATCGGCTCTTCACGAGCTTCGACGAGCTCGTCGACCGCTACGACGTCGAGAAGATCAAGACGATCGGCGACTGCTACATGGTCGCGGCGGGCGTGCCCGTCCCGCGGCCGGATCACGCGCACGCGCTGGCCGGGCTCGCGCTCGAAATGGGCGAGTGCGCGAGGAACTGCCTTCCCGAAGGCACCGAGCACGACCTACGCCTCCGCATCGGCATCAGCTCGGGGCCGGTCGTGGCCGGCGTGATCGGGCGCCGCCGTTTCCTCTACGACCTCTGGGGCGACACGGTGAACATGGCGAGCCGGATGGAGTCCCACGGGACCCCCGACGCCATCCAGATCACGCGCTCGACGTGGCAGCTCCTGCGCGAAGACTTCGAGACCGAGCCGTTAGGACTCGTCGAGGTGAAGGGCAAGGGCGCCGTCGAGACCTGGCGGCTCGTGGGCCCGCGCGGCGGGTAGGCCGCGAAGTCCTCAGCTCACCGCTTTCTTCACGAGCGCGGCGATCTTCTTCTCGTCGGCGGCGGTCAGCTTCTTCAGCGCGAAGGACGTCGGCCACATGGCACCGTCGTCGAGGTTCGCCGCATCGTTGAAGCCGAAGGTCGCGTACCTCGAGTCGAACTTGGCCGCATCCTGGAAGTAGATGACGACCTTGCCGTCCTTGTCGGCGTACGCGGGCATTCCGTACCAGGTCTTCGGCGACAGGTCCGGCGCGTTGGCCTTGACGATCTCATGGATCCGCTCGGCCATCACGCGATCCGCCTCCGGCATCTCCTTGACCTTGGCGAGCAGGGTCTTCTCGCCGTCCGCCTTACGCGCTTCCGCCTTCAACTCCGCGGCGCGCTCCCTCATCGCGGCCCGTTCCTCGGCCGAGAACGTCGGGGACTTCTTGGTGCTCTTCTTTGCAGCTTTCTTCTCAGCCATTGGTCTGCTCCTGGATGCGGATGAGGTTGCCCGCAGGGTCGCGGAAGGCGCAGTCGCGGATCCCGTACGGCTGGTCGACCGGCTCCTGGACGACCTCGGCGTCGCCGGCCTGCAGCCGCGCGAAGGTGCCGTCGAGGTCGGTGGTGGCCAGGTTGATGCTGGCGAACGTCCCCTTTGCCATCATCTCGGCGATGGTGCGGCGCTCGTCGTCCGTGACGCCGGGGCTCGCCTGCGGCGGGTACAGGACGATGGACGTGCCGGGCTGGTCGGCGGGGCCGACCGTGATCCAGTGCATCCCGCCGTACTCGACGTCACCGCGGACCTCGAAGCCCAGGGTGTCGCGGTAGAAGGCGATGGACGCGTCCGGGTCGTCGTGCGGAAGCATGCTCGAGTGAATGGTGATGTCCATGGCGGCCATGCTAGGCGCGGCTCGGCACCGTCGCTTCTCGATTCCTGATCGGTTTGGTCACCTGCTTGGCCACGCACGGCGGGATTCCCGCCATTGCTCCCGCTGCCTGGTGCCGGTAGGCGCTGGGCGGGACGCCGACCAGCTCGGTGAAGCGGGTGCTGAAGGTCCCCAGCGACGAGCAGCCGACCGCGAAGCAGACCTCGGTGACGCTCATGTCGCCGCGGCGCAGCAGCGCCATCGCCCGCTCGATACGCCGCGTCATGAGATAGCTGTACGGCGACTCCCCGAAGGCGAGCCGGAACTGGCGGCTGAGGTGCCCGGCCGACATGTGCGCTCCGCGCGCGAGCGCCTCGACGTCCAGCGGCTGCGCGTACTCCCGGTCGATCCGGTCGCGCACGCGGCGCAGCCGCGCGAGGTCGTCCAGGTGATGCGCAGCAGGCCTGCCGGTCATCGATGAGATCGTGCCACGTTGCCCGCAAGGCAGCGTGGGGTAGGCTCGACGAGATGCGCAAAGTCGTCGTCCAGCAGTTCGTGACGCTCGACGGCTATGCCGCGGGGCCGAGCGGAGAGCTCGACTTCGTCTCCGAGGCCGGGTCGGCCGCAGACCCGACCTCGGGCCCGTTCGTCGAGCGTCAGCTCGCGTTCATCGAGAGCCTCGACACGATCCTCCTCGGCGCCGTGACGTACCGCATGTTCGCGGCCTACTGGCCCGAGCAGACAACGGAGACGCAGGCCATCGCGGATGCGCTGAACGCGACCCCGAAGGTCGTCTTCTCGAGCACGCTCGAGAGTGCTCCCTGGGGGAGCTGGGAGCCAGCGCGGCTGGTTTCCGGCAGCGCCGCGGAGGAGGTTCGCCGGCTGAAGGCGGAGCCCGGGAAAGACATGGTCGTCTGGGGAAGCCTCGCCCTCTCGGACTCCCTCATGCGAGAGGGTCTCGTGGACGAGTACCGCCTCCAGGTCTGTCCCGTCGTACTCGGTCGCGGGAAGCGGCTCTTCGAGGACGGCCTCGGAACGCAGTGGCTGACGCGTCTCGAGACGAACACGTACGACGATATGGTCGCGGTGCGCTACGCGTCCAGGTCCTAGTCGACCCGCGCCTCTGGCGAGAAGACGGCGATTCCGGCGCCTTTGAAGAGCCCTCTGACGGACTCGAACCGTCGACCCCCTCCTTACCATGGAGGTGCTCTACCTACTGAGCTAAGAGGGCGCTGCGCCCATCGTAGCGGCCGTTTCCAGCTGGCGTGAACCGGTTAAGCTGCCGGGCGTGAGCACACCTGACAGCGAGCAGCGCGGGATCCGGGCGTCGTTCAGGCGCGTCATTCGGCACGCGGGCTCGTTGACGGAGCTGCAGAAGGAGCTCGCGCGCGCGGAGATGAAGCGCAAGATGGCTGCGCTCGGGACAGGGGCGGGGCTGGCGATCGGCGCCGGCGTCATCCTCTTCTTCGCGGTGGCCTTCGGTCTGGCGACCGCCGCCGCCGCGCTCGCCCTTGTCGTCGACTGGTGGCTGGCGCTCCTGATCATGTTCGTGTTGCTGCTGCTGGTGGCGGCCGTGCTCGGCCTGGTGGCCGTGCGCATGATCAAGAAGGGCACGCCGCCGGTGCCGGAGCAGGCGATCGAAGAGCTCCGGCTCACACGGCAGACGCTTCGGGGCGGCCATGCCCGCTGACGGCCGCACGGACGCTCGGATCCGCGAGGAGATCACGCACGAGCGCCGCGAGCTGGGCAACGCGCTCGAGGATCTGCGCGAAGACGTCCGCGCCGCCCGCCGGATTCCGATCATCGTCGGCGGGGCGCTCGCCGCGGCCGCAGCGGCGATCGCCGTGGTGAAGCACTTCAAGAACTAGTCCGAAACCTCCCTCAAAGGGCGTCACGGTCCTACCCCCGAAGCGGGGTGGTCCTACCCCCGCGGCGGGATCGTGCGACCGGGAAGGCGAGCCGAACTCAATGGGGTGCTCCCCCCGATCTCCCCGAAAGGACCACCCAGCATGCAGCACCTTCGCGTCATTGGCATTCGGCTTGCCATCGCCGCCGCCCTCGTCGCCGCCGCGCTTCCGGTCGGCGGATGGAAGTGGGGCGGCTAGCTCCACCCGGTCTTACCCGCGCGCCGTAGCGCCGCCTCTGGGCGGCGCTACCCGTTCTTGAGGGCAAGCGCCTCTTCGCGCGCGACGCTCTGAATGAAGACCGACACGATCCGCGGGTCGAACTGCGAGCCGGCGTTGCGCTCGAGCTCGGCAATCGCCTGCTCGTGCGGGACGCGCGACCGGTAGATGCGGTCGCTGGTCATCGCGTCGTAGGCGTCGACGACGAGGATGATGCGGGAGCCGAGCGGGATCTGCTCGCCGCTGAGACCGTGCGGGTAGCCGCGGCCGTCCCAGCGCTCGTGATGGTGGAGGACCCAGGTCGAGACCGGCTCGACGCCGAGCGACCGAAGCATCCGGTAGCCGATCTGCGGATGACGCCTGAGGACGAGCTTCTCGGCGCCCGTGAGCGGGCCCGGCTTGCGGAGGATCTCCTCCGGGATGGCGAGCTTCCCGAGGTCGTGGAGGCTCCCGGCCAGGCGGACGAGCTCGACCTCTTCCGGCTCCAGTCCCAGCTGCTGGGCGACGACCGCGGCGAGCTCCCCGACGACATGGGAGTGGCGGCCCGTGTACGCATCCCGCGCGTCCACGGCGTGCGCAAGGCTTGCGGCGGCCTTGAGCCGGGACTCACGGTCGGGCACCTCGGCCAGCCCTGCGACATCCGGAAGCTCGGCGAGGTCCGGGCGGTAGACGCGAACGGTGCCCTTCCCGGAGCCCTTGGCGAGATAGAGCGCCTGGTCGGCGACCGAGAAGACCTCCGACCGGTCGACGCCGACCTGCGGGTAGGTGACGACACCGGCGGAGATGCGGACGGGGAGGCCGGGCACGGCTTGAAGCATCGCCACCCGGGTCAGCACCCCGTCCGCCACCTTCGCCGCCTCGCGCTCGTCACGTCCCGGAAGGAGGATGGCGAACTCGTCTCCTCCGATCCGGAAGGCCTCTCCGTCCTGTCGTAGCCGCGTGGCGACCTGCGCGAGGATCTGGTCGCCTCTCGGGTGCCCGAACCGGTCGTTCAGCTCCTTGAAGTTGTCGATGTCGAGGACGCAGATGCTCAGCGGCATCCCCTTGTCCTCCGCTTCCGCCAGTTCGCGGTCGAGCCGCTCGTGGAAGTGGCGATGGTTGCCGAGGCCCGTCAACGGGTCCGTGAGAGCGAGCCGTATCGCCGCGAGCTCGCGGAAGACCGAGCGCTGGTAGAGGGCGATCGCGGCGAGCGGCCCGACGAGCGCCGCCGAGAGGAAGGGCGAGCGCTCCCAGAGGACCGCGAGCATGAGCGTCAGCGAGGTCATGATCGCGAAGGCGATGAACGTCGAGGAGACGGCCCGCCGCAGCAGGGAGAAGAAGCTGTCCCGGGCCCACCGGCTGACGACGGCCGCGACGAGAGGCAGGTTGACGACGTAGAAGGCGGACGAGGCGAGGGCGACCTCGACCGAGAGCCAGGCGAAGCCGTCGTCCGGTACCGCGGCGCACACAGCTCCGGCCGCCGCCGCCGCCAGCCCGTACACCGACGTGTTGTAGAGCACGCGGATGGCCGGCTGGCGTCGGCTCACCTCGACGAGGAGCTGGGTGAGGAGGCCGACCAGGATCGCGGGCGCCCAGCCGTAGATGACCCCGGTGCCGACGATGAAGACCGTGGCGAGAGATGTTCCCCCGACGGGGACGTTCTCGATCGGGACCGGGAAGGCCTCGACGAACGTGGAGGCGAGGAGCAGCGCCACAATGCCCGCGAGAGTCGCGGCCGACGGCTCGTACGCCGCCATCGCCGCGAGGGCCAGGACGCAGACGAGCGTGCCGCCGAAGACGACCGGGGCGACGATCGGCAGGAGACGAGACGTCTCGCGGGATACCCTGGCCGGCCGCGCCGTCTCCGGGCGGGAATCCGCAACTGTCTGCGTGACGGCCATGTAGCGCCCCTCGTCGTGCCGGCTGGGTCGACCGGCGGGTGCGCCGCAGAGAACTTCTTTCCTACCTTCGATTAAGCCAGGCTTTCCCCTGCTGTCAAAGGGAACCGCGCTAGTCTGCCTCGGCGATGCGCTTCTACCAGGGCCGGCTGCTCGACCACGTCCACATCCGCGTCGCCGACATCGAGGCCAGCAAAGGGTTCTACGGGGCCGTGCTGGAGGCGGTCGGACTGGGCTTCACGTTCGAGGCCGATGGCTACTTCGCCGCGGACGAATTCTTCGTCAGCGCCGACGGGCCGCCGACCAGCGGCCTGCACATCGCCTTTCAGGCCCCCGACCGCGAGACCGTTCACCGCTTCCACGAGGCCGGGCTGGCCGCCGGCGGCCGCGACAACGGCGCCCCGGGCGAGCGGCACTACCACCCCGGCTACTACGGCGCCTACGTGCTCGACCCCGACGGGAACAACATCGAGGCCGTGTATCACGGGCCGTCGACACGGTCTGCCGTGTCGATCGAGATCGAGCCCGCCTGATGGACGCGCCGCGCGACATCGCCGACCCGACCTCGGGCCAGCGCTGGGTCTTCAAGCGGACGGGCGAGGAGACGGACGGCGAGCTCCTCGAGGCCGACCTGTTCATCAGCCCCGGCGGGTTCGTCCGCTCGCACATCCATCCGATCCAGGAGGAGACCTTCACCGGCGTGGCCGGCACCTTCGTCCTCGACATCGCGGGCGAGACCCGTTCGATCGGCCCGGGGGAGACCGTCGTCATCCCGGCGCGCACGCCGCACGGCTTCCGCGATGCGAAGGAGGAGGCGCAGCTGCAGGTCACGGTGCGCCCGGCGCTCGCCCTCGACGACTACTTCCGGGCCTACCTCGGCCTCTCGCGGGACGGCCGCATCCGGCTGCCGGCTTCGGGGCTCCCGACCGGCCTCGTCCAGATCGCGCTGGTCATGGACCGGTACGCGCCCGAGATCGCGGCGCCGCGCATTCCGCTCGGCATCCAGCGGCCGGTCTGGCGCGCGCTCGCCAAGCTAGGCCGGAAGGCCGGCAGGAGCGCGTCCTTCCCGGAGTACGGCGCGCCCTAGCGGGCTAGGACTTCTTGCCGCGCTTGAAGAAGCGCCCGACCAGGGTCCGCACGATGGCGAAGGGCGGCGTGATCGCCGCCATGACCTTGCCGGTCGTCGTGCGCGGGTCCTGGAAGATCCCGAGCTGCTCGAGGATCTTGGCCTTGTCGTAGTACGTGCGCTCGAGGGCGAGCATGCCCTTCTCGTCGAAGCCGTAGAGCGCGCAGACGCGCGACTCCATCCGCTTCCCCATCGCCGGGAGGTCGCGCCAGTCGCCGAGGTGCGTTCCGGTGACCGTCACCTCGAGGATCACGAGGCGGTCGGTTACGTGGCGGTCGTGAACGATGATGTCGAGGTCGGGGAAGGCGGTGAGGAGCTCGTCGTAGTGCTCCCGGATCCCGTCGCGGCCCTTGAACTTCTCGTCCCAGGGGACGTCGTCGAAGTCCGGGTTCTCGCCCCAGGTGCGCATGATCGCCTCGAGATCGCGGTCGACCTCGGCCTTCACGTGCTCGTCGACGAGCTTGTTGCGGGCTTCGGTGGAGTGAGGGTCGGCGCTCATGGGTAGACCGTGGCGGCGCGCGGATCTTACCGCCTCGCCGCCGCTTAGACTCGGATGCGATGACCGCTCACGCCGAGACCTCTCTCAACCGCCTGGCCGCGAGCGCCACCACGCATTGCCTCACCGGCTGCGCGATCGGGGAGGTGCTCGGGTTCATCATCGGGACCGCGCTCGGGTGGGGCGACCTCGCGACGATCGCGCTGGCGATCGTGCTGGCGTTCTTCTTCGGCTACCTGCTGACCAGCCTGCCGCTCCTCCGCTCCGGCATGACGCTCCGCGAGATCGTCCCCATCGCCCTGGCCGCGGACACGGTCTCGATCACGATCATGGAGATCGTCGACAACGGCGTCCTGCTCGTCATCCCAGGCGCCATGGAGGCGGGCCTTGCGGACGCGCTCTTCTGGTGGAGCCTCGCGCTCGCGCTCGCCGTCGCCTGGGTGATCACGTTCCCCGTGAACCGCTGGATGATCGGGCGGGGCCGTGGACACGCCGTGGTCCACGAGCACCACCACTAGCTCACCTTGAACGGGCTCGGCGGCCGCAGTAGGGTCGGCCACGCCAGGCAACACTAGGGGAGGGATTACGTGATTCGGAAACGGTTGGTTCGCGCCGGCCTCTGCGCCGTCGCTCTCGCACTCGCCGTCGGAGCCTTCGCAGGAGGCGGCGTCGGCCACGCCGGTTCACGCCGGGGTCATCCGGGCTCGGCGACCCGTTCTTCCCGCTCGCCGGGAACGGTGGCTACGACGTCCAGAAGTACACGCTGAAGCTCGACTACGACCCGGCGACCGATCGGCTCGTCGGGACGGCGACGATCGTCGCCGAGGCGACGCACGGCCTCAAGAGCTTCAATCTCGACCTCCGCGACTTCCTCACTGTCACGAGCATCAGGACGGGAACGAAGCAGGGCTTCAAGATGGAGGCAGCCGAGTGGTCGCACTCCGGCCAGGAGCTGACTGTCTTCCCGCGCGAGAAGCCGCGGGAGGGAACGCAGTTCTCCGTCGTCGTCGAGTATTCGGGCGTCGTCGTGCCGATCACCGATCCGGACGACTCGATCGAAGGCTTCGTCCCGACCGACGACGGCGCGTACGTCGTCAACGAGCCGCAGGGATCGCCCGGCTGGTATCCGGCCAACGACAACCCGAACGACAAGGCGCTCTTCGACATCTCCGTCACCGTGCCCGAGGGGCTGACGGCGCTCGCCAACGGCCGCCTCGTCTCGACGTCGACAGCGAACGGGAAGACGACGTGGAACTGGAGCCAGTCGGTCCCGATGGCCCCGTACCTGGCCACCGCCACCAACGGCCGCTTCGACCTGACGGTCACAACGTTGCCGGACGGGACGCCGAACTACGTCGCGGTCGACTCGCTGATCACGTCGAGCCGCGCGGTGCTGGCGAACATCCCGGCCATGCAGGCGTACTTCTCGTCCATCTGCGGGCCCTACCCGCCCGATGCGATCGGCGCGATCGTCGACCGTGCCGGGTTCGTCGGGTACGCGCTCGAGACCCAGTCGAAGGCGAACTACCCGGGGATGCCGAGCTCGGGCACGCTCGCGCACGAGATCGCACACGAGTGGTTCGGTGACTCGGTCTCGCTGAAGATCTGGCCGGACATGTGGCTGAACGAGGGCTTCGCCCGCTTCTCGGAGTGGATGTGGACGGAGAACCTCGGCACGCGGACCGCGGCACAGGCGTTCACGACGGCCTACAGCCGCTCCGCCACGAGCTCGTTCTGGCAGATCCCGCCGGCCGTCATTCCGGATCCGAGCGTGCTCTTCACCACCGCTGTCTACGAGCGCGGCGCCATGACGCTCCAGGCCCTGCGGGTGAAGATCGGCGATCTGGCGTTCTTCCAGCTCATGCGCGGCTGGGCGACGGACAACCGCTACGGCAACGTCAACACGGCGGACTTCATCGCCGCCGCGGAAGAGGCGTCCGGGACGGACCTGGACAACTTCTTCAACGTCTGGCTGTTCCAGCCGGGCAAGCCGACCACCTGGTAGCAGCTTCGAGGAGGGCGCCGTTTCGGCGGCGCCCTCCTTCGACTTCTCGCGGCGAACAGGGCTGCGGGACGTGGTTTGCGGGCCCTTACGAAACGCTCATACGCCCGGCCTACCGTGTCGGCGTCCCCAACCAGAGGAGCCGCCCGGATCATGTCGCTTCGCCGCCTTCTGCCAGCCCTGATTCTCGTTCTGCTCGCCCTTCCCGCCGCTGCAAGCGCGGGGATCTCGGAGACCACGATGGCCGAGGAGAACGCCGCAGCCGCACGATCCGCCGTCGAGACCGCGCGGCTCGCGCCCGGCCGGATCATCCGCACCACGCGCAGCTGGGAGTGCCGCGGGTCGCTGCGCCGGTACGGCCGCCTTCCGATCAAGGTCATCTCCAACATCAGGAACCCCGGCAACGGCGATGCCATCCGGCTCATCGGCTGCTACGGCGACGGCAACGCTCGGACCGTCGACCTGATCCTCGACGTGAACGGGAACCGCCGCGGCCTCGGCACCGCCTACGACGCCGTCCGGATCGGCCAGAACGCCCACGGCCTCGTGGTCACCGGAGACGTGGAGTGCGGGCGCAGGCACACGAACCCGGGGATCCACCAGGACATCGTCCAGGCCCTCTCCGGCCGGAACATCATCTTCCGGAACTTCACCTCCGGCCGACCCGGCTACGGCGTGTGGACGTGCTGGGGCGCGGGCGGCGGGTGGTACATCACCTGGGCGAACGGCCGCATCCCCACGAACCTGATCTGCGACCGCTGCCGCCTGGCGACCTACAACCAGAACCTGCGCATCGGCCGGTCAGTCCGCTCCGGCGCGCGGAACTCCGTCTTCGGCTACCACCGCTCGTACGGCATCTTCATCGAGGGCGGAGCCAGGCAGCCGGTGAACCGCAACAACCGCGTCCTCCACTACTAGCGCCTGACCCTCGACCCGGCCGGGCTTGACCCCGGCCGGGTCGAGGTGAGACCGTCGGGGCCCCGTGAAGGAGGCTCCCATGCGCCGGTCGTTCACCCTGCGGAAGCTGCTCGTCGTCGGCGGTGTCGTCGTGCTGCTTGCCGCCACTCCCGTCGCCGTCCTCGCCGCGCGAGGCGTCTTCGGCGGCGAGCTCGAGCGCCAGTCGGCCGTGTGGACGACCACTGCGGCGACGACATCCGGCACCGCCTGGGTGAACGTCCCCGGGCTCGCGCTCACCCGCTGCTCCGACAACCAGGTGACTGCGATGGTCAGCGTGACCGTGAGTGGCGCGCCCGTGCTCTTCCGCGTCGTCATCGACGGCGTCCCGGAGGCGCCGATGAAGCCGGGCTCCGCTCGCTTCGTCCCCAGCGGCAGCGAGTCGTTCTCGTTCACCTTCGTCGGCCGAGTCGCGCCGTTCGAGGCGGACGACACCCACAAGTTCAACGTGCAGTGGCGCTCGGGGAGCGGTGCACCGGTGACCCTGCATCGCGGCGTACTCAACCTGCTCTTCGAGCGAGGCACGCAGGGCTGCTGACGAGTTCGCTCCCGGCTGTATAGGCTGCCGCAACTCTTCGGGGAGGTGGGGTCATGCAAGCCGTGTCCACGTTCCAGCGATGGGGTTTCGTCCTTGCGGTCTCGGTGCTGCTCGCGGCCGCGGCCGCTGCGCCCGCCGCCGCGACGCCGGCGATCGATTGGCAGCCGTGCGGCGACGATTTCCCCGGTCTCGAGTGCGCGACGTTCGATGTCCCGCTCGACTACGACTCGCCGGGAGGGCGGACGACCGAGATCGCGCTTGCCCGCGTCCCGGCTGCCGACACGGCGCACCGAATCGGCAGCGTGTTCGTCAATCCGGGCGGACCGGGCGGATCGGGCGTCGGGCTCGTCCTGGAGGGCTTCGGCCAGGAGCTGCACGACAACCTCGGGGGGCGGTTCGACGTCGTGGGGTTCGACCCACGCGGCGTCGGCGCCTCGGATCCCATCCACTGCTTCGACAGCGAGGACGACCTCGTCGCGTTCCTGAACGCGACGCCGCTCTTCCCGTACCAGGCCGGCCAGTACCGGCCCTTCTACGACCACTGGGCCTCCCTCGCCGGCAGGTGTCTGTCGCGGGACGGGCGGATCGCGCGCCATATGAGCACCGCCGACGTGGTTCGCGACCTCGACCTCCTCCGCCGCGCCGTCGGCGACCGCAAGCTCACCTACCTTGGCTTCTCGTACGGGAGCTACCTCGGCAACACGTACGCGAACCTGTTCCCAGGCAACGTCCGCGCGCTCGTGATCGACGGCGTGCTCGACCCGCGCCTGTGGTCGAGCGGCTGGCAGATCAAGTCCGACCGCGTCGCCACGCAGGAGGAGTTCGACGAGTTCCTGCGGCTTTGCCGCGAGGCCGGCCCGGCGTGTGCCTTCGGTGACGGGCGGCGCACCGCGAAGCGCTGGGAGGCGCTGGCACGCGCCGTCGAGGATGAGCCCATCGACCTCGGCGACGGCTTCCTCTACACGTACGACTTCCTGATCGGCGACGCGACCGGCGCCATGTACTCGCCGGAGAGCTGGGGCGGCCCGGAGGGCTTCGGCGCCTTCCTCGACGTCCTCGCGGACATCGTCTTGGGCGACCAGTCCGCGCGGGTGCAGGCGCGCGAGGCCCGGCAGGCCTTCCTCCAGCAGCTCGAGGCCGACTACGACAACGGCTTCGACGCGTATTTCGGGAACCAGTGCGCCGACACGGAGTACCCGAGCACGTTCTTCGAGTTCCGCACCATCGACGTCTACGCGCGCGCAGGCTCGCGCTTCGGTCCGTATTGGTGGTGGTTCAACAACGGCTGCGCCGACTGGCCGGTCGCGCCCGATCGCTACACCGGCCCATGGACGGCCCGCACGTCGGCACCGGTCCTCGTCGTCGGCAACTTCTTCGACGGCGTGACGGACTACGCCGGCGCCGTGGCGTCGAGCAAGCTGCTCCGGAACGCGCGGCTGCTCAGCTACGCCGGCTGGGGCCACACGGCCTACGGCCGCAGCGAGTGCACGACCGAGTACGTCGACGCGTACCTGCTCAGTGGCGCGCTTGCCGCCGGTCGGCACGGTCTGCCCCGCGAATCCGAACCCGTTCCTCGACGTCGCCGAGGCGAGGGTGGCCGCGCGGAGCGCGCCCGCGGTAGGGCTGCCGCCGAGCTGGCTGCTCCGCCCGGAGCCGAGGTCGTAGGCGCGCCCTTGGCTTGAGCTAGAGGCGAACTCAACGAGAAAACCCCGCCGTGGCGGGCTTCTCTCCGACAGGGCCGGCAGCGTGCTGGTCACTGCTGCATCCTTGGATCGTGCGTAGGGTCGGCGTACATGGGCGGGCAGCCGTGATCGATGGCTTCGGGGCGCAGTTCGTAGTGCCAGGGTTCGTTGCTGTAGATCTGGCACAGCCCGTACTCGGCGCCGTGCTCGGACAGCCAGGCCGTGGCCTCGAAAGGGCCGATGTCGACCGCGTCCCCCGACACGTGAGGAGACGTGTGGGGGGTGGCCACCCACCGGGCGGCCTCCTCTTCGGATCCGTACTCGGAAACCGCCTCACGAAGAAGCTGATTCTGGTACTCCGGGGAACGCCAGCCACTATCGACGAGGAACACGACCCCGTGGCCCGCGGCATCAGTTGCAGCTTGGCGCAAGGCACCGAGCAGATCGGGGTCAAGGTTGGCTACACCGGGAATCTCGTCATCGAAGACCGTCGTGCCGTCGGGGACGGCACCGTCAGCCTCGCCAAGCGCACCACGGTGCTCACTGCGAAGACCACGGAGCTCACCGCGAAGGACGTCGATGGGTGATGCGGCCGTCGAGGACGAGGAGGCCAGCAACTGGGAGCCGAGGGCTGCGGTGATCGCCGCGATGACGACTAGCAGGCCGGCGACACGGAACTTGCGAATCCGACGGGGCGTTGTTCGTGCTCGTCTGCTGTAGGTCATGCCTCCATTCAACGCAGCGTGGTGTTGCCGGCACGTATCTGGTTTTCGATATGCCGACGACATGCGCCAGCTCGTAGCATCGGGGCATGCGTGTGTTGCTCGTTGAGGACGAGCCCTATATGGCGGAAGCGATCCGCGATGGCCTACGCCTGGAAGCGATCGCGGCCGACATCGCCGGTGACGGAGACACCGCCCTGGAGCTGCTGAGCGCCAACGCCTACGACATCGCCGTCCTCGACCGAGACATTCCCGGACCTTCCGGTGACGAGATCGCCAACCGCATCGTCGCCTCCGGCAGCGGCATGCCGATCCTCATGCTCACCGCTGCAGACCGTCTCGACGATAAGGCCACCGGGTTCGAGCTCGGCGCCGACGACTACCTCACGAAGCCGTTCGAACTCCGAGAGCTCGTGCTCCGTCTCAGAGCGCTCGACCGCAGGCGCGCCCACAACAGGCCACCCGTGCGAGAGATCGCGGGTCTCCGGCTGGATCCGTTCCGCCGAGAGGTCTATCGCGACGGACGCTACGTCGCGCTGACCAGGAAGCAGTTCGCAGTGCTCGAAGTCCTCGTCGCTGCCGAAGGCGGTGTCGTCAGCGCCGAAGAGCTGCTGGAACGGGCGTGGGATGCGAACGCAGACCCGTTCACCAACGCCGTGCGCATCACGGTCTCAGGACTGCGCAAACGGCTCGGCGAACCCTGGATCATCGCCACCGTGGCCGGCGTCGGCTATCGCATCGACGCTCAACCAGATGCCGGACGTGAGGGATCGAAGCGTGGATAGACAGCCTGGCTTGAGCGTGCGTCTCAAGCTCACCCTCAGCTACGCCGGGTTCCTCATGCTGGCAGGTTTCTTGATGCTCGCGGCCGCGTGGCTCGCGGGCCAGCCAGGGCAATCGTCCGACTTCCTGCTGCGATTCGTACCCGACGATGTGATCAGCACGCTCGGTGGCCTAGTGCCCGGGAACGACTCGTTCCTCCTGCGCGCTTTCGCTCCGGCCGCGGCCATCGTGCTGGCGTTCCTCCTGGTGTTCGGTCTCTTGGGGGGATGGATTCTCGCTGGCCGCATGCTCGCCCCGCTGATTCGCATCACGGACGCCACACGCATGGCCGCGGACGGATCGCTCTCTCACCGAATCCGGCTACCGGGCCGCAGAGATGAGTTCCGCGAACTCGCCGACGCCTTCGACACGATGCTCGCGCGGCTCGAAGCTCATATCGCCGAACAGCAGAGATTCGCAGCCAATGCCTCCCACGAACTGCGCACCCCGCTGGCGGTCACGCAGACACTTCTCGACGTGGCCCGCAACGATCTGCACCGCGACAACGGCGAACTTGTCGACCGCCTCCACGCCGTCAACACCCGAGCGATCGACCTCACTGAAGCATTGCTCCTGCTCAGCCGCGCCGACCAGCGGTCCTTCACCCGAGAACACGTCGACCTGTCTCTGGCAGCGGAAGAAGCCACTGAAACGCTCCTTCCCCTCGCAGAAAAACGCGGCCTCACCATAGAGACCTCCGGCGACGTGACCCCCACCATCGGCTCACACGCGCTCCTGCTGCAGATGACGACGAACCTCGTGCACAACGCGATCGTCCACAACCTGCCTGAACAGGGCTCTGTGTGGGTCACGACCAGCGTTCAATCCGAGAGTGTGGTGCTCACCGTCGAGAACACCGGCGACATGATCAGCCCACAGTTGGCTGACACGCTTGGCGAGCCGTTTCTTCGCGGCCCCGGACGCATACGCACCGAGCATGCAGGTGTCGGCCTCGGCCTGGCAATCGTCAGGAGCATCACCCAGGCACACGACGGAACTCTCACCCTCACGCCCCGGGCCGCTGGCGGGCTCCGCGTCACGGTGCAACTACCCGCCGCGCCACCGCACACTGGCAGGGAG
>CAWAQJ010000001.1:0-67268 GCA_963784175.1 uncultured Actinomycetes bacterium | reverse complement strand
GTGGCGGGCTTCTCTCCGACAGGGCCGGCAGCGTGCTGGTCACTGCTGCATCCTTGGATCGTGCGTAGGGTCGGCGTACATGGGCGGGCAGCCGTGATCGATGGCTTCGGGGCGCAGTTCGTAGTGCCAGGGTTCGTTGCTGTAGATCTGGCACAGCCCGTACTCGGCGCCGTGCTCGGACAGCCAGGCCGTGGCCTCGAAAGGGCCGATGTCGACCGCGTCCCCCGACACGTGAGGAGACGTGTGGGGGGTGGCCACCCACCGGGCGGCCTCCTCTTCGGATCCGTACTCGGAAACCGCCTCACGAAGAAGCTGATTCTGGTATTCCGGGGAACGCCAGCCACTATCGACGAGGAACACGACCCCGTGGCCCGCGGCATCAGTTGCAGCTTGGCGCAAGGCACCGAGCAGATCGGGGTCAAGGTTGGCTACACCGGGAATCTCGTCATCGAAGACCGTCGTGCCGTCGGGGACGGCACCGTCGGCGTCGCCAAGCGCACCACGGTGCTCACCGCGAAGATCACGGAGCTCACCGCGAAGGACGTCGATGGGTGATGCGGCCGTCGAGGACGAGGAGGCCAGCAACTGGGAGCCGAGAGCTGCGGTGATCGCCGCGATGACGACTAGCAGGCCGGCGACACGGAACTTGCGAATCCGACGGGGCGTTGTTCGTGCTCGTCTGCTGTAGGTCATGCCTCCATTCAACGCAGCGTGGTGTTGCCGGCACGTATCTGGTTTTCGATATGCCGACGACATGCGCCAGCTCGTAGCATCGGGGCATGCGTGTGTTGCTCGTTGAGGACGAGCCCTACATGGCGGAAGCGATCCGCGATGGCCTACGCCTGGAAGCGATCGCGGCCGACATCGCCGGTGACGGAGACACCGCCCTGGAGTTGCTGAGCGCCAACGCCTACGACATCGCCGTCCTCGACCGAGACATTCCCGGACCTTCCGGTGACGAGATCGCCAACCGCATCGTCGCCTCCGGCAGCGGCATGCCGATCCTCATGCTCACCGCTGCAGACCGTCTCGACGATAAGGCCACCGGGTTCGAGCTCGGCGCCGACGACTACCTCACGAAGCCGTTCGAACTCCGAGAGCTCGTGCTCCGTCTCAGAGCGCTCGACCGCAGGCGCGCCCACAACAGGCCACCCGTGCGAGAGATCGCGGGTGTGCGGCTGGATCCGTTCCGCCGAGAGGTCTATCGCGACGGACGCTACGTCGCGTTGACCAGGAAGCAGTTCGCAGTGCTCGAAGTCCTCGTCGCTGCCGAAGGCGGTGTCGTCAGCGCCGAAGAGCTGCTGGAACGGGCGTGGGATGCGAACGCAGACCCGTTCACCAACGCCGTGCGCATCACGGTCTCAGGACTGCGCAAACGGCTCGGCGAACCCTGGATCATCGCCACCGTGGCCGGCGTCGGCTATCGCATCGACGCTCAACCAGATGCCGGACGTGAGGGATCGAAGCGTGGATAGACAGCCTGGCTTGAGCGTGCGTCTCAAGCTCACCCTCAGCTACGCCGGGTTCCTCATGCTGGCAGGTTTCTTGATGCTGGCGGCCGCGTGGCTCGCGGGCCAGCCAGGGCAATCGTCCGACTTCCTGCTGCGATTCGTACCCGACGATGTGATCAGCACGCTCGGTGGCCTGGTGCCCGGGAACGACTCGTTCCTCCTGCGCGCTTTCGCTCCGGCCGCGGCCATCGTTCTGGCGTTCCTCCTGGTGTTCGGTCTCTTAGGGGGATGGCTTCTTTCTGGCCGCATGCTCGCCCCGCTCATTCGCATCACGTACGCCACACGCATGGCCGCGGACGGATCGCTCTCTCACCGAATCCGCCTACCGGGCCGCAGAGATGAGTTCCGCGAACTCGCCGACGCCTTCGACACGATGCTCGCGCGGCTCGAAGCTCATATCGCCGAACAGCAGAGATTCGCAGCCAATGCCTCCCACGAACTGCGCACCCCGCTGGCGGTCACTCAGACACTTCTCGACGTGGCCCGCAACGATCTGCACCGCGACAACGGCGAACTTGTCGACCGCCTCCATGCCGTCAACACCCGAGCGATCGACCTCACTGAAGCATTGCTCCTGCTCAGCCGCGCCGACCAGCGGTCCTTCACCCGAGAACACGTCGACCTGTCTCTGGCAGCGGAAGAAGCCACTGAAACGCTCCTTCCCCTCGCAGAAAAACGCGGCCTCACCATAGAGACATCCGGCGACGTGACCCCCACCATCGGCTCACACGCGCTCCTGCTGCAGATGACTACGAACCTCGTGCACAACGCGATCGTCCACAACCTGCCTGAACAGGGCTCTGTGTGGGTCACGACCAGCGTTCAATCCGAGAGTGTCGTGCTCACCGTCGAGAACACCGGCGACATGATCAGCCCACAGTTGGCTGACACGCTTGGCGAGCCGTTTCTTCGCGGCCCCGGACGCATACGCACCGAGCATGCAGGTGTCGGCCTCGGCCTGGCAATCGTCAGGAGCATCACCCAGGCACACGACGGAACTCTCACCCTCACGCCCCGGGCCGCTGGCGGGCTCCGCGTCACGGTGCAACTACCCGCCGCGCCACCGCACACTGGCAGGGAGCACGAAGGGTAGAAACGGCGCCGGACGTGCGGCGTGAACAGCTCATGGCTCGCGGCGTCACGACACTGAGGGCGAGAGCCACGACGGCCAGGCGAGCTCGACCGTCGCGAGCGCCACGCCCGAATCCCTCGCCTCCCTCCTCGAGGGCAACACGCCCGCCTTCCTCGACTGCGCCATCGATTGCGCGGCGAAAGCGGGAGAGGTCGAGGCGAGCGCAAACCGTGGTTGTGCCTCCGCGGCTTCGGTGCTAGCGTCGCCCTCGAGCGGCGGGCTGGAGCGGCGCCGCTCGGCGTGGGGCATATGAAAATCTCGGCCGAGTAGGGAGGTCTACCGATGAGGAGACTCCTCATTCTTGCGGTCGCCGCCGCGACGCTCGGCGTAAGCGCGCTGCTGGCGCAGGCGGCACCGTTCACTCTCGGGCCAACGACCGTCGCGTCGGGTGTGAGCCCGTTCGCGCCCGGCTGTGGCGGGCCGGGGGAGGCGGTCGCAAGCAGCGTCGTCTATCAGAACTCGGAGGTCGAGACGCACGTCGCGGTGAACCCGACCAACCCGAACAACGTGGTCGCGTACTGGCAGCAGGATCGCTGGAACGACGGTGGGGCGCACGGCAACCTCGCCGGCTACTCGTTCGACGGCGGGTTGACGTGGGCTCACAGCGCGCCGCGCTTCTCGCGCTGCGCAGGTGGAGCGGGTCTCGGCAACGCTGGCGACTACGAGCGCGCCACGGATCCGTGGCTCTCGTTCAGTCCGAACGGGCGGCTGCACGCGATCGCGCTCGTATTCGACAACTCGACGCCGCGCAACGCGGTCTTGGCCGCATTCTCTGACAACGGCGGCGCGACCTGGAGCACGCCGCGAATCGTCCGCTTCGACAACCCGCGGGCGCTCGGCAACGCCTTCAACGACAAGGAGACGCTTACCGCCGACCCGTTCGACGCGAATCTCGTGTACGCGACCTGGCAGCGGATCATCTCGCCGAGCGAGCAGGTTTCCGCGCGTGGCTACGAGAACACCGTGAGCTTCTATTCCGAGGCGTGGTTCGCGCGCTCGACCGACGGCGGCCAGTCGTGGCAGCCCGCGCATCCGATCTTCCGCGACCGGGGCGTGTTCACGCAGACGATCGGGAACCAGGTCGAGGTGCTCCCCGACGGCACGCTAATCAACGGTTTCAACCTCATTCGCGCCGTGAGCAATCGCCACGGGACGCGCGGCTACAACGTCGCGCTGATCCGCTCGCCGGACAAGGGCGACACCTGGACGCGAGAGACCATCGTCGACCGCCTGCTGGTGGACGAAGTCCAGGATCCTGAGACGGGCCATGACGTCCGGACGGGCGACATCCTGCCGGACTGGGCCGTCGACCGAAGTCCGAATCCCGCCACCCGCGGCAACGTCTACGTCGTGTGGATGGATACGCGCTTCAACGACGCTGACCACGACGACATCCTGCTCGCGCGCTCCGAGGACGGCGGGCTGAGCTGGAGCGCTCCGGTCGTCGTCGACCGCGCGCCGCGCGGCGTCGACGCGTTCACGGCGATGGTCGACGTCGACTCGACAGGCCGCGTGAGCGTCAGTTACTACGACTTCCGCAACGACCAGCGGGGCGACACTTCGCTGTCGACGGATGTCTGGATCACGCACTCGCACGACGGCGGGCGGACGTTCTCGGACGAAAGCCGCTTGACGGCGACGTCGTTCGACATGCGCACCGCCCCTGACGCCCTCGGCTACTTCGTGGGCGACTATGCCGGCCTCGACCACGCCGGCGCCGTGTTCCACCCGACGTGGGTCGGGGCAAACGACGGCAACCTCGCCAACCGCACCGACGTGCTGCACCGCGCGGCGCAGTAAACGCCCGATGGGCCGCCGCGGCCGCCTTGGTCGCGGCGGCCCCGATTCGCGGGTGCCGCAAGCACGAGCGCCACGAGTAGGACTGCGCGCCAGGTGCGCGCCAGTCGGCGCCAGAATCCAGCATTGTCAGACGGTCTTGAGCGGAATAGCCAGCCTGCCCGCAGAAAGGGTAGACGTGGCTCTACAGGGTTTTGGCTCCCCGAAGGGACAGGGCCGGCAGGACTCGAACCTGCAACCCCCGGTTTTGGAGACCGGTGCTCTGCCAGTTGAGCTACGGCCCTTCGGCTGGCGAAAAGGCATTGTACCGGGGTGCGCCGGAGGCCCCTTGGAGCCCTTTTTGCCGTCCTGGCGACCGGTTTCGGTGTCATCGGCTACTTCGCCGCCGAGGCGGGCGGCGCGGCCTGGGTGATCGCCTTCGCGGCCATCCTCCTGGCGGTCTGGATGGGCGAGCTCGCCTACAAGATGTTGCGCTAGGGAAGCTGCCGAAAGCTCCCAAGGGCCGATCTTCCTTTTATCCTCTGCGTGATGGTCGAAAGCTCCATGGACACGCAAGCCCTCTGGCGGGAGTTCAAGCGCACCGGCGACAAGGCCCTGCGGGACCGCCTCATCCTCACGTACGCGCCCCTCGTGAAGTACGTCGCAGGGCGTCTGGGGAGTGGCCTGCCGGCGCACGTGGAAGAGGGCGACCTCGTGTCCTACGGCCTGCTCGGGCTGATCGGCGCCATCGAGCGCTTCGACATCAACCGCGACATCAAGTTCGAGACGTACGCGATCGCGCGGATCAAGGGCTCCATCATCGACGAGCTGCGCTCGATGGACTGGGTGCCCCGTTCGGTGCGCGCACGGGCGCGCGAGATCGAGCGCACGATCGCGCAGCTCGAGGCGAAGCTGGCGCGGGCGCCGACCGACGAAGAGATCGCCGCCCACCTCGGCGTCACCGAGGACGAGTTCCAGGATTCGCTGCTGGAGATCTCGCGGACGTCCATCGCGGCACTGGACGAGCTCTGGACAAGCTCGTCCACCGGCGGCGACCCCGTTGCTGTGATCGACACGATCGCCGACCCGGACGCGGCCGAGCCTCAGAGCGCCATGGCCCAGACCGAGTTGCGCGAGGCCCTGGGTGAGGCGATTTCGCGCCTGCCCGAGCGCGAGAAGCTCGTGGTCACGCTCTACTACTACGAAGAGCTGACCCTGCGTGAGATCGGCGAGGTGCTGAGCGTGACCGAATCGCGGGTCTCCCAGCTCCACACAAAGGCGATCCTCCGCCTCAAGGCCAGGCTCTCCGCCTCGCGCTCGCACGCGACCCACGACTAGTCCGGCCGCGAGCCGCATATTCCCTGCTCGGAGCGACCAAGCCGCTAAACTCGCCGTCCGTGCCGCCCTTCGAGCCGAGCAAGATCCGGAACGTCGCCGTGGTCGGACACCGGGGCACCGGGAAGACCTCGCTGGTCGAGGCGATGCTCTTCCAGGCGGGTGCTACCAACCGCCTCGGGTCCGTCGAAGCGTCGACCACCGTCTCCGACTGGGACGACGACGAGCACCGCCGCCAGATGTCGCTGGCGGCCTCGCTCTGCCACCTCGAGTGGCACGAGCGGAAGATCAACCTCGTCGACACCCCCGGCGACCCGGGCTTCCAGGCGGACACGCTTGCCTCGCTCCGCGTGGTCGAGGGAGCGCTCATGGCGGTCAACGGCGTCAGCGGCGTCGAGGTGCAGACGACGCGCCTCTGGGAGCGTGCCGAGGCCCTCGACCTCTGCCGCGTCCTCTTCGTGACCATGCTCGACCGCGAGCGCGCGGACTTCTTCGCCGCGCTCGAGCAGCTTCGCTCGGGGCTCTCCGAGCGCTGCGTGGCCGTGCAGATCCCGATCGGGCACGAGCACGAGCTCAAGGGCATCGTCGACCTCTTCCACATGAGCGCGTACCTCGATCCGGGCGCCGAGCGCGAGGCCAAGCCCGCGGCCATCCCGGACGACGTCGCGGCGCAGGCGGAGGAGTATCGGGTGAAGCTCGTGGAGGCCGTCGTCGAGACGGACGAGGCGATCATGGAGCGCTATCTCGCCGACGAGGAGATCTCCGGCGACGAGCTCGCCGCGGCGCTGAAGAACGCTGTCGTCGCGGGCCAGCTGTTCCCCGTCACGTGCGGCGTCCCGACGAAGAACCTCGGCACGACCGGGCTCCTCGACCTGCTCGTCGAGGGCATCCCGTCGCCGGCCAAGAAGCCGATGGCCGTGGACGTCGACGGCGGCGGCCCGGCCGCGTTCGTGTTCAAGACGGTCGCCGATCCCTTCGCGGGCCGGATCAACCTCTTCCGCGTGCTCGCGGGCACGCTCTCGTCCGACTCGACGCTCGTCAACTCGCGCACCAAGAACAAGGAGCGCGTCGGCCAGCTGCTCATCCTTCAGGGGAAGGATCACGAGCAGGCGCACGAGTTCGGCGAGGGCGACCTGGGCGCGGTGGCCAAGCTGAAGGAGACGGCCACCGGCGACGTGCTGCTCGGCGCCGACAAGCCGGTCGACATCGCGCCGCTGGTCTTCCCCAAGCCGGTGATGAGCTTCGCGATCGAGCCGAAGGCCAAGGGCGACGAGGAGAAGATGGGCACCGCGCTCAAGCGCCTGGCGGAGGAGGACCCGACGCTCACCTTGCACCGCGACGAGCAAACCGGCGAGCAGCTCCTCGGCGGCCTCTCGCAGATTCACGTTGAGGTGGCGGTCGACCGTCTCAAGCGCCGCTTCGGCGTCGAGGTCGACCTGCACCAGCCGCGCGTGCCGTACCTGGAGACGATCCGCAAGGAGTCGCGCGCGCAGGGGCGTTACAAGAAGCAGACCGGCGGCCGCGGCCAGTTCGGCGACTGCCATATCGTGCTCGAGCCGCTGCCCGGCCACGAGGGCTACGAGTTCGTCGACAAGATCGTCGGGGGCGTCATCCCGCAGGGCTTCCGGCCGGCGGTGGACAAGGGGATCCAGGAGGCGATGGCCCGCGGCGAGCTCGCGAGCGCGCCGGTGACCGGAGTCCGCGTTCTGCTCGTGGACGGGTCGTACCACAACGTCGACTCGTCGGAGATGGCCTTCAAGATCGCCGGCTCGATGGCGTTCAAGAGCGCCTACGAGAAGGCCAACCCCGTCCTCCTCGAGCCGATCATGTCGCTCGAGGCTGTCGTCCCGGACGACAGCGTGGGCGCCATCAACGGCGACCTGAACTCCCGTCGCGGACGGCTGCTCGGGATGGAGCCCGCGGGCGCCGGCATGACGACGATCAAGGCCGAGGTGCCGATGGGGGAGATCCTCACGTACTCCCAGTCCCTCACATCTCTGACGGGCGGACGGGGCGACTACACGCTTGCCTTCCTCCGCTACGAGGAAGTGCCCTCGCACATCGCGCAGAAACTGGTCGAGGAGGCCAAGCGCGAGCGTGAGGAGGCGAAGTCGTGAGCGTCCCTCGCCTTCGGCTCGCTCCCGCGGGTGAAACCATGTTTCCCCCGCGTGCCCCCTTCTTTGATGCAGTGAAGGAACCTCCCGGTTCCCTCACACACCCTCCCCTCGCTCATCGGCCAGGTGCTGGCCTATGAGCGTCGTCCGCAGACAGGACGTCCAGCGCACCTGCGCGATCTGCCATCGCACCCTGCTCATGGGCGAGCGGGCCGTGCGCTTCACGCCCGGCGGCGACAACTGGGTCGACGTCTGCGCGCTCTGCACCGTGACCGCGGACGAGCACGGCTGGATCAAGGAGGGCAGCCCGACGACGCCGATCGTGTCCGAGACGCGCCGCCGCCGGCGCTTCGGCGGGCTCGCCGCGCTGCTCGAGCCGAAGAAGGTCGAGCCGGAGCAGAAGGTCAGTGAGCCGATGCTCCGCCGGCTCAACCCGGAGGAACAAGCCGTTGTCGAGGCTGCCGAGCTCTTCAACGACAGCGCCTACTGCCGCACGATCGCCGGCATCGCCAAGAGCCTCGGCGATGCCCGCGTCAGCCTCCTCCCGCTCTCGGGCGTCAACCCGGAGGTCGTCATCACGGTCGCCTGGGACATCTCCTGGTACCAGTACCGCGTCGTCTTCGAGTCCGGCCAGCCGGTGCGTCTCGCCGAGCGCGGCTACGAGCTCGAGGATCTCAATCCTCGCTTCGCGCGCTGGAACGGGCACCTCGGCCCCGACGGCCGGGTCACTCCCGACATCCCGAAGCTCTAGTGAAGGCCACCCGATGCCGATAGAGACCGGGACGATGATCTACTGCGTCATTCCACACGAGCTCGAGGCCGAGCTCTACGACAAGCTCGTCGAGCACTACAAGGACAACCCGAACGTCGAAGTGATCGTCGACCGGCGCGGGGGCCCCGACCGCCGCAGTAACGGCAGCGGCCCTCCCGAAGGCGAGCAGCGGATCATCCGCGACCGGCGTCGCAAGCGGCCGTCGCTCGGCTCGACGGACGTCCCCGAGTCGGCCTTCGAGTAGTCCCGGCGAGCCTCGCTCGCCGATCCGCGCATGCCCTCGCCGCAGCGTGTGTAGCGGCCCTTGACAGCTGTCTAGTGGAGTGGGAGGGTCGAGGCAGCCTCTCGTGAGGGGCGAGCCGCGCAGGAGTCCTCGACCGCAACAGCTTGACGGAGGCTGCTCTTGTCCCAGCCTGAGTCAGCGAGCGAGCGGAGCCATCGTTAGTGGCCTGCTTCGACGGCTTCGGGCAGGTACGGGACGGGCGGCCGATCTGGACGTCGAACTTCGTTCCCTGGCGTGGCGGCACGGATGTTCTGTTCTTCTTCCCGGGCGACCACAACTGGTGGCTCGGAACGGTCGAGTCGAACCAGCTCGTCTGGAACCTGGCAGGCAACACGTCGGGCTTCGGAAATGTGGCCGATGGTCGGCCGTTCTGGATCGACGATTTCAACGGGACCGGGGGCAACGACGTCCTCTTCTACTTCCCGGGCGACGACAACTGGTGGCTGGGGACGTTCTCGGGCACCACGCTCACCTGGCAACACGTCGGGAACACGAGCGGATTCGGCCATGCCATCAACGACGGGCGACCGTTCTGGACCGGAAACTTCTCCGGGACGACCGGCAGCGACGTCCTCTTCTACTACCCGGGCGACGACAACTGGTGGGTCGGCAGCCTGAGCGGCGGAACCTTCCAGTGGAGCAACGCCGGAAACACGAGGGCCCTACTGGGACGCGCGATCAGCGACGGCCGACCGTTCTGGATCGGGGACTTCGACGGAAACGGGCGCGACGAGGTTCTCATGTACGCCCCCGCAACCGACGACTGGTGGCTGGGCACGTTCTCGGGGACGACCCTCACGTTCACCAAGGTTGGAAACACCGTTGGCTTCGGCCGTCGCATCAACGACGGCCGGCCGTTCTGGACGGGCTACTTCACGAGTCTGACCAGGGAGCAGATCCTCTTCTACTACCCCGGCGATCAGAACTGGTGGCTCGGGACGATGTCGGGCGGAAGCCTCACCTGGGCCCTGGCCGGCAACAGCGGCAACGTCGGCTTCGGCCCACTGCCGACCGGCTCGCCGGTGTGGACCGGCGACTTCAATGCGAACGGGCTCGACGACGTCCTCGTCTACCGCCCGGTGGACAACACGTGGTGGCTCGGCACTTTCGCCGGGGGAAGCCTGAGCTGGACCTTGAGCGCCAATCTGGTGCCCACCGCGCCGATCTGGCCGGGAGGGGCCTTCTGGAGCGGCTACTTCCGCGGGGTCGCCCGCGCCGACCTCCTCTTCTACCAGCCGCTCGACGCCAACTGGTGGCTCGGGACCTTCACGGGATCCACTCTCCGGTGGGATCTTCTCGGGCGTACGGGGAAGCCCCACAACAACCGCGTGCGTCTGCACGTGAAGATCGTGTCGGCCACGCTGCCGTCGGGTCTGATCGACAGATCGGTGGCGACCATGAAGCGGCTCTATTCAACGGCCGGATTTCTCGTCGACCTGGTGAGCACGGAGGATCTCAGCGCGGATCCCGCGGTCATGCCGTTCGCAACCGTCAACGTCGGCGGATGCACCGGAGGAAAGCACACGTCGCAACAGGCGTCGCTCTTCGCGAACGTGAACGGCGTCATGAGGGGCGACGTCGTCGCCTACTTCGTGACGGCAACGACGCCGACCGCTCTCAACGGGTGCGCCACCTTCCCGCAGGGGTTCCCCGGCTGCGTGGTGACCTCGATCGCCTCCGACTTCACCCTCGCGCACGAGGTCGGGCACGTCATGGGACTCCCCCACCTCGCGGGAGAAGTCTGCTCTACGACGCCGCCGACGGCACTCATGACCGGCTGCGGAACCGGGGGGATCGTCACCGCCAACCCGACGCTCAGCGCGGTAGAGATCAACAAGATGCTCGGAAGCCCGGTGGCGCTCCCATGTTGAGGCGACGACCATGGCGGTGACGCTCGAGCAGGTGACCGTGGCGCTGATGCCGGACGAGCCGAGGTACGGTCGGCTCGTGACCGAGCTGGGCGCCGACGCGCTCCCGCACCTGGCCACGCTGATCCAGGGCGACAACCTGGCGCTCGCGGCGAAGGCTGCGAGCCTGGCCACGCTGATCAAGGACAAGCGGTCTCTGGACGTCCTGTCCCACGCGGTCGCGAGCGAGCACGAGGTCGTCCGGATCTCGGCGGCTGCCGGCCTCTGGCGTCTCGAGCAGTTCGGCATCGGGCCGCTCCTGGAGCCTCTCCTCCTGGACGCGCAGCCCTCCGTTCGGTTGAACGCCGCCAAGTCGGCTGTTCGTGAGCCGACGGACCCACGCGTGAAGCAGGCACTCGAAGCGCTGCAGGTGCGCGATCCGAGCCCGATCATCAGGGAAACCGCGACGGACGTGCTTCGTCGCATCGAGGGGGCGGAGCGGCTCAGCCGCGCCGTCCGGGGAGGAGGTCCTCTCGTGGACGAGAAAATGCTGGCCGCCCTGGGCAAGGCGGTGAGAGCTCCGGCGCTCTATGGAGCCTTCGCCGAGGCGGCGTTCGACGACGATGTGTGGAACGACGCGGTCAAGGCGCCCTTGCGCTATCTCCGCAGCAGAGGCGTCCGGCTCCCGAAAGGAATCCGGGTCGTGCTCACGGAGCACCGGCACCGGCATCCGTGGCCCGACCGCGAAACGGAGCTGCAACTGGTCGTGGTTCGCTGCTTCTGGCTCTGGGGCGCTGCGGATCCCGACGACGAGCCTCAGCCGCCAACGCACTTCTGCATCGAGGTGCCCGTGTTCCTCCTCGACTTCATCCGCGGTCTGAAGAAGTAGCCGGAGCTTCGCGGAGCCGCAGCATCGCCACGACCCCGAGCGCCGGCCCCGGTGCCAGGAAGGCGAACGCCCACCGCCAGCCGAACTCGTCGGCGAACACGGGGATCAGCCAGATCGTGGCCACGGTGAGCGTGAAACCGAACGCGAGCTGCATCGTCAGCGCCGTGCCCACGTAGGCCTGGTCGGCGTGCTCGGTGACGAGCGTCGAGAACTGCGCCGAGTCGCCGACGACGGTGAAGCCCCAGACGAGCCCGACGAGGAGGACGACCCATCCGGGCGCGTCGATCAGGAGGCCGATCAGGAGCGCGCACGTGCCGGACACGGCCAACATCCCGGCGGTGGTCTCCGGCCGGCCGATGCGGTCGCCGAGCAGGCCGCCGACCCAACAGCCGACTGCTCCCGCGGCGATGACCGCGAAGGCAGCGTAGGCCGCGTCCGCACCGGTTTCCACGGTCGTTGCGTAGAAGACGGCGAACCAGGCCCACATCGCGTAGAGCTCCCACATGTGCCCGAAGTAGCCGAGGCTGGCGAGCCTGACCCCGCGGTTGGCGAACACGCGGCGGGCCTGATGCGGGTCGAAGGTCGCCTGCGGGAACGGGTAGGGCCCGTCGTGCACGGCGAGGGCGAGGAGCCCACCGGCGAGCGTCATGGCCGAGGTCGCGTAGACCACCGTCTGCCAGTCGAGGCCGCCGAGGCCGTTGACGAGGTGGGGGGTGGCTGACCCGAGGGTCAGGGCTCCGACGAGCACGCCGAGCGCCGTCCCGCGGCCACGCCGGAACCACGTGGCCATGAGCTTGAGCGCCGGCGGGTAAACGCCTGCGAGGAAGAACCCGGTGGCGAAGCGAAGCGGGATGGCGGCCCCGGCGCCGGAGACCGCTCCGAGGAGCGCGTTCGCCCCGGCGGCGCCCAGGGCGCCGGCGAGCACGACGATCCGGGGGGAGATCACGTCTGCGACGTTGAAGATGCTGGAGACGAGCGCGCCCGCCACGAAGCCGAGCTGCACCGCGATCGTCAGCCACGCAGCTGACGTGTCCGAGAGGCCCCAGTCCGCGCGCAGCTGCGGCACGACAGCCGAAGCCGAGAACCAGGTGGTCATGGCCAGGACGAGCGCCGCGGCCAGGATCCCCAGCGCGCGGCCGCGGCCGGGCGCTAGATCGGCTCGGTCCATACGAGCGCCGTGCCGTCGAGGACGACGGTGCCGTCCTGGTTCGAGATCGTCGTCCGGAGCTTCATGATCGGCTTGTCCTCGCGTGCCTCCAGCACCTCGACTTCGGCAGTGATCTCGTCCCCGGGCGCGACCGGCGCCTTGAAGCTCCAGTCGACGTGCAGGAAGACGCTGCCGGGACCGGGGAGTTCCTCGGCCACGACGGCGTTCAGCAGGCCGGACGTGACGCCGCCCTGGACGATGATCCCGCCGAAGCGCGAGCGAGCCGCGGCATCCGCGTCGTAGTGCAGCGGGTTGCGGTCGCCGGTCAACTCCGTGAAGAGCTCGATGTCCTCGGGACGCACGCGGCGCGTGCGGCTGGCCTTGTCGCCGACGGTGGGCACGGGCACAAGCCTAGAATCGACTGGAGGACATCGACAAGGAGCGAGATGGCGACCGCAGCGACAGAGACTTCGAAGAACTACATCGGCGGCGAGTGGGTAGACGCCACCGGAGACGAGACGTTCGACACGACGAACCCTGCCACGGGCGAGACCATCGGGACCTTCCCGCGCTCGTCCCTCGACGACGTCGACCGCGCTGTCGAGGCCGCGAAGGAGGCGTACGAAGGTTGGCGGCTGACACCGGCGCCGCGCCGCGGCGAGGTCCTGTTCCGGGTCGCCCAGCGGTTCGTCGACCACAAGGACGAGCTGACCGAGCTGATGGTGCGCGAGATGGGCAAGGTGCGCGCCGAGGCCGGCGGCGACGTCCAGGAAGCCATCGACATGACCTTCTACATGGCCGGCGAGGGCCGCCGCCTCTTCGGCCAGACCACGCCGTCGGAGATGCCCGACAAGTTCCAGATGAGCATCCGCCAGCCGGTCGGCGTCGTCGGCGCGATCACGCCGTGGAACTTCCCCATCGCCATCCCGAGCTGGAAGATCGCGCCCGCCCTCGTCGCCGGGAACACGGTCGTCTTCAAGCCCGCCCGTGACACCCCCATGCTCGGCCAGCGCTTCGTGGAGATCTTCGAGGAGGCCGGCCTGCCCGCGGGCGTGCTCAACATCGTGCACGGCGGCGGCGAGACGGTCGGCGAGCGCCTCGTCAAGCACCCGGACGTCCCGCTCATCTCGCTGACGGGCTCGCGCGAGGTCGGGATCACGACCGCCGAGAACGGTGCGGCCTACCTCAAGCACATCCACCTCGAGCTCGGCGGCAAGAACGCCATCATCGTCATGGACGACGCCGACCTCGACCTCGCCGTAGAGGGAATCCTCTGGTCGGCCTTCGGGACGTCGGGCCAGCGTTGCACCGCCGCGAGCCGCGTCATCGCCGGCAAGAGCGTCTACGACGCGCTGACCTCGAAGCTCGTCGAGCGAACGGAGAAGCTCCGGCTCGGCGACGGGCTCGAGGATTCGACGGACGTCGGCCCGGTCGTGAACCGTGCCGCGCTGGAGAAGATCCACTCGTACACCGAGATCGGCAAGGACGAAGGCGCGACCCTCCTGACCGGCGGCGAGGTCGCCACCGAGGGCGGGCTCGACCGGGGCTCCTTCTACCGGCCGACGATCTTCGGCGATGTCGAGCCGGGCATGCGGATCGCCCAGGAGGAGATCTTCGGCCCGACGACCGCTGTCATCCGCGCCACCGACGTCGACGAGGCGATCAAGATCGCCAACGGGATCGAGTTCGGCCTCTCGTCCTCGATCTTCACGAGCGACGTGAACAAGGCCTTCCGAGCCATGCGCGACCTCAACGCGGGCATCACCTACATCAACGCCGGCACGACCGGCGCCGAGGTGCACCTGCCGTTCGGCGGCACGAAGGGCACGGGCAACGGCCACCGCGAGGCGGGAACGGCGGCGCTCGACTTCTACACCGAGTGGAAGTCGATCTACGTCGACTACTCCGGCAAGCTCCAGCGCGCCCAGATCGACTGATTCATGCTGCAAAAGGTGAACCTGGCCGAGAAGCTCGCGAGCTTCGACGAGATCTTCAGCCCGCGGATCGTGGGCTACTACAACGACACGAAGATCCAGGTGGCGAAGTCGAAGGGCGAGTTCGTCTGGCACTCGCACCCGGACACGGACGACCTCTTCCTCGTCCTCAAGGGGAGCCTGCGCGTCGAGCTGCGCGACGGTGCGGTCGACGTGGGGGAGGGCGAGCTGCTCGTCGTCCCACGCGGTGTCGAGCACCGGCCGGTGGCCGACGACGAGGCGCACGTGCTGCTGCTCGAGCTCGAGGGGACGCCGAACACGGGCGACTCGGAGACCGAGGCCGCGCCCGAGGTCGAGATCTGAACCGCAAGCTGGTCGTCTTCGTGCCGCGCGAGGCGCTCGACAGTGTGCGAGCGGCGCTGTTCGCTGCGGGCGCGGGCCGGATCGGCGACTACGAGCGCTGCTCGTTCTACACGGCCGGGACGGGCACGTACTTCGGAGGCGAGGGCACCAGTCCCAAGTACGGTGAGGCCGGGCGCGAGGAACGGGTCTCGGAGATCCGCCTCGAGACCGTCTACCCCGTCGAACGCGAGGGCGAGGTCGTGAAAGCGCTGCGGGAGGCCCATCCCTACGAGGAGCCCGCGTTCGACCTCTACGAGCTCGTCGACCCGCCTGCGTGAAGGCGCGCCTTTTCACCGACGGCGGCGCCCGTGGCAATCCCGGGCCGGCCGCGTCCGCCTACGTGATCGAGGCCGACGACGGAACGGTGCTCGCCGCCCACGGGGAGGCGATCGGTGTGGCGACGAACAACGTGGCCGAATACCGGGCCCTCCTGGCGGGCCTCGAGCGCGCCCGCGACCTCGGGCTCGAGGGCATCGAGGTCGTCTCCGACTCGGAGCTCCTCGTCAAGCAGATGCGCGGGGAGTACAAGGTCAAGAACGAGGCGCTGCGCGAGCTGTCGCTGCAGGCGGCGCGTCTCGCCCGCGAGATCGGCGACGTGCGCTACACGGCGGTTCGCCGGGAGCACAACGAGCAGGCCGACCGCCTCGTCAACGAGGCGCTCGACGCAGCCGGGTAACCAGAGCGGCGACGAAGCCCGCTTGGGGGTGGCGCGGCCACTCCGCGTCCCTCATGCTTCTCGCTGCAGGAAGGGAGTGGAGAGATGTTCGCGTTACTGAGGCCGGCGGCGTGACCGTCGCCGTACCTGTTGGCAATCGCCTCCGGGCGTTGCGCAAGGAGCGAGGGATGACCATCCCTCAGCTTGCGGCTGCGACGGGGCTGACGAACGGATTCATCAGCCAGCTGGAACGCGACCTGACCTCCGCATCCCTCTCGTCCCTGGCGCGGATCGCCGCCGCCCTCGACGTGCGGCTCGGCCACCTCGTGGACGGCACGCCGGAGGGCGAGGCGCAGAAGATCCTCACGCTCCGAGGGCAGGAGCACCTCCTGCTCAGCCGCGGTGACGAGATGCGCTTTCACGTCACGGAGTCCCGTGTCGCTCCGGGAGGAAGCGCCGGCGACCAGCTCTACACGCTGCCGGCGGATCTGGAGATCGTCCATGTCGCCGAGGGCGCGCTCGAGCTCCAGGTGGGCGAGACCGTCCACCGTCTGAAGACGGGCGAGTCGCTCACCTACTCACCCCGGGATCCCCACACGTGGCGCAACCCGTCGGCGACCGAGCCGGCGGTCGTTCTGTGGCTGGCCGTCCCGAATCCCTACGCGCGGCTATAATCCGCCCGCGCGCGGATGTAGCTCAGTTGGCTAGAGCGTCTGCTTGCCATGCAGAAGGTCGTGGGTTCGAGTCCCATCATCCGCTCCTCAAGAAGCCCCCGGTAATCGGGGGTTTTTTGTTGGGCGAGTTGCGCGTAAGGCGCTCCGTGTCCCAAGTGTGTCCCGAGCCACGGGCGGTTGACCACCCCGAGCCATGCACGCTCCCGATCGTCGTCGGGCGAGGCGACTCCACACCTTGACAATTCCCACGCCCGGGGAAGAGGATCGGCTTGTCAGACAGTCTGACCCTCCGGCGCGGATCCGATCGCGCCGATGGGGGCGGGCCTGCCATCCGTGCAGCCCCCGGAAAAGGAGCCAGCATGAGCGCCGAAGACCACCCAGCTGGTGAGACAGAGTCGACCGACGAGGCGTTGGCAGTAGGAATCTCGCGCAGGAAGTTCATTCTCGGGAGCGCCGCTGCAGGCGCTGCCATTGGCCTCGGGGGTCCGGCTGGAGCTGCCGCAGCGGGGGGAACCGATCGTTCCGCGACGCCGCGCACGACGGATCCGTCGGACGAGGAGTTGATCCTTCACAACGGCAGGATCCGGACGATGGATGATGGTGATCGTGTCGTTCCGGCGGTCGCGATTCGCAGCGGTCGCTTCGTCGAAGTGGGCAGCTTCGGTCGGCGTGGCCGAAACGCGGTAGACCTCAAGGGACGTGTCGCCATCCCTGGCCTCATCGAGAGCTGCGACCACATCGTCAGCTTCGGCAACTACCGGCCCGGCTACCACACCGTACTCGAGAACGCGACCTCGATCGCCGAAATCCAGACGATCCTGGCTGCGCGCCGCGCGGATGTGCCCGCCGGGGAGTGGATCACCTCGCTCGGCGCCTGGACGGCCGAGACGATGTTCGCCGAGCACCGACTGCCGAATCGAGCAGAGCTAGACGCCGCCGTGCCGGATCATCCGGTGCTCCTCTACCAGACGACGGTCGGCCCAGCGTCGGTAAACAGCCTCGGAAAGGCGTACTTCGAATCAGCTTCGACTCCGGTCGTGGTCAGCCCAGACGGCACCATCGCCTCGGGCATCCAGTCGACAACCGCCCTCTATCTTCTGCGTCAGACCCAGACTCTGGAGCAGCGGCGGCGCTGCACCCAGGAAGCGTGGGCATATTGCGCCAGCGTAGGGCTGACCTCACATATCGACCAGCAAGGGATCGCGTCCCCGCCGAGCCCGCAATACGCGCTCGGGAACGCGATTCTCACGGAGCCGAGCCTCAACCCTAACCAGACGCTCTTTCACTTCGACCACTTCCGCCACTACGACACCTGGTCGGGCCTCCACCGAGAGGGCAGGACCACCGTGCGAATGCAGGCCGACTTCGTCATCGACGCCCTCGACGTTCTGAACGAACGCATCAAGAACCAGCTCCCCTTCTTTGGCGACGACATGATGTCGACGCACGCAGTCCACTTCCAGCCCGCCGGGGGTGTGAGCAACCCGATCTGGCTTGAGGGGTACCGGCTCATGGCCCGTTTCGGCTGGCGCGGCAGGTCGGGCGGCGGGACCGTGGCCAACATGGAGACGGCGATCACCGGCTGGGAACAACTCGCCACCGAGTACGACATCACTGACCTTCGCTGGACGCTGCACCGCATGTCCGGAACCACTCACGCGCAACTCGACCGCCTGAAGGCGCTCGGAGCCACCGTAAACGTGGTCAGCAGGTCCTATCCTCTAGCGGCGTCGGCGGCTCCCGCGGCACCGTTTCGAATGGTGATCGACAACGGCATCCATGCCGGCATCCACATGGACGGAGGCCACATCGCGACGCTTAACCCGTGGATCACGATCTACTTCGCGGTTACGGGTCGCAATGGACTCGGCGAGCTGGTCAACCCCGGCCAGCAGATTACGCGCCAGGAGGCGCTCCGTCTTTTCACCCGCGCGAACGCCTACCAGATGAGAATGGAGGACAAGCTGGGCTCGATCGAGGTCGGCAAGCTCGCCGACCTGGTCGTGCTGGACAAGGACTACCTGGCCGTGACCGACGAAGACCTGAAGAAGATCCGCTCGGTCCTGACCATCGTGGACGGGAAAGTCATCCACAACTCTGGAGCTCTCAAGGTGCCCTAGGACGGAGGCTGGATCGGCGAGCGGCTCGGCCAGCCGCGATGGGAACGGGCCGCGAGCGTGGGCCTCAGTGACGAGCACGCGCGTCGCGCCGACGACGAAGAGCGAGGGGACGTGAGCGCAATCGCCGGTGCGGGCGAGGTTTCGGGGAGACAACGCCCGAGCAGCCTGCAAGCGTTTCTGCAAGCACTACTAGTCGGAAAGGGCAGTCGCCGGCGTGTCCGCGTCCCGGAACACGAGTGACGCGTAGCGCCCTCCGTGGTCGAGAAGCTCGTCGTGGGTTCCGACCTCGACCACACGACCGTGGTCGAGCACGACGATCTGGTCCGCGTCGCGGACGGTCGACAGGCGGTGGGCGATGGCGAGCGTCGTCCGGCCCTCGGCGAGGCGCTCGAGCGCGTCCTGCACGGCCCGCTCGGTCTGCGCGTCGAGCGCCGACGTAGCCTCGTCCAGAACGAGGATTGGCGGATTGCGGAGAATCGTGCGCGCGATCGCGAGGCGCTGCTTCTCGCCGCCGGAGAAGCGGTAGCCGCGCTCGCCGACAACAGTGTCGTAGCCCTCCGGGAGTGAGGCGATCAGGTCGTGTACCTGCGCGGCACGCGCCGCCTCCTCGATCTCGGCGTCGGTCGCCTCGGGCCTCGCGAAGCGCAGGTTCTCACGCACGCTCGCGTGGAACAGGTACGTCTCCTGGGAGACGACGCCGACGGCCGCGGCCAGCGACTCGAACGTCAGCTCGCGTACGTCGACCCCGTCGATGGTCACCTTCCCGTCCGTGGCGTCGTAGAGGCGAGCGACGAGATAGGCGCAGGTCGTCTTGCCCGAACCGGTCTCCCCGACGAGCGCCGTCTTCGTCCCAGTCGGCACGGCGAACGTGACGTCCTCGAGCGTCCACCGCTCGTCTCCGTAGCGGAACAAGACGTGGTCGAAGGCGATGTCTCCGCGCGGACTCTCCAGCGCCCGCGTCCCCTCGACGATGTCGACCGGCTGGTCGAGGTACTCGAAGATCCGGTCGAAGAGCGCGAGCGAGCTCTGAACGTCGACCTGGACGCCGAGCAGTGAGCCGATCGGGAAGAAGAGGCGAGACTGGAGTGTCGTGAACGCGACGAGCGTCCCGATCGAGATCGCCTCGCTGCCGCTCGCCATCGTCCAGCCGGCGAACCAGTACACGAGCGCAGGCATGACGGCGAAGGTCGTCTGGATGGCGGCCATCATCCAGCGGCCGGTCATTCGGCTGCGTACCTCGAGGTCGGCGAGGCGGCTCGACTCGCTCCCGAAGCGCTCGGCGAGGTCGTCGGAGCGGCCCATCGTCTTGCCGAGCAGGATGCCCGACACAGACAGGGACTCCTGCACGATCGAGGACACGTCCGCCAGGGAGGCTTGCAACTCCTCCGTCACCTTCCGGCGCTGGTCGCCGACGCGCTTCGTGAGCCAGACGAACAGCGGCAGGAGCGCGAGGGCGAAGACGGCGAGGCGCCAGTCAAGGAGCACCATGGCGCCGACGGTGGCGAGCACGGTGGTCACGTTCGAGACCACAGAGGTGGCCGTCGAGGTGACCACCGTCTCGATGCCGCCGATGTCATTGGCGATCCGGCTCTGGACCTCACCGGTGCGGGTGCGGGTGAAGAACGCCAGCGAAAGCCGCTGCAGATGGCGGTAGACGGCCGTGCGCAGGTCGTGCATGACGGCCTGACCGACACGGTTCGAGAGCAGGGTCTGCCAGACGCCGAGCACACCGGTCACGACGGGGATCGCGACCATGCCCGCCACGAGCAGGGACAGCAGGCCGACGCGCTCGTCCGGGATGGCGACGTCGAGGACCTCCCGCAGGAGGAAGGACGGGATCACGCCGATAGCGGCTGAGACGAAAATCAGGGCGTTGACCGCGAGCAACGTCCGGCCATACGGTCTGAAGAGGCGGACGATGCGGCGGAAGTTCGCCTTACGCACTGCAGGATCGGCGGGACGCTCCGGCACTTCCCCGGCTCCGAACCCACTCCAACGACGACGGCCAGCCACGCCGACAGCTTGCCTGCCGGAGGCCGGCCTGCCGCGTCCGCCGCTCAGGCGGGGTCTTGTTTGGTGCAAGGAGCGGGGCCTGGCGTCTGCCGCTCCGCTCCGTTAAACTGCCGCCCGACCTGGGGAGAACCTAGTGGGGGCGCGCAGCGTGGTGGCTGACGCGGGATCTGCGATGGATGGGCCCGGCACGCGACGGCGGCGCAGCCGCGGTCCGCCCGGCTGTCCCGACTCCAGGACCTCAACTGTTCGCATGGGAGGTGCAACGACAGTATGAGACGACCTTTTCGTTTACTCATTTCCACCGTCGTCGCGTTAGGGCTACTCGCCGGGATCGCCGGCGCTCAGTCGCCCACGGATCAGGCGTTCAAGATGAAGAGGCTCTTCACATCGGGGAACTTGGCGACGAACTCGGATCTCGCCTTCTGGGGGAACCACGCGTTCGTCGGCTACTACACCGGCGGTGCCGGGTTCCCGCCCGGGACGGGCTCGCGCGGCGGTGTTCGGATCTTCGACATCAAGAACCCCGCGGCTCCGAAGCTCGTGAGGGACTTCGCCTGTGACGGAGCCCAGAACGACCCGATCGTGTGGGACCGCAACGGCAATGGGGTCGCCGACCTGTTGCTCCTGGCCGTTGACACCACGATGGCCTCGCCGAACTGTGGCGCGGCGCGCGTGGCGGGCGGCACTCCAACCGGCTGGGAGGGCGTCCGGGTCTTCACCATGAGCGACAACCCGGCGAGCCCGTTCACGACCATCACGCCGGTCGACATGCAGTACGCCGACTGCGGTGCGCACACGATCACGGCCTGGACCGGGTTCGCCGAGCATCCGACGAACCCGCGACTGATCGTCTACGTGGCGTCGTACCCGCTGGGGGCGGGACCAACGTGCGGCGATACCGAGTTTGCGAACACGGCGAACCCGTACGACGAAGATCCCCCGACCGGTCCGCTGCACGGCGTGATCCAGGTCCTGTCGGTGCCGCTGAACAACCCCGCGGCCACGACCGAGATCGCCGCGCCGAGAATCAGCTATCCGGGCGATCCGGACGGACGGATGGAGTGGTGTGAGAAGGGCATCTGCGCGGGGGTCGAGCCGGCCGCGATCGCATGCCACGACGTCGTCGTCCACATGGAGCACAACCTGGCCGGCGGCGCTTGCGCCGAGCAGGGCCAGGTGTGGGAGATCAACCCGTCCACCGGGATTCCGGACACGGCGAACCCGATGCTCGTGGGCGACGATGAGGTCAGCTCGGGCGGCACCGGGAACATTCCGGGGGCGGTCGACTTCTTCCACTCGGTCATGTTCAACAACGATGGCACGATCGTGAACTGGGTGGACGAGTCGTTCGGCAGCGGCTGTCCGACGATGACCAACTACAACCCGCGGCCGTGGAACCCGGCTGGAGGACGGCACAAGACGGGCCGCATGTTCTTCACCGACATGGAGGGCAATTTCCTCAGCGAGTTCCACGTGGGCGACGTGCGGCCCTCGACCGCTCCGGGCGAGTACTGCTCCGCCCACATGGGCATGGCCGTGATGGGGATCGAGCGCGACCTGCTCGTCAACGCCTGGTACACGGGCGGAGCCAACGTGATCGACTTCAGCCAGCCGACCAGGCTGAAGGAGATCGCCTACTACGACCCGGTGTCGAACTCGGGCACGTGGTCCGCATACCCGTACGTCGGCCCGATGTTCAGCAAGCACGGGATTCCCGTGTACGCGTCGGACGGCGTCACCAACAACGGCCTCGCGCAGGGCATGGTGGTGTACCGGACGACCATCGAGAGGCCCGGCAGGCGCGGGACGGTCGACCACCTCAACCCACAGACGATGGACTAACTCGGAGAACGCTCGCAGGCGTGCGGAAGGGCGGCCTCAGGTCGCCCTTCCGTTCGTCCCGAAGTGATGTGGCCGATGGGGCCGAGCACGGGGCGTTTGACAAACGGCGGCAGCGCTTTAAGACTGCTCGGCACCGATAGGGGAGGTGGGATGCCTGGGGGGCACCACCGCGGGGGAAGGTTCATAGCTTCGGTACTGGTATCGATCGGGCCATCGCGTGGCGCTCGGTCGGGTCCCTTCGCTGCATCTCGTCTCCTCACGCCTGTCGTCTACCCCTGGAGGGATGCATGAGAGTCACTTTGCGGTTATTTGCGCTGCTACTCGTCGCGACGGGTTTGCTCGCGGGCACGGCCTCTGCGAAGCCCGACCCCGACCCGAACCCGCGCAAGAAGATGGACGAGCTCTTCACGTCCCCGAACATGGCAACCAACTCGGACTTCGCGTTCTGGGGCAACCATGCCTTCAGCGGCTACTACACCGGCGATACGGGGTCCCCGGCCGGTAGCGGGCCGCGCGGCGGCGTGCGGATCTTCGACATCTCCAACCCGGCCAGCCCCAAGCTCGTGAAGGACCTCCAGTGCGATGCGAACCAGAACGATCCGATCGTCTGGGACCGGAACGGGAACGGGGTGGCCGACCTGCTCCTCGTGGCCGTGGATCGCACGATGGCGAACCCGAACTGCGGCTCGCCACGATCCGCTCATGACGACCGCAACGGTTGGGAGGGTGTCCGCATCTTCACGATGAGCGACAACCCGGCGAACCCGTTCGCGACCATCACGCCGGTGAAGATGCAGTACACCGACTGCGGCGCGCACACGATCACGGCGTGGACCGGGTTCGCGGACGATCCGGTGAACCCGCGGCTGATCGTCTACGCAGCGTCGTACCCGCTGCGCGCGGGGCCGACCTGCGGTCAGGCGAACTTCAATAACGTCACCAACCCGTACGACCCGGACAAGGTCGTCAACGACCCGTTGCACCGCCAGATCCAGGTGTTGTCGGTGCCGCTCAACAACCCGGCGGCCACGACCGAGATCGCAGCGCCGAGGATCAGCTACCCAGGCGATCCCGATGGGCGGATGGACTGGACCGAGAAGGGGCTGACCGGCCTGGAGCCGGCAGCCGTCGCATGCCACGACATCGTGGTGCACATGGAGCACAACCTGGCCGGCGGCGCGTGCGCCGAGCAGGGCCAGGTGTGGAATATCGACCCGGCCACCGGGATCCCGGACACCGAGAACCCGATTCTCGTCGGCGACGATGAGGTCAGCTCGGGCGGAACCGGCCAGATTCCCGGTGCAGTCGACTTCTTCCACTCCGTGATGTTCAACAACGACGGAACCGTGGTGAACTGGGTGGACGAATCCTTCGGGAGCGGCTGCCCGACGATGACGACCTACCAGCCTCGGCCGTGGAACCCCGCCGGAGGAACTCACAAGACCGGGCGGATGTTCTTCACCGACATGGAGGGCAACTTCCTGAGCGAGTTCCACGTCGGCGACGTGCGGCCGGATCCGGGAGCAGACGAGTACTGCTCCGCCCACATGGGCATGGCCGTCATGGGTATCAAGCGCGACCTGCTCGTCAATGCCTGGTACACGGGCGGAGCCGATGTAATCGACTTCTCGAAGCCCACCAGGCTGAAGGAGATCGCGTACTACGACCCCATTGAGACCACCGGCACCTGGTCCGCGTACCCGTACACGGGCCCGATGTTCAAGAAGGGACCTGGGATCCCCGTCTATGCGTCGGACGGCGTCGAGAACAACGCCCTCGCCGAGGGCATGGTGGTGTACCGCACGATCATCCAGAAGATCGGGAAGCTCGGGCGAGTCGACCACCTCAACCCACAGACGATGGACTAACGGCGTCCAACGCTGTGCAATCGTGGGGCCTCCTCCGGGAGGCCCCACGCGTCTAGATCGATTTCTCGTAGAAGACGCTGGTCTCGATGGCCTGCGGGGAAAGCTCTAGATAGTCGCCGAAGGCATTACACCGCTCGAAGCCTGCACGCTCGTAGAACCCGATGGCCTCGGCCTGGTACATGCCGGTCTCGAGCCGGAGCACCGAGTGTCCCGCTGCTCTCGCTTCAGCTTCCAGGTGTTGGAGGAGAGCCGCAGCCACGCCCTTGCGCCGGGCTGTCGGCCGCGTGAACATCCGCTTCACCTCGGCGTAGCCGTCGTAAAAAGCGACGCCACCGCAGCCCACGGCAAGGCCGTCGAGCCGCGCGGCGAAGAACCGGACGTTGTCCACGAAGAGCTGATCCAACGAGAGCGCGTGGCGCTGCTCCGGCAGGTAGGGACCGCTGAGAGCGCCATCCAGTTCGGCGATGAGTTCCCGAATCTCGTCGGTCGCGGCCGACGCTCGCTCGATCGTCACGCCCACTTGCGCAGCCTACGCCTGAAGGCCGACCGGCCGGCCGGCGTCTAACCCGTCACGGGCGCCCGCTCGGGGTGAGTCGGCGCCCGTCCATCTTCGCCAACGGGAAGAACCTCCGACGCTCGCGCGTCGTGCAGGAATGGAGAGGCACACCCGCGCGCCCCGATGTTCAGCGAGCTAGAGCGCTGCGACCGCTGTCACCAGCGGTACCCGGGGCCGCTGGGGCACCGGTGCCCGCAGGCGTCCGTTACCCGACAGCGCGAGCTGGAGCTCGAAGACCAGTTCAGGTCCTGGCTCGAAACGCCCGAGGGGCGCTTCGCCGAGTACCTGGCCCGTAGGCAACGCGGCTAGCCAATCCGACCTGACCGCGCAGCGCCGGTGTGCACGCGGCCCGTTTGCGCAGGAGCTCGTGCGGTGACGATCTGAGCAAGCCAGAGCGACGGAGGTGGACCCATGACCCCGGACGACGACACCGGCGCGCAGAACCTCTCGAAGATCGACCACGTGATCGTGCTCATGATGGAGAACCGCTCCTTCGACCACGTGCTGGGCTATTTGAAAGTCGACGGCGTTCGACCGAACGTGGACGGGCTCGAGGCGACCATGGGAAACGAGGACGCGGCGGGCAAGTTCCACAAAGTGCGTCCGCTGGGGCGGCGGAAGATCGACCTCAAGGCGCTCGATCCCGGCCACGGCCCAGCCGACGTCAGGGAACAGATCGCGGGCGGGATGGCCGGCTTCCTGAAGAACTACGTCAAGGCGTTCGAGCGCAACTCGAAGGACAATCCGCCGCCCTCCGGCTTCAAGTTCGATCCGACGCTCGTCCTCGCGTACTTACGCGCTGACGACGTCCCGGTCTACGACTATCTCGCCCGCTCCTTCCAGGTCTGCGACCGATGGTTCAGCTCCGTCCCCGGGCCCACGTGGCCGAACCGTCTCTATGCCGTCACGGGCGAGTCCGACGGGACGACGGCCAACCGCAGGCCGCCGATCTACGACCTCAAGGCGTTCGTGCGCAAGCTGGATGCCGACGATGTCTCCTGGCGCTGGTACTCGCATGACCCGGGCACGCTGCGGGGCATCGACGGGCGCTACCGGATCGAGCACGACGACGAGTTCGCGTACTTCGACCGCAAGACGCTGTTCGAGCGGCAGACGTTCCTGGACGACGCGCGGGAGGGGAGGCTGCCGGCCGTCTCCTGGATCGACCCGAACTTCGTGGATTTCCGCCTGTTCGGGCCGCCCGGATCGAACGACGACCACCCGCCGTCGCCGACGATGGCCGGGCAGGAGCTTGTCCTCAATGTCCTCACCGCCGTGATGCGTTCCCCGGCGTGGAAGAAGTCGCTCCTCGTCATCACCTACGACGAGCACGGAGGCTTCTACGACCACGTGGATCCGCGACCGTTCACGGTCGCGGACGACCGCCCGGCCATGCGCCGCTACGGAGTTCGAGTGCCGGCGCTCATCGTTTCGCCGTACGTGGAGCGCGGCATCAGCCACGTGGTCTACGACCACACGTCGATCATCAAGACGATCCTGCTGCGCTTCTGCTCGCGGCCGGACACGGCGGCGCGATCGATGGGAGCCAGGGTTGCCGCAGCCAACCATGTGGGGTCGCTGCTCACCCGACCTGCGAACCGGCCGCGTGGACGCGCTTCCAACCAGCAACTCTCGGCCCTGGTGGAGAAGATCGCCGCCTGGAGGCGTGAGACCTACCGCGCCACCACGCTCGGAGAGACCGCGCCCGCGGCCGCAGCGGACGAGCCCGAAGCGCTCACGGACCTCCAGCAAGAGGTGCTCGCCGTGGCCAAACGGCTACGCCGCGCGGGTCTCCAGCCGGGTGAGCCCTAATCAGACGTCGCGCGCGAAGCTGCGCTCGAGGTAGGCGTCGATGTCCGGCCCCTCCGGGTTGGAGAGGACGTGCTTCGAGCCAGGCGAGGCGCTCGAAGTTCGACGACCTCGAGCTCCCACACGCAGCCGGCCGGCTGGTTCTCGACGTGGACGAACGCGGACGGGTCGTCCTTCGGGCTGACGTAGATGCGCTGGTGCAGCTCGTTCTCCGACTTCCACCAGTAGACGAGCGCGATCCCGACCGACCTCGCGTCGTGCGCGATGGCGAAGCCGACGCCGTAGTGGTCGTCCGCGACGGCGGGCTGGGGGAGGACGCCGGCCGCCAGGTCGCGCGTGGCCTCGACGAACTCGGGACGAGGTTCCTGCCCGTTGACGGAGATGCCGTAGAGCTTGAGTTGCCACCCCTCAACGTCCTCTCTGCGAATGAAGCGGACGTGGCGGGGCTTGTACGGGGCTTCAAGAGTTGTCGCGAGGGTTGTCATGGTCTTCCCAACGCCGTAGTGGAGCCCGTTCTTCCGTGGCCGAAATTCACACTAAAGTCCTACGGCATACCTGCCGAAAACAAACTTGGTTCCCGACGTGAGGCCGCAACACGCCGGGACCTCCCTGGAATGGGCCGCTCCGAAAGAGCGGCCCTTCTCTTTTTCTCCCCTGGCTCGCTAGTGCTCGAGTCGGCGGCGGAGCTCGTCGAGCGGAATCGCGTCCGGCTCGTAGCCTTCGAGCCTGAGGGCGTCCTCGAGGTTCGCGATCAATGCGTCGCGAAACGCGAGGTCTGCTTCTGCCCGGGCGACGATGTCGTCGAGCTGGCCGCGTGCGAGCGGGAGCTCCTGGGCCGCCTCCACCCATGCCTGCGGCGCGGGCGGGAGGGCCTTGATGAGCTCTGCGAGGCGTTGTTCGTCGTAGGCGGTCATTCGGGTCTCCGTCAACTCGACGGGCGAGCCTCCGGATTTCTTCCCGTGAAGATTTCGCGAAGTCGCGACAGGCAGCGCGAGATTCTGCTCGCGATCGTGCCCGAGGGGATGTCGAGGGCCGAACCGATCGTCTGGTAGCTCTCGTCGCGGGCGAAGAAGCGGTCGAGGATCTCCTGGCAGTTCTCGGACAGCTCGGCCATCGCCTCGTGGACGGCGAAGGCCTCGTCGAGCGTGTCCATCTTGTCGTCGACGCCGCCCGGCATCGTCTCGGGGTCGACGATGTCCTCCCGCGAGCCCGCACGGAGCCGGTCGATGCAGAGCCGCCGGGTCAGCTGGCCGATCCAGGGGCGGATCGCCTCGTCGTCGCGAAGCTTGTCGAGATGCTGGTACGCGCGGGAGAAGACCTCCTGGAAGACCTCCTCGGCGTCCTCCTGGCGCAGCCGGAAGGCCTGGCAGCAGATGGCATAGACGTAGCGCGAGAACCGGGAGACGAGCTCCCGCCAGGCGTCCTCGTCACCGCTGCGGCATCGCGCGACAAGCTGGGCATCGGGGAGGGATGCAAGCTGCACGGCATAGATATGAAACAGAAATTTGCGGCTGGAGGGAAGATCCCGGGCCGCTCGGCCGTCTTGTGGACGCCGAGAGGAGGCCCATATGCAGCACCCCGATGTCCATCTCGACTACTCCAGGACGCGTCACAGCGACCTCCTTCGGAGTGCGCGCGCGGGCGAGCTGGCAGACCGAATGGCGGCGAGCCGCCGCGAGGAGCGCCGGTTCTTCCTGGCGCGCCGGCGGGACAAGGCTCCATGCCAGCCGTCTACGCCGGCAGCACCGGCGTAGTCGCGCTCAGAGAAAGGGTGGAGCCCCGGTAGGGGGCCGGGGCTCCTGCCCACCGACGCGGTATCAACCCCGGGACAAGGTTCGCGTCAGCAGGCGTGGTCCGTATTCTGTGCAAATCTGCCGGATCCTCTCAACCCCGTGTGGATGAAAAGTTCGCTCGATACGATGTTTTCCTGTCGGCGCGGTGGCCGAGTGGTTAGGCAGAGGCCTGCAAAGCCTCGTACACCGGTTCGAATCCGGTCCGCGCCTTAGAGCCCTGCCTGCGGGTTCTACACATCGAGATCCGCGTGCGCCCTGACGTGCCGCTCGACGGTGCCTGCGAGGCTGGGAGGGCGGAAGGAGGTGTGACATGACCATCGTTGCGCACGAGCCTCGGACGGCGAGGCGGTACGAGTACAAGGTCGTCGACACGGGCAAGCACATCGAGGCCGAGCTCAATCAGCTGGGCGCGGCCGGCTGGCAGGTCGTCGGTGTGACGACGAAGAAGCAGCTGTTCATCGCGCCGCCCCAGGCGATCATCCTGATGCGCGCGCTCGAGCCGACCCACTGAATGGGCGACTCAAGCTCCGATTAGTGCGTGCCGATACAGCCCGCGAGGTCCTCTCCTCCTGGGCTCGGGGATGACGGCAATCAGCTCTCGCGCCCAGTAATTGCCCGAAGCGGCGGCGAGCCCCCTCGTCGCCGCTTCACTTATCCAGGAGGGTTCGGCGAAATAGTGGCGGTGCCGCCGGGCCGCGCTGCTCGCCCCGATGCCGCGTCCTCAGTCGCGCCCGTATCTCATTCGATACGAACGCTCCCTGCGTCCTTGCCTCGGAACGACCATCGCACCCCGGCGACGAGCACCATTCCGCCAAACCCTCCTAGGCGAGAAGGTGAGGAGCCGCTCAGGCGGCGGAATCCATGCCGGGCCGCAGGGCCTGCGGCGCCGAGGAGCGCATGTCGGACTCGCCGTGCCAGCGCGCAACGCTTGCAGACCAGCCCTGGCGGGCGTGGTACTCGCACACGGCGTAGGTCTCGCCGTCTGCCGCGGCCGTCTCACGCGAAGCCGACCGATCACAACGCCGGTTCTCGAGTCGGTAGTAGCCCTCACAGCGATCCATGTATTCATGACTTCGGCGCGAGGCGGCATCTTCCTAACCCTCGTTTTCGTGAAGTCGCCTCCGCCAGGCCTCCCCGGCTGCACGGCCCTCGGGCGTGGCGAGGAAGTGCTCGAGCGGAACGTGCAGGAACGCCCCGCGCGCCTCGGCAAGGATGTCGTCGCCGTCGCGGAGGTCTGCGTCGATGTGGATCCGTCGCCCGCGGCTGTCCGTGACCCAGGCGGTGAGCGCGAGCTCGTGGTTGATGAAGACCGGCCGCCGGTAGCGGACGAAGATCCTCGCCGTCACCGCCGGGAAGCGGTGCCAGGTGGCCAGGAGCCCGCAAGCCTCGTCGAGGGCCGCGGCGACGAGGCCGCCGTGGACGATTCCGGGCCCGGCCTGGTGGTGGTCGCCGAAGGTGACGACCGCCTTGTAGCGCTCGATGCCCTCGTCCTTCGGCTGCGGAAGATGGAGGCCCCTGGGGTTGTCGCCGCAGCCCCAGCACGCCGGGTCGTGATGCGGCGGAACCGCCGCGGCCACTAGCGCAGGCCGCCGCGCTCGAAATGAGCGCGGTAGAAGTTCTCCGAGCCGGCGGTCGCCATCGCGGCAGAGGCAGAGATCTCGAGGGAGAGGGTCGCCGCGGCGACGATCTGTGCAAGGCGATAGACCTTCCCTGGCCCGTCGCAGTCCATGAGCCGCAGCCAGGAGCGGGCGTAGGGGAGGGTCGTCCCTCCCCCGACGGTCGCGACCTCGAGGCTGGGGAGCCGCATGGAGACGTTGAGGCCGCCCTCGACGCGGTGGGCGGTTCCGTGCGCCATCGAGCTCGTCCCGACCATGCCGATGTCCTGGCCCGTGGCCGTGAACATCGCCGCGATCGCCGTCGCGGGCGTGAAGGCGACCGATTGCATCCCGGACGCGACGGCGCCGTGCGTTCCCACGAACGCGAGCTCGACGAGATCGTCGATCGTCGTCTTCAGGACGCGGCGCACGGCCTCGTCGGTGAGCGTGGCCTCGGCGATGACGGTCTTCCCGTGCCCGCCGCGCTCGAAGTAGCGCGCCGACGGCTTCTTGTCGCCGCCCATGTTCCCCTCGAGCATCGCCCGGCGCGGGCGGACGGGCGAGCGGTCCACGACGAAGCCCTGGTTCAGGGCGAACGAGTTGCGCGTGATCATGTTCATCCCGCACGCATCGCCCGTGGTGTACGCGTACATGACGTGGCACATGGGGCCGACGACGTGCGTCTCGAGCTCGCGGAGCCTGGCGTGCTTCGAGAGGTTCGGGATCGGCTCCGACTCGAGCCAGGCGCGCATGTCCTCGAGCTGGGTCTCGATCCACGCGGCGAAGGCCGACGCCTCCGCCGTCGAGTCGAAGAGGAAGGCCGAGGCGCGCGTGATCCGGTCGCCGAGCACGTAGGTGCGGAACCCGCCCGACTCGCCGACGGCGCGGGCGCCGCGGTAGAGCGAGATCGAGAGCCCTCCCTCCGTGTTGGCGAGCGGGACGTACACGCCCTCCTGGGCCCGACCGCGCTCGACGACCCGGCCGGCCGGCTCCTCCAGCTCGTAGTCGCCGAGCTCGACGTCGATGGGCCCGACGACCGCGACCGGGACGAGGGCAGCTCCGGTCAGCGCCTCCGTCGCCTTGGCGAACGGCTCGAGGTCGTGGTCGAAGACGTGGCTCTCCCCGTCGAGACGCGACGCCAGCGCCTCCTGGCGGGCGCGGATCGAGTCCGCGTCGTTCTTGCGTGGCCAGCGGCGTAGCTCCACGGCGTCACTTTACGGCTCCCACGGACGGAGCCGGGGAAGCCAGCGGGGCACGTTGGCGCGGTAGGCGTCGTAGTCCTCGCCGAACCTTTCGCGGAGCCCGGGCTCCTCGACGAGCGGAAAGTAGATCGCATTCAGGGCGAAGACGACGCCGAACCAGACGAGAAGTGGGAGCGATCCGAACAACGCGGACTCCCCGAGGAGCACGGTCAGGACGCCTGAGATCATGGGGTTTCGGACATGCCGGTACGGGCCGACCACCACGAGCCGCGAGGTCGGATCCCAGGGAGCGAGCGTGCCCTTCCCGATCCGCACGAAGAGCGAGACGGTCCAGGTCACGAGCGCGAGGCCGATTCCGATCAGCGCGACTCCGAGCGTCGCGAGTGGCCAGGGAGCGAGCTCGGCGCCGGCCCGCGAGAGAATGAGCCCGGGAACCACGATCGTCACGGTCACCGGGAGAAGCCCGATCGCCCGAAGGTGGCGCCAGACGCTCACGACTCGATCATGCCTGCAGTCGGGTACGCTCCCCGGCCGTGGCAGCGACCCTCATGGACGGCAAGGCGCTGGCGGCGCAGGTGCGCGGCGAGGTGGCCGAGGAGGTCAAGGCGCTCGCAAGCCCCATCGGCCTCGCGACAGTGCTCGTCGGGGAGGACCAGGCCTCGGCGCTCTACGTCCGCCGCAAGCAGGAGGCGTGCGAGGAGGTGGGCATCGAGCCGATCCACCACGAGCTCGCCGCCGACACGTCCGAGGAGGCGCTGCTCGGGCTCGTGGCCGACCTGAACGCCGACGAGCGTGTGACCGGCATCCTCGTCCAGCTGCCGCTGCCCGACCACATCGACGAGGGGCGCGTCATCCGGGCGATCGCGCCCATCAAGGACGTCGACGGCTTCCATCCCGCGAGCGCCGGCCATCTCCTCCAGGGGGAGCCGACGTTCGTCGCGGCGACGCCCGCCGGGATCATGGAGATCCTGCGCGCGTACGAGATCCCGCTCGAGGGCGCACGGGCGGTCGTGGTCGGCCGGTCGAACATCGTCGGCAAGCCGATGGCGCTCCTGCTCCTGGCCGAGAACGCCACCGTGACGATGTGCCACAGCCGCACGCGCGATCTCCCGCAGGTCGTGCGCGAGGCGGACGTGGTCGTCGCCGCCGTCGGGCGCGCCGCGATGGTCACCCGCGAGATGGTCAGGGAGGGCGCCGCGGTCGTCGACGTCGGCATCAACCGCGTCGACGGCAAGGTCGTCGGCGACGTCGCCGAGGACGTCCGCGAGGTCGCCGGGTTCCTCACGCCCGTTCCGGGCGGCGTCGGCCCCATGACGATTGCCAGTCTGCTCCGAAATACAGTTCGTGCCGCGGGATACCAGCAGGGGTTGCTTGCCTTCCCGGGCGCCTGAAGTTACGCTCATTCACGCCGCGAAGATGCGGCGAGAATCGATTCGACGGCTCGTACGAGGGGCCGTCGTTTGTGTGTGAAGGAGGAAGGTTCGTTGGCCGAGGGCACCGTCAAGTGGTTCTCGAACGAGAAGGGGTACGGCTTCATCGAGCGCGAGGGGGGTGACGATGTCTTCGTCCACCACAGCGCGATTGAGATGGACGGCTATCGCACCCTGACCGAAGGCCAGCGCGTGCAGTTCGACGTCGAGCAGGGCGACAAGGGCCTGCAGGCGAAGAACGTCACGCTGGCGTAGTCGGCACAGGTTCGAGTTTGGCGACGGGCCCCGGCGAGGGGCCCGTCGCATTTCTAGACTGGAGGCGAAATGGCGATTGGGCGGGAGGATGTGCTGCACGTTGCCGCGCTCGCGCGGCTCGAGATCCCCGAGGGGGAGGTCGACGGCGTGCGCGAGCAGCTCGGCGCGATCCTCGAGGCCGTCGGGAAGGTGTCCGAGCTGGATTTGTCCGACGTGGAGCCGATGACGCACCCGCTCGACCTCGTCAACGAGTGGGCCGAGGACGAGCCGGCGCCCTCGCTGACGCAGGAGGAGGCGCTGGCCAACGCGCCCGACGCCCACGAGGGCAGCTTCCGCGTGCCGGCGGTGGGCGGGTGAGCCTGTGATCGACACCCTGCGACTGACCGCGGAGGACGCGTCCGGGCTGCTCGAGCGCGGCGAGGTCTCCGGGGACGAACTGGCGGGCGCCTACCTCGAGGCGATCGAGGCACGCGATACGGAGCTGCACGCCTACCTGCACGTCGTCGGGGAGAGGGGCGAGGGCGTCCCGATCGCGCACAAGGACGTCATCACGACCAAGGGCATCCCGACGACGGCCGGTTCGAAGATCCTCGTCGGCTACACGCCGCAGTTCGACTCGACGGTCGCCGCCCGCTGCAAGGAAGCCGGGCTGCCCATCATCGGCAAGACGAATCTCGACGAGTTCGCGATGGGCTCGTCCACGGAGAACTCCGCCTTCGGGCCGACGAAGAACCCGTGGGATCCCGAGCGGGTGCCGGGCGGGTCGTCCGGCGGCTCCGCGGCCGCGGTCGCCGGCGGGCTGGCGCCCTGGGCGCTCGGCACCGACACCGGCGGCTCCGTCAAGCAGCCGGCCTCGCTCTGCGGCGTCGTCGGCCTGCGACCGACCTACGGCACGGTCTCCCGCTACGGGATCGTCGCCTTCGCGTCCAGCCTCGACCAGGTAGGCCCGCTGACGAAGACCGTGCGCGACAACGCGCGCCTGTACGCGCTCATCGCGGGCCGCGACCCGGCCGACTCCACGACCGTCGATCTGCCCGAGCCGGTGGCCATCCCGGACAACGAGGACCTGAAGGGCCTCCGCATCGGCGTCCCCAAGGAGATGAACGAGGCCGAGGGGATCGACCCCGGCGTGTCGGAGAGCGTCAACGCCGCGATCCGCCTCGCGGAGGAGCTCGGCGCCGAGGTGGAGGAGACGAGCCTGCCGCGCTCCGTCGACTACGGCCTTGCCTGCTACTACCTCGTCGCCCCGGCCGAGGCCAGCTCGAACCTCGCGCGCTACGACGGCGTCCGCTACGGCTACCGCGCCGACGCCGACGAGCTGACCGCGCTCTACTCCCGCACCCGCTGGGAGGGGTTCGGGGCCGAGCCGAAGCGGCGCATCCTCCTCGGCACCTACGCGCTCTCGGCCGGGTACTACGACGCCTACTACGGCCAGGCCCAGAAGGTGCGCACGGTGATCGCGCAGGAGCACGCCGCAGTCTTCGAGCACTTCGATCTGATCGTCAGCCCGACGTCGCCCACCGTTGCGTTCCGGATCGGCGAGAAGGCGGAGAACCCGCTCGCGATGTACCTCTCCGACCTCCTGACGATCCCGGCGAACATGGCCGGCCTCCCGGGCCTCTCGATCCCGTGCGGGCTCTCGGAGGGCCTGCCCGTCGGCCTCCAGCTGATCGGGCCGCAGTTCTCGGAGAACACGCTCTTCCGCGCCGGCCACGCGCTCGAGCGCGCCCTCGGCTTCGACTACGTCCCGGAGCGGCTCCGTGCCTGAGTGGGAACCGGTCATCGGGCTCGAGATCCACGTCCAGCTGAAGACGCGGACGAAGATGTTCTGCCGCTGCGAGAACGTCTGGGGCGAGGAGCCGAACACGCGCACGTGCCCGGTCTGCCTGGCCCACCCCGGCACGCTGCCCGTCCCGAACCGCAAGGCGATCGAGTGGACGGTCAAGCTGGGCCTCGCGCTCGACTGCGAGATCGCCTCGCGCGCGCTCTTCCACCGCAAGAACTACTTCTATCCCGACCTGCCCAAGGGGTACCAGATCTCCCAGTACGACGTCCCGCTGGCCTCCGGCGGCCGGTTCCTCGTCCCGGGGCCGGACGGCGACCGCGAGATCGGGATCGTGCGCGCGCATCTGGAGGAGGACGCGGCCAAGACCATCCACGTCGGCGGCACCGGCGGGCGCATCCACGGGGCCGAGTACTCGCTCGTCGACTTCAACCGCGGCGGCACCCCGCTCGTCGAGATCGTGTCGCAGCCGGACGTGCGCTCGGGCGAGGAGGCCAGGCGCTTCCTGCAGCTCCTGCGCCAGACGGTCGTCGAGCTCGGGATCTCCGACGCGGAGATGGAGAAGGGCTCGCTCCGCTGCGACGCCAACGTCTCCGTCCGCGAGGTCGGGGAGACCGGCTACCGCACGAAGACCGAGCTCAAGAACATGAACTCGTTCAAGTTCGTCGCCGACGGGATCACGGCCGAGATCGAGCGCCAGATCGGCGCCTACGAGGCCGGGGACCAGGTCGTGCAGCAGACGCTCCACTTCGACCCGCAGGCCGGCACGATCGCAGCGCTGCGCTCGAAGGAGGAGGCGCACGACTACCGCTACTTCCCCGAGCCCGACCTCGTCGCAGTCGAGCCGCCCGCCGAGCTGGTCGACGCCGTGCGGGCGGAGATCGGCGAGCTGCCGGCCGCGCGGATCCGGCGGCTCGAGGCCGAGGTCGGCCTCGACCTCGCGTACGACCTCGTGACGAGCGGGCGCGACGAGCTGTATGCGCGCGTGCCCGGCGACGACCGTCGCGCGGTCGGGAACGTCCTCATGAACCAGCTCGCTGCCGCCGGCGTCGACTCGACGGCGGTGAACGGCGACGAGCTGGGGAAGCTCATCGAGGCTCGCGAGCGCATTCCGCGCCAGGCCTTTCTCGACGCGCTCGCCGCCAGCGGCGACTCCGACTTCGCAGCCGAGCGCTACCTCGAGGAGACCGTGGTCGCCGACGCCTCGGAGCTCGACCCGGTCATCGACGCGATCCTCGCCGCGAACCCGGGCCAGGTCGAGGCCTACCGCGGCGGCAAGGAGGGTCTGCTCGGCTTCTTCGTCGGGCAGGTGATGAAGGAGACGCAGGGCAAGGCGGACGCGCGGGTCGTGAACGAGCGCCTGCGCGAGAAGCTGAGCGTGTGAGCGCCGACGTCGTCCGCAGGCTCTGGGAACGGATGGAGGCGCGTGACTGGGACGGCGTCGAGCAGCAACTCCACGCGGACGTCGTCGTCGACTGGCCGAACACGGGCGAGCGGATGCGCGGCCGGGACAACTACCTCTCGGTTCAACGCGAGTACCCGGAGGGCTGGCACATCGAGGTTCTGAGGATCGTTGACGGCGGCGACACGGTCGTTTCCGAGGTGCGGGTGGACCAGGAGGGTCAGCGGTTCTTCGCCGTCTCGCTCTTCGAGCTCGCGGACGGGCGGATCTCGCGCGCGGTCGAGTACTGGTCCGACGGGAGCCGGCCCCCGCCCCCGAGTGGCGCGCCCGCTGGATGGAGCGGCTCTGAGCGACCTGGTCATCCGCCACGCCGAGCCGTCCGATCATGCGCGCGTGACGGCGGTGCTGGACGAGTGGTGGGGAGGGCGGCGCCGCATGGTCGACATGCTCCCTCGGCTCTTCTTCGCCCACTTCCGAGACACGTCCTTCGTGGCCGAGCGGAACGGCGAGCTGGCCGGCTTCCTGATCGGCTTCGTCTCCCAGAGCGAGCCCGAGGCCGCCTACGTGCACTTCGTCGGCGTGAGCCCGCTCGAGCGCGGGTCGGGCCTCGGCCGGGAGCTCTACGAGAGGTTCTTCGAGGTCGCACGGGCGCACGGTCGGCGCACGGTCTCGTGTGTCACCTCGCCCGCGAACGCAGGGTCGCTCGCCTTCCACCAGGCGATCGGCTTCGAGCCGAGCGCGCCGCAGGCCGGTTACGACGGGCCCGGCGAGGACAGGGTCGTGCTCACGCGCTCCATCTGACGCGCGCGCCGCGGCCAGAGGAACCAGGCCGTGACGACCGCCGCCACGATCGACCCGCTGAGCCCCAGGGCGAGGTCACCGAGTGTGTCCGTGTAGGCCGTCGCCTCCTCGGGCGAGTCGCGGATGAAGGTCATGTACTCGGCGAACTCCCAGAGCACCGCGGTCACCGCGCCGAAGCCGACGCAGAGCGCGCCGGTCTCGAGCCGGCCGACCGGGAGAAGCAGCAGGAGCTGGCCGAAGGCGAGGACGAGGATGCCCCAGTTGACGAAGTGGTTGAGGTCGTCCCACCAGGAGACGCTGTCGTAGAGGTCGGCCGCGTTCCCGGCCGTGTCGATGAGGAACGGCAGCGTCCAGAGGATGTCGAGCGTGTACGGGTACGGAAGGGGACGCCGTCGTGAGACCAGCCACCAGGCCGCCGGGACGATGAAGACGGCGATCGGGTAGGCGATCGCGCGCCCGCCCATCGCCTTGCCCTCGAACTGGGGCGAGTCGGGGAACAGGACGGCGAAGAGGAGGATGGCGATGAGCGCAGCCTTGAGTGCGATGTCCAGCCAGAGCAGCCAGCGGCGCATGCGGACGGCATCGTCCCGGACCGCGCGGCCGCCGTCCAGGCGCCGAAGTCGGCTCTCGTGGACGGCGGTCGAGTGCTACGAGGCGAGGTTCGCCAGGGCCCACGCGAGGAGCGGGAGCGCCGCGGCGGAATAGAGCGCGAAGAGCCAAAGCCAGAATCTCTGCAGCATCGTCTGCCTCCCTTCGGTGGGCGTGAAGTCGATGGATCAAGGCTGCCTGCCGGAGCGCGCCCCCACCATGGAGCGGGCTCCACAGTCGGAGTGCGGTTATCCAGACGTCAGGCCGAGCGGCGAAGGCGAGCGAGGGCCCGCCGCGCCGGGGCGAGCGCCTGCGGCTCCTCGAGCACGGGCCGGAAGAGGTCGCCGTGGCGCTCGATCCGCCGGAGCGCCTCTGCGATGCCGAAATCGCGCGGAGAGACGTCCTCCGTGAGCTCTTTCCAGCGAAGCGGGGTGGAAACGGGCGCGCCGGGCTTCGGCCGCACCGAGTAGACGCTCGCGATCGTCTTGCCCCAGCCGTTCTGCCGCGCGTCGAGGAAGACGCCGCGTCTCTTCGCCTTCCGCCACTCCGTCGTGACGACGCCCGGGTGCCGCTCGGCCAGGAGGGTCGCGACGCCGTCGGCGAACTCCCGCGTGTCGTCGAAGGTCGAGCGTCGCGTGATGGGAACGAGGACGTGGACGCCGTCGGCGCCGCTGGTCTTCACGTAGCTCTCCAGACCCAGCTCCTCGAGGGCACCCCGCACGAGGTGCGCCACGCGCACGCCGAGGCGGAACCCGCCGTCCGGCGGGTCGAGGTCGAAGAGGACGAAGTCGGGCCGCTCCGGCCGGTCGACGCGCGAGTACCAGGCGTTCATGTCGATGCAGTGCATCTGCACCATCCACAGGAGCGCGAGCTCGTCGTTCACGAGGGGGAAGTCGACGAGCCGCGACTCGCCCTCGCGCGGGAAGGTGCGGAAACGGCGGGTCGGGATCCAGTCCGGCATTCCCTTGGGCGCGTTCTTCTGGAAGAAGGACGGCGCGGCGGCGCCCTCGCGGAAACGCTTCATCGTGAACGGCCGGCCGCGCAGGTGGGGGACGAGCACTGGGGCGACGGCCTCGTAGTAGTCCCAGAGGTCACCCTTGGTCACCCCGTCCTTCGGGAAGAGCACGCGCTCGGCGCTCGAGAGGCGGACCTGTCGGTCGCCCCGCCGGACGGTCCGCTCGGCCTTGTCCGTCACCCCGACAGCATGCCCGGAAGAACGGAAGGGCGGCCGTGAGGGCCGCCCTTCCGCACGCCTGAGGCGTTCGGCTTCCTAGTCCATCGTTTGCGGGTTGAGGTGGTCGCGCGTCGTCCGAGGCTCGGGCACGTTGGCCCTGAAGACCACGAAGCCGCGGCCGGTCGGCGGGTTGTGCACGCCGTCCGATGCATACACCGCGATCCCGTTTCTGCCTCTGATGTCAGGCCCGACGTAGGGGTAGGCGGACCAGTTGTCCGAGCCTTCCCAGGCCGGTCCTGCGATGTCGTACCACGCGATCTCCTTGAGCTTCTTGGGGTTCGTGAAGTTGATGACATCGACACCGCCCGTGTACCAGGCGTTCACCAGCAGGTCCTTCCCGATGTCCATGACAGCCATGCCCATGTGCGCCGAGCAGTAGGCGCGTGGATCGGCATCAGGCCGCACGTCACCGATCTGGAACTCGCTGAAGAACTCACCGGTCTCCGCGTCGGAGAAGAACATCTTGCCGGTCTTCTGAACCGCCGCGGGATGCCAGGGCCGTGCCACCCACTGGGTCATCGGCGGGCAGCCGACTCCGAAGGACTCGTCGACCGTGTTCAGGACGGTCCCGTCGTTGTTGAACATCACCGAGTGGAAGAAGTCCACCGCCCCGGGGATGTTCCCGGTGCCGCCCGAGCTGAACTCGTCGTCGATGATCGAGACGGGGTGAGCGGTGTCGGGGATCCCGTTCGCGTCGATGTTCCACACCTGACCCTGCTCCGCGCAGGCGGCGCCGGCCATGTTCTCCTCGACGTGCACGACGATGTCGTGGCACGCACGGGCTGCCTGTTCGATCTGCCCCGGGATCGGACAGGGAGCGCCCGGGCCCGTGACCGACCGCTCACACCAGTCGATCTGGTTGTCGGGATCGCCCGGATAGCTGATCGGCGGCTCGGCGATCACGGAGGAGGCCGCAGGATCGGCCAGCGGCACCTCGATCACCGAGATCTTCGAGTGCAGCGGGTCGTTCCCCGCCGGCGGGCCGTTGACCGGGCCGCACGTCGGGCCGGGCCGGAGCGGATACGAGGAGACGTACACGATGAGCTTGCCGTTCGGCCCCTCGGCCTTTCCGGGCCAGAGCGTGATCGTGTGGGCGCCGCAGTCCGTGTAGACCGCCGCCACCTGCGTCACTGTTGCGAACGGGTTCGCCGGGCTGTCGCTCATCGTGAAGACCCGGACCCCCTCCCAGCCGGTCGGGTCGCCGTGCGCGACTCGTGGCGCTCCGCACACCGGGCTCGCCATCGTCCGGTCCACTGCCATGAGCAGCAGGTCGGCGATCCCGTTCCCGTTGCGGTCCCAGACGATCGGATCGTTCTGGTTGGCGTCGCACTGGATGTCCTTGACCAGCGACGGAGTGGCCGGATTCGCGATGTCGAAGATCCGCACGCCGCCGCGGGGCGGGGTACCGGCCGGGCTGCCGGCATCGCCGGTGTAGTAGCCGATGAACGCGTGCTTACCCCAGAACGCGAGGTCCGAGTTGGTCGCGTTGTTCGGGTTCGTGTAAAGGAGATCCATCCTCTGCCGCGCGTCCCGTGGGCCGGGGTCGCGCTTCGCAGCGGCCGTGCCGGCCAACGTCCCTACCGCGACGAGGCCGACCAGAACCAAGCACAGCAAACGTCTCATCCATTCCTCCCTAGGGTCGAACGACGGAGACCTCGGATTGGCGAGTCACGGAGGCCGCGCCCGTAGCACGGCCGGCAGGCCCGTTGCCGCAGCCTTGCAAAGAACCCGAGCCGCGGAGCCGCCTCCGTCGGCATGCCACCTCCCCAATCGGTGCGCGACGAGTCTGGACCCGAGGCGGGGCGTTGTCAACAGGTCCGCGAGCGCGTCAGTTAACCTCGGGTCGATGCCTGCGAAGCGCTACCTCGTCACACCAGGCCCGACGCCCGTGCCGCCGGAAGTTCTCGCCGCAACGGCGCTGCCGATGATCCATCACCGCTCCGCCGACTTCCGCGCGGCGTTCGAGCGCGTGCTCGGCAGGCTCGCCGAGGTGTACCGGACGGAGAACGACGTGCTTCTCTTCACGTCGGCCGGAACGGCCGCGATGGAATCCGCTGTGGCCAATCTCTGCTCGCCGGGCGATCGCGTCCTTGTCGTCTCGCACGGGTACTTCGGCGAGCGCTGGGCCGAGATCGCGCAGGGCTACGGGCTCGACGTCGACCACGTGCGCTACGAGTGGGGGGAGACGCCGAATGCCGACGAGGTCGGCGCCCGCCTGGAGGAGATCGGCGGCGCCAAGGTCGTCTACCTGACCCACTCGGACACGTCGACGGGAGGCGTGGCCGACGTGCAGGCTACGGCCGCACGAATTGCAGGTTCCGGCGCGCTCGTCGCCGTCGATGCGATCTCGAGCCTCGCCGCCGTTCCGCTCGAGACCGACGACTGGGGCCTCGACGTCGTGCTGACGAGCTCGCACAAGGCGCTCATGTGCCCGGCGGGCCTCGCATTCGCTGCCATCTCGCCGGCGGCGCTCGAGGCGACCGAGACCGCCGCGAGCCCGCGCTACTACATGGACTGGCGCCGGGCCGTCACGACGCAGGCGAAGGGGGAGACCCCGTTCTCGACGGCCATCTCGCTCGTCCGCGGGCTCGACGTCGCGCTCGAGATGATCCTGGAGGACGGGCTCGAGGCTGCGCACGAGCGGCACCTCCGCCTGGGGCGCGCCGCGCGCGCGGGCGTGAAGGCGATGGGGCTCGACCTCTTCTCGCCCGACGACGACACCTCCGCCGTCGTGACGGCGATCCGGATGCCCTCCGACATCGACGGGCAGGCCATCGTCGCGTCGATGCGGGAGGAGTCGGGCGTCACGATCATCGGCGGCCAGGGGCAGATGCGCGGCAAGATCGTCCGCTTCGGGCACATCGGCTACGTCGACGTCAACGACGTGACCGCTGCGCTGGCAGCGCTCGAGCGCGCGCTCGTCGAAGCCGGCGCGGACGTGGAGCGCGGCGTCGCCGTGGCTGCGGCGCACGAGGCCCACGCCGAGCCCGTGGCGGCGTGAAGGTCCTCGTCAGGGAGCCCATCGCCGAAGCGGGCATCGAGCTCCTCCGGAAGAAGTTCGACGTCGACGTCTCGACCGACGGAGACCTGAACGAGCGCATCGGCGAGTACGACGCGATCATCATCCGCAGCGGGACGCAGGTCACTGCCGACCTGATTGCGCGCGCCGAGCGCCTCAAGGTGATCGGCCGAGCGGGCGTCGGCGTCGACAACGTCGACCTCGCCGCCGCGTCGAAAGCGGGCATCCTCGTCGCCAACGCCCCGCAGTCGACAGTGATCTCGGCGGCCGAGCACACGATGGGCCTTCTGCTCGCCCTCACCCGCCAGATCCCGCAGGCACACGGCGCGCTCAAGGAGAGCCGCTGGGAGCGCTCTCGCTTCGGCGGCATCGAGCTCGCCGACAAGACTCTCGGCCTCGTCGGGTTCGGAAGGATCGGCCAGCAGGTGGCGCGCCGGGCACGCGGCTTCGAGATGCGCGTCCTCGCCCACGACCCCTACGTGGCGCCCGAGCGCTTCCGGGAGCTCGGCGCCGAGCAGGCCGAGTCGCTGGATGCGCTCTTCGCCGAGGCCGACTTCGTCTCGCTCCACGCGACCCTGACCGCGGACACGCGCGGCCTGATCGGCGCGGAGGAGATCGCGCAGATGAAAGACGGGGTCCGGATCGTCAACGTCGCCCGGGGCGAGCTGATCGACGAGGCGGCTCTGGTCGAGGGGCTCACGAGCGGCAAGGTCGCGGGGGCGGCGATCGACGTCTTCGCCGACGAGCCGTACTCGGGCCCGCTCCTCGCCCTCGACAACGTCGTCGTCACGCCTCACCTGGCCGCCTCGACCGAGGAGGCTCAGGACCGCGCCGGCCTGATCGTCGCCGAGCAGGTGGCGTCCGCCCTCGAAGGCGGGCTCGTGACCAACGCGGTCAACGTCCCCGGCGCCTCCCCCGAGGACCTCGACGTCCTGGGCCCGTTCCTGCCCCTCGCGGCGCAGCTCGGCGCGCTCGCCGTGGAGCTCGCCGGCGGCAACGCGGCGCGCCTCGACTTCGCCTATCTCGGCGAGCTGGCCGAGCGCGACACGCGCCTCCTCACGGTCGCCGCTCTCAACGGCGCCTTCCAGGGCCGCGTCGAGGAGCCGGTCAACTACGTGAACGCCCCGCTCGTGGCGCAGGAGCGCGGGATCGAGGTCCGGGAGGAGCGGCGGGCGGCGGTGCGCGATTTCCGCAGCCTGGTCTCCGTGACCGCAGTCGCCGGAGGCGAGGAGTTCAACGTCGTCGGCAGCGTCATGGGCTCCGACCACGAGCCGCGCCTCGTGCGCGCGCTCGGGTACGACGTCGAGATCGTGCTCGAGCCGCTCATGCTCTTCGTCGTCAACGACGACCGCCCCGGTCGCATCGGTCGCATCGGGACGCTGCTCGGCGAGGCGGACATCAACATCGCCAACATGGCCGTGTCCCGGAACCGCCCGAAGAACCGCGCGCTCATGGTGCTCACGCTCGACAGCCCGATCACGCCGGACCTGCTCGAGCGGATTCGGGCCGAGCCCGGCCTGCTCGACCCGCGGGCGATCGTGCTCGAGCGGACGAATGGATAACTGGCCCGAGGCGGTTCGCCGGGTCGCCGGCGTCCTCCAGGAGAGCCGGGTGGAAGCGCGCATCGAGGAGTTCGGCGAGGGCACGCCGACTGCCGAGGACGCGGCCAACGCGGCAGGTGCGCCCGTGGAGCAGATCGTCAAGACGCTCGTCTTCTCGTGCGACGGCCGCGCGATCGTCGTCATGGTTCCCGGCGACAAGCGCGCGGACACCGGGAAGGTCGCATCCAGCGCGGGAGGCGAGCGGGTCAAGTCGGTGCGCCCCGACGCAGTCGAGGGCCTCACGGGCTTCCCTCCCGGCGGCGTGGCGCCGTTTCCGCTCCCGGGAATCGAGACCGTGCTCATCGACCGGGCACTGCTCGCGCACGAGGTGGTCTGGATCGGCGCGGGGTCGCACAGGCACATGGCTGCGCTGGCGCCGAGCGACCTCGTCCGCCTGGCGCGTGCCCGGGCCGCGGACGTGACCGTGGAGTAACCTTCGATCCATGCAAGCGACCGAGAAGATTTGGATGAACGGCGAGCTCGTGGACTGGGCCGACGCGAAGGTCCACGTCGGCGCGCACGGGCTGCATTACGGCTCCGGCGTGTTCGAGGGGATCCGCTGCTACGAGACGGAGGCAGGGCCGGCGGTGTTCCGGCTGACCGACCATCTCGCGCGGCTCCACCGCTCCGCCGAGCTCCTGCACATGGAGGTCCCGCACTCGGTGGAAGAGCTGCGGGCCGCGACCCACGAGCTGATCGGCGTGAACGGGCTCTCGGACTGCTACATCCGCCCGATCGCGTTCTACGGCTTCGGCGAGCTCGGCGTCCACCCGGGCACGAACCCCGTCGACGTCGTCCTCATGACGTGGCGGTGGGGCACCTACCTCGGCGAGGACGCGCTCGAGAAGGGCATCCGCGCGAAGATCTCCTCCTGGCAGCGCGTCGGGCCGAACACGATCCCGCACGTCTCCAAGGCGACGGGCATCTACCTCAACTCGATGCTCGCCGTCATCGAGGCGACGCGCGCCGGCTACGACGAGGCGATCCTGCTCACGGACGACGGGCGGGTGGCTGACGGCTCCGGCGAGAACATCTTCGTCGTCAAGGACGAGATCATCATCACGCCGGACCTCTCGGTCTCCATCCTGCCCGGCATCACGCGCGAGACCGTCATGGAGATCGCGCAGGCCCTCGGCTACGCCGTCCAGGAGCGGGGGATGATCCGCTCCGACCTGTACCTGGCCGACGAGGTGTTCATGTGCGGCACGGCCGCCGAGGTCACGCCGGTACGGTCGGTTGACGACCACGAGGTTGGCGCGCCGGGGCCGGTGACGAAGGCGATCCAGGACGCGTTCTTCGACGTCGTCCGCGGTCGCGACGAGCGGTGGTCGCGCTGGCTCGAGTACGCCGAGAAGACGCCGGCGGCACCGGGGTCTTGACGCAGCAGATCCCTCTCTCCGCGCCCTGGATCGACGGGCGGGAGGAGGAGCTGGTGGTCGAGACGCTCCGCTCGGGGCAGCTCTCGCTCGGCCCGATGATCGACCGCTTCGAGGAGGCCCTCGCCGCGCGCACCGGCGCGCCCTACGTCGCCGCGGTCTCGAGTGGCACAGCCGGGCTCCACCTCTGCATGCGCCTGGCGGGCATCGGCCCGGGGGACGAGGTCGTGACGACGCCGTTCTCCTTCGTGGCCTCCGCCAACTGCGCGCTCTACGAAGGCGCGACGCCTGTCTTCGCCGACATCGATCCCGACACGCTCAACCTCGACCCAGCCGCGGTCGAGGCGGCGATCACGCCGCGCACGAAGGCGATCCTGCCGGTGCACATCTTCGGCTACCCGGTCGAGCTCGCCGAGCTGGAGGCGATCGCCGAGCGGCACGGCCTCGCGATCGTCGAGGACGCGTGCGAGGCCCTGGGCTCCGAGTATCGCGGCCGCCCGATCGGATCCTCGGGGCGCCCGGCGGTGTTCGCGTTCTATCCCAACAAGCAGATGACCACCGGGGAGGGCGGGGCGGTGGCCGTCGGGTCGGAGGAGGAATGGGCGCTCCTGAAGAGCCTGTCGAACCAGGGCCGCAGCGACTCCGGCGAGTGGCTCACACACGCGCGCCTGGGCTACAACTACCGGCTCGACGACATCTCCGCTGCCCTCGGGCTCGCGCAGCTGGAGCGGCTCGACGAGATCCTCGCCGCGCGAGCCGAGGTCGCCCGTCGCTACGGGGAGCTCCTGGCCGCCGTGGAGGGCGTCGAGCCGCCGCTTCCGGATGACGAGGACCATCGGCGTTCGTGGTTCGTGTACGTCGTGAAGCTCGCCCCCGGCGTCGACCGCAACGGCGTCATGGCTCGGCTCGGCGAGGAGGGCGTGGCGAGCAAGCCGTACCTCCCGTCCATCCACCTGCAGCCGTTCTACCGCGAGCGCTTCGGCTATCGGGAGGGGATGCTCCCCGTCTCCGAGGACGCGAGCGCCCGCACGCTTGCGCTGCCGTTCCACGCGCGCTTGCCGGTCGAAGACCAGGAACGGGTCGTCAAGTCGCTCGCGAGGGCGCTCGGCTAACTCCCGCCCGCTGGCAGCGTCCCAATGACGTGAGGCGGGCGGCCCTTACAGGCGCGCTGGCCGCCCGGGGGGAGTGGCGGCCAGCTGCGCCTCGGGGTCGAACGACACGAGGTCGACGTGCAGCCTTGCCGTCGAGACGCCACCGCCGTGCCGCGCTCACGGAGCGGGCCGACGCTCTTGCGATAATCAGCGCATGGCCGACGCCGCGCCCCGCATGGTCTTCCTCGGGTTCGGCAAGTACGCGCGCGCGGACAAGATCTACGCGCTCGAGCCGATCCGGGGCGAGGACCGGGGAGGAGGAAGCCGCACCCAGGTCTGGGTGGACGGCATCCCGGCGCCGATCGTCGCCTCGCGGACGGAGCGGACGATCCTCCACGACATGGGCCAGGACCTGGCCGCCGGCTCGCGCCTGCTCGACGAGGCGCTCGCGTTTGCGGAGCGGATCGCCCAGGACGCGGAGAAGGGCAGGGTGGACCTCGGCGACCTCGGCCGCCGGGCGCGCAAGCTCCTCGAGGCGAGCGCCAAGCCGCCCGAGGCCGAGCAGCTGTTTTGACCGTGCTCGAGCGCGAGTTCTTCGCGCGGAGCGTCCACGAGGTCGCGCCGGAGCTCATCGGCTGCACGCTGCTCGTCGACGGAGTCGGCGGTCGCATCGTCGAGGTCGAGGCCTACGACGCCGCGGACCCGGCCAGCCACGGCTACCGCGGGCAGACGCCGCGCAACCGGTCGATGTTCGGGCCCGCCGGCCACGCCTACGTCTACCGCTCGTACGGGATCCACTGGTGCCTCAACCTCGTCTGCGGCGGCGAGGGAGTCGCGGAGGCTGTGCTCGTGCGGGCGCTCGAGCCGACCGCCGGGCTCGACGAGATGCGTGCGCGGCGCGGTCTCGACGACGAGCGCCTGCTCTGTTCGGGCCCGGGCCGCCTCTGCCAGGCGCTCGGGATCAGCCTCGATCAGGACGGCGCCGCCCTCGACCGGCCGCCGTTCTCGTTCTCCGCGGCCGGGAGCGTCCAGCCGGTGGTGACCGGCCCGCGCATCGGGATCACGAGAGCGGCCGAGCTCCCCTGGCGTTACGGCCTGGCCGGCTCGCGCTTCCTCAGCCGCCCGCTGGCGGCGCTCCGCTAGGGAGCGGGAACTCCCTTGGCCTCCCAGTAGGCGTTCAGCGCTTCCTGCACCTTCACGAACCAGACGATCGCCGGGATGATGAAGATGCCGAACGGGAAGAGCCAGAGCCCGGTCCAGCCGTTGACGGGCGGCTGGCCTCCGTCCTTCTCGTACATCTTCCCGATCTCCGACGGGATCACGAAGGCGCTGACGGGGTTGAGGAGGATCCAGATCACCAGGCCCAGCACACCGCCAAGGCCCTCCCCGGAGTGCAGCTTCACCTCCTCCTGGGTCTTGAACGCCCAGTACCAGCTATAGAAGCCGAACGTGACGATGAACAAGAGGATCCCGAACCCGATTCCACGACGGTTCCCCAGGGGGCCGGTGTTGCCAGGCGGAACGACTGCGGCGGACGCTTCCATGACACCTCCTGTTGTGGCCGGCGCGATTCTTGTACCCGCGGTGCCGGGCGTCAACCGCGCGCGACGACGAGCCTGATGGTCATGTTCGGCACGGCTGCCCGGCCCGCGCGCGGGAACTGCGCGAGGACGGTCCCGGCGGGGGCGCCGTCCGCGTAGGCGCGAATCGTCCCGGCGAGCCTGCGCTTGGCGAGTCGGTGGCGCGCCTGCTCCAGTGAAAGCCCGACCACGTCCGGGATGCGTCCGTTCCGCGCGCGGGGAAGGACGATCCGCACGGTGCTCCAGGAGGAGAGCGTGCCGCTCGCCGGCATCTGCTCGGTCACGACTCCAAGCCGTTCCCCGGGCTTGGCCGGGCGCCAGATGATTTCCGGCGTCAGCGGCATGGAGAGCAACCGTGCCTCGGCGACGTCGCGCCGAGACCCGACGACATGCGGAACGTCGACCTCGTTGGGCTTGCACGGCGCCGGCTGGTCGGGCCCGGAGCCGACGAAGTAGAGGATCTGCTTGACGTCCCGACAGTTTCCGTTGTCGAGGTACCACTTGCTGTTGCGATAGACGACGTTGAGCGGGGAGACCTCGTCGTACACGGGCGAGTCGAAGTAGGCCGGGGGCTCCTCTAGGTGGTCGAGCGCCGTCTTGGCGAACGTCTTCCAGATCAGCGAGGGGAAGGTTCCGCCGGCGACCGGGTCGCCGTTGTACTCGGTCTCCATCGGCTTCAGGCGGTTCGGGTAGCCGACCCAGACGGCGACCGCGAGCTGCGGCGTGTAGCCGACGAACCACGCGTCGCCGTAGTTCTCGGTCGTCCCGGTCTTGCCGGCGACGGGACGGTCGTCGAGGGCCGCGCGCTCACCGGTTCCCTCGTTGACCACGCCCTGGAGGATCGAATTGACGATCGCGGCATCGTTCCCGTTCACGACCTGCTTCGGCACCGGGTCGTTCGAGTCCGCCCGGCGGTTGTGCTCGACGCGCAGAACGGCGCGCGGCTGATTGCCGAGCACGCTCCCGTCGATGCGCTTGCCGCCGGACGCAAGTGTGGCGAAGGCACGTGCCATCTCGAGCGGACTGACCGCCTCGACGCCGAGCCCGATGGCGAAGTAGTCGTCGAGCGGCCGCGTCACGCCGAGCCGGTGCGCCGTGTTGGCGACGTTCTTCGGCCCGACCTGCGCGGTCAGCTGCGCATAGACCGTGTTGTCGGAGTGGATCGTCGCCTCGGTGAGGTCGATCGGGCCGAGGTAGGAGCCCTCGTAGTTGGCCACCGACCAGAGCTGGTCTCCGAGGTTGATCGTCGTCGGCTCGGACTCGAAGACCGTCTGCGGCGAGATGCCCTGCCCGAGTGCGGCCGTGAGGACGAACGGCTTGAAGGCGGACCCCGTCTGCCGCTGCCCCTGGACGGCGAGGTTGAACTGGCTCTTGCGGAAGCTCTCGCCGCCGACCATCGCCAGCACCTTGCCGTCGCGCGGGTCGATGGCGACCAGCGCTGCCGTCGGACCGTCGGGCTCGACGAGCCACTTGTCGATCGCCTCGCGCGCGAGTTGCTGGAGCTCGAGATCGATGGACGTGTAGATCTTCATGCCGCCGCCGAAGACCTCGCCGGAGCCGTAATAGGGGACGAGCTGCTGCTTCACGTACTCGGCGAAGTACTGGACGCGCTTCCCGGAGCCGGGGAGCCCGATCTCGTCGGGCGGGGGCAGCGGGGCCGCGTCCGCCTTGCGGTAGTCGTCGGGCTTGATCAGCCCCTGCTCGAGCATGAGGCGGAGGACGGTCTTCCGCCTCGCCTTGGCCACCTCCGGGTTGGACGCGGGGTCGAACGACCCGGGGTTCGCCGGGAGGCCGGCGAGCAGCGCGGCCTCGTGGAGCTCGAGCTCGTCGGCGTGCTTGTCGAAGTACACGCGCGCGGCCATCTCGATGCCGTACGACCCGTTCCCGAAGTAGATCGTGTTCAGGTACGAGGTGAGGATCCGGTCCTTCGACCACCGCTGCTCGAGCTGCCAGGCGAGCGCCGCCTCCTTGAGCTTCCGGCTGATCGTGCGCTCCTGCTTCGTGTACTGGTTCTTGATGAACTGCTGCGTGATCGTCGAGCCGCCCTGCACGATCGTCTGCGAACGGACGTCGGCCCAGACCGCGCGCGCCATGCCCCGGATGTCGACGCCCTGGTGCTCCCAGAAACGGCGATCCTCGACGGCGACGATCGCCTGCTTCATGACGGGCGCGATCTCGTCGGATTCGACGATGACCCTGCTCTCCGAGCCGCGCAGGACCGCCAGCACCGTCTTACCGTCCGAGGCGTAGATGTAGCCGAGGCGCTCGGCGCGGCGCTCGTTGCCGGGCTCGAGCTGCGGGAGCTCGCTGGCGATCGAGCTCACGAGGCCGAACGTGAACGACACCGCCGCGACGAAGCCGACGACGGTGACGAGAGCGAGAAATCTGAGCTTGCGGATCCGGCGGCGACGTTGTCGCACGCCGCGCTTACGCCTTCCGAAGAGCACGAAGGACGGAGTCTAGCGACGGCGCGAGAGGGTCAGGCCGCTTGCTCGCTCACGAAGACCGGGTCCTGCGTGGACTGCTCTACGCCGCCGGCCTCCTCGACCGTGACGGCGACGATCGCGCCCTCGGGAACGGGCTCGGTGAGAGGCACGACCGTCCGCTCGCCACCGCCGGAGAACAGGCCGGCCGCGGTCGCCTCGCCGTCTTCGATCACCCACGCTTCGTACGTCTTTCCCTCGGGCGCCTCGTCGAGGCCGTTCACGAGCACCCAGCCCTCGGACGAGTCGGGCTTCACGACGAGGATGCCGTTGGCGCCGTCGAGCGGGATCCGGGTGCTCGTCGGGTCGGAGAGAGCGATCACGACCTCGTCGGCGCGGTGGAGCGCGGCGCGCTCGTCGTCGAGCTGCTGCGCGAGATCGGAAGCCCAGAACGCGAGACCGAGTGCGACGCAGCCGGCGGCGAACGCCGCGGCCGCGGCGATCGGGAAGGCCCAGCGCCGGCGGGGCATGGCCACGACCTTGGGCTGCTCGCGGCGCGCGTCGGCGAGCACGCGGTTCCGCAGCGCGGGCGACGGCGCCGGGGCATCCACGTCGTAGGCGAGCTCCGCGACGGTCTCCTGGAACGCCGCGACGTGCTCGCGGCATTCCGCGCAGTGCGCGAGGTGCTTCTCGAACTCGTCCAGCTCCTCGGGGCCCAGGGCGTCGAGGGCGTAGGCGGCGCTCAGCTCGTGGATCTCGGTTCTTTCCATTGCTCTCTCTCGATGTCGGCCTCCGCGAGCAGATCGCGGAGGTTGGCCAGGCCGGAGAACATCCGGCTCTTAATGGTGCCCAAAGGCTCGCCGAGTCGGTCGGCGAGCTCGGATTGGGTGAAGCCTCCGTAGTACGCGAGCTCGAGCGCCTCGCGCTGCTTGTCCGGCAGGCGCCGGAGCGCCTCCTGCACGTGGGCGCGCCGCAGGCGAAGCCACGCCTCCTCCTCCGTGTCGTCGCCCGCCTGCTGCGGGGCCGTCTCGAGGGGCTCGGCGCGCCTGGGCTGCTCGCGGCGCACGAGGTCGACCGCGCGGCGGTGGACGAGCGTGAGGATCCACGTGCTCGCCTTGGCGCGCTCGGCGACGAACCGCGCTGCCGAGCGCCACACGGCGAGAAACGCTTCCTGGACAGCGTCCTCCGCGAGGGAGGGGTCGCGCACGATGCGCAGCGCCAGCCCGTAGGCGACGCGGTTGAAGCGGTCGTAGAGCTCGGCGAGCGCCTCTTCGTCGGCGCGCGCGACGAGCGCGACAAGCGCCTCGTCCGAAAGGTGAGCGAGCCCTCGAGCCATGATTCCCCGCCGCTTGCGAGGCGTGCGCAACGCTAACACGGCAGCCATGAGCGACATTCGGCCCGCGAGGAAGATCGGTTCGGAAACTCATTCGAACCGATCGGCCGCCTCCCCCGAATAGGGCGCGTTCAACCCCCACGGAGGAGAGGAAAATGAGACGCATTGCGCTCATCGGGGTGCTCGCCCTTGCTGCGCTCGCAGCCGTGCTCGTGCGCGGCTCGGGCCCTGAGGACGCCCCTGCCTCGAGCCATCGAGAGGCACCGAGGATCATGCTCGACCCGGCTGCGGACAACACGGACGTGTACGCGTTCGTGAGCCCGGACCGGCCCGACACGGTCACGATCGTGGCCAACTACATCCCGCTCGAGGAGCCCGCCGGCGGGCCGAACTTCAACGCGTTCGGCGACGACGTGCTCTACGAGCTCAAGGTGGACTCGACGGGAGACGGACGGGAGGACGTGACCTACCAGTTCGACTTCCGGACGCAGATCCGGAACGGCAACACGTTCCTCTACAACACCGGCCCGATCGACACGCTCTCCGACCCGGACTGGAACCAGCCGCAGTACCTACACGGTCACCCGGGTGCAGAAGAACAAGTCGACCGTCCTCGGCAGGAACCTGCCGACGACGCCCGTCAACATCGGGCCCCGCTCGACCCCGAACTACGGCTCGCTCATGCAGGCCGCGGTTCAGCAGCTGCCCGGCGGCATCAAGGCGTTCGCCGGCCAGAGCGACGATCCGTTCTTCGTCGATCTCGGCTCGGTGTTCGACCTCGCCGGCCTGCGGCCGTTCAACCCCGCGCACGTGATTCCGCTCGATGCGGATGACGGGGTCGACGGCGTGGGCGGCTTCAACACGCACTCGATCGTCCTTCAGGTCCCGATCAAGCAGCTCACCCGCGACGGGAAGCTGCACGCGGCGGACGACCCGAAGGCCGTGGTCGGCGTCTACGCGACCGCCAGCCGGCAGCGCATCCAGATCATCGATGCGAACGGCAGGCGCCGCAGCCAGGGGAGCTGGGTGCAGGTGTCCCGGCTCGCCAACCCGCTGATCAACGAGGTCGTCATCCCGCTCGGCAAGAAGGACCGCTGGAACGCCTCGGATCCCTCTGGTGACGCGAGCTTCGCCTCGCGCTACCTGAGCCCCGAGGTGACCAAGCTCGCCAACGCGCTCTACCCGGTGCTCGACGACGCGCCGGAGACGGGACGCGGCGACATCCAGGCGATCCTCCTCACCGGCGTGCCCGGCCTGAACTTCACCGGGCAGACCAAGGCCGACCTGCATTCGCCTGAACACCGGCATCGCGCCGACCGCTCCGGTCGGACAGGGGAACCGGCTTCGGCGTCCTCGCGGGCGACTTCGCCGGCTTCCCGAACGGGCGCCGTCTCGAGGACGACGTCACGGACATCGAGCTCCGTGCGCTCACCTGCGGATACGGCCCCGCGGTCGCGCCCCTCATCGAGGGTCTCGGCCAGTGCGCCGGCAACGCCAACCGGTCGCCCAACAACCAGCTGGGCGACGGCGTGGACGCGAACGACCGCCCGTTCCACGTCGGGTTCCCGTACATCCCGCAGCCCCATCAGGGCTACGAGCACGTTCACCACTCGCTGGTGGGCGGCCCGTAGACGAGGGATCGGCCGAGGGGCCCGCTGTGCGGCGGCGGGCCCCTCGATCCCTCCCGGAGCCTTCACATGAAGAGACGACTTCTCATCGCAGGATTGGCGGCAGGGATCGCCGCGACGGCCGGCCTCTTCGGCGGAGCGCTCGCCGGCGGGTCGGGCGACCAGGACGCGGCGCCGGCCCGCGCGGCCGACACGGCCCAGGCGCTTCTCCAGGGCTTCTCGGCCGGAGACACGGCGGCGACGATCGCCGGGCTGGAGCAGCGGGTCGCGGGCCGCGCCCGAGGACGCCGAAGGGCTCGTGCTTCTCGGCCTCGCCTACCAGCAGCGCGCGCGGGAGACGGGCGATCCGTCCTTCTACCCGCGCTCGGAGGAGGCCCTCGAGCCGCTCGCTCGAGCTCGCGCCGGACAACGACCTCGCCCTCACGGGGCTCGCGGCGCTGGCGGCGACTCGCCACCGCTTCGAAGAGTCGCGGCGGCTCGCGCAACGCGCCGCTGCGCCTGAACCCGTATTCCGTCGAGGCGCTCGGCGTCCTCGGCGATTCGCTCGTCGAGCTCGGGCGGCTACGAGGCGGCCTTCGCGACCTTCGATCGCATGGCCGCGACCAAGCCGGGGCTCTCGTCCTACGCGCGCATCGCGTACGCGCGCGAGTTGAAGGGGAGAACCGGCTCCGCGGCTGAGGCAATGGCGCTCGCAGCCCGCTCGGCTCCGGCGAGCGGAGAGAGCGGGGCGTGGGCTCTCGTCGAGCTCGGAAACCTCAGATTCAACAGCGGGCGACTGCGCCTCGCCGAGCGCGCGTACGACGCGGCGCTCGCCCGCTTTCCGGACTACCACCGGGCGCGGGCCGGCCTCGCGCGCGTGGAAGCTGCGCGCGGGACGCACGGACGAGGCGGTTGCCCTCTACCGCGCCGCCCTGGAGGCCGTGCCTCTTCCCGAATACGCCGGCCGGCTCGCTGAGACGCTCGCCGCCGCCGGGCGGGACGGTGAGGCCCGCGAGGCGTACGAGCTCCTCGACGTCATGCAGCGGCTCCTCGAGTCGAACGGCGCCCGCACCGAGCTCGAGACGGCGCTCGTCGATCTCGACCGCAACGCGAAGGTCGCAGATGCGCTCGCGCGTGTGCGCGAGGCCTACGCCGAGCGGCGGAGCATCGAGGCCGAGGACGTCCTCGCCTGGGCGCTCTACCGCAACGGCCGCTGCGAGGAGGCTCGCACGCATTCCGAGCTCGCGCTTCGCCTCGGAACGCGCGACGCCCTGAAGGAGTTCCACCGCGGGATGATCGAACGGTGCCTCGGCCGCCCGGCTGCGGCCAGGGCCGCGTTCTCGCGCGCGCTCGCGATCAACCCGTACTTCTCGCCCCGCTGGGCGCCGGTTGCGGAGGAGGCGGTCTCGTGAAGCGCCTTCTGCTCATCGCGATCGCGCTCGTCGCGCTCGTCTGGCCGGCCTCCGGCGGGGCGCATCCGCTCGGCAACTTCACGGTCAACCACTACGCGGAGATCCTGCTCTCGGGCGATCGCGTCTATGTCACGTACGCGCTCGACCTGGCGGAGATCCCGACCTTCCAGGAGGGCGATGCCGTGCGGTCGCCGGAGCTTCGCCCGGCGCCTCGCGGACGACCTCGTGCTCGAGATCGACGGGCGCCGCGTGCGGCTGACGCCCGGTCGAGCACGAGGCGACCTCGAGCGAGGGCGCAGGCGGGCTGGAAACGCTTGCGGTTCGACGCGGTGTTCGACGCCGAGGCGGCGCACGGGCTCGTCGCTCGCCTTCCGCGACGAGAGCTTCGACGGCCGGCTCGGCTGGCGGGAGATCGTCGTCCGCGCGGAGGAGGGCACGCAGATCGCCTCCTCGTCGGCGCCGGCCGAGAGCGTGAGCGGCGGGCTCCGCTCGTATCCCGTCCGACCTCCTCAGCTCGCCGCTCGACGTCCGCGAGGCCCGCGTCGAGTACGAGCCCGGCTCGTCGGCGGGGCCTGCTCCGTCGCTCGACGCCTCGTCCGGCCCCGCGCGCGATCTGGGGAGGTTCGAGTCGCTTGGTCTCGCAGGAGGACCTCGGCATCGGCGTCGTGCTCGTCTCGCTGCTCGTGGCGATGTTCTGGGGCGCGGCTCACGCGCTCACCCCGGGCCACGGCAAGGCCATCGTCGCCGGCTATCTCGTCGGATCCCGGGGCACACCGCGCCACGCCGTCTACCTCGGCCTGATCGTCACCGCGACGCACACGGCCGGCGTCTTCGCCCTCGGGCTCGTCACGCTCCTGCTCTCCCGCTTCCTCGTGCCCGAGCAGCTCTACCCGTGGCTGACCGTCGCCTCGGGCCTGCTCGTCGTCGGGGTCGGCCTCGCCGTGCTGGCCGGGCGCGTCCGTCACGCCCGGGCCCATGCGCACGGGCACGACCATCACCACCACGATCACCAGTCACGACCACGACCACGGCTACGGCCGCGGCGGGCTCCTCGGCGTCGGCGTCGCCGCCGGCCTGCTGCCGTGCCCCTCGGCCCTGGTCGTGCTCCTCGGGGCGATCGCGCTCCACCGCGTCGGGCTCGGCCTCGCGCTGATCCTCGCGTTCAGCGTCGGGCTCGCCGCCACCGTCACCGCCGTCGGGCTCGTCGCAGTGCTGGCCCGTCGCGCGTTCTCCCGCCTGTCCCTGAACGGGCGGCTCGTACGTACGCTTCCCGCCGTGAGCGCGTTGGTGATTCTCGCGGTCGGGATCGGGATCACCGTCAACGCTCTCCCGGAGGTTCTCTGATGTTCGGACTCGACGACAGAATCGTTGCCTTCTCCGACGGAGGCTCCATCTGGATCGTGCTGGCCGTCGCGGTGCTGCTCGGCCTCAGGCACGCCACCGATCCCGACCACATCGCGGCCGTGTCGACCCTCGTCGCCGGCGGGCGCGACCGCGCCGGGCGGCGGGCGAGCGAGCTCGGCCTCGCCTGGGGGCTCGGGCACGGCCTGACGCTCTTCGCCTTCGGGCTCCCGATCCTGCTCCTCGACAGCTACCTCCCCGAGCGGGTGCAGCAGGGCGCCGAGACCGCGATCGCCATCGTGATCGTCTACCTCGCCGTGCGTCTGCTGATCCGCTGGCGGCGCGGGCGCCTTCCACGAGCACATGCACAGTCACGGGGAGGTCGACCACTCGCACGCGCACGTCGGGCACGGCCACCGGCATGCCCGTGGCCGGCTCGGCGCCTTCGGGATCGGCCTCGTCCACGGCATGGGCGGCAGCGCCGGCGTCGGGATCCTCCTCGTCGCGTCGATCGAGTCGACGGCCCTCTCCGTCGTCTCGCTCGCCCTGCTGGCGGTCTTCACCGCGGTCTCGATGACGATGCTCTCCGGCAGCTTCGGCCGCGCGCTCGTCGCCGGGCCGGTCTCCGCCGCGTTCGGCGGCGTCGCCCCGGTGCTCGGGACGGCGAGCCTCGCGTTCGGCATCTGGTACGCGACGGCCGCCTGGAGCCTCGCTCCCTATCCCTTCTAGAACCCTATGATCGGGGGCGGCCATGGCCGCCCCCGACCTCCTCTCCGAGCTGACGCGCAACGCGGTCGACGTGCTCCCCGCGGGGGAGCTCGAGCGGAAGCTCGCCCTCGGGCGTCCGCTGCGCGTGAAGCTCGGGATCGACGTCACGGCGCCGCACGTCCACGTCGGGCACGCGATCCCGCTCCAGCGCATGGCCGCGTTCCAGCGGGCCGGCCACGTCGGCGTCCTCATCATCGGCGACTACACGACGCGGATCGGCGACCCGTCGGGCCGTTCGAGCGAGCGCCCGATCCTCTCCGACGAGGAGATCGACGCGAACGCCCGCACCTACCTCGAGCAGGCCGCGCAGATCGTCGACACGAGCCCGGAGCGACTCGAGGTGCGGATGAACGGCGAGTGGCTGCGCGAGCTCGACTTCGCCGAGGTCGTCCGGCTGACGCGGACGATCACCGTCGCGCGCCTGCTCGAGCGGGACGACTTCGCCAAGCGCTTCGCCGCCGGGACCGCGATCTCGGTCTCCGAGCTCCTCTATCCGTTCATGCAGGCGTACGACTCGGTCGCGATCGAGGCCGACGTCGAGCTCGGCGGCACGGACCAGCTCTACAACCTGCTCGCCGGCCGCGAGGTGATGCAGGCCTACGGCCTCGAGCCGCAGGTCGCGCTTGACGACGCCGCTCCTCCTCGGCCCCGACGGGCGCAAGATGAGCGCGTCGCTCGGCAACTACGTCGGGCTCACCGACGCGCCGGAGGAGCAGTTCGGCAAGACGATGCGGATCTCCGACGAGCTCCTGCCCGAGTACTACCGCCTGGTCATGGAGTCCGAGGTCGACCCGGCCGCGCTCGACCCGCTCGAGGCGAAGCTCGAGCTGGCGCGCTTCGTCGTGCGGCGCTCGCACGGGGAGGAGGCGGCGAGCGAGGCCGAGGCCCACTTCACGCGCGTGGTGCGGGAGGGCCGCGCGCCGGACGAGGTGCCCGAGGCCGAGCTTGCCGCCGGGCGACCCCGTCCACCTGCCCGCCGTCATCCGCGAGGTCTTCGGGCTCTCGACGAGCGACGCGCGCAGGATGATCGCCCAGGGCGGGGTGAAGCTGAACGGCGCGCCGACGGCCGATCATCGACCTGCCGAGGGCCTCGCTCGACGACGCGCTCCTCCAGGTCGGAAAGCGCCAATTCGTGCGGCTTCGCGCCGTCTGAGAGACGCTGCTTGACACCCCTCTAGTCGTTGCTATCATTCCTCGGCCGCCTGTACGGCTGCGCGAAACCGGCAAACCTCGACCAACGGAGTAGCCCCACGGCCGAAGCCTGATACGACCGAGTATCACTTCCTCCAGGGGCCTCCCGCGTGAGTTGGAGGCCTTTTTCGTGCCAGCCCCGCAGCGCCCGGTCTTTGAAAACTCAACAGCGTGAACGTCGAGACCCTCTCGCGCTTCGGCGTGAGGGGTCTAAATGAACCCGTCTCCTCTCTCGAGAGGGGACTTTGAGCTCAAGCTCAACTTGAACCTGTTAGCAACCAGCCTTCGGGCTGAATGCGAAAGGTCTTCACGGAGAGTTTGATCCTGGCTCAGGACGAACGCTGGCGGCGCGCCTAACACATGCAAGTCGAGCGAGAACCAGAGCTTCGGCTCTGGGGAAAGCGGCGAACGGGTGAGTAACACGTGGGTAATCTGCCCTCGGCACCGGGATAGCCCGGGGAAACCCGGATTAATACCGAATGGCCTCTCGCGCTCTCGAGTGCGAAAGAAAAGGTGGCTTCGGCTTCTGGCCGAGGATGAGCCCGCGGCCGATTAGCTTGTTGGTGAGGTAATGGCTCACCAAGGCTCCGATCGGTAGCTGGTCTGAGAGGACGATCAGCCACACTGGGACTGAGACACGGCCCAGACTCCTACGGGAGGCAGCAGTGGGGAATCTTGCGCAATGGGCGAAAGCCTGACGCAGCGACGCCGCGTGCGGGAAGAAGGCCTTCGGGTTGTAAACCGCTTTCAGGAGGGACGAAGCCACTCGCGTTAATAGCGTAGAGGGTGACGGTACCTCCAGAAGAAGCCCCGGCTAACTACGTGCCAGCAGCCGCGGTAATACGTAGGGGGCTAGCGTTGTCCGGATTTATTGGGCGTAAAGAGCGCGTAGGCGGCTAGGTAAGTCCGACGTGAAATCTGGAGGCTCAACCTCCAGCGGTCGTTGGAAACTACTTGGCTAGAGTCCGGAAGAGGAGAGTGGAATTCCTGGTGTAGCGGTGAAATGCGCAGATATCAGGAAGAACACCGATGGCGAAAGCAGCTCTCTGGGACGGTACTGACGCTGAGGCGCGAAAGCGTGGGGAGCGAACAGGATTAGATACCCTGGTAGTCCACGCCGTAAACGATGGGTGCTAGGTGTGAGCGGTGTCGACTCCGCTCGTGCCGAAGCTAACGCATTAAGCACCCCGCCTGGGGAGTACGGCCGCAAGGCTAAAACTCAAAGGAATTGACGGGGGCCCGCACAAGCAGCGGAGCATGTGGTTTAATTCGACGCAACGCGAAGAACCTTACCAGGGCTTGACATGCACGGGAATGTCGTAGAAATACGGCAGCCCTTCGGGGCTCGTGCACAGGTGGTGCATGGCTGTCGTCAGCTCGTGTCGTGAGATGTTGGGTTAAGTCCCGCAACGAGCGCAACCCCTGTCCTTAGTTGCCAGCGGATAATGCCGGGGACTCTAGGGAGACTGCCGGTGACAAACCGGAGGAAGGTGGGGATGACGTCAAGTCATCATGCCCCTTATGTCCTGGGCTACACACGTGCTACATTGGCCGGTACAAAGGGCTGCAAACCCGTGAGGGGGAGCGAATCCCAAAAAGCCGGTCCCGGTTCGGATTGGAGGCTGAAACTCGCCTCCATGAAGGCGGAGTTGCTAGTAATCGCGGATCAGCAACGCCGCGGTGAATACGTTCTCGGGCCTTGTACACACCGCCCGTCACACCACGAAAGCCGGCAACACCCGAAGCCGGTGTCCTAACCCGCAAGGGAGGGAGCCGTCGAAGGTGGGGTTGGTGATTGGGGTGAAGTCGTAACAAGGTAGCCGTAGCGGAAGCTGCGGCTGGATCACCTCCTTTCTAGGGAATGCGGGAGCTCCAACTCCCGCGGGCGCCCGGCCCGTCGATGTCTCGAGGATTCCTCGATTCGTCCGGTGCCCGGGCTCGCCTAGAACTTACGTCGACCTCGACGTTTTACGCTGTTGAGTTTTGAGAGACCGGCGCCAGCCGGCTCTTCTCTGCGGGATCGCCCGCGCGCACCTTGAAAACTCCATAGCGGCATACACGGTGTTCTTCATGATCAAGAGACAAAGGGCACACGGTGAATGCCTTGGCGCCAGGAGCCGAAGAAGGACGTGGGCGGCTGCGATAAGCCCGGGTTAGGAGCTGACCATCCATTGACCCCGGGATTTCCGAATGGGGAAACCTACGCACGGTAATGCGTGCGTGTCCGTGCCTGAATACATAGGGCACGGATGGCAAGCCGGTGAACTGAAACATCTTAGTAACCGGAGGAAAGGAAAGAAACCTCGACTCCCTTAGTAGTGGCGAGCGAAAGGGGAAGAGCCCAAACCTGCGTGACGTGATAGGCGGCAGCCGTTGTCACGTGGGGGTTGTAGGGCTCGTCATGATCCGTCTGCCGGCGGGTCGGGAAGTTACAAAGTCGATCGTTAGCCGAAGCGGGTGGAAACTCGCGCCATAGGAGGTAACAGCCCTGTAGGCGAAAACGATTGGCCTTCCTCGACGAGCTCCTGAGTACGGCCGGGCACGGGAAACCCGGTCGGAATCTGCGGGGACCACCCCGTAAGGCTAAGTACTCCCTGGCGACCGATAGTGAACTAGTACCGTGAGGGAAAGGTGAAAAGCACCCCGGAAGGGGAGTGAAATAGTACCTGAAACCGTGTGCTTACAAGCGGTCGGAGCAGGCTTTGTCCTGTGACGGCGTGCCTTTTGCATAATGAGCCAGCGAGTTGCTGTTCGACGGCAAGGTTAAGGAAACGGAGCCGTAGCGAAAGCGAGTCCGAATAGGGCGATTTAGTCGTCGGATGCAGACCCGAAACTGAGTGATCTACCCATGGGCAGGTTGAAGCGGGGGTAAGACCCCGTGGAGGACCGAACCGACTTAGGTTGAAAACTGAGCGGATGACCTGTGGGTCGGAGTGAAAGGCTAATCAAACTCAGAGATATCTGGTTCTCCCCGAAATATATTTAGGTATAGCGTCACGCGTTCAGCGTCGGCTGTAGAGCACTGCTTGGGCTAGGGGGCCTACCAGCTTACCGAACTCAGGCAAACTCCGAATACCGGCGTTCTAGAGCGTGGCAGTCAGAGTGCGGGGGATAAGCTTCGTGCTCAAAAGGGAAACAGCCCAGACCGTCGGCTAAGGTCCCTAATTTCTGACTAAGTGGGAAACGATGTCTGAGTGCCGAGACAACCAGGAGGTTGGCTTAGAAGCAGCCATTCCTTTAAAGAGTGCGTAACAGCTCACTGGTCAAGTGTTCGGGCGCGGACAATGTAACGGGGCTCAAGTCAGAAACCGAAGCCACGGACTTCGAGCTTGCTCGGAGTGGTAGGGGAGCGTTCCCACGCCTGTGAAGCGGCGGCGGCAAGCCAGCCGTGGAGGCTTGGGAAGTGAGAATGCTGGCACGAGTAACGAAAGAGGGGCGAGAAACCCCTCCGCCGAATGCCCAAGGGTTCCTGAGTAAAGCTAATCTGCTCAGGGTTAGTCGGGACCTAAGCCGAGGCCGAAAGGCGTAGGCGATGGATAACTGGTTGATATTCCAGTACCACGTACCCACCGCTTGACCGAAGGCGGGACGGGGTAGGCTAAGGAAACCCAGGCGCTGGTCGTCCTGGGACAACCGCGTAGGGCGGCCGGTAGGTAAATCCGCCGGCCATCAAGCCTGAGACGGGATGTCGAGCCCTTAACCGGGCGAAGTTCCTGAAGCCATGCCTCCAAGAAAAGCGTCTAGGAAGGTGGGGCGTGCCCGTACCTAAACCGACACAGGTGGGCAAGTAGAGAATACTAAGGCGATCGGAAGAACCCTCGTTAAGGAACTCGGCAAAATGGCCCCGTAACTTCGGGAGAAGGGGCGCCCCGGTAGGGTGAGAATTCTTCGCGAATTCGAGCCCGAGGGGGCCGCAGTGAAACGGCCCAAGCGACTGTTTACCAAAAACACAGGTCTCTGCGAAGTCGAAAGACGACGTATAGGGGCTGACGCCTGCCCGGTGCCGGAAGGTCACGCGGAGAGGTTAGCCTTCGGGCGAAGCCTCAAAGCCAAGCCCCGGTAAACGGCGGCCGTAACTATAACGGTCCTAAGGTAGCGAAATTCCTTGTCGGGTAAGTTCCGACCTGCACGAATGGCGTAACGACTTGGGCGCTGTCTCAACGAGGGATCCGGTGAAACTGTAGTCTCGGTGAAGATACCGAGTACCCGTGGTTGGACGGAAAGACCCCGTGAACCTTTACTGCAGCTTGATGTTGGAGTCTGGGACGCGTTGTCCAGGATAGGTGGGAGCCTTTGAAGCGGGAGCGCCAGCTCTCGTGGAGGCAATCTTGGGATACCACCCTTCGCGTTCTGGGCTTCTAACCCGATTCCGTGATCCGGGTCGGGAACAGCGTCAGGTGGGCAGTTTGACTGGGGCGGTCGCCTCCTAAAATGTAACGGAGGCGCGCAAAGGTTCCCTCAGCACGGTTGGAAATCGTGCGTAGAGTGTAAAGGCATAAGGGAGCTTGACTGCGAGACTGACAAGTCGAGCAGGTGCGAAAGCAGGCCTTAGTGATCCGGCGGTAGAGAGTGGAATTGCCGTCGCTCAACGGATAAAAGGTACTCCGGGGATAACAGGCTTATCCTTCCCAAGAGTCCACATCGACGGAAGGGTTTGGCACCTCGATGTCGGCTCGTCGCATCCTGGGGCTGGAGTAGGTCCCAAGGGTTGGGCTGTTCGCCCATTAAAGCGGTACGCGAGCTGGGTTCAGAACGTCGTGAGACAGTTCGGTCCCTATCCACCATGGGCGTTGGAGGCTTGAGAGGAGTCGTCCCTAGTACGAGAGGACCGGGACGAACAGACCTCTGGTGTATCAGTCGTCGTGCCAACGGCGCTGCTGATTAGCCACGTCTGGATGGGATAACCGCTGAAAGCATCTAAGCGGGAAGCCCACCTCGAGATGAGGCCTCCCATCCCCTCGAGGGAGTAAGGGTCGTGGGAGACCACCACGTTGATAGGCGGGACGTGCAAGCGCAGCAATGCGTTTAGCGGACCCGTACTAATTACCCGAGGTCTTGATTTGAACACCGTAAAAAAGTCGCTATGGAGTTTTGAGGGTGCGCGAACGATCGCGTCACCGACAACTCACAGTTTCCGGCGGTCATAGCGGCGGGGAAACACCTCTTCCCATTCCGAACAGAGAAGTTAAGCCCGCCAGCGCCGATGGTACTCGGAGGGCAACCTCCCGGGAGAGTAGGTCGCCGCCGGTTTTTCTTGAAAGGGTCGCCGAGAGGCGGCCCTTTCGTGGTTGGGGCTCCTACGGCGCGACGACGCAGGGCGCGAACGCCCGCACGCGCCTGCAGCAGCCGCGGATCGGCGCCGGCGCCGGGAGGCCGGTCGCGGAGCCACTCGAACGTGACGGTGTGGCGGGTCGTGGCGCCGCCCTCGTTCTCGAAGGGGAAGAACCACTGCGACCAGTGGAGCACCCCGCGAGCGCCCTCGAGCGCGGTGTTCTTCGTCGACCGGCGCTGACGGTGCACGACCTTCCAGGCGCCGGTGCTCGCGTTCTTGAGCTCGCGCGTGAACGTGAGGCGCACGTAGCCGTTGGCCGGGCTCATCCGCCAGCGAGTGTGCGCCCGCACGCGGCTGGCGCTGTCGCCGACGTTCCCGCAGCGTGAGCCGCTTGGCCTCCCACGAGAACGGGCCCTTCGAGCCGGTCCAGCCGCCCATCGGGTCCGCGGCCGCCGTGCCCGCAAACGCGAGCGCGACCAGCACGGCCACTCCGCCGGCGAAGCGACGCCGTCTCCGCCTTGTCATCGTCCTCCTTCTTCCGTCCGCGAGGACGGTAGCCGCAGGGTCGGACGCGAGGACTCTACGGCAACATCCAGCGCAGTGCAGCGTCTAGAGGATCACCGTCTCTCGATCGAGCGGCCCCGCTAGGCCGCGCGCAGCTTCTCGCGCCACTCGGGGTCGAGCGCGCGGAGCGCGGCGACCCGCTCGCCGATCGGCGGGTGCGTCGAGAACATGGCCGCGAGCCCGACGGGCTCGAACGGGTTGACGACGTAGAGCGGCTCGGTCACGGCGCTCGCCTGGAAGCGGACGAGCTCCATCGCCTGCTCGATGCGGACGAGCGCGTCCGCGACGGGGTGCGGCGACCCGCAGATGTCGGCCGCGCGGCGGTCGGCGGCGAACTCGCGCTTCGGCGAGAGGAAGACCTGGACGATGCTCGCGGCAACCGGGCCGAGGACGAAGAGCAGCGCACGCTCGAGGAAGCCGCCGATCCGGCTCGCCTCGACGAGCCAGCCGGCGATCAGGACGACCGGCGTCTGCACGAGGACGTCGCGATGGCGCGCGTGGGCAAGCTCGTGGGCGAGCACGCCCTCCAGCTCCGCCGGCGGCAGCAGCGTCATCAGGCCCTGGGTCAGGGCGATGCCCGAGGCGCCCGGCCCGCGACCGACGGACAGCGCCCGCGGGTGGCCGTCGTCGATGAGATAGAGCTTCGGACGCTCGACGCCGGCGGCCATGGCGAGGCGCTCGGCGGTCGAGTGGAGGGCAGGCGCCTCCGCGAGCGTCAGCTCGCGCGCGCCCAGCGACGCGAGGATCACGCGCGGCCCGTACCAGTACACCGTCGCCACCATCAGCAGGCCGACGACGAGAAAGACGCTGCCCAGGCGGACGCCGCCGATCCACCAGCCGAGGGCGTAGAGCCCTCCGGCCAGGCCTCCGTAGAGGAGGAGCGCCTTGGCGACGTTGAGCGCCGAGAGGGCGAAGCCGCGCACGGCGCCGCGGCCTACGTGTCCCCTTCGCTCTCGGCCAGGCCGCGCGGCGGCCAGTCGGGCTCGGGAGCGTCGCACCGGCTCGAGCAGTGGAGCGAGGCGATGTTCTGCAAGGGAATGAGGATGTGGCCGCTGAGCTCGACGTGGGGGATCCCCTCGACGGCGCAGTACGCGGTCAGCGTGCCCTCCTGGTACTCGCCGCCGAAGAGCTCGAGCTCGACCTGCTCGCCCTTGTACTTGTTCGTGTAGTCCTCCACGGGCTCAGTGTACGTGCGGAGAGTCACGCTTCTTCGGGCAGGAACTGAGGAGAGTGTCGTGTGCGCTAGCGCTCGACGGCAACGCGACCGTCGGCCACGCTCAGCGCGAGAGCTTGGCGTTCACGGCCACCGGCTTGAGGCGCCGGTGCTCCGCGATGTCGAGCCCGAGCGCGACCGCGTGGAGCGCCCGGATCGGCCCGCCGTGGGCGACGACGAGGACCGTCCCGTCCGGGTGCGCTGCCGCGATCTCGAGGACCGCGGCCACGACGCGGTCGGTCATGTCCTCGTACGTCTCGCCGTCCTCCCAGCCCTGGCCGCCGTCGAGCCAGCGGGCGAACGCGTCGGGGAACCGCTCCTCGACCTCGGGCCGGCTGAGGCCCGACCAGGAGCCGACGTCGACCTCCCGGAGGTCGGTCGACGAGTCTGCACCTCGAGGCCCTGCCGTGCGCCGCCGACTCGACGCGGTCTCGCGCGCGCGGCGGAGATCGGACGAGTAGATGGCGTCGAGCCGGAACGCTCGCCAGCCGCTCGGCGAGCTCCTCGGCCTGCCGACGGCCGAGCTCGGTCAGCGGGCCGGTCGGCGTTGCCCCTGCCACCGGCCCTCGGCGTTCCAGTCGCTCTCCCCGTGGCGGGCGAGGTAGAGGGTCGTCACTCCGGGAGGCGCCGGATGACGGCCTCTTCGCCGGCGCTGAAGGCGCGTCGCCGCTCCTCGTCGGCCGCGTCGACCATGTGGCCGTCGCGGCCGACGTAGCCGCCCTTGCCGCCGACGACCATGAGGACGAGGGTCTCCTCGCCGGGGTTCCAGAACTTGCGAGGGGTCGTTGACTCGACGTGGCAGACGCCTCCCGGGCCGAGCTCGAAGCGCTCGCCCTCGACGTCGAAGGCGGCGCGGCCGCGGTGCACGAAGTAGAGCTCGTCCTGCTCGTCGTGGAAGTGCTCGAACCAGCCGGTTCCCGGCGCGAGCACCATCGCGTTGACGCCGAACGCCGTCACGCCGAGCTCACGGCGCACCTTGCGGAAGACGCCCGAGCCGAAGTCGTCGATCGAGCCGTAGGCGTAGCCCATGCTCGTTATCGTAGGCGTCCGTGGAACTCGGCCTCAGAGAGCGCGTCTGCATCGTCACGGGCTCGACGGCCGGGATCGGCCGCGAGACCGCGCGCCTGCTGGCAGAGGAGGGCGCGCGCGTCGTCGTCAGCGGCCGCGACCAGGCACGGGTGGACGACGGCGGCGAAAGAGCATCGGCGCCGCGCTCGGCGTCGCGGTCGACCTCGCGACCCCCGACGGGCCTCGCGGACGCTCGTCGAGGCGGCGACGAGCGAGGTCGGGCCGGTCGACTGCCTCGTGAACAACGTCGGTATCGCCTACCAGCGAAGCTTCGACGAGCTCACCGACGAGGACTGGCAGTCGATGTGGGAGCTGAACGTCATGAGCTACGTGCGCGCGATCAACGCCGTGCTGCCCGCGATGCGCGAGCGCGGCTCGGGCCGCATCGTCAACGTCAGCTCGACGGCCGGGAAGCGCCCGTCCACCGGCATGCCCGACTACAGCGTCACGAAGGCCGCGGTGCTCTCGCTCTCGCGCCTCGTGGCCGACGTCTACGCCGGCGACGGGATCCTCTGCAACGCCGTCACGCCCGGTCCGACGGCATCGCCTGCCTGGCTCGCCGACGGCGGGCTCGCCGACCAGGCGGCAGCCCGCTCGGGGAAGACGCGCGAGGAGGTGCTCGCGGGCGTCGGGAAGGGCCGCCCGCTCGGCCGCCTCGCCGAGCCGGAGGAGATCGCCTCCGTGATCGTCTTCCTGTGCTCGGACCGCGCCAGCTACGTGACGGGATCCGCCTGGAGCGCCGACGGCGGCACTGTCCCCATCATCATCTAGCGTAGGAACGTGCCGGACCTAGCCGGACGAGTCGCGGACGGGTTCGAGACCCGGATTCGTGAGCAGGAGGAGATGTGGCTCTCCCCGCGCGCCGTGCGCTCCTACGAGACGCGCGGGCGTGCGCATGCGGAGGAAGAGGAGTGCCGGCTGCGGACGCCGTTCCAGCGCGACCGCGACCGCATCGTCCACTGCAAGGCGTTCCGGCGCCTCAAGCACAAGACCCAGGTCTTCATCGACCCGAAGGGCGACCACTACCGCACGCGGCTCACGCACACGCTCGAGACCGCCGGGATCTCCCGCTCCGTCGCCCGGGCGCTGCGGCTGAACGAGGACCTGGCCGAGGCGATCGCGCTCGGGCACGACCTCGGGCACGCGCCGTTCGGCCACACCGGCGAGGAGGCGCTCGACGAGGTGCTCTCCGAGCGCTTCGGCCGCCGCTTCCGCCACAACGAGCAGTCGCTGCGCGTCGTCGAGCTCCTCGAGCGCGACGGGCGCGGCCTGAACCTCACGGTCGAGACGCGCGACGGGATCCTCAACCACACGGGGCCGAACGAGCCGGCCACCCTCGAGGGCAAGATCGTCCGCCTCGTCGACCGCGTCGCCTACATCAACCACGACATCGACGACGCGCTGCGCGCCGGCCTGCTCCGCGCCGACGAGCTGCCGCAGCGAGGAGCTCGCGCTCCTCGGCGAGCGCGGCTCGCGCCGGATCGACACGCTCGTGCACGACATCGTCGAGTCCTCGGCCGACGGCGACGACATCGTCCAGAGCGATGACATCGGCCGGGCGATGCTCGACCTGCGCGCGTTCATGTTCGAGCGCGTCTACCTCGGGCCCGAGGCGCAGGAGCAGCGCACGCTCGCCGTCGGGACGGT